>JAFSRN010000016.1 GCA_017446095.1 Eubacterium sp. | reverse complement strand
CTTACGGTGATTTTGTGCTTTGTTCTAACAAAAAATATGCTCATTTTTGGGTGCGAAGCAGTTTTGGCAAAGTAATTTTAGGTCATAAAGGGATTACAAAACCGCCTGCATACTCGCGTATTCAGGCGGTTTTTAATGTCTATAGGGGCAAAATGACAAAGCCAAAACCTAACCCTATTTATGCAGGGTGCCCCAAGCGGGTTTTTTTATTCTGCTAAAAGCATTCTGTCGTTTTCAAGGTCTGCGCCGGCGCCTGTCTTGAACTTTTCAAGCAGGTCGGACTTGTGAAGACTTTTCTTCTCTTCGCCCGAAACATCGTAGATAATCTTACCGTCGTTCATCATAATCAGACGGTTACCGATGTTAATCGCGTCGCGCATATTGTGGGTAATCATAATGGTTGTAAGGTTATTTTCGCTTACGATTTTTTCCGTAAGGTCAAGCACCTTTTTTGCGGTTTTGGGGTCGAGAGCCGCTGTGTGCTCGTCGAGCAGAAGCAGCTTCGGCTTTTTGAGCGTTGCCATAAGTAGCGTGATTGCCTGGCGCTGACCGCCCGAAAGCAGACCTACCTTTGATGTGAGTCTGTCCTCAAGACCGAGATCGAGGTGAGCAAGCATCTCTTTTAGCTGCGCTCTCTCTTTACTGCGCACGCCCGGTGCAAGTCCCCTGTGCTGACCTCTGCGCGAAGCAAGCGCAAGATTTTCAATTATCTGCATATCGGCAGCGGTGCCCGTCATCGGGTCCTGGAAAACTCTGCCGATGTATTTTGCCCTTTTGTGCTCGGGAAGCTTTGTAACGTCAACGCCGTCGATAATAATGCTGCCGCAGTCAACGGGATAAACGCCTGCAACCATATTGAGCATTGTGGATTTACCTGCGCCGTTACCGCCTATAACGGTTACGAAATCGCCCTCGTTAAGAGTGAGGTCAATACCGCTGAGCGCCTTTTTTTCGTTAATAGTACCGGGGTTGAAGGTTTTGTGAACATTCTTAATTTCAAGCATTATTCCTTAACCTCCTTTACCTTGACATTCTTTGCGGCAACCTTGTTTTTCCAATAAGGAACGCCGAGGAAGAGTGCAACGACGAGCGCTGTGAACAGCTTGAGGTCGTTTGCGTTAAGACCAAGACGAAGTACGAGCGTGATAACCGCATAGTAAACAACACCGCCGACTGTAACTGCAAGCAGCTTGAGCGCGAAGTTCTTGAAGATTTTGCCGAAGATAACCTCGCCGATAATAACCGCTGCAAGACCGATAACGATTGCGCCACGTCCCATATTTACGTCTGCGTAGCCCTGGAACTGTGTGAGCATTGCGCCCGAAAGTGCAACGATACCGTTTGAAAGGATAAGACCGAGCACCTTGTTCCTGTCGGTATTAATACCGTTGGCGCGAGCCATAGCCTCGTTATTACCCGTTGCACGGATGCCGTGGCCGAGCTCTGTGCCGAAGAACCAGTAAAGCGCTGCAATTACTACGGCAACAAAGATTGCGCCGATGATAAGCGACTTAGGAATTTCGCCAAGTGAGAAAAGCAGTTTATAGTTACGCGAGCTAAGCGGCTGGTTTGCCTTGCCGCCGAGTATGCGCAGGTTAACCGAGTACAGCGAAAGCTGCGTAAGGATACCTGCAAGGATGGCGGGTATGCCGAACTTTGTGTGGAACACGCCCGTTACAAAGCCTGCAATACAGCCCGCAACAAAAGCGATAAGCATTGCAAGGTAAACAGGCATTCCGTTTACCATACACAGCACAACTACTGCGCCGCCGGTGCCCATAGTGCCGTCAACCGTAAGGTCGGCTACGTCGAGCACCCTGAATGTGATATACACGCCGATTGCCATAATACCCCAGATAATACCCTGGGCAGCGGCACCCGGCAGTGCTGCCAAAAATCCGCTCATAATATTCTCCTTAAATATGTTTATAAATATATTTAAAAAATCAGTAATATATAGAATATCAAAAAAATACTAAAAGGTCAAGAAAAATTTGTTACAGTTTTCAGTATTCCGTTTTCAGTTTTCAGTTGTCGGGTGGACTTTGTCCACACCTGATTATAATGCGGGCTGTCAGGGATGCCAGCCCCTACAGTTGCTCATTCGTACAAGTTCGCAGTGGTTGGCGTCCGCAACGAACCGTTAATTGTACGAGCGCAGCGAGTAACCTAAAGCTTAACACTCAACACTTAAAACTATAATACCACACAAAAAAGCCGCCCATCGGACGGCTTTCGGTGTGTGAATTAATTATTCAGCAGCTTCTTCTGTTGAAAGCTCTTCGTAGCCTTCAGGTGCTGTGATGCCGAGATCCTTTGCTCTTGAAGGAACAATCTTGTAGATAACGTCGTCCTTAGTAGGAACTGCGATATCCATTTCTGCAGGGTTCTTGCCGTCCTTAAGGATTTCGTAAGCCATCTTACCTGCATTGCGGCCGATAGCCTCGTAGCTGATTGAAAGTGTTGCAAGACCGCAACCCTTGCAGATACCCTCTTCACCTGCGATTACAACCTTCTTAGCCTTTGCAACGATAGGCTCGATTGTACCTGTTGCAGATGCCATTGTGTTATCTGTAGGAATGTAGAGTGCGTCGCACTTATCACAAGCGTTCTGTACTACAGAAGCAATTTCGTTTGTGTCAGCTGCGGAGAATTCCTGTGACTCAAGACCGAGTGCTTTGAGTTCTTTAGCAACTTCCTTTGCCTGGTAAACAGAGTTAGCCTCTGCTGAGCAGTAAACGATACCGATTGTCTTTGCTTCCGGTGCGAGGTCCTTGAACATTGCAGCCTGCTCTGAAAGAGGTGCAAGGTCGGAAGTACCTGTTACGTTGATGCCTGACTTGCCTGTCCAGTCTTTTGAATCAATCTCAAGAGCTGAAGCGAAGTCTGTTACTGATGTGGCAACGATCGGAATTTCTGTTGTTGACTGTGATGCTGCCTGAAGTGCAGGTGTTGCATTTGCCATGATGAGGTCAACGCCGTCTGCTACAAAACCGTTTGTGATTGTTGCGCAGGTAGCAGAGTCGCCTGCAGCGTTCTGCTCGTTGAATTCAATCTTGTTGCCGTCTGCCTCTGCACGCTTTGTGAGCTCGTCCTTAAAGCCTTTTGTAGCCGCGTCAAGAGCTTCGTGCTGTACGAGCTGGCAGATACCTACTTTCCAGGTTTTTGCGTCTGTGTTGGTTTCGCCACCGTTGCCGCCTGAGCAAGCTGCAAACATGCCGCCTACAAGTGCTACGGATAAGCCGATACCGAGTACTTTTTTGACAATCTTATTCATTAGTAAAATCTCCTTTAAAAATTTCTTTTTGATTGCAAGACACAGTTTAGCACATAAAAGTGTTAAAGTCAATAGTTTTTTTGCCCTGCGGCTGTGCAGGGCGTAATAAAATTGTTACTAATTTGTAAATATGCTGCAATCTGTGGTGGTATTTCCTTGACAAGTACAAGATATTGTTGTAATATAATTAGGAAATTCTATATGCCGAAGTGTTTTTTGTTTGCAAAAACGCGGCGTACAGGACTTTGAAATTGCATAAAACTGTACCTTTTCTGATGAAATTTTATCGAAACAATGTGTAAAAATCTAAACAGAAGGAGGTGCTATTGATGTTGAGTATTACTGTTGCAATTATTATTGCAGTTGTATGTGCCGTTGTATTTTGTATGCTCGGTGTGCTTGCAGGTATGATTCTGCAGACAAAGAAGATTGAAAAAGATACCGAAAATGCAAAAAACAAAGCCACACAAATTATTAACGACGCTTTATCCGAGGCGGAAAAAACAAAGAAGTCGCGTTTGCTTGAAGCACGTGACGAAATCCACAAGCTTCGTTCCGACGCTGATAAGGAAATACGCGAAAGACGTAATGAAGTTCAGCGCCAGGAAAAAAGACTTAATCAGCGTGAAGAATATCTTGATAAACGCGCTGATAATCTTGAATCAAAAAGTGAACATTTAAGCGAAAAGCTTAAGCAAGTTGATGACAAACTACTTGAAATCGATGGCATCAAGAAAAGCCAGTTTGATATGCTTGAAAGAATATCAGGTCTGTCGCAAGAGGAGGCTAAAAAGCAGCTTATGCAGTCCCTTGAGGCAGAGCTTGACGTTGAAAAGAGCAAGCGTATTCTTGAATACGAGCAGATGATTCGTGACCAGAGCGACGTTCTGGCAAGGGAAATCATAGGCACCGCTATTCAGCGCTGTGCGGCTGACCACACAGCAGAAACCACAGTTTATGTTGTATCGCTTCCTTCAGACGATATGAAGGGACGCATCATCGGCAGAGAGGGACGCAACATCCGCTCTATCGAACAGATTACGGGCGCAGAGCTTATTATTGACGACACGCCCGAAGCAATTACTGTCAGCGCGTTTGACCCCGTAAGGCGTGAAATCGCAAGGCTGACGCTTGAAAAACTCATTCAGGACGGCAGAATCCACCCGACCAGAATTGAGGAAATGTACGAAAAGGCTAAAAAAGAGGTTGAGCAGACCGTTAAGGCAGAGGGCGAAAAGGCTGTTATCAGCGCAAACTGCGGCTCCATTCACCCCGAGCTTGTCAAGCTGCTCGGCAAACTCAAATACCGCACATCCTACGGTCAGAGCGTGCTCAAGCACTCGCTTGAGGTATCGTATATCGCAGGTCTTATGGCTGCCGAGCTCGGCGTTGACGAGAAGCAGGCACGCCGCGCAGGCTTGCTGCACGATATTGGTAAGGCTGTTGACCACGAGATGGAAGGCGGACACATTGCACTTGGCGTGGAATATGCGCGCAAGTACAAGGAAAATGAGGCTATTGTTCACGCAATCCAGGCGCACCACGGCGACGTTGAGTGCAAGACTGTTGTTGCAGCGCTTGTGCAGGCGGCTGACGCAGTTTCCGCTGCAAGACCGGGCGCAAGACGTGAGAATATCGAGAACTACATCAAGCGCCTTCAGCAGCTTGAGGAGATTTCTACCAGCTTTAACGGCGTTGAAAAGGCATACGCTATCCAGGCAGGCAGAGAGGTTCGCGTTATGGTTAAGCCTGAAATTATTGACGACAAGAAGATGCCGCTTGTAGCACGAGAGATTGTTAAGCGCATTGAGGACGAGATGGATTATCCCGGACAGATTAAGGTTAACATCATCCGCGAAAGCAGAACATCTGATATAGCTAAGTAGAGTAAAAGGCAACCTGAGGGTTGCCTTTTTAGTTTTCAGATTTCAGTTTTCAGTTTTCGGTTTTCAGTTTTCGGTTGTAGGGTGGGCTCCGCCCACGCCCATTTATATAGCAAGACTGCTAACTGAAATACCAATTCCCGCAAGAATTGGTATTTTATTATAATATACAAATTATAATTGACTTTAAAGATTAGAGTTGTTATAATACATTATGTATCTTTACGCCTACTTTTATACGAGGAGGATTACGATGAACGAAAACAGAGAAATCGAAATTGATTTGAGGAAAATTATGTATATGATGAGGAACAAGGTTATATACATTGTTCTCATCACTATTTTAGGCGGTGTGCTGTCGGGCGCGTTTACGCAGCTCTTTATTACGCCTACTTATACAGCCACCGTTAAATTTTACGCAAAAAGCACGACGAACACGATTAACACTTCGTCGAGCGTGACGGGCGACGAGATGAACGCCGCGGAAAAGCTTGCAGAGCTTTACGTTTACATTATCAAGAGCGACACGGTTGTTGATAAGGTTGCAAAGGAACTGCAGATTAACTCGACCAACGAGATTAAGGATTCCATTTCCGCAGGCGCGGTTGAGGGTATACAGGCGTTTACCGTTACAGTGCGGCATCCCGACGCCAACACGGCGGAAAAAATTGCAAACGCGGTTGCGCGCATCGCCCCCGACGAGATTGTAAAAATAGTTGAGGGCGGCGGTATCAAGGTAATCGACTACGCAAAGGTGCCGCAAAAGCCATCGTCGCCGAACCTTAAGCGCAACATAATGCTCGGACTGCTCGCAGGTCTTGTGCTGTCGTTCGCATGCTTCTTTATCTACGAGATATTTGACACGTCAATCACCGAGTCAAAAGACCTTGAGCGCGAGTTTGATATACCCGTACTCGGTACTATTCCGCGCCTTAACAGCGCAAACGAGTCGGGCAAATACGGTGCAAAGAAGGGCGAGCCCGAAATTGCGGAGGTTATGCCGCAGCCGAGCGAATCCCTGTTAAAGAATATTCAGAGTGCGAAAGGAGATGTATCTAATGACAAAGCGAAATAAGCGCAGAAAACTGGCTGAAAACAACGGCTTTAACCGCGCAGACCCAAGCAAAATCCTGAGCGCAGATTCCTCGTTCCAGGTAAAAGAGGCGTACAACTCAATCCGCACAAACCTTATGTTTATACAGCAGGGCGAAAAATGCCCCGTGTTCGTTATAACAAGCCCCACGGCTAACAACGGCAAGACGATTAACACAATCAACCTTGCAATCAGCTTTGCGCAGATGGGCAAAAAGACGCTTGTTATCGACTCCGATATGCGTAACCCCACGATGCACAGAATGTTTTCCATCCCCGTTAAAAACGGACTGTCGGAAATTCTGGCAGGGCTGACGGACAGCATTTCCGTATCCAAGACACCGATTGAAAATCTGTCCGTACTCACGGCAGGCAAAATTCCGCCGAACCCTGCGGAGCTACTTTCCTCAAGCCGTATGGACAAGCTGCTGAGCTTTGTTAAGGACCACTACGACTGCGTGTTTATTGACACGCCGCCGATTAACATTGTTACCGACTCCACGCTGTTTGCGCAGAAGGTAACGGGCTACGTGCTGATTATTAAGACCGACACAACCAACATCAACGACGTTAAGACAACCGTTGCAACGCTTGACCAGATTGACGCAAACGTGCTTGGCTTTATTATCAACGACGTTAGCAGCGATAAGAAGAAGTACTATTCCTACTACCGCAGGTACAATTATAATTACAACTACGACTATAATTATAATTACAAATACTGATTAGCATTGTCCCCCTTTTTACAAGGGGGCTGCTGCCGTAAGGCAGATTGAGGCATTACCTCAAACTATTATTATTCAGGTGATAAACAATGGAAAAAAAGGGAAAGGTTCAGTTCAGGCTTGAATATCTTGCCGACCTTGCCTGCCTTATAATTGCAAACATAATATCTTATGTTGCGTTTCACTATGTTTATGTAAAAATTGCCGACTACCCTGCCAACGTGTGGTACCAGTACATATTTGTGCTTGTTGTAACCTACACCGTTGTGTTTACGGGATTTTATTCAAGAATTGACATAACGCAGCGCAACCGCTCGCACGAAACAGTATCGCTTATACGCAACGCAACGCTGACATATTTTATGCTGCTGACGGTGCTTGTATTACTTAAGAGCCGCGTGCTTGAATCGCGATATATGCTGCTTGCGGGATACCTGATTTACATTGTGCTGCTGTTCCCCGAAAGGTATTTCCTCAAACGGTGGATAACGGGCTTTTTCACCCACAGCAAGACGGCGTCCATTGCAGGCGTTATTACCACAAGCGACATTGCGGAGGAGTTTATAAGCGGTATCCTGAACGACTGGACGCTCAAGGTTACGGGCGTGGTGCTTGTTGACGAGGTTATAGGTCACCGCCGCAGTGAAATGGAAGATGAGATTAACGGAAGCGCTGCCGTGCTCACGCAGAAGAAGGAATATCCAAAAAGCTTTTGCGACATTCCCGTAATATCTTCCGGCGCGGATTATATGGAATGGATACGTTCCGCACCGCTTGACGAGGTGTTTATCAACATCAACGAGCAGGACACCGAATTTATACAGGAAATCGTTGAGGAACTTGAGGATATGGGAATAACCGTACACCTCAATATTCCGCGACTTTCAAAAATGCTTGACGAGAGCAAGTTCAACAACATCAACTGCCGCGTGTACGCAGGCTATCCGATGGCGACCTTTGCTGCAACGCAGCACAGCACCGCGCAGCTTGCAATAAAGCGCATTGCGGATATTGTGCTGGGGCTTATAGGCAGTATTTTATCGCTGCCGATAATTGCGATAGTTGCGATTCCGCTGAAAAAGGAATCGCCGGGGCCGATAATCTTTAAGCAGACGCGTATAGGCAGGAACGGCAGACCGTTTAACATCTACAAAATCCGCTCGATGTACGTTGACGCGGAAGAGCGCAAGGCGGAATACCTTAAGCAAAACGAGATGGACGGCTTTATGTTCAAGATGGAAAACGACCCGCGTATTACAAACGTGGGCAAGGTCATCAGGAAGTACAGCATTGACGAGCTGCCGCAGTTTTTTAACGTGCTTAAAGGCGATATGAGCCTTGTTGGCACTCGTCCGCCGACGGTTGACGAGTTTAGAAAATATGAAAGCCGCCACAAGCGCAGGTTATCCATGCGCCCCGGCATTACGGGTATGTGGCAGGTAAACGGCAGAAGCGAAATCACTGATTTTGAGGAGGTTGTTAAGCTCGACTTCCGCTACATAGACGAGTGGTCAATCCGTTTGGATATACAGATTCTGCTTAAAACAGTAATAGTAGTTTTAACACACAGAGGGGCAAGATAAGCAAATGAAAATTGCTATGATAGGTCACAAAAGAATACCATCTCGCGAAGGCGGGGTTGAGATTGTTGTGGGCGAGCTTTCAAGCCGTATGGCGGCGCTCGGCAACAGCGTGACCGCATATAACCGCAAAAGCCGGCACATTGCAGGCGAAGCGTTTGACGACAAATTAAAAGAGTGGCAGGGCGTAAAAATCAAGTGGATTCCCACGCCGGACAACGCCAAGTTTAACGCGATTATCTACAGCGCGTTTGCAACTATGCGCGCAGTGTTCGGCAGGTACGACGTTATACATTTCCACGCAGAGGGACCGTGCTCGATGATGCTGCTTGCAAAACTGTGCGGCAAAAAGTGCGTGGCGACTATACACGGGCTTGACTGGCAGCGTTCCAAGTGGGGCGGATTTGCCACGAAGTTCCTTAAGTTCGGCGAAAAAACTGCTGCAAAGCACGCAGACAGGGTTATAGTTCTTTCCGAAAATGTGCGGCAGTATTTTCTTGACACCTACGGCAGGGAAACCGTGTTTATACCAAACGGCATATCAAGACCAAAGACGCTTGAAGCGAATATTATTAAAGAGAAGTACGGTATTGGCAAGGACGGATACGTTCTTTTCCTCGGCAGGCTTGTGCCCGAAAAAGGTTTGCACTACCTGATTGAGGCGTACAAGAACATTGACACAGACGTTAAGCTTGTTATCGCAGGCGGCGCAAGCCACACGAGCGACTACGAGCGTGAAATAAAAGAACAGGCAAGTAGCGACGAGCGCATAATTTTTACAGGCTTTGTTCAGGGCAACGAGCTGGACGAGCTTTATTCCAACGCGCTTATCTACTGCCTGCCGAGCGACCTTGAGGGTATGCCGATAAGCCTGCTTGAGGCTATGAGCTACGGCAACGCCTGCCTTACATCCGATATTCCGGAATGTACGGAGGTCTGCTGCGAAAACGCAGTTTACTTTAAGAAAAGCGATGTAAACGACCTTGCAAAAACACTTGCCGCCCTGCTTAAAGATGGCGAAAAATTAGCCGCGCTCAAAAGCGCAAGCGCAGATTACATCTGCAGCAAATACAACTGGCAGGACGTTACGCTTAAAACTCTTGGATTATACGAGGAACTGTTGAAATGAAAATTTTGATAGTAAACAAATTTCTGCACCCAAACGGCGGTTCGGAAACATATATTTTTAAGCTCGGTGAGCAGCTGCAGGCGCTCGGCCACGAGGTGCAGTACTTCGGCATGGAGCACGAGGACAGATGCGTTGGAAACAGCGCAGAGCAGTACACCGTGAATATGGACTTCCACGGCGGCAGCGTGCTGAAAAAGCTGACCTATCCTGTTAAGACGATTTATTCCGCCGAGGCAAAGCGCAAGATGAAGCTTGTGCTTGACGACTTTAAGCCCGACATTATACATATTAACAACTTTAACTACCAGCTTACGCCGAGTATCCTTTACGCGGCTGACGATTACAAAAAGAGCGCGGGCAAAAAGGTAAAAATCGTTTACACCGCGCACGACGGACAGCTTGTTTGCCCGAATCACCTGATGTTTGATTCCGACGAGCAGCTTTGCGACAGATGCCTTGGCGGCAAATTTACAAACTGTGCAAAGCACAACTGCATACACGGTTCCAAGGCGAAAAGTGTTATAGGCACTGCGGAGGCAATGCTGTACAGGCGACTTGGCACTTACAAATACATTGACGCGATTATCTGCTGCAGCGAGTTTATGAAAAATAAGCTTGACACCTACAGCCTGCTAAAAGACAAAACCACCGTGCTGCACAACTTTGTGGACGTGCCGAAGGTGGATAACGCCGAGAAAAAGGGCTACGTTTTGTACTTTGGCAGATACGGCAAGGAAAAGGGTGTTGAAACGCTGCTTGAAACAAAGGGCGTGAACTTTGTTGCGGCAGGCAGCGGCGAGTTTGAAGAGCAAATCAACGCCGCAGAGCATATTGAAAACATCGGCTTTAAAAGCGGCGATGAGCTTGCAGAGATTATTGCCGGCGCAGCCTGCACCGTATGCCCGAGCATCTGCACGGAAAACTGCCCGTTTTCCGTTATGGAAAGTATTGCGCTTGGCACGCCCGTTGTGGGCTCAAATATCGGCGGTATACCCGAGCTTATTGAAAACGGCAAAACAGGCGTGCTGTTTAAACGCGGCGACAGCGCCGACTTTGAGCGCGCTATAAACGAGGTGCTTGAAAAGTCTGACGAGATGAGCAAAAACTGCCGTGACGCAGGCTTTGACACGCTTGAAACATACTGCGAAAAACTGATGAAAATTTACACAGAGTGAGTTATGGAAAACAGACGGTACAACGGTCTTGACGGCTTGCGCGGCTATGCCGCAATCGGCATTGTGCTGATGCACGTTATGCTCAACGGGTTTGAGCTGAAAGGCTTTGTTGCAAACAGAATAATTGCTCAGTTCGGCGAATTTGTTTACCTGTTTATGATAGTAAGCGCGTTTTCGCTGTGCTGCGGTTACTATGAAAAAATCGCAAGCGCACAGATTACGCCTGCAAAATTTTACGCAAAGCGGGTAAAGAGGATTCTGCCGTTTTTCGCGCTGCTGTGCATTATGGATTTTGCCGTGGCGCCAAGTGTAAAAAGCGCAATGGAACTGTTTGCGGACTTAACGCTGTGCTTTGGTCTGCTGCCAAATCCTGCAATTTCCGTTATAGGCATTGGCTGGTTTGTGGGGCTTGTGTTTGTGTTTTACATAACGTTCCCGTTTTTCTGCACGCTTATTGCAAGCAAGCGCCGCGCGTGGCTTGCATTTGCGGCAAGCATTGCGTTCAGCATGATGTGCAGGTACTACTTTTTTGATTCGGCGCATATGCTCAACTTTGACTACAGGGGCAACATAGTTTACACCGCGCCGTACTTTTTTGCAGGCGGGCTGATATTTCTTTACAAGGACAGCATTAGCAAGCTGCTTGTTAAATTTAAGTATTTGGTGCTTTTGCTGTGCATTGGCGCGGCGGCGATTTTTATATGGCAGGGCTCGCGCTTATGGACTGCGCTGCCGATGTTTGCGCTTTTTACAATTTACGCGCTGCGCGAAAAATCGCCCCTGCTTGAAAACAAGTTAACGTCGTTTTTAAGCGGCATAAGCATGGAAATATATCTGTGCCACATGATGTTTTTCAGGCTGCTGGAAAAGGTGGGGCTTACAAAGATTTTTGCAAACGACCTGCTGTCTTACATAGTGTCGGCGGCGGCTACGCTGACGCTTGCAATAGCATTTTCGTTTGCGTTTAATAAAATTCTTAAAGTTGTTGAGAGTAAAAAATTATGGCGAAAAAACTGAACGGTACGGTGATTGTCACCTACCGCTGCAACGCGCGCTGCACAATGTGCAACCGCTACAAGGCGCCGTCCGTTGCAGAAGAGGAAATTACAATTGAAACGATTAAAAAACTGCCCGCAATGTACTTTACAAACATCACGGGCGGTGAGCCGTTTATACGCGAGGACTTGAAGGAAATCGTGCGCGAGCTGTACAAAAAGAGCGAGCGCATTGTCATCTCGACAAACGGCTTTTTTACCGACAGGATTATTGACCTGTGCAAGGAGTTCCCGAATGTGGGCATACGCATTTCCATTGAAGGGCTTGAGGACACAAACAATGCAATCCGCGGGCTTGAGGACGGCTTTAACAGGGGCTACACTACGCTTAAAAAGCTTGTGGAGATGAAGCACCCCGACGTCGGCTTTGGCATGACGGTGCAGGACGCAAACGCAAAGGACCTTGTGCCGCTTTACAAGCTGTCCGACGAGATGAATATGGAATTTGCCACGGCTTCGCTGCACAATTCGTTTTATTTTGTAGAGGCGAAAAATATTATTCACGACAGGCAGATGGTTGCCGAAAATTTTGAAGAGCTGATTAACGAGCTGCTGAAATCGAACGAGCCGAAAAAGTGGTTCCGCGCGTACTTCAACCACGGGCTGATTAACTACATCTACGGGCAAAAGCGCCTGCTGCCGTGCGACATGGCGTTTGACACCTTCTTTATCGACCCGTACGGCGACGTTATGCCCTGCAACGGCACAAAGGAAAAAGAGGTTATGGGCAACCTCAACGAGCAGAGCTGGGACGAGCTTTGGAACAGCGAGCAGGCTGACAAGGTTCGCGACAAGGTTCGCCATTGCGACCGTCAGTGCTGGATGATTGGCTCCGTATCCCCCGCTATGCACAAGTACATTTGGGTGCCTGCCGCATGGGTAATCAAGCACAAGTTCCTGCGCTGCTTTAAGGACAAAAAATACTCGATGTACGAGAATAAAATATGCCGCGACCTGCGCGACGGCAAGGTTACAAAGGACGAGCTTGACAAGCTTTCCACCTGCGATTTGAGCGCAGTGGCGAGCGACGGTCTGTCCGAAACATCAAAGTCTGCGCTCGGCGCATAAACGGGAATGCGATAATGAAAATTCTGATTGTTAACGCAATTTTATATACTAACGAAACACACGAGGTCAAAAAGGTCGAGTCGATTAAGGACACGATGATTTATGACCTCTGTATCGCGTTTAACAAGGCAGGGCACGAGGTAACGCTGCTCGCGGCAGAGGACTACAAGCCGACGGCAGACGAGGAATACCCGTTTGAAATCGTGTGGGCAAAGGCGAAGTTTAAGAAGCTGTTCCCTGCAAACATTTTGCCCTGCTGCACAGCGGTAAAGCGGATTGTGAGGGAGAATAATTTTGACCTGATAATCTCAAGCGAAGTATTTTCGCTCAACTCGTTTATGCTTGTGAGCGGCGGTGCAAAGGACAAGGTGATTATATGGCAGGAGCTTGCAAAGCATAACAACCTTATGCACAAGCTGCCGTCAAAGTTCTGGTACAACATCGTGGCAAGGCTGTTTTACAGGAACGTTACCGTTGTTGCGAGAAGCGAGGAGGCGCGCGAGTTTATATCAAAATACTGCGCGAATGTATCTGACAAAATCATTGACCACGGCGTAAACCTTGACAAGTTCACGCCCTGCAAGGAGAAGGAAAACTACTTCATCATTCCGTCGCAGCTCATTGCGCGCAAGCAGATTGACAGGTCAATCGAGGCGTTTGCCGAGTTTGCAGAGGGTAAGGATTTTTACCTTTACATCTTCGGCGAGGGTGACGAGGAAGCGAACCTGAAAAAATATGCGTCCTCCCTGGGCGTAGCGGACAAGATTAGATTTTTCGGCAAGGCACCGCACGAAACGCTTAAGGAATATATGGCAAAGGCGCAGGCTATGCTGATTTACACGCGGCAGGATAACAACATGGTTTCCGTAATCGAGGCAATCGCCTGCGGCACACCGATTGTTACAACAAGCGTGCCGTACAATTCGGCATACATTGACAGCACAAAGCTCGGCATTGTTAATGACAGCTGGGGCGCCGCCGACCTTGAGGAAATAGTTAATAACAACGCGTACTACGTTAACAACTGCCTGAATTACAGGGACGAGCTGTCCGACGGCAGGCGCGTTGAGCAATTTTTGGAGTTAATCTGATGTATTCTATTGCGTATATCATACCGTACTTCGGCAAGTTCCCGAAGTATATGAAGCTGTGGCTGATGAGCGCAGGCTGCAATCCCACAGTTGACTTTTTGATATTTACCGACGACAAAACCGAATACGACTACCCCGAAAACGTCAAGGTAACATATATGACCTTTGACGAGATGAAAAAGAAGGCGCAGACGATTTACGACTTTGACATATATCTTGAAAAGCCGTACAAGCTGTGCGACTTCAAGCCTGCATACGGCGAGATTTTTGCCGACGAGCTGAAGGGCTACGACTTCTGGGGACACTGCGACGTTGACTTAATATGGGGCAACATACGCAAATTCTACACCGACGAGGTGCTGGCAGAATACGACCGCGTTGGCTTTAACGGTCACTCTAACCTATACCGCAACACGCCAGAGGTCAATGCGAGGTACCGCCATATTTCGGGGAAGTTTGAGAATTATATTGAGGTTTTTTCCACCGACAGGGGCTACGCGTTTGACGAGCCGTATATGCAGTCGATTTACAAGGAACTGGGCGTTCCCGTTTATATGGGCATTGACTTTGCAAACCTTGCAAAGTACGACTACGCATTTAACCTTTCCTGGCAGACGGAGGAAGAGCAGTACAAAAACAAGCACCAGATTTTTACCTGGCAAAACGGCGTGCTGCTGCGCAGATATGTGCACGAGGGCAAGCTGTGCAGCGAGGAAATGATGTACCTGCACTACTGGTGCAGACCCACAACAATCAAGGTTAAGCACTACGACAAAAACCGTATGCTTACGATTTACCCCGACGTTACAACCGACAAGCCGTACGAAATCACGGCGGACTTTGTGATGAAAAAGAGCGCGCAGAGCAAGGCGGTTTACTACGCAAAAACGCTGTGGGCAAACCGCAAAAAAATTACCCTTGAGCGCATAATTTTTAATGTTAAGGGTATGACCAAATACAAATCAACCGACTATGTTTACAACCCTGATAAATCCTGAGGATTAATAAATGAAGCTATCTGTAAGACTTGACGCGATAAGGCGGTATTATTTGCAGCTTAAAATGATTACCGAGCGCAACGGCTGGAAAAAAATGGAATATCTAAAAAAGAAAAAAGTCTTTGCCGCTGTGGGCGAGCACTGCTTTTTCCAATCCACAATACTGCCTGCCGAGCCGTTTTTAGTGTCGTTTGGCGACAATGTTTCCGTAGCGGCGGGGGTAAGGATAATAACGCACAGCATTGCAAACACGGTGTTTAACTACGAGGATAAAACAAACGCGCACCGCTGCCGCTTTGCAGAAGTGAAAATCGGCAACAATGTTTACATAGGCGCCGACGCGATTATAAACTTTGGCGTTACAATTGGCAACAACTGCATTGTGGCGGCAGGCGCTGTGGTTACAAAGGACGTGCCGGACGGCAGCGTGGTAGGCGGCGTGCCTGCAAAGATAATCGGCAGTTACGACGAGGTTAAAAAGAAATCGCTTGAATTCAGCAAGCCGTATAACGATTTGCATTTAAATCCGCCAACGGTTGAAAATATGTACAGGGCGGCTAAAAAATAAACTAAAGAAAGGGGCGGTCTTTAATGAAAATTAAATTTAAAGATATATTGGTTTTTGTTACCACAATCACATTTTTGATTGCCCCGTTACTCAAGGGCACGGCAAGCTACATCTTCCTTGTTGCAACGTTAGCGCTGTGCGTGCTTTGTATGATACTGATTAAAAAGGCATATGTGGGCGTAATATTTTTCCTGATGGCGATGCAAAACGCTCTGCAGATGCTGGTGCCGCGTGCGATGCTGCAGGCGGTGACGTACTACGACGAGCTGTTCCAGGTAGTGATTATATTCTACCTGCTATACGTTATGGTCAAAAAGCGCATCAACCTTACGTATCTTGAAAGGATACTTATTGTCTGCTACGGACTTTACCTGCTGTTATGCTTTTTGTCCTCCGTTTTCAACGACTATGCTACGGTTACGGTTATTGTGCTTGACGCATTTGTGTGCGTAAAATTCTTCCTGTTTTACAGGGGCGGACTTGAACTGTCGCGCCAGGGGGTTGCGGATTCAAAAACGTTTTACGAGCATACAAATCTTGCGTGCAAGATTATAACGGTGGTGCTGTTTTTATACGCGCTGCACGACTTGTTCTTTACGCCGTTTTTCAAAAAGTACGACTTTCGCTACTTTACGGATTCGCTGCAGCTGTTTTTCTACCACCCGACGCACCTTGCGGCGTTCAGCATACTGATTATATCGGTGCTGATACTCAATTTGCAGTACGACAAATCAAATATGTATTTTATCATAATTATGGCGTGCGTTACGCTGCTGACCTTCCGCGCAAAGGCGATTGCGGCAATGCTGATAATATTCCTGATTTACTTTGCATTTGTTAAGTACAATCTGCCGTTTAAGGGCTTGATTTTTGTGGGCGCTGCGTGCGCTGCGCTGTACTTCAGCCTTGACCAGATTGATTTGTATTTTACGGAAAGTGCGGGCAGCTATGCGCCTATCAGACTTAAAATGATGCGCGACGGCATTAGTATTGCAAACAACCATTTTCCGCTTGGTTCGGGCTTTGGCACCTACGGCACCACGGTTGCTTACGACTACGGCTCGTCGTTCTACTACAATCTGGGATATATGGGCGGCTACTACAAGGACCAGCCTGTGGGCGACGTGTTCTGGCCGGGCATATTTGCGGAATCGGGCTGGATTGGCACAGTGTTCTTTGCGCTTACAACTGTTATGATGACCGCGCTTGGCGTGAGAAAAATCAAAGTAAACAAGTACGCCGGCTGGTGTATGCTGTCCGTAATGACGTACGCATTTTGCTCGTCAACGTCGGAAACGGGCTTTTTCCACCCTGCTGTTGCTATTATGTTTATAGTTTACGGTATAGCGGCAGGCGCGCCCGGTGAGTTGGCGGATAACGATAAATCAAAACGAAAAGGGTTAAAAATCAAAATCAAGGTTTAACGGTGTTTTTATGGCAGGCAACAAAAAGATAGCGAAAAATTACATATTTAACACAAGCTATCAGCTGCTTGCAATCATCGTTCCGCTTGTGACCACGCCTTATATTTCGCGTGCGCTGGGCGCCGAGGGAATAGGTATTAACAGCTACACCTATTCGATTGTGAGTTACTTTGTTATTTTTTCCATACTCGGCACGGCGACCTACGGCAACAAGCAGATTGGTATTCTGCAGGACGACCCGATTGGGCGCAGCAGGAAATTCCGCGATATACTTACGTTCAGAATAATCACAGCAGGCAGCGCGCTTGTGCTTTACATTGCGTACGTTTTGCTGTTTGCAAAAAACAAGGAAATTGCGCTGATACAGGCGTTTTACCTGCTTGCAACTATTGTTGACACGGCGTGGTTCTTCCAGGGGATGGAGGATTTTCGCCGCGTTGCCATACGCAACTATGCGATAAAGCTGCTTAACGTTGCAATAATTTTTATATTCATCCACAACCCCGAGGATTTGTGGAAGTACGTGCTGATGCTCGCAGGGCTGACGTTCGTCGGCAATCTGTCGATTATCCCCTACCTTAAAAAATACCTTGTAAGCACCAAGGGCTACAAACCCAAGCCGTTTACGGACTTCAGGGTAATCATACAGCTGTTTATACCTGCGATGGCGCTGCAGATGTACGAGATGCTTGACAAGACGATGATTGGCGTGATTACGCAGAGCGCGGCGCAAAACGGATACTACGAGCAGAGCAACAAGATTGTTAAAATGGCGCTGATTCTTGTGACGGCAATCAACACGGTGCTGCTGCCAAAAAGCTCAAAAGCGTATGCGGAAAACCGCATTGACGATATGCACGAATACCTTTATAAATCGTACCGCTTTGTATGGTTTATGGGCGTGCCGCTGATGTGCGGCGTTATCGGCACGGCGAAGGTGCTGGTGCCGGTGTTCTTCGGCGACGGGTACGAGCCAGTTATACAGGTGCTTATGATTATGGCGCTGCTGTTTGTGCCGATTGCGCTTAATTCCACATCGTCGGCGCAGTTCTTTATATCGACGGGGCGGCAGAATATTTACACCTACTGCGTGCTTGCAGGCGGTGCGTTTAACGTTGTGCTAAACGCCCTGCTTATACCGCGCTTTAAGGCAAACGGCGCAGGTATTGCGTCTGTTGCAGGCGAGATAATTATTATGATTTGTATGCTCGCTTACGTTGCAAAGCACAGGCATTACAGCGTGGGTAAAATTTTTGCTGTAAGCGGCAAATACCTTGTTGCAGGCGGAATTATGCTTGGTGCGCTGATATTTGCAGAATCGCGGCTGCCGCTTAAAGTGTGGTCGCTTGCAGTGCTTATTGCAGGCGGCGCGGCGTTGTACTATATAATCCTTATTATAGAAAAGGAATACTTTGTAACTTACGGCATTAAGTACGCTGTTAATTTTATCAGGAATAAACTCGGAGTGAAAAATGGATAACCGACTTCTGACCCCGCAGGAACTTAAAAAGGCGCTTTTTGACATAACGATTGACGTTGTTAAATACTTTGACGACCACGGCCTTGAATACTTTATTATAGGCGGAACGCTGCTCGGCGCAGTGCGGCACAAGGGCTTTATACCGTGGGACGACGACATTGATATTGCCATGCCGCGTGAGGAATACAACCGCTTTCACGAGCTGGTGAAAACAGAGCCGCTGTCCGATAAGTACAAGCTTGTGAGCATAAAGGCGGGCAACTCGCCCTACCCCTTTGCAAAAGTGCTTGATATGAACACAAAAATTGTGAACTCGCGCACATCCCTGCACACAGAGCTGTGGATTGACATCTTCCCCGTTGACGGGCTTGAAGAAATGAGCGAGAGTGCGCTGGCAAAGAAAACGAAGCGGCTTAAAAAATACGCGTTTTTGCTTGAAAACGCGTGCTGCGAATACGGCAGCGGCAAAAGCACCCTGCGCAAAATTGTGAAGGTGCCCGTGATTGCTTATTCGCGCATAAGGGGCGCATACTACTACGGCGGAAAAATTGACGAAGAGGTGCGTTCCTGCCCGCTTGAAACCGCGCAAATCGCGGCGCTTACCGTGTGGGGCGGCGTGCAGGCAGGCATTGCAAAAGAAAAAATGCTCACAACCTGTGAGCTTGAATTTGAGGGCGCGACGCTTAAGGCGCCCGTGGGTTATGACGAATACCTTACTAAAATGTACGGCGACTATATGACGCCGCCGCCGGAAAATGAACGCGCAAACCACGACCTGCAGGTTGTGCGAATTGAGGGTTAAATAAAAAAACAGGGGCTGTCCCCTGTCCACTGTCCCCTGTCCACTAAAAAAAGGCTACATCAATGTAGCCATTTTTTATTTACGTTTAATTACGTTTACCATTATCTTTTCAATTTCGTCGCGCCTGAAGTCGGGCATCATATTGATAATAACGTCCGCGCAGCCGCCCACAAGGAAATGCACCTTTGCAACCTCGTGATAATTCTCCTCTGCGGTAATATTATTGAGCTTACAGATTGAGTTGATAAAGTTTTCCTTAAGCGACCTGATTGCAGAGTCGTAAATCACGCTGTTTTTAAAGCGTTCAAAATACTTGATGTTCTGCTCAACCACGTCGAGAATAGCGGCAACCGTTTTTTCCGGCGCGTAGGACATATCTATGTAGTCGATATTCTTACTAAGCTCAAGGATTCTACCTGCGAAGTAGTCAAAGCACTGGGTAAAGCAGTCCTCAATACTTCTGTAGTGAAGATAGAAGGTGCTTTTGTTAATGCCTGCTCTGTCGCACAGTTCGACAACAGTAATTTTGTCTAAATCCTTTTCCGTTGCCAGGTCAAAAACGGCGTTATAGACCGCGAGCCTGGTCTTGATAATTCTTTTATCCATAATAATTTCACCCCACGGCGCTTATCATAACACATATTCATACACATAGCAAGGAAATTATAAATATTTATGCGTTTTTTATGAACTTTTGTAGACTATTCCAAATTATAATAATAAAATGTTGTATTAATTACAGTTTTATTGTATAATTATATAGAATTATTATCTAACCAAGGGGGTAAAACATTATGAGCAATTGTTGGCTTGAGGGCAAAACTGCCATTGTTACAGGCGCTTCGGGCGGTATGGGCGCAGGAATTGCCGCAACCTTAATCAAAAAGCACGGCTGCACGGTTATAGGTATAGCTCGCAGCGAACCGAAGATGCTTAAGTTTATAGACGAGCTTGGCGAAGAGTATGCAAAGCAGTTTTCGTACAAGCTGTTTGACGTTTCAAAACGTGAAAACTGGGAGGAATTTGCCGAAGAGCTTAACGCAAACGGCACAAAGGTTGATATTCTGATTAACAACGCAGGTATACTGCCGAAGTTCAAGAGATTTGACAGATATTCCTATGAGGAAATTGAGCAGGCAATGAACATCAACTTCTATTCGGCTGTGTATTCAATCAAGACGCTGCTGCCGATGCTGCTTGAATCGGACACACCTGCAATCATCAACATCGACTCTGCCGCAGCGCTTATGACGCTTGCAGGCACATCGGTTTACTCGGCGTCCAAAACTGCGCTTCGCAGCCTTACGGAAGCACTGCGCAGCGAGTTCAGCGGAAAAATATTTGTTGGTCTTGTTTGCCCCGGCTTTACTAAAACCGACATTTTCCGCAACCAGGCTGAAGAGGGTAACGACAAAGGTCAGAAGATGATCGACATGGTTTCCACCGATTGCGACAAGATGGTAAGGCTGATTATGCACGGCATAGAGCACAAGCACCACCTGCAGGTACACGGTATGGACTCATTCTTTATGTCCACCTTCAACCGTCTTATGCCTGTGCACGGCTCAATGCTGTTCAGCGCAGTTATGAAGATGGCTAACGCAGACATTTTCAAGGAAGTATTTGACGACTGATGAATAAGTTATATAAACACAAACTCGGCAGAGCCTTCAACGCCCGCGCAAAGCGAATATTGGGGCTGATTGACATTCAGCACGACAAAAAGCTTGTGGGCGCGCCGCTTGGCCGCTACGTTCCGTCCGAGCACCGCAAGGATATGGGCGCGACGGGCAGCGAATCCACGCCGTACTACGCGCTGCGCAAAATGATCGGCGCGGACACCTTTACCGAAAACGACGTGTTTGCGGATATCGGCTGCGGCAAGGGCAGAGTTCTGGCGTATATGGCTACCGAATACGGCTTTAAGGGCAAAATCCGCGGCGTTGAGCTTAACGAGGAGGTCGCAGCTGTTGCGGCAGACTGGGCAAAGCAGTTTGACAATGTGGAGATTATCGCAGGCGACGCGTTTAAACAGGACTTGTCCGACATCACGGTAATGTACCTTGGCAGACCGTTTGAAACCGAGTTTTTTAAAAAGTTTATTGATAAGTTTGAAAGTGAAATGAACCACCCCGTAACCCTTTACTACTGGGTTGACCAGCAAAGCGGATCGTACCTTAAGGACCGCGCAGGCTGGACGAGGGAAAAACGCATTAAAATTTACTATAACAAGTGCTTGCCGCTTGTTACGGTTCCGCAAGGTTTTTCCAAGTGGACATATATTCCGCAAAAAACTGAAAAGGAGTAAAATTTATGGCAAACGAAGTTAACGACATCACCCAGCAAAAATATCTAAGCATCAAGGAAATCATCGCCTATTCGCTCGGCTTGTTCGGTTTTCAGGCAATCGTGGGACTGCAGTTTACATATCAGGCAGAGTTTTCCGGCTCGATTCTCGGCGCAAACGTAATTGTTGTGGCAATTCTTATTCTTGTGGCAAAAATCGTATCCGCCGCGGCTGACCCGATTGTGGGCAACCTTGTTGACCGCTCAAAGAGCAAGCTCGGCAAATTCAAATCGATGATTGTTTATGCGATTGTGCCGCTGCTTATCTCCACCGCGCTGCTTTTTGTAAACGTTCCTTTTAAAAACGCAGTGCTTTATGTGTGGATTTTCATTGTAAGCCTTATCTGGTCAATCGCAATGACGATGGGCGACGTGCCGTCGCAGGGTATTGCGGCTGCGCTTACACCTAACCCGACTGAAAGAACAAACGTTGTTTCAATCTCAAACACGGCAAAGCAGATTGGCTTTTCCGCGTGTGCGGTAATCGTGCCGATCGTGTGCCTTATTGTACCGAACGGCTCAAAGGTATTTGTGCCAAAGGGACAGCAGGACGCACCGATGAACGCGCCCGAGTTCCTGTTTGTTGGTATTCTCACCGCTATTTTCGGCTGCGTACTGTTTGCGCTTATTCCGCTGATTAACAAGGAGAGAGTTACAAACGCTTCAAGCGATACTATCGGTTTTAAGGAAATGTTTGCTGCGCTTAAGGCAAACAAGCCGTTTATGCTTGTAATTATTTCGTACTTCCTGGGCTTTGGCAGACAGATGGCTATGGGTATTCAGGTTCAGGCGGCTTCGATTATCCTCGGCAGCCAGAACCTTGTAGTTGTGCTCGGTATCGTTACGGCTATCGGCTCGATGATAAGTATGGCAATCTGCCCGTTCCTTATCAAGAAACTCAATGAGAAAAAGACGTATATCCTGCTTTCCGTTTACGGTTTTGCGGCTTCCATCTTCTCATTTGCAATTGGTCACTTCTGGTTCCAGAATCCGAAGAACATGGTGCTTACGGTACTGTTCTACGCTTCGCTGTTCCTTATCGGTTTACAGTTTGGTGCGGTTACGCTTATGCCTATGATTATGACCGCAGACTGCGTGGATGCATATGAGTATGAAACAGGTAAGAGGAACGAGGGCGCTTGCTACTCAATCCTTACCCTTACAATCAAGGTTTGCCTTGCACTCGGCATGGCAGTCGGCCTTATCTTTGTTGGTGCATCGGGCTACTACGACGCACTTGCAGCAAAAGATTTCAGCGGCTGTAACAAAGACTTAATCTTCTTTGCATACACCGCAATGCCGGGTATTCTTGCACTGCTTTCAATCTTCCCGATTCTCAAGTACGATATCGTTGGCGACAAGAAGGCAAAGATTACTGCGGCACTTGCACAGCGCAGAAGCTCAACAGAAGAATAATACAATATTTGTAGGGGAGGGTCTCCGTGCCCTCCCATTAATTGTAGGGGTCGGCGTCCCCGACGACCCGCGGGCGATTCGTGAATCGCCCCTACATAATAACAGGAGAATGACTATGGATTATCGCATTGAACACGACTCTATGGGTGAGGTTAAAGTACCTGCCGATAAATACTGGGGCGCACAGACGCAGCGCAGCAAGGATAACTTTAAAATCGGCGAAGGCATAGAGGTTATGCCGCGTGAGATTACGCACGCGTTCGGTTTGCTGAAAAAGGCTGCCGCGCTTGCGAACCACGAGCTTCGCCCCGAAAAAATGACTGACGAGAAGCTTGAGGTTATCTGCAAAGCCTGCGACGAGGTTGCAAGCGGTGCGCTTGACGAGCATTTTCCGCTTGTTGTGTGGCAGACGGGCTCGGGTACGCAGTCGAATATGAACGCGAACGAGGTTATTGCAAACCGCGCGAACGAGCTTGCGGGCAAAAAGCTCTGCCACCCGAACGACGATATCAATATGAGCCAGAGCTCAAACGACACCTTCCCCACCGCTATGCACATTGCGGCGGTGCTGAGCATTGACAAGCTGCTCAAGCCGCTGTTTGAATTACAACGCACCTTTGAGCGACTTGAAGAAGAGAACGAGGGCATTGTTAAAAGCGGCAGAACTCACCTGCAGGACGCTACGCCGATTACCTTTTCGCAGGAAATCAGCGGCTGGCGCGCAAGCCTTGATAAAGACGCAAGCCTTCTGATTAGCGCAAAAGCCGAACTCAAGGAGCTTGCGCTCGGCGGCACGGCAGTCGGCACAGGGCTGAATGCGCCCGAGGGCTTTGACCGATTGGTGGCGGAAAAGATAAGCGAAATCACAGAGCAGACCTTCTGCACAGCGGAAAACAAGTTCCACGCGCTGACATCGAAGGACGAAATCGTGTTTGCGCACGGCGCGCTCAAGGCGCTTGCAACTGACCTGATGAAGATTGCAAACGACGTGCGCTGGCTCGCAAGCGGACCGCGGCTCGGTCTGGGCGAAATCAAAATACCCGAAAACGAGCCGGGCTCATCGATAATGCCGGGCAAGGTCAACCCCACGCAGTGCGAGGCGCTGACGATGGTTGCCGTGCAGGTTATGGGCAACGACGCGGCGGTAGGCTTTGCGGCGAGTCAGGGCAACTTTGAACTCAACGTGTTTATGCCCGTGACTATTTACAACTTCCTGCAATCGGCAAGGCTGCTTGCGGACGCGATTAAATCGTTTAACGACAACTGCGCTGTGGGAATAACCGCAAACAGGGAAAAAATGCACCGCAACCTGCACGATTCGCTGATGCTGGTAACGGCGCTCAACCCCTACATCGGCTACGAAAACGCGGCGAAAACCGCCAAGAAAGCGTACGCCGAGGACATCTCGCTAAAGGAAGCGTGCGTATCGCTCGGCTTTCTCTCTGCAGAGGAATTTGACAAGGTTTTCAAACCCGAAGAAATGGTGTGATAAACATTAATAAACGGTGAACGAAAATTCGTTCACCGTTTTGTTTTACAGATGTATATTCCAGCCCGTGTCAATTTTTTTGCGGACCTCTTTAAGCGTTTCAACATCAAGTTTGGGCCAGTCGGTAACCGTTTGCGCTTTGTTTGTGACAAGGTGCGCTTTTTCCGCAAGCAGAGCAAGCGGCGTGTCCGACAGAGAATCCGAATAAAAATTCTCTATCACGGGAAAATCGTGGTCAAGAATATACTTCGCCTTTTCCTTTGCATACATCAGATTGTCGACAAAAACATCGTACTCCTTGTCATATTCCGTCGCAACATAGTTTACGCCCAGACGCTTTGCAATCGGCGCTATAATACAGACGGGAGAAGCGCTGATAATCAAATCGTCAGGCTTTTTCTGCTCAAGATACCATTTGGATATATTGCTCTCGTTTTTATCCCAGAACGCCTCTATCTGCTCGTCAAAATCGTCAATCTGCGTTAAGTAACTGAAAAAAGTGCGTTCAAGTTTGTAACGCGGCAACTTGCCTTTTTTATACTGCACGAGGCACTTCATAACCTTGGGCACAAAGTTAAACCACAGTTTCGGTTTGCGTTTTGCGCACCAGAAAGCGAAAGAAATTGCGCTGTCGGGGTAAAAGATTGTTTCATCAAAATCGTATGCGTTCATGGGTATGCTTCCTTTCGTTAATACACATTATACTACTTTTTGTCCACTAATACAAGGAATTTCATGCAAAAAAAGACCGAAAGAGCAAATATCTTTCGGTCGTTGGTTCTTTTTTACAGAGAATTTATCATAGACAGATGTTTTGTATAAAAATCACGCACATCTTTTGTTTTCATCAATCCGCCCTGCAGGGACATATGGTCGCCGTCGAAGGTGGGCATAATGTTCCATTCGCCGGGGTTGACTTCGCCCTCCTTGTACTCGGTCTGCGGTGCGTCGAAGGGGGCGCGCGCGGAAATCGTGTTTACAAGCCCATCGTTTTCAAACCACGTTTCGTCGGCGACAATACCGCCCTCTGACGTTTCGGTAAACTTGCCCATAAGGCGCGAGGTCTTGGCGAAAAGCGTCTCCGTCTTACTCTCGTCCGGGGTGTATGTACCGTCGTCCTGCTTGATAGTGGACGAGCACGGAATAGAGAAATAGTACACATTCCCGAGCGTGCTGATGCTGTCGTTGAGCGCCTTGGCATTATCGAGCAGCATATCGTAATTCGCATTGTCAAAATCAGCCCTGCCGTTGTCCTCCTCCTTGTTAGCGGAAGCCATAACGCTGTTGAGCTTATCCTGCACTTTGTACTTGAAGGTGTTGGTCACATCGTCCTCAACGCCGCCCACGTCGTACGCGGTGGTGCCGTTGTGCGGTGAAGCAAGCGCGGTGATGCTGTAAATCCAGTCCGCCTTGCCGCCTGTAAAGAGGGGCGAAAGGTCGTCCTTGGCGGTTGCCTTTTGCTCTGCTTCGCTGCCGTTTGCCATAAGCTCGGAGAGCAGCCTTACAGTTGCGCCGCCGAACGAGTGACCGAGCAGGTTGATTTTATTTTCCGCATCCCACTTATCAATCAGCGGCTTTTTGGAATAATCCGTGCCAAAACGGTCGTGCTTGCAGCGCTTGCTGTGCTCCGCGCCGTAATCAACCACGCTGCCCGTAAGCTGCGCGTACAGCTCGCACGCTCTGTCCCACGCGCTGCCGTGCGGTGCGACGGACGCGCTTACGCAGGTAAAGCCCTGATTGTTCAGGTACTTCATCAAATCGCCGCCGCGCATACCCCAGTATTTGAGAAAATGATTCTGAAAATCGTAACTGCCCCAGCCCGAAAGACCGTGAACAAAAACAAATGTGTAGTTGGTTTTGAAGTTTTCCGGATCTGCTTTAACTGTCGGCTCGCTCTTTGCGCAGGACGAAAACAGCAGAATCACAGCAAGGATAACCGATAATAACTTAATCTTTTTCATACCTATACCAAAACAGGCACCTGTGAGGGTGCCTGAATCCTTTATTGTTTTAGCCGATTGCAGCTAAAATGTTTTCCTTAGGTGTAACGCCGATAAACGTTTCCGCCACAGCGCCGTCCTTGATAACAAGGATTGTCGGGATTGACATAACCTCGAACTTTGCTGCAAGCTCTTCGTTTTCGTCAACGTCGATTTTGCCAACAACGATGTCCGGATTCTCCTCTGCAATCTCGTCAACAACGGGTGACATCATCTTGCACGGACCGCACCATACTGCGTAAAAATCGATAAGCGCAGTCTTGCCGGAATTCATAACTTCCTGCTCAAAATTAGCCTCTGTAATCTCTTTAACCATAATTATTACTCCTTACTTTTAAGATATTTTACTGCCGAAAGTCCAGCCTCCGCGCCCTCATAGACAGCCTTGCACACCTGCAAAAGTCCGCCCGTGACGTTGCCGCAGGAGTAAACCCCCGGGATGTTTGTGCTCATATCGGCGTTGACCTTAATGCTGTCGCCGTCAAGCGCAATGCCGAGCTTTTTGGCAAAATCCGCGCCGCCTGCAACGCCGAGCGCGATGAACAGACCGTCAATCGCAAGCTCGCTGCCGTCGTCAAAAACAACGGTGCTGATTTTTGCCTCGCCCTTAACCTCGGCGATTTTCTTTGTAATCACCTCGTACTTATCGGTATCGGGCGCAGGCTCGCCGTCAGTTATAATATACACCTTTTGCGCAATGTTTTCAAGGTCGCCGGCTTCGCTCAAAGCGTAGTCGCCTGCGCCGAGCACGGCAACGGTTTTTTTGCGGTAGAAAAATCCGTCGCAGATAGCGCAGTAGCTGACGCCCTTGCCCTCGAAGTCTGCAACGCCCTTGATGTTGGGGCGTATTTTTTTGTTGCCCGTTGCGAGGATGAGCGTTTTGCCCTCATACTTTTCGGCAGCGGTGACTTCGTATGTCATAGAGGCGGTCATCTGAATGTGAGTGACCTCCTCGTTTTTGACATCAACACCGAGCTCGCGCGCCTGCGCAATGCCGTCGGCATAGAGCTGCTTGCCTGTGATGCCGCCTGCAAAGCCGTAGTAATTGTCAATCATATGCGCTTTTTCAAGCTGGGATTCGCCGTGATACAGCACAAGCACGCTTTTGTTTGCGCGCTTTGCGTACAGCGCCGCAGATATGCCCGCGGGACCCGCGCCGATAATTATAACGTCGTACATAGTTTTACCTCAATTCGGAATTAGGAATGCGGAATTCGGAATTAGTGTCAGGCGATTCGTGAATCGCCCCTACGGTACACTGTTCCCTGTCCACTTACTTATAAGATTTCCTCTACCTTTGCTTCGATTTCTTCAGGTGTTACCTTTGAGCCGAAGCGCTCTACGATATTGCCGTCGCGGTCGATGAGGAATTTTGTGAAGTTCCAGCCGATTTTTGCGCCGCCTGTCTGCTCAACAAGATACTTGTAAAGCGGATCTGCGTCCTTGCCGTTAACCTTGATTTTTTTGAAGCGCGGGAAGGTTGTGCCAAACTTAAGCGAGCAAACCTTGTTGATACCCTCGTCGCTCTCCCTTGCCTGGAATGCAAACTGGTTGCACGGGAAGTCAAGCACCTCGAAGCCCTGATCCTTGTACTTTTTGTACATAGCCTCAAGTCCGTTGTACTGAGGTGTGAAACCGCAGTGGGTTGCTGTGTTTACGATAAGAAGAACCTTGCCCCTGTACTGCTCAAGTGCAACTTCTTCGCCTTTTTGTGACAATACTTTGAAATCTAAAACGTTCATTTTTCTTTCCTCCGGTTTTGTAAAATTAAATTGTGTGCAATTGATTACAATGCTATTATATCAATAGTATGTCCGTATGTCAAGTATTTTTTCACAAAAACTTTTTTGTATAAAAACGGGAGGGTGAATATACCCTCCCATATATAATTATTTTGTTTTAACCGATTTTGCGGCAGACCATTTTGAATAGTAGTTTTTGCCGTTTACGGTTTTGTATGTGCGCACGCGAACAAAGTACTTTTTGTTTGCAGCAAGCTTGCCTACTGCCTTTTTGGTGGTGCTGTTCTTTTTAACCGTGAGGGTTTTGGACTTTGTGAACTTTGAAGTTGCGCTGTACTGAACCTGATAGCCCGTTGTCTGCGTTGCCTGCTTTTTCCACGATACGGTAAAGCCTTTTCTTGCAACGGTGAACGCGGAGACAGAAGTACCCTGCGGAACAATCTTGATGCTCTTATTAACCGTGCCTGTGTAAATGCCTTTAAAGGTAATTGTAACGGTGCCTTTGCCGACGTTCTTGTTTGACTTGTAAGTTACGGTGTAGTACTTTTTGTCAACAGGCGTGCCCTTGACGTCCTTAACGGTAACCGCAGGTCTTTTAGCCTTGCCGTTGTAAACGTAGTTTGTGTTTGAAAGGGTGATGCTGTCAAGCGCAGGAACTGTTACATTGTGCAAATCGCCGCAAATCGGGCACTTGCCGAGGTAGAAACCGTTGTGGTTAAAGCCTGCAGGGCTGTAAACCGTGTCTGCATCATCGTAGTAGTGAACAAGCGCAACAACATCCTTAAAGCGTGTGAGCGAAACAAGCGCGTCCTTTGTTGCGTAAAGGTTGTCCGCAATCTCGCCGCTGCTGTTTACAGCCATAAATGCTCCGGTGGAAGCATTGTAGAAGCCGTCGATAAGCATCTGGTAGTACCAGTACGCATTTTCTACGTCGAGCGCTGCAGAGAAGCCGAGCATAGCAAGCGCAGTTGAGTCTGCGTTTACGGTTGTAACGTAAACTTCGTCAGCATACGCGCCGTTTTCCTTGGTAAAGGTCTTAATAACGCCGCAAGCGTCGTCAACGTATTTATCAAGGTTGTATTTCTTTAAATTAACGTTATTTACAACAAGCGGATAAAGCGCAGCAAGGAACTGACCTGTGTTATCGCAGGAAAAGCCGTAGTAATCCAAACCCTTGCCGAGCGTGTAGAAGCGGGAAATCATATCCTCTGCAAGCGTGCGGGCAAACTCGCTGTTTTTTAACACGCTGATTGCCGCGTAAGTTGCGAGCCTGTAGGAATACGGGTTTGAAATCTTGCTTAAATCGAAGTTCAAAAACGGGGTGGTGAGGTTGTAGCCGTTGTAGTTTGTTACGTCTATACCCATTTTGTTCAGCGTAAGAATAGCTGCAGCGTAAACGGCGATATCCTCATAGCTGTAGGAATACGACTGCCAATTGCCTTCAGCGTCCTGATACCATTCTTCACCTTCAATGATGATTTTGCCGCTGTTTTTGCTAAGGTCGTTATCGAGCCTTGCAAGATAAAGTGCCTCGTAAGTGTTCAGGTCGTAGCCGGCTTCAACAAGCGTCCAGCAGTCCTGATAGCTGAGCCCTGCAATGCTGCCGCCTTGAATCATCTGACTTGCGGCATAGTCGGCAGCCTTTGAAATCTGCGTGTTTAAATCTGCCGTGCCCTGCGTTTTAGGCGCCGCAAAAACAGTAAGTGTGCTGAAGCTTGAAATGAGCATTACAAGTGCCAGCGTGAGTGATAATACTTTTTTCATTTTATACCTCCAAAAATAAAACTCTGCCCCCGGGCAGAGTGAAATGAGCGCAACAAATAAAACGCAACATTCAGGCAACGCAATACGAATCCAAAACCGGTTTAAAATGGCAGATTTGAATTACGTTGCCAACTCTTCCGCTTGCCCAAGAGTGTGAATAAAATCCTAAACTCGTCTCCCGACTTAGGACAATGCAAGTCGCCTTCTCGCTCTCGCAATGGCAAAATGACTTGCATTAACGTCAAATACGGTAATGGCGGTTGTGCAGGATTCGCACCTGCTTCCGTTAGTTTGGACTTTGCCTGTATATTATAACATATTAATAGTGGCGTTTCAAGATATTTTAACCTTTGTAGGGGTCGGCGCCCCCGACGGCACGCGGCGCGAAGTGGGTGCTGCGCACGGCAAAACTATTGCGGGCGGGTTGGGAAACCCGCCCCTACGAAGCCTTGACAAATCAAACATACTGTGTTATCATAAGTGCATAGAATTACTATGTACTTATCAACAGGAGGTATGATTATGCAAATCAGTAAGGAATTGTTAAAAGGCTCAACAGCGGCGCTCGTGCTGTCCGTGCTGGCAGAGGAGGATATGTATGGCTACAAAATTATAAGAGAGCTTGAAGCGCGCAGCGAAAAGGTGTTCTGCCTTAAGGAAGGCACACTCTACCCCATTCTTCACTCGCTTGAGGACGCTGGCTACCTTGAGAGCTACTGGGTGGATATGGAAACTAAAAAGCGCAAATACTACCACATCACGCGCAAGGGCAAATCGATGCTCAAGGAGAAAAAAGAGGAATTTCAGGTTTATTCAGGCGCAGTAAACAAGGTGCTTGGACTGGCGTAAATTCATTATGAGTTATGAATTATAAATTATGAATTTAGGGTGCTGCGCACGGCAAAACTATTGCGGGCGATTCATGAATCGCCCCTACAAGGAAACACTATGAAGAACTACAAATACATCACAACCGTTTTGTCGCACATTACGAACAAGCGGGAAAAGGATAAAATTGAATACGAGCTGTACGACCACCTTGACGAAAAGGAAAAGTGGTTTGAGCAGTGCGGCTTTGAGAAAGAAGCGGCAGCCAACAAAGCCGACGAGTCTATGGGCGACGGCGACGTAGTAGGCGAGCAGCTTGAAGCAATAAAGAAATCGTTTTTTGCAAAGGGATTTCCGACCATGCTTGCAAACCTTTGCTTGTTCAGCGCATTTTACACATATGTTGAGTTAATAATGACCGGTGCGGGTTCAAAGTATGACGGACCATTCTACGAGGATATGCGCTTTTTGTTCACTATGCCGCACTTTGAATCGTTTGCAAGGTTCACTTTTGTTTTTGTGTTCGGCTTAATCACAATGACTGTGGGGCTGAAAAGGCTAAACAAATACGCATTTTTTGCAGGCTTTGCAGTGGCGGAGATGGTAGTCGTGCTCGGTCCGTACCACTACTCTGATGTTATAAACAAATTAATCCGCGGTGAGGATTATCTTGATTTCTTTTTCAAACAGGACTATTTCAGCAATGCGTTTTTCAGCGTGTCCGGCACGTTTAACACGGTGCTTATTGTCGTTTTCGGCGGCTTATTATTGGCGGCGTTTATCTGCGGTTTGAGGATATTCGGCAGAACAAAACGTCTTGAAAACACAAGGCGCGATTTGAGTGTAAAGAAGGTAGTTGTTTATATCTTGGCTGCCGCTTCCCTGCTGTGCGCGTGCTGCTTTACGGCGCTGACAACGCAAATTGCAAACGAGAGAGAATACAGAAAAGCCGAAGCAACCGAGCAGCTTGAGTTTACCCAATCACAGCTGATAAAGCAGATTGACAAGCTGAACACAGCTGATAAAAAAGCGCACCGCAAGGCGTTTGACGAGTACCTGAAGTCCGTTGAAAGCGCGGTAACCGAAACAAAGACCGATGATTCATTAGAGGAAAGAACTGCCAAAAACAATTATTTAGAAATATACGAATACTATTTCCCCACCGGTGACGGTCGTGTCGATGAGGATTTATACGATTCGTACTATAACAATCTGGAAAAAAGCGAACACTATTATTTGCATTTTAACTCTTTTTACGGCGACCCGTTTTCGCTGTATAACGACCGTTATGAGTCGTTTAAAACAAGCGAGGATTTGAGCTGCGTAAAAGATTTAAGCGACCTTCCGCTGCCTGCAGATATAGAATTTACCACGGGCGACGGTGCTATTGTTAGCGTTGATTACGACGATGACAAAGAGCTTGAATTTGAGTACAACAAAAAGACAAAAAGGTTTGAGCTTGTTTACAACAGCGAAGCAAAATACGAAACTGTTGATTTGACGAAAAAGCAGATTGAAGCACTCAAAGCGGAAATTAGAAATTACGACGCACCCGAGAGCAAGGACGAGTTGCTGTGGCTGCAGATACACACCGCGTTTTACAACAAGGTTGCAGACGCGTATATGATTGAATTCAGCTACCACTATTATACCTTTATACCCACCTCGGGCATATACTCAACGGCAAACCACACACACGGCTGCCTTGGCGACCGAGAAGCAGTTAAGTTTGACGGCGACACGGCAAATGTCGTGTGGAGTGTAAACCTCCTCTACGGATATTATATCGGCGATGATGAGGATGAAAGTGATAATTACAGCAGCACGGAGGCACTAATCAGCGATATTGAGGATTATTACAGCAAGGAGTCAATCAAAAAAATCAGGAACGAAAAGCTGATTGAGAACTTGAACATTATTATTGAGAGCGACTATTATAAAACCGAAGAAGCTGATAATGACGGTTTATATATTATTTCTCCGCCGCAAGCGTAGGGAACGGCGACCCCGACGCTCCGCGGGCGGGTTGGAAACCCGCCCCTACAAAGAAACACTATGAAAAAATATAAATATATAACTGCCGTTCTGTCGCACATTACGAACAGGCGGGAAAAGGATAAAATTGAATACGAGCTGTACGACCACCTTGACGAAAAGGAGAAGTGGTTTGAGCAGTGCGGCTTTGAGAAAGAAGCAGCAGCCAACAAGGCCGACGATTCTATGGGCGACGGCGATGTAGTCGGCGAGCAGCTTGAGGCTGTGTCAAAAAGCAAAACCGCGGTAAATGTTGCAAGCGGTATACTGTTTGCGATGTGCCTGATAACGCCTTTGGCTATAATGATACTTGCAGTTGCGGAATACATTGACCTTGTCAGGCTGGTTTTTGCCGCAGATGTAATTATCCTGTCGATACTTGTTTTGCTTAATGCATTGTCGCTGTTTTTCGGCGTGAAGTACAACAGGGTGCTCAATTTAGTTTCGGCAATATTTTTAACGCTTCCTGCGTTTTACGGGCTAAAAGGATTTATTATTAACTTATCTTATGGCTTACCTGTACAGGCGTATATACGGGGAACTTTTGAACACACAAAGCACCAAAATCTGCTTTTTGTTTTCAACTTGCTTTTTGTGGTGTTAGCAGCCGCTGCCCTTGCCGCCGCAATTGAGGCAAAAATTATTATCATAAAAACGCGCAAATTACAAAACACGCGAATGCATCTGAAAATAAAGGCTGTTATAAAAGCTTTTGCCGCCGTTTTGCTTATTGCAAGCGTTGTGATTACCCCTGCCACGCTAATTAATTCGGCAAAGAGCGAGCAGGCAATATGCAGCGAAATTGACGAAATCAACGCACGCATAACCGATAATGCAGGCGAATTTGCAAAATGCACAAATCTTGAAGATTTGCAAGACTGGGCAGAGCGAAATATCGGCGACCTACTGTACAGCGAAGCCGCATACGATAACGATGATTATAACAGCATTGTCTACTATTCAAAAACCTCGTTCGCCACAATTGACCTTGTTGAAAACGAGGACGGCACGCTGTCTGTAAACACATATCTATATTACGACGACGAGTATTTTCTCGGTACGATTGACCGAAATTCTGCCGATAAAATTGAGAAGTTTGCAAAAAGCAAGGACAAAAATCTGGCTGACGCACCCTTTGCGGCGTATCTGTTTTTGAGCAAATACAAAAACGGCAATGTTGAGCTTGAGCTGACGTATTACGACACAAGAGAGGATGCGGTTGTGCCGTACGACGCCGTCGTTTACACATATACCGACAAGGGCTTTGTGTTTAAGAATTATGAAGTTGTACCGTCGGACGCGAGCTTTTACGACAAATATAAAAAAATATAAGCAACCTCGACGGCACGCGGGCGATTCGTGAATCGCCCCTACGGTTGTTCGGGCGTATTTTGTAGGGCGCGGTGACAAAAGCATCAAGGGCACAGCGCGCCACGGGACGTCAAGGACGCCGTCCCCTACACAAAAAGCACCGCGATATGCAGTGCTTTTACTTGTGGTATTTTGAATTGTTTGAAATTGAGAGCGCGCGGTAGATTTGCTCGAGGAGGATTACGCGCATAAGCTGGTGCGGGAAGGTCATTTTGGAAAATGACAGCTTCATTTTGCCGAGGGCTTTTACCTCGTCTGACAGCCCGAATGAGCCGCCGATTACGAATGTGATTTCGCTGCTTGTGAGCGAAATGCGCTCGATTTCCTTTGAAAAATCCTCGCTCGTTTTCTGCGTGCCCTCGATGCACATCGGGATTACAAACGAGCCTTTGGGGATTTTTGCGATTATCTGCTCGCCCTCTTTTTGCAGCACCTTTTGTATTTCCGCAGGCGACGGATTGTCGCCGCAGCGGTGCTCGGAAACCTCGATAATATTGATTTTTGCGTATGCCGAAATGCGTTTTTCGTACTCGGCGACTGCGTCGCGCAGGTATTTTTCCTTAAGCTTGCCGACGGCAACGACGTTAATTTTAATCATAATACAATCGGTCTTTCTTCGTTTTCGGGTGCGGAAACGCGCAGGCGGAAGTCGCGCTCCTCGGTAAAGCCTGCCGCTGTCAGCGCGGACAGTGTGGTCTGCCGCGCTATGTCGGGATGGTTATTCTCGCGAGATAGATGCGCAAGCACAATCCGCGTTGTGCCGCTTGCAAGCAGTTCTGTTGCAAACTCGCTGCACGCCTCGTTTGACAGGTGTCCGCGGCGCGACAGTATGCGCCGTTTGAGGTAAAACGGGTACGGCCCCGTTTGCACCATAGTTACCTCGTGGTTTGATTCGAGGAACACAAGGTCGCTGCCTGTGATGGCGCGGCGTGCCTCGTCGGTTATGTAGCCGGTGTCGGTGCACACGGCAATGCTGCGGTCGCCGCACATATTTACGCGGTAGCCAAGGCAGGCAACGCTGTCGTGGCTGTTTTCAAACGGGACAATCTCTATGCCGCCGATTTGCATATTATCGTACACGGGGGCAGCGTGGATTTTGTCCGTAACCGCGCCGCTTTCCATCATGCTGCCAAGCACGTTCCTGTCGGCATAAACAGGCAAGCCGTAGCGCGCCGCGAGCACGCGCACGCCCTTGATGTGGTCGCTGTGTTCGTGCGTGACAAAAATCGCGGACAGCTCGCCCGCGTCCTCACCGATTGCCGAAAGCGCCTGCTCTATACGCTTGGCGCTTACGCCTGCGTCTACAAGCAGCTTTGTCTGCCCGTCGGACATAAATATTGAGTTACCTGTGCTGCCCGAAAAGAGCTGACATACCTTGGGCATAGCTTGTTTCCTTTCTGATAGTTGAAAAAAGAATACTGTAGGGGCGGATTTACCAATCCGCCCGAGGGTGGGTCAGGAGACCCTCCCCTACAATACTGTAAAAGCACGGATACACCGTGCTTTTACTTAACCTGCCGATTTAGCAGTTTTATTATCTTTAACCTTAACGCGCTTGATGTCCGCGCCGAGTGAGGAGAATTTTGCAACTACATCCTCATATCCTCTGTCGATATAATTAATACTTTCCACCGTGGTGGCGCCGTCTGCAACCAGACCTGCAATAATCATTGCCGCGCCTGCGCGAAGGTCGGTAGCCTTAACGCTTACGCCTGTGAGCCTGTCCACACCTTCAATTACGGCGATTTTACCGTCCACCTGAATATTTGCGCCCATACGCAGGAGCTGACCCACGTACTGGAAGCGGTTATCCCACACACTTTCGGACAAAATACTTGTGCCGTTTGCCACCGACAGCAGCACTGCCATCTGCGGCTGCATATCAGTCGGGAAGCCGGGGTGCGGCATCGTTTTTACGTTGCACTTTGTAAGCGGCTTAAAGCGAGTTACACGCACAGCGTCGTCGTATTCAATAATCTCCGCACCTGCCTCTTCAAGCTTTGCGCTGATGGATTCAAGGTGCTTGGGAATAACGTTTTTTATAAGCACGTCGCCGCCGCAAGCCGCAGCAGCAACCATATATGTGCCTGCCTCAATCTGGTCGGGAATAATAGAGTAAGTGCAGCCGTGCATTTTTTCCACGCCGCGAATTTTGATAACGTCCGTACCTGCGCCCCTTACATCCGCGCCCATTGAGTTGAGGAAGTTTGCAAGGTCAACTATATGCGGTTCCTTAGCAGCATTTTCGATTACGGTAAGACCGCGCGCAAGAACTGCTGCAAGCATTACGTTGATAGTTGCGCCGACGGAAACGGTGTCCATATATACGGACGCGCCGACAAGTTTGTCCGCCTTTGCGCAGACCATACCGTCGATAATATCAACCTTTGAGCCAAGCATCTCAAAGCCTTTAATATGCAGGTCAATCGGGCGAACGCCGAAGTTGCAGCCGCCTGGCATTGCAACCTTTGCCTTTTTAAACCTGCCGAGCATTGCGCCGATAAGGTAATAGCTTGCCCTGAAATGCGATGCAAGCTCGTACGGCACATCCTGATACTTGAGGTTTGTGCTGTCAATTTCAATTGTGTTTCTGTTAATAAGCTTAATCTCGGCACCCAAAGAGTCGAGAATTTCTATAATAAGCTGAACGTCACTGATTTGCGGTATATTTTCAATTCTAACAACATCGCCTGCGAGGATTGCCGCAGGGATAATTGCAACCGCGGCATTTTTTGCGCCGCTTATATTAACTTCGCCAAACAGTTCGTGACCGCCTTTGACTACAAAGTTTTCCATTTTTGTTCCCCCTGAATTTCGGGTTAATATATGAATATTGTTATAATCTGATATTATGTACTTATGGTATTATACCAGATTTTTAATGCGATTTAAACCGCTCACTATCTATTTTATCCAAAATGTAAATAACCAAAACATCAAAATATTTGGCTCAATTTCCAAATCGGCACAATATATTGCGCTTTTTGGCTGAAATCGCCATTTTTGACAAAATATTGGTGTTCACAATGGTAACAAAAAGGTAACATATTATTACAAAAAAGTCAATACTTTTGCCGCAGTTTTGTCAAATAAATTGGCTTAAAGCGCTATAAGTATTGACTTTGCGTTAATTTTTATATATATTAAAATAAATATATTTATACATTATAGTGGTACCAAAGATGAAAAGAGAGAACTACATTACAACCCAAACGGTGATAGTCGGCTCGGGCGTGGCAGGGCTGTTTACGGCGCTGTGCCTGCCTGACGATGAGGAAATACTGATTATCACGAAGGAAAACCTTAAAGACGCGGATTCCTACCTTGCGCAGGGCGGCGTTTGCGTGCTGAAAAACGTGAACGACTACAAGGGCTTTTTTGAGGACACGATGAAGGCGGGACATTACGAAAACAATCCCGACGCAGTACGCGTGATGATTGAATCCTCGCCTGAAATCATAGGCACGCTTGTTGACTTGGGCGTGCAGTTTGACACAAACGACGGCGGCGAATTTGACTACACGCGCGAGGGTGCGCACCGCCAGAACCGCATTTTGCACTTTAAGGACGAAACAGGCAAACAGATTACAGACACGCTGCTTGCAATTGCAATGAGGCGGCCGAACGTTACGTTTGTTACGCAGACCACGATGATTGACCTGATTGAACGCGACAACGAGTGCTACGGCATTGTGTGTGAGGACGAATACGGCGAGATGGGCGCAATTATTGCGGACGACGTAATCCTTGCGACGGGCGGTATCGGCGGACTGTTCCTTAACTCAACGAACTTTCGGCACATCACAGGCGATTCGTTTGCGCTGAGCCTGAAGCACGGCGTTGAGCTGCAGGATATGAACTACATTCAGATACACCCGACAACGCTTTATTCCAAGAAAAAAGGCAGGCGCTTCCTTGTAAGCGAGAGTGTTCGCGGCGAGGGCGCAATACTGCTGAACGAAAACGGCGAGAGGTTTACGGACGAGCTGCAGCCGCGCGACGTTGTGACTAACGCGATTGTGGACGAGATGCGCAAATTCGGCACAGACCACGTTTACCTTACGCTGCCGACGATGACGAGTGAGGAAGCGGCACAGCGTTTTCCGAACATATTTGAGGCGTGCAAGGAAGAGGGCTACGACATCACAAAGGACAGGGTTCCCGTAACGCCTGCGCAGCACTATATGATGGGCGGCGTTAAGACGGATATCAACGGCGCTACCTCGATGAAGCACCTGTGGGCGGTTGGCGAAACGGCTTGCAACGGCGTACACGGCAAGAACAGACTTGCCTCCAACAGCCTGCTTGAAAGCCTTGTGTTTGCAAAGCGCGCGGCGGATCTGATTGCTGCGGATACAAGCGAAAAGGACGACAACTTCCCCGACGTTGACCTGAAGGCTTACCCGAACAAGGCGGAAATTCAAAAGGAATTCCGCAAGCTCATAATGGATGAAATCAGACGAAAGGATGAGGAATTTTATGATAAATGGTGTGACAATGAAGATTAACGTTGACGATTACATCATCAACACGCTCAAAGAGGACATCACGTCCGAGGACGTGTCCACCAACGCCGTTATGCCTGAAAACAAGGACGGCAGGGCTGACCTCATCTGCAAGGGCGACGGTATTATCTGCGGTCTTGACGTGTTTGAAAGGACATTTAAAATCCTTGACGAAAACGCACACTTTGAAACCGATTTCAAGGATGGCGACAGAGTTAAAAAGGGCGAGGTTATCGGCGTTATTTACGGCGATATAAAGGCGCTGCTTTCCGGCGAGCGCACCGCGCTGAACTACCTGCAGCGTATGAGCGGCATTGCAACGATGACGCGCGAGTATATGGACGAGCTTGAGGGTTACAAAACGGTGCTGCTTGACACGCGCAAGACCACGCCGAATATGCGCCCGTTTGAAAAGCACGCGGTAAAAGTGGGCGGCGGCACGAACCACAGGTACAATCTGTCCGACGGCGTGCTTCTTAAGGACAACCACATCGGCGCGGCAGGCTCGGTTACAAAGGCGATTCAGATGGCAAAGGCATACGCGCCGTTTGTAAGAAAAATCGAGATTGAAACCGAAACGCTTGAGCAGGTGCATGAAGCGGTTGACGCAGGCGCGGATATCATCATGCTTGACAATATGGACAACGAAACGATGAAAAAAGCCGTTGAACTCATCGGCGGCAGAGCGCAGACCGAGTGCAGCGGAAACGTGACGAAAGAGCGACTTAAAGAAATCGCGGAAGTAGGCGTTGACTTTGTGTCCTGCGGCGCGCTAACACATTCAGCACCGATAATGGATGTGAGCCTTAAGAATCTTTGTGCATTATAAGCAGGACGTTGAAAATACGCAACTCAAAACTCAAATCTTAAAACTCAAAACTGTGACCGGAGGGAACTATGCTTTACAGACCTGAATACGACGAAAACGGCAAGAAAGTGCTTTGCGAAATGAACGGCGTTAACGCCGATATGCTTATGGACATTTACGTTAAGAAAATGACCAAGGGCGAAGTGCTTGAGATTAATGAAACAGAAAACGAAACGGCAATTCTGCTGCTGTCGGGCAAGGTGAATTTTGCAATCGGCGATACGATTGACGAAACCTGCGAGCGTGAAAATCCGTTCCAGAAAACGCCGTACGCTGTGCATTTTTCGCACGGTACAAAGGGCGTTGTTACTGCGCTTGAGGACAGCGAAGTTCTTGTGCAGATGACCGATAACGACAGGACGTGGGACGCGCAGTTTTATAATCCCGAAAACTGCCTTTACCAACACTTTGGCAAAGGTCAGTGGGACGGCACGGGCTACCGCATTGTGTCCACAATGTTCGACCTTGAAAACGCGCCGTACTCCAATATGGTAATGGGCGAGGTGTTTAACCAGCAGGGACGCTGGTCGTCATACCCGCCGCACCATCATCCGCAGCCCGAGCTGTACTACTACCAGTTTAACCCGTCGCAGGGCTTTGGCGCAGGTTTTGAGGGCGACACGCCGTATAAGACGGAAAACGGCACCTGCCTTTGCATCCGCGGCGGCAACGCGCACCAGCAGGTAACCGCGCCGATGTACGAAATGTACTACGTTTGGCTTATCCGCCACCTTGACGGCGACCCGTGGGAGAAAACACGCATTAACGATCCCGACCACGAGTGGATCTTAGAGGCTGATTAATGAGCTATAAATACGAAATGCACTGCCACACAAGCATGGTGAGCCAGTGCGGCAGAACAGCGCCGAAGGACATAGTGGATATGTACCGCGGCAAGGGGTATTCGGGGCTTGTGGTAACCGAACATTACTCGCCGCTGACCTTTGGTGTGAACAGCTACAAGGCGGACAGGATGATTGACTTTTACCTGTCGTCCTACTACGAATTTAAAAAGCACGAAACGGACGATTTTTCCGTATTCTTCGGTATGGAGTTGCGCCACTTTGCAACGGGCGCGGACTACCTGATTTACGGCGTTGACCCCGACTGGCTGCGGCAGCAGAGCAACCTGCTTGTGAAGTGGGAAAAGCCTGTTTACGAGCTGATGCACAAGGAGGGATACCTTGTATTTCAGGCGCATCCGTTCAGGCCGTACATCCTGCGTTGCAATCCCAAATACATTGACGGCATTGAGATTTACAACGGCAAATGCGATAAAAAGACGAACGACAAGGCGGCAAAATGGGCGGAGAAAACGGGCAAGCTGGTTGTGTCCGGCTCTGACTTCCACGAGGCGAAAAATCTTGCTCGCGGCGGAATAATCACCGAGCGTAAAATCAAGGACAACAAGGACTTGGTTGAGCTGCTGAAGTCGCAGGAGTTTGAACTTATAAAGACTTATGATTAGAAAAAGGAGCGCTGTGTCGGCGCTCCCTACATTATGCGGGGCGCCGAGGACGTCGCCCCCTACAAAAAAGTGTGAGGTAAAGCCCACCTGTGCTAAAGGATAATAAGCCTCATCCTTATTCTTTTGCACAATAACATCGTTAAAATAAATAACCAAGGCGACAGCCTTGGTTATTATTTATGCCTTGTTCTCCTTTAGTACAGGTGGGCAAATGCCTCACACATTTTTTATGTTTTGTTCTTTATCTGCAGCAACAAACTGTTTTTTGCCGTATTTCTTTTTGTATGTGCTCACGGTGCATTTGCCCTTGAACGTTATAATCCGCGCGAGCATCTTTGTGCCCTGCGTGTTGTAACGCCACATACCGTGCGTTACGTTTTTGAAGAACCATGTGCTGTTTGGTACTGCGCAGGTGGACGCGTCTATCGCTCTGTCGGGCGATACATACTTGCCGCTGCCCTTTACCTTTTTGCCGTACTGCGCAACGGTTGCGCCGATTGAGGCATACTTTGTGTCGATAACCATATCGGTGTTATTGTTCTTTTTGGACGTAATCGGCAGCCCCTTTGTGCCGTAGTTAGCAATAACAATAACCTCTGCGCCGTGCTTTTTAGCCCACTTAACATTCTTTGTGAACCTGCCCTGAATCTTGTGATAGCGCACGATTTTTTTGTAAAGCCCGCTCTTTTTATCGAGGATGCCGTACTTGCTCATCCTTTCAACAGCGGTGCTGAAATCCTTGTACGGAATACACTCCCACGGGGACGGACAGTTTGCAAGCCACGGCTTCATAACCGTAACGTAAAACTGCCTGCGCCGCTTGGGATTCTGGCAAATCTGCTTGTTGAGCTTGTTTACCGCGATGCCGATTCTCACGTCGCCGAGTGCGTTGACCGCCCTGAACGTTTCAAGCTGTGCGCCGCCCTCAAACGCAGTTTCAAGGTGCTTGAGGTAGGACAGCACGCCTTTTTTATCCATCTTGAAGTCGAGCAGGAACAGCCTTGTTGCGTCCGTGCCCTGCTGCGCGCCGTTTACAAAAACATATTTTTCAACATCGTTTTTGGTTTTGTACGCGTCCATATACGCGCTGATAACCGCGCCGCCGAGCGACATACCGACAATCGTAACCTTTTTTGCGCCGGTCTTTTTCTTAACCGCAACAACGAGCTTGCGCAGCTTCTTCGCAGTTTCGTACATATCAAGGCGCCAGTCGTAATTGAAGGCGTAAACGTTCTTTGCGCCGACCTCGCGCACTACCTGCTTGGCGATTGAGTTAATGGAAAAATTGCGCCTGTCGAGGTAGTCCTTGTGGTTTGCAACGGAATCGTACCACTCGTCTGCAATGCCCTGCCCCTTTTGCGGGTTGCCGTTTTTGGTGCAGTTAAAGCCCGTGCTGCCCACAATTTTGCCGAGTTCCTTAAACAGCTTGTTATAGTTGACCTTTCTGTCGTTATCAAGCAGCTTAACTGCTTCCTGCATAAGGACTTCGTTTTTGAGCATAGCGTCGGTATCAAGACCGTACTGCGGAATCATAGACTGCTCTTTGGTGCCGTAGTTGTTGTACAAATCGGCGCCGCCGAGCCCGTGCATAACGATAACGGGCGTGACCTTTTGCTTTGCAAACGCAACGCTTGTGCCGGAAAACGCCATAAGCGCGGCAAGCATTATACAAATAATTTTAGTAATCTTTTTCATAACAAAACTATATAACCAAATAAAACGGGAGGGTCAGGAGACCCTCCCCTACAATACTTACATTTATTTGAGTCCGATATAAAGCGGATTTGTGCTGAGGTTTGTGTTATCGATATACCAGCTCTTGCCGATTTTAACAGCAGGAACGGTAATTTCCACATCAACCTTGCCCTTTTCGTCCTTAACCTGGCAGGTTACCTCTGCAACAGCAGTGATTTCCTCGCTGTGGTCGAGGGAGGAGAAGGTATCAACCATATCGGTTTTTGCAGTGTTGTCGTCCTCATCCTTTACGCCGAGTGCGTCTGCTTTGGCAGCGCCGCTGTCGGCAATGGCTTTAATGCTTGTTTTGTACGCTTCGATGTAAGCCTTTGTTTCGTCAGCTGACAGCTCTTTAACCTCTTTAACAGTGGTTGTGAGCTTGTAATCGTCGCCGAATTTTTCCTGATACTTACCTTTAGTCGCCTCGGAAAGCACGGTTTTGTTATCCGCTGCAAGTACTTCATCCGTACCTGTGAGCGAATCTGCATAGGACTGAACGTTTGCTTCAAGCGCGCCGAACATAAACTCGGTGTCCATATATTCGTCCTTATAAACCTCGTGCCTTACCTGAGCAAGCTTTTCAAAATACTTGGTGAAGAAGGAATCATAATCATCCCAGGTGTAGGTGTTAAGCAGCTCGATGTAGTAATCGTACATCTGCGAGTAAACGCTGTCGATAGCCTTCTGCTCTGCATCGTTACCGCTGCCTACGAAATCAGCCTGCTTAACGTCGTCGCCGTCGTTAACGTAAGCGTTCATATATCCCTTGATGATAAAGTCGCCGTACTTCATGCTCTTGCTTACAAGAGTAGTTTTGTATGCATTGTAGCCGTCGCCTGTCTGAACAATGCCGTCTACGTATGACTGCACAGTTTTTTCAGGGGAGAACGCCGTGTACCTTGTGGTGTAAGCAAAGATGGTAATAACAACAAGAACAACTGCCATAACTACAGATGTGATAACCGCATATGCACCTGTTCTAGTGCTTTTCTTTTCTTTCTTATCAGCCATTGTTACCCCTCCTTTTCCACTTGCTCGCCGTCTTCGGTTGCCTCAACAGCCTGAGCTTCCATAGCCTCGGCTACTTCGCCGAAAACAGTTGCCTCTTCGTCAGCAGCTTCGCCTGCTTCGGCAGCTCTCTTTTCAGCAAGGGCAGCAGTGATTCTTTCCTTCTTCTCGCCTACCATATCGTAGAAGAGAATCGGCAGGAACTGAAGCACTACGAAAACTGCGGGTATGATTGTGTATATTGCAAGGAATCTGTTGAGCGTTGCGTCTGTCTGCGTTGCATATGCAACGTTTGCGCTCTTTGAGAACTGGTAGCCCGACCATGTGTAAACGAGTACGGGTGCAAGCCATTTTGTGAGCGCGGACGCAATCTTTGAAAACAGACCGTAGCCTGCGTAAGCAAGACCTTCCTGACGTTTGCCTGTTTTGTATTCCATTTCGTCAACGCAGTCCGCAATCATGATATTCGGCGTAACGTTTGTGTTACCGTGCTGAATACCGCAGAAGAAGTTGAGGACAAGGAACGGAACAATAAGTGTGCTGTTGAAGCCGATACCTCTTGAAACGAAGTACAGGATTGCAAGCGACGAAGCGCCGTAGCAGCAGAACAGGATGAACGTCTTTTTGGTTGAGAATTTTTTAAGTACAAAGTTTACAAGCAGAGTACCTACAGCAGTACCTATACCCATAGGAAGCATAAGTGCGAGCTTTAAGCCCTTTGAGCCGAGAAGATAAACTGCTATGTAAAGCGAAACCGTGCCGTACACGCCGCGACCGAAGCCGAAAAGTTTGGTGAGCGAAACCATAAGCAGGTTCTTGTTTGTGAATACGAGCTTGATTGATTCGATAAGCGAAACCTTGTCGGTACTATAGGGAACGCGTTCCTCGTTGTTTGCGAAGAAAATCATTACAAACAGGATCATACCGAGTGCGCACACAGCGGTGGAAATGATAAGGTCAAGACCCTGACCCTCTGCATTTTTGTACTGCTGCTTGCCCATGATAGCCTTCATAATTGCAGGCACAACAATGATTACTACCTGACCGCCCGACTGACCAACGCTCTTTAAGAACGACGCGATTGAAATAGCGCTTGACCTCTCCTTCGGATTAGGTGAGCAAAGCGCGCCGAAGCAGTTTGCAGGCGATTCAACCGCGCACGAAATTGCAATGTAAAGCGAATAGATTACAAACATCCAGATTGTTGCAACGGTGAATGAATTTGTATCCGGTGCAACGAACACGAGCATTGCAATAACGGCAAACGGGATTGCGCCGAAGCCAACCCAAGGCTTAACCTTGCCGAGGCTTGTTCTTGTGCGGTCAACAAGGATGCCGATAATCAACTCCATAATCGCACCGACAATACCTGCAACACCGAACACGGTGGATACAACTGTTGCAAGCTGTGCCGAGTCAAAGCCCTTGCCCTTAAACGCGAAGTCAGCAAAGAATGTCATAGTGTAGTCCGGCATCCAGCCCGAAAGCAGTGCAACGCCGAAAAGTCCCACACCGAAGGTGACAATCTCTGATGGCTTCATGTACTTCTTTTCCGCCGGTGCTCCCGAAGTTGCAACGGCGGCTTTCTTTTTAGCCATAAAGAAAACCCCTTTTCTAAATATATTCACTCTATTATATCAAATTAAAAAATATAATACAAGTTAAAATTTACATATTTTATACAGATTTTATACATTTTTACAGCAGAATACACAAAAAAAGCGGGCAGGTTAGGAAACCCGCCCACACAATAATACTATAATAAGTCTGCCAGGGTTTTGGAATTAAGGAATTCCATAATCACCTCGTTGAGTTCGTTCCACATAGGGCGCGTAAGGCACGAACCCTCTTTTGTGCACTCTTTTTCGCAATCAATGCACGCAACGGGTGCAAGCGATTTTTCGGTTAAAATCAGGATTTCGCCAACCTTGTATTCCTCGGGCTTGCGGTTGAGGCGGTAGCCGCCGCTTTTGCCGCGCGCGCTGTCCACCAATCCGCCCTTTGAGAGCTTGGCGATAATCGCTTCAAGATACTTCATGCTGATTTGCTGGCGCTCTGCAATATCCTTGAGCGAAATATAGTTTTCCTCGCCGCCGTTCTGCACGAGGTCAAGCATTATGCTAAGCGCATACCTGCCTTTGGTTGATATCATCATAGTAGTTTACCCCTTACCGAAAAATTGCTGTGCAATGCGCACGCTTTCCATAGCGTCCTTTGCGTAGTAATCGGCGTTGATCATTTTTGCGTAGTCTTTAGTAAGCACTGCGCCGCCGACGAACACCTTTGCGTCCGTGTTGGCGTGCAGCAGCCTGATGGTTTTTTCCATATTCGGCACGGTCGTTGTCATAAGCGCGGAGAGTCCGACAAATTTTACGCCGTGTTCGATAGTTTTTTCAAGCACGGTTTCGCACTTGACGTCCTTGCCGAGGTCGATAACGTCAAAGCCGTAGTTCTGCAAAAGCACCTTGACGATGTTTTTGCCGATATCGTGGATGTCGCCCTCAACGGTGGCAACAATAATTTTGTCGCCCTTAACCTGCGGCGTGCCCTTGTTGACAAGGTTTGCCTTAATTTCGTCAAACGCTGCCTTTGCCGCGTCCGCCGCCATAAGAAGCTGCGGCAGGAATAACTTGTTTTTCTCAAAGCCATCGCCCACGGTATCAAGCGCAGGGATGATGTGCGCGTTGATAACCTCAAGCGGTTCGGCAGTTTTAAGAAGTTCCTTTGCGCAGGCGGCGCTTTCGTCCTTCATGCCCTTGATAATCGCGTCCTTGAGCGTGGTTTCGGCAGTTGAAGCGGCAACCGTTTCAACCGCAACGGCGGAGTTGATGTACTCCGTGCAGTTGTCGTCAAGCCCTGCAAGCGCGTTGAACGCGTAGTAGGCGTTCATCATACTCTGCGACTTGGGATTGATTATGCCGCCCGACAGTCCTGCGCCGAGCGCCTGCGTGTAAAACGCGGTGTTAACAACCTCGCGGTTCGGCAGACCGAAGCTGATGTTAGACACGCCGAGCACAGTGTTAACGCCGAGCGTGTTTTTGCAGTAATCAACGACCTTAAGCGTTTCAACCGCGTTCTGCTGGTTTGTGCTGACGGTCATGGTCAGCGCGTCGACCACAAGATTTTTCTTATCAATGCCGTATTCCGCGGCAGTATTAATCATTTTTTCGGCAATTGCGATTCTGCCCTCGGCGCTCTCGGGGATACCCGTTTCGTCAAGGCAGAGGCAGACTACAACGCCGCCGTATTTTTTTGCAAGCGGAAAGATTTCCGCCATAGATTTTGCCTTGCCGTTTGCCGAGTTAATCATGGGCTTGCCGTTGTAAATGCGAAGCGCCTTTTCCATAGCCACGGGGTCGGACGAGTCGAGCTGAAGCGGCGTTGGAAGTACCGCCTGCAGCTGATACACAGCGTCGGTGAGCATCTGCACCTCATCAATTTCGGGCAGACCGACGTTTACATCAAGGATGTGCGCGCCGCATTCGCGCTGCGTGATACCCTCTTTAAGAATGTAGTCCATATCGCCTGCGCGAAGTGCCTCTTTAAGCAGCTTTTTGCCCGTGGGGTTAATGCGCTCGCCGATTACCGCGCTTTTTTTGCCAAGCTCAACGCACTCGCTGTAGCTTGAAACGAGCGTGGTATTTTTGTAATCCGGCACGCGGTCGGGAATATCCTTTGTGCGCTCAATAAGCGCTTTGATATGGTCGGGCGTGGTGCCGCAGCAACCGCCGAGGTAGGACACGCCGATATTCGCAATCTGCTGCATATAGCCTGCAAATTCATCGGGTGTAACGTTGTAAACGGTGTTGCCGTTGACCGATTCGGGCAACCCTGCGTTGGGCATAACCATAATCGGCGTGGACGAACAAGCCGCAAGCGCTTCAACAAGCGGAATCATCTGCGCAGGACCGAGCCCGCAGTTAAAGCCGATAACATCAACGCCAAGCCCCTCGCACATAGCGACAGCCGTTTTGACGTCCGCGCCAGTGAGCAGCCTGCCCTTTTCGTCAAAAATCATGGACACAAAAACAGGCAGGTCGCAGTTTTCCTTTGCGGCAAGGACAGCCGCCTTGATTTCGTAAGTGTCGCCCATGGTTTCAATAAGAACGATGTCCGCGCCGTTGCGCCCTGCTTTTACAACCTCTGCGTAAAGCGCAACGCAGTCCTCAAAATCAAGGTCGCCCATGGGTTTTAGCAGTTTGCCCGTGGGACCGAGGTCGAGCGCAACCTTTTTGCCCGTACGCTTTGCAAGCGCAACGCCTGCGCCGACAACCTCCGCGCAATTATTGTACTTAAGTGGATTTGCGCCGAAGGTGTTTGCTGTGATGATGTCTGCGCCTGCTTCTGCATACGCCTTGTGCACGGCGAACACGCGCTCGGGGTCGGTGATATTCAGTTGTTCGGGAAGTTCGCCTGCTTTAAGGTTAAGCATGGTGCCCATTCCGCCGTCGAAATACTTAATCATAATTAATCTATTCCTATTATTGCCGTTACGCTTTTAGTCGGCAGCATTTCGTATGTTTCCGTAAGCGTAACGCCGATGCGTTTTGTGAGTTCAATCATTGCAAAAATCTTTTGCTGTTCAGATATATCAAGGTCAAAATAACCAGGTGAATAGCGCGGGCGCAGTTTAACGCCGTGTGCTGCGATAATCTGCTGTTCAAGTTCGTCGCAGACCTCCTCGATTTTGCACGCCGCAGCCGCCTGAATTGCCATTGCAAGCGCAACGTCGGTAGTCGCCGCCGCGGTAATCAGCCTGTCGCACTGCGTGCCGAGAGTCGCGCCGAACAGGACTGCCCTGCCGCAGCCGCGCAGGTTGTCCGCAAGGTGGGAACTTACAAAAGTTTCGCCGCCGATTGTAACCGCGTCGCCGCTTACCGTGCAGTCAAAAATGCGGTAAAGTGTTTTTGGCACAGCCTCTTTTTCCACAGCGTCTGCCGCTCTGTCTGCAAGCGCGAGCACGCGCTCATCGGTTATGCGGCTGTTTGTGCGCATATAGCGCAGAATCTCCGCCTTATCCATTGATGATATCCGACAGCCCGTTCATAATGGCAGCCGCCACGTCGGGCTTGTTCATAGTGTAAATGTGGATGTTGTTTACGCCGTTTGCCATAAGGTCGATAATCTGCTCTGTAGCATAGATTATGCCTGCCTGCTTCATCGACTTCGGGTCGTCGCCAAAGCGTTCCATAATACGGTAAAACTTCTTTGGCACAGAGCAGTTTGACAGCTCAATGCTGCGCATAATCTGCTTGGCGTTTGTAATAGGCATAATGCCTGCGATAATCGGCACCTCGATGCCCTTGATGCGGCACATTTCGTAGAAATTAAGGAACTTATCGTTATCAAAAAACATCTGCGAGGTAAGGAATTCCACGCCGCAGTCCACCTTGTACTTAAGGTGCTCAATGTCCTCCACCCTGTTTTTGCTTTCGGGGTGGATTTCGGGGTAGCACGCGCCGCCGATGCAGAAGTCGCCCATCGACTTAATCTCATTAACAAGCTGGTAGGCGTACTCAAAATACTGCTTGTCGGGGAACACAAAGCCTTCGGGGATATCGCCGCGCAGGGCGAGTATATTTTCTATACCGTTTTGCGCAAGCTCATCCACAACGCGGTGAATTTTGTCGCGCGTGGAGGTGAGGCAGGTGAGGTGCGAAAGCGGCGTTATACCGCTGTTTTTTACCTCGTTTGCAATCTCGGTAGTGAAGCCCGACTGCGTGCCTGCCGCGCCGTAGGTAACGCTCATAAACGACGGCTCTGCGGTGCTCATCTCACGCACAAGCGCCTTGGTATTTTCAATTTTATCCCACTGCTTGGGCGGAAAAACCTCAAACGAAACGGTTACTCTGTTGCTCTGTAAAATTTCACTGATTTTCATATTTCTGTCCTGATTTATAAATTTATAAAATAGATTATAGCACTTATTCCTACTTTGTCAATAGGTATTAGCGTGAACGCGTTAATCAAATAATGCGGTGATAATCGTGTCCCTGTCCACGGTGATTTGCGGTTTAAATTCGCCGTCGTAAACGGTGGCAAGTTTTTCGGACTTATCGGACTTAATCACCTGCATATGAGCGTACTCGCCGACTATTTCAAGCGGCATTTCGCCGCCCTCGTTAACCGCTACAAGCACGGTTTTGCCGTCAGGTCTTTTGAACGCAAAGGCGTTGAAATCGTTGTTGTCAGCAGTGGGGCGAAGCCCGATATCAAGCGCCGTTGAGCCGACGGGGATATACTTTGAAAAATGCGCAAAGCCGTAGTACCTTTCCGCTATACTCCACCTGCTGAAATCGGCGGAAGCAGAGATAAGGCTGTCGGCATAGTCGTAACCGTCCTCTTTTGTTGCAATGCCGTTGACCGCAACCCACGAAGTCCAGCTGACAGCGCGGCAAATCGACATATCCTGACCGATGATACGCGCGGTAATCAGCGCGCCCTTGAAGTCGCGCGTGTGGTGTTTGCAGGGCAGCTCGCACCACTCTGTCATATCAAAGCGGTACTGCGGATGCGCCCTTACAATCTGATCGCGGAATTCGTAGCGCGATTCAGGGCTGTCGTCAACATGGTAGGAATGGTAGGCGATTATGTCGGTAAGCGACATAATGTCGTCGTCCGCAAGCAGGGTGTAAAGGTACTTGGGCGTGGTCTGCAGAAGCTCGCCGCTTTCGGGTATGCAAAGGCGTACGGGGATGTTCCTGCGCCTGATTTCCGTTGCAAAGATATGCAGCACCTCGGCAACCTCTTCGGGCTCATAGTGGCAGCCCTCCTGCCATACGATGTTGCCGCCCCATTTCCACTGCGGCTCGTTAATCGGGCTGATGTATGTAACGGGCAGCCCCTCCCTGATAAAATGCTCGGTAACCGTGAGGAAGTAATCGGCAAACGCCTTGTACTTTGACTTGGGGATGTTGCAGGTGTGCTTGAGGAAGCCGCCCGACGCCTGACCTGTTGAGGTCTGCGAATAGTGCGGCGAGTTTGCAAAGAGAATCAGCGTGTCGACATTGCCGGTGGCAAGCGCCTTTTTCATCACCTCAACGGCAGTTCTGTCGCGCGTGAAGTCCCACGATTCCTCCTCTTTTTCCTTGTCGAAAAGCATCATGGATTCCGTTCTGCGCCACGGGTCGGGCACGCGGAAATTTTCGGGGTCGGTGCCGCCGCCGATGTTATAGCGGTAGATGTTCAGCCCGAGCCCGTCCTTGCCGTAAAGCAGATCGATAATTTTGTCCTGCGTGTCGCTGTCCTTACACGCCTGACTCCACCAGCACGCCGAGGTTCCCCAGCCCTTGGTGGTCTGCATTGCCTTGCCGTTTAACAGATTAATTTTCATAGCCGTTTCCGCCTTTTCAATTTGATAGTATTATTATAAGATTTTTTACAAAATAAGTCAATTGTTTGGTTTTAGGTTTTGGGTTTTGGGTTTTAGGTTTTAAGCTTTGAGTTTTGAGCCTTTGGGTGGGCTCTGCCCACACCCTTTTATTGTTTGAACAAAGTGAGTAACCATAAGCTTAAAACTTAATACCAAAAAGGACAAACATTACTGCTTGTCCTTTTTCCTGTTGCGGATTATTATCATAAATATCATACCGATTATGCCGCCGATGGTGTTCATCATCATATCGGTTACGGTGTCGAAAAGTCCGAGGTAACCGTACTCGCCGCGGAACTTTGAGATATCGAAAATCACGGTTTCCTCGCCTGCTTTTGCAAGCTGCAGATTTGTGCCGTGCAGGGTGTCCATAAGGAACTCGTAAAACTCCCAGCCGACAGCGATTGACAGCGCGAACATCAAACTGAAAATCGCCGCAAGCGTGGCAGCGCACTCGCCCTTTTTGCGCTGAATAATGCCTGCAAAATCGTAGCCGAACACAGCGCAGCACATACCTGCCATAATGTGCATAAATTCATCAAACCACTTGTACCTGTCAAACACGCCGAGGTACGAGCCGATTACTATGCCGATAAAAATAATCAGGTTGAGCATTGTTTGGTTAAGCGGCGGAACATCCTCGATAAACGAGCCGTTGCCGAGTATCTGGAACAAATCCCACAGGTGTGTGAAAATCCAGCAAAACACACTTTCAAACCCCATAACCTTGTTGCCGTGGATGAAGGAATATCCCGCGCAAACGAGCATTGAAATGCGCACGATTATCCAGAAAACGAGCTGCCACTTTGGTATTTTTTCAATGGGGTCTCTCTTGATTTTGTACGTCATAATATACTCCGTTTTTGTTGAAATGGAGCGTCGAGATCGCCGCTCCCTACAATCATAACATAAAACGGGCGCGTTTTAAACAGTTTTTTTAAATTTGTCTAATTCTAAACTATTTCTAAACAAATTAGACAAAGGTTTGTCTTTTTGAAATTATTCGCTATAATATACTGGAATAATACTTGGAGGAAAGAATATGGAGACCCCGAAGAATACACCTAAAGCACCGTGGTTCAAATATTTTGGCGATATGCCGAAAACGCTTGACTACCCCGAAGGCTCGATGTACGAGGCAATTAAGTTCGCGTACGACACACACTACAACGGCAACTGCTACACAAACTGCGCCTATATGTTCCAGGGTAAAAAGACGTTTTACCCCGAATTCTTTAAGAAGATTGACGCTGTGGCAAAAGCGTTTAAGGCTATCGGCATTGACGAGGGCGACAAGGTAACAATCTGTATGCCCAACGCACCGCAGGGCATTGACAGCTTTTACGCGCTTAACAGAATCAGCGCCGTACCTGCTATGATTCACCCGCTTTCCGCACCCGGTGAAATCAAGTTTTACGTTACACATTCAAAGAGCAAGGCTGTGCTTGTGCTCGATATGTTTTACGAAAAGGTGCTTGAAGCGCTTGAGGATGTTGACTGCGAGATAAAAATCATCGTTGCGCACATCAAGGATGAGCTTCCCTTCCCGCTCAATATGCTTTATCCGCTTACGGTTAAGGATAAGCCTGCCCCGATTCCGAAGGACAGCAAAACCGTAATTGACTGGAAAGATTTTATTGCAGGCGGCAAGGCGGTTAAAGAGCTCCCGAATACATACCCCAAGAAGAACGACACGGCAGTTATTCTTTTCTCCGGCGGTACAACAGGTACTTCAAAGGGTATTGAGCTTACAAACCTGAATATGAACGCGCTCGGCTACGAGGTTGCGGCAGGCGCAGGCTTCCCGATGAAGGAGCTGCGTATGTTCTCGGTAATGCCGCTGTTCCACGGCTTCGGTCTTGGCGTTGGCATACACACCGCGCTTGTTAACGGCGCAACCTGCGTGCTGATTCCGCAGTTCACAATCAAAACTTACGCAAAGGACGTTTTGAAATACAAGCCAAACGTTATTGTTGGCGTGCCCACGCTGTTTGAGGCTCTGCTTCGCAGCGACGGCTTTGACGGCGCAGACCTCTCGTTCCTCAAGGGCGTGTTCTGCGGCGGCGACTCACTTTCAATCGAGCTTAAAAAGAAGGTTGATGCCTTTCTTAAAGAGCATAACGCAAGCGTGCAGATTCGCGAGGGCTACGGCACAACAGAGTGCGTAACGGCGTCCTGCCTTACGCCGCACGACTTCTTCCGCGAGGGAAGTATCGGCATCCCGTTCCCCGACAACTACTACCAGATTGTTGACCCGAACACCGACAAGGAACTGCCTTACGGCACAGAGGGCGAAATCTGCATTATGAGCCCGACTGTTATGAAGGGCTACCTTGACAACAAGGCTGAAACCGCTGCAACCCTGCGCACGCACGACGACGGCAACGTATGGCTGCACACGGGCGACCTCGGCACGATGGACGAGGACGGCTTTATCTACTACAAGCAGAGGCTTAAGAGGCTCATTATTGTATCGGGCGTTAACGTTTACCCGTCGCAGGTTGAAAACACAATCGACGCGCACCCGGACGTGCTGCTCTCCTGCGCAATCGGTATTCCCGACCCGTACAAGATGCACAAGGTTAAGGCGTTTGTAGTGCTTCGCCCGGGCGTTGAGCCGAGCGATAAAATCAAGGAAGAAATCCTTGCGCACTGCAGAAAAAATATTTCGCGCTACGCAATGCCGCGTGAGATTGAATTTCGCACAGAGCTTCCCAAGACGCTGGTTGGCAAGGTTGCTTACCGTGTGCTTGAAGAGGAAGAAGAAGCAAAAGCAAAAGCTGCCGCAGAGGCAGAATAATAGTAAAAGAAAACGACCGCACGATGTGCGGTCATTTTTTTCGATATTCAAGATTACATTTTTTGACAATCTGCTTTTTGAGGGCGTTGCCGATGTAGAGGCACGGCACGGACAGGATGAAGTCTACCGCGCACACGGCAAGGCAGATTTCAAGATGCGAGTGGTTTGGCATATACGCCTTTACGAGCATTATCGCAAGTATCTGGTTAAGATACAGCGGCAGGCTCATTTTGCCCAGGAAGATTACAAACCTGTTCTGGAACAGCGCGTTTTGAATCGGGAAGCGCATTGTAAGCACGATTGCTGCAAACATCATAAATATGGGGTAAACCTCGTACTTTTTGTTGCACGTGCAGAACACAAACACGGTTGTAAGCCCCCACATTGCGTACCTTGCAAGCACAGCCATAACCTCTGTTTTTTTGCTGAATTCGCGTTTTTTGAGCGCAATTACGCACTCGTTTGCGAACATACCGAGGTTGATGCCGGCGATTGCGCGCCACACGCTTCTGTAGCCGATAATAGTCCACTCCGACGAGCCTGACACAGTTTGAAATTCGTGAATAAGCCAGCCGTAAATCAGTATTGCGCTTACCGGCGCAATGTACTTGGTGTACAGATCCCTGTACTTAACGGCAAGCGGCATAATAATTGCCATTGCCACCAGCATTGCGGAAATATACCACTCAACGCCGTTGATGTTATTAAAGCTGATACCCGTGCGCTGAATGAGGAAGAAGCCGGGAATCACGTTGAGAATATCGCTTACCGATACGCCGTGGTGGCGGTATGCGTCAAACGCAAACAGTATCACAAACGCCACAACGTGGTACGGGAAAACGGAAATGTACTTTTGCAAAAGCAGGCGCAGGTAGCTGCCCGCAAGTTTGCTGTCGCCAGGTTCGCTTTTTATTTTTGCGAGGCTGACGGCAAAGAACATACCCGACAGGATGAAAAAGAACTCAACGCCGATGTAGCCGCGCGGCGCCCAGGTGAATATTAGTTTGTCGACAGTTGTAAGATTGAAGATTTTTTGGCAGCAATGAAACAGGATTACATAAACGCAAAATACAAAGCGCATTAATTCCATTTCGCCGATTCTTTTACTTTTCATAATTTATACCCCATTGTTTATTTGTTGCGGTGTGATTGATTGTTTGCCCCTCATCCGTCTGCGCTGCGCGCAGCCACCTTTTACTAGCGTAGACGCTCCCCTCTGTCACTTCGTGACATCTCCCCGTTAATCGGGGAGTACCCGAGGGGGAAGGCTTATATGTTTAAAAATCTGAATTCTGTTACGGTTTTAAACTCCTCGCCTGCTTTTACAGTCCACAGAGGGAAGGAGTCGATATTCAGCGCGTCGGGATAAAACTGTGTTTCAAGCGCGACGCCGCGGCGGTACGTTACAAGGCTTGTGCCCTTGCCTGCTGTGTAATCGCGGCTGAGCCAGCCGCCGCAGTAAAGCTGAATACCCGGAAGGTCGGTGTAAACTTCCATTCGTCTGCCGCTGCCCTCGTGTTCAAGAACTGCCGCAAGTTCAAACCTGCCGTCCTTGTTGCGCAGGCAGTAGTTGTTATCGTAGCCAACGTCGCCGAGGCACGCCCTGAACGGCTCGTTGATGCGGTCGCCGATTTTGTGCAGGGTGGTGAAGTCCATCATAGTGCCCTTAACCTCGCCGAGTTCGCCTGTTGCAAGCTGGGATTCATCGGTTTCCGTAAAATAGTCGGCAAGAATCTGCAGCTTGTGTTCCTCAACCGTTTCGCCGTCAACGCCCGACAGGTTGAAGTAGGTGTGGTTAGTCGGGTTTGCAACGGTGTTTTTGTCCGACAGCACGGTGTATTCGATGCGCAGCGTGTTGTTTTCGGTAAAAGTATATTTTATCTTCATTGTAAAATTGCCGGGGAAGCCGTCCTCGCCGTCCGGTGAAAAGCGCGAAAAGGTGACGAAATCGTCGCCCGTTTCGTCAACGTCCCAGTTGGAAAAGCTGAAGCGTCCGCCGCCGTGCAGAGTCCATGTTCCCTGATTTTGCGGCGTGGTGTATTCCACGCCCTCAAAGGTGAATTTGCCGTCGCGGATACGGTTTGCCCACCTGCCGACAGCGAGTCCCTGATAGCCGTAATCGGGATTGATGTAATCCGCAGGGTTGTCAAAACCAAGCGCAACATCGGCAAGATTGCCGTTTTTATCAGGCACGCAGATTGCGTGAATACCTGCACCGAGCGTTTGCAGCGTTACGTGAGCGCCGCTGCTGTTTGTGATGGTGTAAAGGTAAACATCCTCGTTATTGAGTTTACCGAAAACTCTTTTTGTTACTGCCATAACTGTTCCTCTTGTTATAATTATTGTTTGAGCGCAGCGAGTGACCGAAACTGACCACTGTCCACCGTCCACTGTTCACTTAACAATTATATATAAAATCTTAAATAATTTCAATACTCTTGACTTTTTTTATTGTAAATATTACTATATTAAAAAAGTTTACGGAGATGAGGCTATGGAATACATCATTTCTATAATGCGATATGTTGCGCCGATTGTTGCAGTGTTTATACTTGTAACATGCATTGCGTCGCTGTTTCGCAACAGACCGCGCCTGCACTGCCTGGCACGGCTTGTTGACCTTAACGATTCCGCTATTACGGAAATCACGCATTGGGAAACATCTATAGGCAAAAGCCGATCAAACGACATTGTGCTGCCGTTCCCTGCGGTTGCGCGTTTTCACGCAGTTATTGCAAAAAAGCGCCGCGACTGGATGATTACCGACACTTCAGAGCGCGCAGGCAGCGTGCTTGTTAACGGCGAAGCGATTGAGGGCAGCACCGTAATTGAAAACGGCGATATTATTACAATAGGCTCTATTCAGCTGCGCTTTGAGTGCGATGAAGCCCTTTCGGCAGAGAGCAGGCAGCAGATGCGCACCGCAGTTGCAAAACAGCCTGCTACCGTGGCATACGGCGTGCTTGTGGATATTCACACAAAGCGCCCGATATACCTCAAGAGTGAGGACGTGCTTGTGGGCAGAGGCAACGACTGTGATATTCAGATTATGTCGCAGACCGTAAGCCAGCACCACGCGCGCATACACCGCACATCGCGCGGCTGGGCAATGAGCGACCTTGACAGCCACAACGGCACAAAGCTCAACGGCAGATACATAAATCAGCCGCAACTCATTTTTGACGAAGATATGCTCACCTTCGGCGACAAGGTGTTCATATTCTACGAAAGATAAGGGGGTGTGAGTATGGCTTCAAAATACAAAAAATCACCTAAAATCAAGCCTGTAAACAACTTCCTTGTGCTATTTATATTATCGCTTTTCCAGATGATTACAGGCTACATCGCTGCGGCGTGCGGCGAACAGTTTGAAATGAAGGCAATGCTTGCGCTGCTCTGCCTTGTTGCAACGGAATGGGTTTACCTTATATTCTTTTTCGTTGTGTTCCACCGCAGGAATTTTGAGCTTGAGCTCATTGCGTTTTTCCTGTCCGGCGTGGGGCTTGTAACAATCGGCAGCGTGTACCCCGACTCGGCGTTCAAGCAGTACTTTATGGTGCTTGCAGGTATCGCGGCGTTCATATTCATCGTGTTCCTGATGGGGCACGTGGACTTCTGTATGAAAATACGCTGGTACGTGGCAGGCGCGTCAATACTGCTGCTGCTTGTTAACATTGCAATTGCGAAGGTGACCAACGGCGCGCGCAACTGGATAACCATTGCAGGTGTAACTTTCCAGCCGTCGGAATTTGTAAAAATCGCGTTTATATTTGTAGGCGCGGCAACGCTGGAAAAAATACAGACTTCTAAAAACATAATTGCCTACATTGTATATTCGCTTATCTGCGTAGGCTCGCTTGTTATTATTAAAGACCTCGGTACTGCGCTGATATTCTTTATGACGTTTCTGATTATTGCGTTTATGAATTCGGGCGACATCAAGACTATCGGTCTTGCAATCGCCTCCGCAGTGATGGGCGGCACAATCGTGCTTAAGTATAAATCGTACGTTACGCGCCGATTTGCGGTTTACCGCCACGTTTGGGAATACCCTTACGACCAGGGTATGCAGCAGACGCGCGTGCTTGTGGGTATTGCAAGCGGCGGTCTGTTCGGCGTTGGTATAGGCCGCGGATACGTGCGCAACGTGTTTGCGCCTGTGTCGGACAGTATTTTCGGCGTAATATGTGAAGAATGGGGCTTCATCTTCGGCGTAATGCTTGTGATGTCCTTTGTTGCAATAGCAATTTCCGCGCTGATGAATTCCATCGCGGCGCGCTCAAGCGCATATGCAATTGCCGCTGTGGCAAGCGCAGGTATGCTGCTGTTCCAATGCGCGCTGAACGTTTTCGGCATAACAGATATTCTTCCGCTTACGGGCGTTACGATTCCGTTTGTAAGCCTCGGCGGTTCCTCGATGATGAGCTGCTGGGCGATTCTGGCGTTCATCAAGGCTTCGGACGTACGCACTTACAACTATCTTACAGGCAGACGTAAGGGAGGTGCAAAGTAGTATGAGAATGATTGCTAAACGCGGAATTTTCCTTTGGATTCTTGCTATCTTATTCGTTGCAGGTATTATATTCCTTGTTGTTTCGTTTACCATGCACGGTTCCGAGTGGGCGATGAAGAACTACAATCCGCACCTTTACCGCAACGGCGAGCTTATAGGCGCAGGTACTATTTACGACTGCAACGACAAAATCCTTGCGCAGACCGTTGAAGGCAAGCGCGTGTACGCAGAGGACGAAACTACGAGAAAATCGACTCTGCACACAGTCGGCGACCCGAAGAACTTTATTTCCACAGGCGTGCAGAACACATTTGATTCCAAGCTCACGGGCTACAACCTTATGCTCGGCGTTTACAACATTGAGCGCTACGGCAAGGGTAACGACCTGAAGCTGACTATAAACAGCGATTTGTGCAACAGCGCATACAGGGCGCTAAACGGCAGAAAAGGCACAATCGGCATTGTTAACTACAAGACCGGCGAGGTTATTTGCGCGGTAAGCGCGCCGTCCTACGACGTTGAAAACGCGCCCGACAATCTTGAAACGAGCGATTACTACGAAGGCGTTTACATCAACCGCCTGCTTTCCGCTCACTATGTGCCGGGCTCGACCTTCAAGCTTGTAACGGCGATTTGCGCGATTGAGAATATCCCCGACATCTACAGCAGAACGTGGGTGTGCAACGGCGGCTACACGCCTAAAAAGGGTGTTACGATTGAGTGTAACGCAAACCACGGCGACAGCATTAACTTTAACGACGCGCTGGCGAAGAGCTGCAACTCTGTTTTTGCACAGCTTGCAATTGAGCTTGGCAGCGAAAAGCTGACTGCTACGGCTAAAGAACTTGGCATTGGCTCAAAGATTACAATCAGTGGTGAAATTGAGGGCTTTGGCGGCGACTTTAACGTTGACGGCGCGGCAGACGACCTGCTCGGCTGGACAGGCATCGGTCAGGGCGACACGCGAATTGCACCGATTACAATGCTGCGAATCAGCAGCGCTATCGCAAACGGCGGCAAGGCTGTATCGTTTAACATAATTGACGACTTTGCAAACCAGGCGGGCAAGGCGCTTGACATTACTCTGCCCACAAACAAGGTTGAACTGATGAGCGCGGACACCGCCACGAAGATGAAAAACATGATGCGCTACAACGTGGAAAGCTGGTACGGCGACGGCAACTACCCGAACCTTAACCTGTGCGCAAAGAGCGGCACGGCGCAGATTGACTCAAACGACAGCCACAACATTGCGTGGTTTACGGGCTTTATGGCAGACGACAGCCACCCGTACGCCTTTGTGGTGGTAGTGGAAAACGGCGGCTCGGGCAGCCAGACGGCAGGACCGATTGCGAATCAACTGCTTCAGCAGTTGATTTAGTATCCGGTTTTCAGCAATGGGCGGGCTTCGCCCACACCCAATTATAATGCTGTGCGCAGCACCCGACAGGCTGGAGGAGTCCGGAAACTATAAACTGCTAACATAAAGCAGGCATATACTGCCTGCTTTTTGCATACTATTACTCAGGTGATATTATGCAGGTTATAACGTTCAAAGCAAGACCGCGGACTATTATTGGTGTACTTCTGGCTCTGGTTGGGGTTGCGGTTATACTGTTGACCTTTGTATCGGGGCACGGCGGCAAGGCGCAGCAGACTTCGGCAGACGCGGTGAGCTGCGCGACGGAAAAGGAACGCAGCGCGTACCTTGCCTCGCTCGGCTGGGAGTTCAATTCTTCAGCGGAAAAGGACATTACCATCCCCTCCTCCTTTAATCAGGTGTACGAAAACTATAACGCCCTGCAAAAGGAAAACGGGTTTGACCTTACGCCCTACAAGGGCAAAGCCGCCACTATATATACATATAATATTACCAACTACAAGGGTAACGAAAAGGTTATTGCAAACCTTATTGTTTGCGACGGCAAGCTGATTGCCGCCGACTTGTGCGACCCGTCGGCAAAGGACGGCTTTTTAACGGGACTTACTGCCAATGACACGACTTGATAAATTTGTATCCGACAAACTGAATATCACGCGCTCGCAGGCAAAGTCAATGATTAAAAGCGGCGCGGTATGCGTAAACGGCGAGGTGCAGAAATCACCCGATTTCAAGTGCGGCGACGGCGACAGCATTACGGCAGAGGGCAGAACGCTTGACGCGCGTAAGTTCGTTTACATTATGATGAACAAGCCAAAGGGCGTTATCTGCGCGACTGACGGCAAGGGCGACAAAACGGTGCTTGACCTGCTGCCCGAGGATATGCGCCGCAAGGGATTGTTCCCTGCAGGGCGGCTGGACAAGGACACAACGGGCTTTGTGCTGATAACCGACGACGGCGACTTTGCGCACCGCATACTTGCGCCGACAAAGCACATTGTAAAAACGTACATTGCAGTTTTGGACAAGCCTGTGACAGACGAAGTAATAAGCGATTTTGAAGCAGGTATGACTCTTGGTGAGGAAAAGCTGCTGCCTGCAAAGCTCACTCCGCTTGACGGCTGCACGGTGCAGGTGGAGATTGCGCAGGGCATTTACCACCAGATTAAGCGGATGTTCAAAAAGCACAAAATCGAAGTTCTGGAACTTAAAAGGGTAAAAATGGGCGCGCTTGAACTTGACGAAAATCTTGGCGAGGGCGAGTGCAGATACCTTGACAGTGCGGAAATAAACCGAATCTGTCAAAAATAGTCAAACTATATAATCTTTACGGGGCATAAATCCACACAACATATTGTGTTCATTAGACACTTTATGCAAATATTACAACTTTTTTAAAGTTTTTTTGTGAAAAAGGTTGCAAAAACATCAAATCGATTGTATAATATTAACAATTGGTTTGATATTTTTTTGTGCAAGTTTATTGCAAATGTTACTATTGGAGGTATGTTATGCCTAACAGATTATTCCAGGGCGTTATTAATCAGATGCGCGAAACAACGGAACGGGTAATCGGCGTTGTTGACGAAAGCGGAACGATTATTTCCTGCAGCGAGCTGCCGCTTATAGGCGAGGTTCGCAAGGGCGTTATTGCCGCAGGCGTGTTTGGCGGCCAGCCGATTTGCGTTGATTCCTGCACCTACAAGGCGTTTGGCGACAGCGTTCATCCCGAATACGCGGTTTTTGTTGACGGCACGGACGAGCTCAGCAGAAATTACGCGGGCATTATTGCTATCGCACTTGAGCAGATTAAGAATAATAATGACGAAAAGTTTGACCGTTCCAACTTTGTTAAGAACGTAATTCTTGATAACATTCTTCCCGGCGATATTTACATTAAGTCGAGGGAGCTGCACTTTAACAACGACGCGTCGAGGGTTGTTTTCCTCATCAGGGTTACAAACAACACGGATATTTCCGTATTCGACGTGCTGCAGAACTTCTTCCCCGACAAGTCGAAGGACTACATTATTAACATCAACGAGCACGACATTGCGCTGATTAAGGAAGTCCGCCCGAATGTTGAGAGCAAGGACCTTGAAAAGCTTGCGCAGTCGATTTGCGACACACTTTCAACAGAATTTTACTGCAGCGCGGTTGTGGGTATCGGCTCTTGCGTGACGGGTATCAAGGAACTCGCCGCTTCGTTTAAGGAAGCACAGGTTGCGCTTGAGGTTGGCAAGGTGTTTGACACAGAGCGCACAATCATCAGCTACGAAAACCTTGGTATTGCAAGGCTGATTTATCAGCTGCCGACCACGCTGTGCGATATGTTCCTAAAGGAAGTTTTCAAGAAAGGCTCGATTGATTCTCTCGACCAGGAAACACTGTTCACCATCCAGAAGTTCTTTGAAAACAACCTCAACGTCAGCGAAACCTCGCGCAAGCTGTTTGTTCACCGTAACACGCTTGTTTACAGACTTGAGAAGATTAAGAAGCTCACCGGTCTTGACCTGCGCGAATTTGACGACGCTATCGTATTTAAAGTAGCGCTGATGGTTAACAAGTACCTGAACTCTACACCTGTTAAATATTAAAATTGACCGCCTCAACCGAGGCGGTTTTTTAGTTGAATTATAAATGATGAATTGTGGTTACTATCTGCGCTCGGGCAACAATAATGCGGAGCGTCCAGTGGCCGCTCCCTACAATTGTAGGGGTCGGCGTCCCCGACGACCTGCAATAAAATGGGTGTGGGCAAAGCCCACCATAAGGCTTAACACTTAACACTTAACACTTAAAACTACTCATCATTCATAACTCATCATTCATATTTATACAGTCAGCACCCTACTTTAATATTGAAATACGCAACTTGTTGTGTTATTATTATAATGTTATGAAAAAAGTAATTATTATCGGTGCAGGACCTGCGGGACTTACCGCGGCGGATACCCTGCTTAAAAGCGGCAAAAACGAATACGACATTACGATTCTTGAGGAGAACGGCGACATAGGCGGCATTTCAAAAACCGTTAAGTACAACGGTCACCGCATGGACATTGGCGGCCACCGCTTTTTCTCCAAAGATGAGCGCGTTATGCAGTGGTGGCGCGACAAGCTGCCCGTGCAGGGCGAGCCGTCGTTTGACGACAAAAGGCTCGGCAGGGAGAAAAATCTTTCCCCCGGCGGCCCCGACCCCGAAAAAGAGGACGAGGTTTTTCTTGTGAGAAACCGCCTTTCGCGCATATACTTTTTGGGCAAGTTTTTTGACTACCCGATTTCGCTCAAGCCGCAGACCTTCATCAATATGGGCTTTGTGCGCACGGTAAAATCGGGCTTCACCTACGCAGGCTCGCTTGTTCACAAGCGCGAGGAAAAAAGCCTTGAGGATTTGTACATCAACCACTTCGGCAGAGAGCTGTATTCGCTGTTTTTTGAGGGTTATACCGAAAAACTGTGGGGCAGGCACCCGAGCCAGATTGACCCGAGCTGGGGCAGGCAGCGCGTTAAGGGCATTTCCGTAACCGAGGTTGTGAAAAACGCGATGGCAAAGGTGCTCGGCAAGGACAAAAAGTCCGACGAAACCTCGCTGATTGAAGAGTTTAACTACCCGAAATACGGCCCCGGTCAGCTTTGGGAAAAGGTTGCGAACGACGTTAAGAGCGGCGGCGCGGAAATTATTATGAACGCGAAAGCCGTTGGTATCAGCGGCGGCGACGGCGCGCTGACGGCTGTTACATACGAAAAGGACGGCGAAAAAATCACCGAAGAAGCGGACATAATTATGTCCACAATGCCGGTTAAGGACCTTGTTGAGGCTATGGATTTTGACGTGCCTGATGATATTCAGCGCATTGCCGGCGGACTTCCCTACCGCGATTTTGTGACGGTAGGTCTGCTTGTTGACAGGCTCAAGGTAAAGAACGAAACCGATATTAAAACGCTTGGTAACATCGTGCCCGACTGCTGGATTTACGTGCAGGACACGGGCGTGAAGCTCGGCAGGATTCAGGTGTTCAACAACTGGTCGCCGTACCTTGTTAAGGACCCAGAAAACACAGTATGGATTGGTCTTGAGTACTTTTGCAACGAGGGCGACGGGTTCTGGAATATGAGCGATGAGGCGTGCTTTGAGCAGGCGGTTGACGAGCTTGTTACAATGGGCGTGATTGAATCGAAGGCGAACGTGCTTGACCATCACCGCGAAAAGGTTAAGAAGGCGTACCCCGCTTACTTTGACACCTACGACGAGATGGACAAGGTTGTTGACTACCTGAACACCTTTGACAACCTGTACTGCATAGGCAGGAACGGTCAGCACCGCTACAACAATATGGACCACTCTATGGCTACCGCGTTTGAGGCGGTTGAGGCAATTGAGAGCGGCAAAACAGACAAAACGGCAATCTGGAACGTTAACACGGAACAGGCGTATCACGAAAAAAAGGCGGAGTAATCCGCCTTTTTAATTTTATGGCTTCCCCTTGAGGGGAAGCTGGCAGCCGTTAGGCTGACTGATGAGGTGGAAGTTTTTTAACGCAACTTCGTTGCTGCACCTCATCCGCTTCGCTTACGCTCAGCACCTTCCCCTCAAGGGGAAGGCTTTATATGGTACAAGCAGGTACAATGACTTTTTTAGTATTTTCCTATATAAAATGTTTTTTAGAAAAATACCATTTTTATGCTTGTACATCCTTGTACCACAAAAAAACATTGCATAAATTACTCACTTGTGGTATGATAGACGCACTATATTATTAAATTAGAGGAGGATTCTTATGTCACAGGCACAAATCGGCATTATGATTTCGATTGTAGTTTACCTTGCAGTCGTTGTCATAATCGGTGTTATCTACTCAAAGAGGACAAAGAATGTCGGCGATTTCTACCTCGGCGGACGTAAGCTCGGACCGCTCGTTACTGCAATGAGCGCAGAGGCTTCGGATATGTCGAGCTGGCTGCTTATGGGCTTGCCGGGCGTTGCATACCTCACAGGTGTTGCGGACGCAGGCTGGACTGCAATCGGTCTTGCTGTGGGCACATACTTCAACTGGCTTATCGTCGCTAAAAAGCTGCGCCACTATTCGGCAAACATCGGCGCAATCACGGTACCTGACTACTTTTCGCGCAGGTATAAGGACGAAAAGAATGTTCTTATGGCGCTCGCAGCTGTAGTTATTATCGTGTTCTTCGTGCCTTACACGGCTTCGGGCTTCGCTGCTTGCGGCAAGCTGTTCGGCACACTGTTCGGCGTAGACTACCACGTTGCAATGGTAATTTCGGCAATTATCATCGTGGGCTACACCTCACTCGGCGGCTTTAACGCTGCTTCCACAACCGACTTTATTCAGTCAATCATTATGAGCATTGCGCTTGTAATCGTGCTTGGCTACGGCGTTTCAAAAGCAGGCGGCATGGGCGCGGTTATTGAAAATTCAAAGGCGCTTCCCGGCTACCTCGGTATGTTCAACACATACGACCCCGAAACAGGCAAGGCGGTTGACCACAGCGCGCTGACAATCTTTTCGACAATGGCGTGGGGTCTTGGCTACTTCGGTATGCCGCACATCCTGCTGCGCTTTATGGCGATTGAAAATCCTGACAAAATCAAGCTTTCGCGCCGTGTTGCTACAGTCTGGGTTGTTATCTCAATGGCGGTTGCAGTGCTTATCGGCATCGTAGGTCTTGGCATGGTTAAGGCAAACAGCCTTGGGGCACTTGAGGACAGCGAAACTATTATTGTGCAGATTGCTAACCTGCTTGCAAGCCACGGTATTCTGCCGGCACTTATCGCAGGCGTTATCCTTGCAGGTATCCTTGCAAGTACAATGTCAACGGCGGACAGCCAGCTTCTCGCTGCTTCTTCATCGGCGAGTGAGAACATCATCGGCGGTCTGTTCAAGGTTAAGCTCAGCGAAACCTCGCAGATGGTTGTTGCGCGTGTAACGCTTATCGCCATTTCGATTATAGGCGTGGTTATCGCGTGGAACAAGGATTCGTCCGTATTCAAAATCGTATCGTTTGCATGGGCAGGCTTCGGCGCTGCGTTCGGTCCCGTTATGCTGCTGTCGCTGTTCTGGAAGCGCAGCAACAAGTACGGCGCAATTGCAGGTATGCTTGCAGGCGGTGTTATGATTTTTGCATGGAAGTTCGGTATTGCAAAGCTCGGCGGCGCGTTCGCAATTTACGAGCTGCTTCCGGCGTTCATCATCGGTCTTGTGGTAAACATCGTTGTTTCGCTCATCACACCTGCACCTGACAAGGACGTTGTTGATACGTTTGAAAAGGTAAAAGAAATAAAGTAACTGATTAAAGAGGTCACTCGGGTGACCTCTTTTTTAGTGGACAGGGGACGGTGGACGGTGGACAGTAGGCAGTGGACAGTGATAGCTGTTTATTGACAGATACGGGCTGTTTGTGTTAATATAATTATGTTATATTAATTTTAAGGAGAGGTTAGTATGAAAACGCGTAAATTATTTGCTTTACTGCTTTGTGTTGTGATGCTTGTGACGGCTTTAAGCGGCTGTGCAAAAATCAAAGAGGGCGAGGACGCACTTACACAGCTGATTGCTTCCGTATTCTTTAAGGACAAGGTATCCGGCGGCAACAGCACAAACACGGGCAAGGACAAGGACGACAAGGACAAAAACAAGCTTAAGGGTATTCCTACAAAGCTCAGCGCGGAAAAGATTGGCTCTTTTGCGCACGATGATTTTTACCTTGACGTTTGCGACGGCGGTATTATTTACAGCAAGAATGATAACGACAACAAGAAGTACGGCTTTGTATCGTTTGACGGCAAGTTCAACAGCGGCGCTACATACGATTATGTTAAGAGTTGCGGCGATTACTTTACCGTTATGCCAAACGCATCCACTTCAAAGGATGACGCAACATCCTACAACCGCGCAGGACTTTATGACGCGCAGGGCAACGCGCTGCTTGAGGCAAAATACTTTAACTTTAAGAGCCTTAACGAGCAGTATATTCAGGTTTACGAGGCTACCGACTTTACAACGGATAAGGACAGTGCGCTGATGTACATCACCGATTCCTTTATTTCCTTTGAGCCTGACGAAGAGGATTTGCTGTTTGTGGGCAAGTGGTCGATTTACGATGTTAAGAACAAGAGATTTGTTGAGGGCGCAACAGGTACAAAGGCGTATTCCGTAAGCTGCTACGGTCAGTTTATTTCCTACTACGACGACAACGACAACAGAGTTGAAATTGACGCAGACGGCAAGGCGCTGCCCGAGGACGCAACAATATTTGAAAACGGCACCTACCGCGTTGACGGCGAAAAGGACGCAACCGTTTACGACAACAACTACAAAAAGCTGTTCAGCTATTCGCTTGACGATTACGAGTCCATCTCGTACGACAGCACGGGCGACTGCTACACCACCTACAAATACAACGGCACGGACGACGGCACTTACTCTGTAATGGATTACGACGGCAAGGTTGTTTCCAAGGATTTCAAGGATTCCGTTAACGTAACGGGCGACATTATTTACTCGAACGAAAAGCTTTACGACTTTGACGGCAATTCGCTGTTTGACAAGAGCGTTAAGTACGTAAACATTGACCAGTTCGGTCAGGTTTACCGCATTACCGATAACGACGAAAACGAGTACCTTATCGACGCAACCGGCGCAATTCTTTGCACGCAGACAAAGAACGACGAGAGCATCAGCATGAGCTTTTTGCCATACAAGCACACCGACGATAAGTATATGTACTTCTCCTATAAGGACAAAGACTTTACAATCGACGGCACATCTTCCGTTGCAGAGTGCGCAGTGCAGACAAGCTCTGACGACAACGGCAATAAGAAGCTTATTGACGCATTTTCAGGCAACGTTCTGCTTGAAGGTTACACCTCTTACGAGGACAACAACGAAACCACAGAGGGTATTATTGTTGCCGCTAAGCAGGCTGACTCTGACAATTGGGACGTTTACAGAATTACGGCTGAATAGATTGAATTAAAAAAATCCCCAATGCGGCATCCGACATAAATAAGGTGTTATAAAAAACGAGCACGGCAAATCGTCGTGCTCGTTTTAATGCTATTTTATTGTAATTGCTTTTGATTTGCCCCAAGAAGAATAGTACTTGCTCTTACCTACCGTTTTGTAGGTGCGGATTCTTACATAGTACTTTTTCTTGCTTTTGAGTTTTTTGATTGTCGTGCTCGTGGTCTTGTTTTTCGATACAGTCACCGTCTTGTTTCCTTTTTTGAAGTTCTTGTCGGTGGAGTACTGTATCTGATAACCCGTTGTCTGCGTTACCTGTTTTTTCCAAGTAACCTTAAGCTGCTTTTTCTTCGGGATAGTTACCTTTAATACAGTAGTACCTTTTGGTATAATCTTAAAGGTCTTTGTAATCGTGCCTTTGTATACGCCCTTGCCGGTAATCGTTAAGGTTGCTTTACCCACATTCTTATTGTTTGTATAAGAAATTGTAAAATCTGTTCCGTTTTTAAGAGCTTTTCCGTTGACTTTAACGGTTAAGGCTTGCGTTATATTCTTTCCGCAATAAACTTTTGTTTTTATTCCGCTTACAGCCGCTTTCGTTATAGATACAATTGGAGTTTCGCTACCGTTTTCTTTTACAACTGCAACAACATTATGGTTATTGTCAACAACATAAAGGTCAACATCACTGTTAGCTATTGACGAAGTCTGCATTTCTTTTCCTTCAGTTAATGAAACATTAGAAAATGTTTTTTCGTCTTCTACCTCCTGAGTAGTTAAATCAGTCTTTACAACATTGTAGGTCATTTTACCGTTATCAGTACCAGTCAATCGAATATCGTATTTTTTGTTCTCGGGTACGCTTACATATTTTTCGTCTCCTTCAACGAATACAAGAACTTCGCCGTTTTCAGAATTTTGGTACACTACCTCATTGTTTTTAACACTTGCAACGAGTTTGCCATTGCTATCATATACGTCAACATCTACAGGGCAATGGAAACAATGAATAATAGATTTTACTTTTGACTTTGCTCTTGCAGCAGTCATTTCACTCCAATTTTTAAACTTTGACAACACATTAAGCTTTTCCAAATAATCAACATAATTCTTTGCATCATGTGCCTTAAACGACAAGTCTATATCAATCTCTGACGACTTAGACCAATCCTTTGAAAACCAATAACTTCTACCGTACTTTCCCCAAGTGTTTGCATTACCTAAGTTCAAAGTAACGCCGGGAAGCAAACTAACATAGTCTTTACAATAACCTATGTTGAACATATTGTCGTGAATACCATTTGGATTCCAATAGAGATCGTTACCTCGTGCAACATCGGGACAAGCAAAATTATAATTATATACTTTAGATTTTGGAACTCCGGCATTTGACAACTTCATTGATAAAAGGTTAGCTGTTGCGGCTCCCAAACTATGTCCTGTAATAACATATTTTACGTTCGATGTTGGGATTTCGTCACCCATAAAACTCTTTAAGTTGTTATAAACATTATTAGCAGAAGTGTCAAATCCTACATGATTTCCGCTTGTTCCGTTTGTGGTAATACAGTTAATATCAGAAATCCAATTGCCTGTATTTGACGAACCGCGAACTGTTATCAATACAAGCGTTGAGCCGTCACTTAACTTTTGTTTGCCAATACTATAACCTGCGTTGAACTTGTCCTTACCATACTCCTTAATTACATAATCTCCAAAGCCAAGTGCCAAAAGGCTCTTTTTTATATTGTCCTTACTGTATGCAGCTCTTGACAGCCCCGCGAGCATATATGCAAGTTTTGGGTTGTAAACGGTAGAATTTACAGAATCAAAGTGTTTGCGGAACATTTTGCCGTCAATTACATTTGCAACATTAATCTTGTCATTGCCACTATAAATGATTTCTTCATTAGCAGTTTCATAATGGAAGGTGGCGGAGGTAAGTTTCCCATTTTCATCACCAATACTCACTTTATTCCAATCTTCTTTAGTTCCTTTAAAAAAAACATCTTCTAAATTTGAATTGCGATAATTTGAATGGCAAAACGCATATGAAGCAATGCTTTTTATTCCTGCTGGAATGCTAATTAATTTTATGCTTGAACCACAAAATGCTCTAGAGCCTATTGATTCAATGCTGTCGGGTAATATTAAAGATTTTAATTCCTTACATTCATAAAACATATACTCGCCAATATAAGAAAGACCATTTTCTATCGTTACTTTTTTTACATAACTATTAGAAAAGACATATTCGCCAACATCTACTACACTTTCGGGAACTACAATGTTATTAGCCTCGCAATAAGAAAATGCATATTTACCAATGTATGATATACCGTCTTCTATTATGATTTCATCTATTCCCTCTATATCATAAAATGGAGAATGATTACTATAATAAACAGGATCTTTATAATCATACATCCTCCCCGTACCGCTAATCACCAGTTTTCCTGTAGTTGAATCAAAGGTGTATGTAACATTATCACCGCATTTGCCTGTTGTTAACTCATCAGCAAATGCGGAAATGTCCATACCCACAGTTATGCTAAACAGCATAATAATTGATAAAAACACACTTAAAAATCTTTTCATAGAATTTGCTTCCTTTCATTAAATAAAAAAATGCGTAGCAATAAGCTACGCACGAAAAACGCATAGCTCGATTGCTGCGACACAAGTTTCGACAATTCATATAAGAATGCGAAAAAGAGCTTGCATTTTTACCAAAATAAAAATGCAGACTTATACAAATTGCCATATTAACTTGTGTCGCAATAATTATTCTATCATTTATTTATTTGATAGTCAAGAAATATGTAACATACTACAGCGAGCATAGGTTTTGTACTGCCAAATCCCAAAAAAGAAAAAGCCTCCCTTGTGTAAAGGGAGGTGCTGAGCAAATGCGAAGCGGAGGGATTGTGACAACCCCTCAGTCGCATAAATGCGACAGCTCCCCTTACACAGGGGAGCCGTATTTATTAACACACTATTTATGTCGGGCGCCCCAATCGGGGATTTTTTGTGGACATTTATTGACATAAAAAACCCCGATGCTAAGCATCGGGGCTTGTTTATTACTGCTCTACAGGGTAAACAGAAACTTTCTTTCTGCCTTTGCCCATCTTCTCAAATCTAACGGTGCCGTCGATAAGAGCAAAGAGTGTGTCATCTCTGCCGATACCTACGTTGTTACCGGGATGGATGTGTGTTCCTCTCTGGCGATAGAGAATGTTGCCTGCGAGAACGAACTGACCGTCTGCTCTCTTAGCGCCGAGTCTTTTGGATTCGGAATCTCTGCCGTTTTTGGTGGAACCCATACCTTTTTTATGAGCAAAAAGTTGTATGTCAAGTTTAAGCATAGTTATTCCTCCGTAAATTTCACTTTAATATTTTCAGGATACTGCGCTTCAAGCTCTGCAAGGTGCAGGTGAAGCCCGTTTAATATATCCTGTGCCGGTTGCGGTGACGATTTTATGTTTAGCCTTAAGTAGCCGTCCGTTGCCGCTGCGTCTGCGTCAAGACCGATTACCTCCGTAACCGTGTTTGCCGCCATAAGGCAGGCGCTTGACACTGCCGCGCAGACAATATCCTGACCGCTCGGGGCTGACATTGAGTGACCTTTGCACTCAAAGCCCGTAATCGCATCGCCGCTTTTGATAAAACTGATAATAATCATTATGCGTTAATTGCGGTGATCTCAACCTTTGTGTAAGGCTGACGGTGACCCATCTTGCGCTTTTCGTTCTTCTTCGGCTTATAGGTGAAAACGGTGATCTTCTTGCCCTTGCCGTTTTTGAGAACCTTTGCTGTAACGGAAGCCTTTGCAACATCGTTGCCGAACTTAAAACCAAGTTCATCGCTTACTGCAAGAACCTTGTCAAAAGTAACCTCTGCGTCTGCTTCTACACCAAGCTTTTCGATGTAGAGCACGTCGCCCTGAGCAACTTTGTACTGCTTGCCGCCTGTTTCAATAACTGCGTACATAGTAAATTGTTCCCTTTCATAAGACTCGCTACAATAGGAGAACACACGGCGTGTGTTACTTGCCACCCTATAATATGCGGCTTATAAATTATAGCATAAAATATAAGTTTGTCAAGCACTTTTTGGCAGGCTTGCGGCGGCGCGCAGGGCGCGGTTGAAGGGCTTGATTCGCTTTTGTCCATTATATTGAGGGATGGCGCGCAAGCCATCCCCCACATAGTGTGTAAAACAATGGATTTTGAGTTATTATTTTACTTTAATATTTTTTGCTTTTGACCAGTTGGTATAAGCCTTTTCGCCGTTGCCCTGGTTGATAAAGCCGCGGATACGCACGTAGTAAATCTTTTTTGATTTAAGCTTTGCGATAGTTTTTGCAGACGACTTTTTGCCCTTTACGATAACGGTTTTGTTGCCTTTTTTGAACTGCTTGTTTGTGGAATACTGAATCTGGTAGCCTTCAACATCGGTGATGTTTGTGGTCCAAGTGATTTTAAGCTTGCCCTTTTTAGGTGTGGAAATGCTTTTGATAACAGGCTTAACCGTGTTGTAGCCCGTGTAGTTGCGCGAATCCTTGCAGATTACGGTGCCGTCCTTGAGCTTTGAGGTTACGGTGAACTTGCCGTTCTTCTTTGCATAGCCGTTATAGCCCTTAATCTTAAACACCTTGCTGTTTGAGCTTGCGTAAGCCAACTGTGCGTTAGGGATTGTGGTGTAATCGCTGTAAACGCCGCCTGCATAGAACTTTGTGGAAAGCGCAGAGTATCTGCCGCCGTTTTTAGCCGTGTACTCAATGTACTTTTTCGTGAACTTGGACGTTGCAACGTTTACTGTATAGCTCTGGCTTCTTGTGGTGCAGGTTGCCTTTGCTGTGGGTGCTTTTGTTGAAACAACAACGTAATATGCATACGAGCCTTTGTAGCCGAAAACGCCCACGCCGATGCTCTGCAGCGAGTTGTAGTTATACTTAAAATCGCTGATTTTGTACTCGAGCGACGAGGAATCCGTGTCGTACATAGTGCCGAAAATTGTGTCCGAATAAACGCCGTAGTCGCTGATAAGCGATGTAATATCGCTGCCGTCGGGTCTGGAATCGTTTGTTGTGTCTGCATAAAGCATAATTTCCGCCGCTCTTTTTTCCGCAATAGCGGTGAGGTTTTTATCCACGGTGAGCGTCTGGAGTCCGTAATACTCGCGCGATTCGTTTACGCTGTTTACGGCAGCGTCAACAATTCCGCCGTACATAGTACCCTTAAGCGTTATTGCCACTGTTTTTGCCTGCGCTGCGTTTGCGCTGATGCAAAAGCTCATACTGCACACGCACATTACGAGCGCAAGCGTGATTGAAATTAGTTTTTTCATACTCATCTCTCCTTATAGCCGAGCGGTGCAAATCCGAACCGTGGCTTAAAATGGCAGATTTGCACTATATCTGCGTTAAAAATGCTCGCAATACGAAAGTATTACTGCGCTTTTTGCCTTGCTCTATCACAAATCTGCTCTTTTTAAACTGCTTCGCACTCAAAAGGCTGAAGTTTTCGTACGGTCGCGCATTTTTTTGACGCAGGAATACTGGCGTATTTCAAGGAGAAAAATATGCGACAGTGCGGAAAATGCAGTTTTTTGAGCAGGTTTGGATTTGTACCGCTCGGCTAAGTTTTAGTCTGCACATTTATTATACAATACGCGGGCGTTTAAAGTCAAATAAAATAAATTAAAAAAGTTCTTTACAAATAAAAAGTAATATGCTATAATACATCACGCTGTAAACGAATTACTCGGTTTCGGGGTTCACCTTCCCGTTTCTGTGTTGTTCGCAATGGCAAATATTACGAAAGGTGGAATTGGCTTTATGACACAGGCAGAAAAGCAAGCTATCATCAAGGAATACGCTATTCACGAGGGTGACACAGGCTCTGCACAGGTTCAGGTTGCTGTTCTTACTGCAAGAATTAACGAACTGACCGAGCACCTTAAGGTTCACAAGAAGGACCATCACTCACGCCGCGGTCTTTTGAAGATGGTTGGTCACAGAAGAAACCTGCTTGCTTACATCTACAAAAACGATGTACAGGAATATCGTGACCTTATCGCAAAGCTCGGTATCCGTAACACTATCGAGCGCAACATGGCTGACGCTGAAATCGAAGTTAAGGCAGAAGAAGCAGAGGCTGAAGAATAATCAAAAACAGGCAGACGGTACTTCGGTATCGTCTGCTAAATAATTTTTGTAAAGGAAGATTTTGGGCGGAAATTAAGTAGTAGTAATAAATTGAGGCTATAAGAATTGAAAATGTAGAATGGAGAATGGAGAATTTCAGGAGGGCGTTGCCCTCACCCATATTATAATTGTTCGAGTGAAACGAGTATCCATAATTCTCAATTCTCAACTATCAATTCTCAATTTTTACAGGTTGAATTTATTACTATTATTCCCCCGAAAATCCTCCGAAGTTTTAAACGAAAGAGAGGTAAAATCATGTTTTTCAAGAATTTTAAAGTATGGGAAACAGAACTTGCAGGCAGAAAGCTCACACTTGAAACAGGTAAGATGGCTGGCCTTGCAAACGCATCCATTATGGCACGTTACGGCGAAACAGAGGTTCTTTGTAACGTAACCGCATCCGCTAAGCCGAGAGAAGGCGTTGACTTCTTCCCGCTCAGCGTTGACTATGAAGAGAAGCTTTATTCAGTAGGCAAAATCCCGGGCTCATTCCAGAGACGTGAGGCAAGACCGAGCGAAAAGGCAATCCTTACATCACGTTGCATCGACCGCCCGATTCGCCCGCTGTTCCCGAAAGATCTGCGCAACGACTGCTCTGTAGTTGCAACAGTTATGTCGGTTGACCCCGACTGCTCGCCCGAAATCACTGCAATGATCGGCGTATCCGCTGCAATCGCTATTTCCGACATTCCGTGGGACGGCCCGATTGCAGGCGTTAACGTTGGTCTTGTTGACGGCGAAATCGTTATCAACCCGACTCTTGAGCAGCGCGAGGTTTCCGACCTTGTGCTTACGGTTGCTTCAACTGCAGACCTTGTTGCTATGATTGAAGCAGGCGCAAACGAGATTGACGACGACACAATGTTCAACGCTATCATGGCTGGTCATGAGGAAAACAAGAAGCTTGTTAAGTTCATCCAGGGCATTGTTGACGAGGTCGGCAAAGAGAAGTTTGAATACGAGTCATCAGACCCGGATCCGGAGATTATGGCAGAGATCGAGGACTTCTGCATTGAAGATGTTAAGAAGGCTCTTGACACAGACGACAAGACTGTTCGCGACGCTGCGCTGCTTCCGATTTACGAGGCAGTTCACGAGAAGTTTGACGAGCGTTTTGAGGATAACACGGAAAAAATTGACGAGATTATGTACCTTGTTCAGAAGCACGTTGTACGCGCATGGCTCAAGGACGAGCACAAGCGTGTTGACGGCAGAGGCATCGACGATATCCGTCCGCTTAACGCAGAGGTTGACCTGCTTGCAAGAACACACGGCTCAGGTCTGTTCACCAGAGGTCAGACTCAGGTGCTTTCCATCGCGACACTCGGCACACTTTCAGACGCTCAGAGGCTTGACGGTCTTGACGAGCAGACTGAAAAGAGATATATCCACCACTACAACTTCCCGTCATACTCCGTTGGCGAAACAAGACCTTCAAGAGGTCCCGGCAGACGTGAAATCGGTCACGGCGCGCTTGCTGAAAAGGCGCTGCTGCCAGTTATCCCGAGCATTGACGATTTCCCGTACGCAATCCGCGTAGTATCGGAAGTTCTTTCCTCAAACGGCTCTACCTCACAGGGCTCAATCTGCGGTTCAACACTTGCGCTTATGGCTGCAGGCGTTCCGATTAAAGCACCTGTTGCAGGTATTTCCTGCGGTCTTATCACCGGCGACGAAGGCGTTTACGGCGACTTTATGACTATGGTTGATATTCAGGGACTTGAGGACTTTTACGGCGATATGGACTTTAAGGTTGCAGGTACAAAGGACGGCATTACTGCAATCCAGATGGACCTTAAGGTGCACGGCCTTACACCTGAAATCATCAAAGAGGCGTTTGCTAAAACTCACAAAGCAAGAAACTACATCCTTGACGAAATTATGCTGCCCGTTATCAGCGAGCCGAGAGCAGAGCTTTCCAAGTATGTTCCGAAGATGGTTACCTTTAACATCGACCCCGACAAAATCGGCGCAGTTATCGGTAAGGGCGGCAGCGTAGTTAAGGAACTGCAGTCCACATTTGAGGTTGAAATCATCACAGAGGACGACGGCAGAATCACCGTTTGCGGCACAGACCTTGACAAGTGCAACGCTGCGGCTGACGTAATCGGTCTTATTGTTAACGGACCTGAGGTTGGCGCGTTCTACAACGGCGAGGTCACACGCCTTATGGGCTTTGGCGCATTTGCAAAGATTGCACCCGGCGTTGAGGGACTTGTTCACATCTCAAGACTTGACATTAAGAGAACGGAAAAGGTTGAGGACGTTGTTAACATCGGAGACTCAATTATGGTTAAGTGCATCGGCATCACAGACGAGGGCAAGATTGACCTTTCAAGACGCGACGCGCTGATTGAGATTGAAGGTCTTAAGCCGGAAAATGAGATTGACGACGCACCGCGCAAGCCGCGCCGCGACAATCATCACCGCAAACCGCGCCGTGACTAAAAGCGAATAACATTACTTATACCGCCGCGCCTTCCGGTGGGGTTGAGGGCGCGGCTGTACATAAAAACAATTTTCGCTAAACGGCAGATTTTTGTGATATTATTTTATAACGCATTTTTTACAAGGTTAACTAATAGAATCTAATAGTGAGTATATGAGGAGGACTGCGAGGTTGAAAAAAGCAGTTATCATGGTACTTTGTGCTGCAGTTGCAGCGGCTATTCTTGCGTTCATAGTCACATCAAGCGAAAGTTTTAATACAATTGACGATGTTGTATCTACCAGTGTAACCGAAACAACTGACAACACAATCACCGTAAAGTGGGATACCGTCAAAAAGGCGAAGATGTACCGCGTGTACTACGCTGCCGACGGTGAGGACTACATTTCTGCGGAAACGGAAAATACAAAAATTAAAATCCCGAACCTCAAACAGGCAACGCATTACAGCATTTATGTAAACGCTGTAAAAAAGAATTTCGGCAAGGTTATTGAAAGCTCAAACCACACCGAAATTAAAACCTGCACTGTTCCCGAGGGCGGTAAAATTACCAAAATCACGGCTGACGATTACTCTACCGTCACCGTTATATGGAAAGAAAACAAATCGGCTGACGGCTACCAGCTATCTTACGGCAAGGGCAAAAGCAACAGCGATAAAACTGTTGACATTGACGGCGCGCAAAACACCGTGAAGGTGATTGAAGGGCTTGCCGCTGCAACGCAGTACAGCGTGCGCGTGCGCACCTTCGTTAAAGACGGCGACAAAAAGGTTTACGGCGAGTGGAGTGATGATTCCTCCGTCACAACCGAAAAAGAACCGACTCTGCCCGACAATGTTGATAAAAAGAAAAAGATGGTCGCGCTCACCTTTGACGACGGACCGGGCTATAACCAATCATCGGATAAAATCCTTGACGTGCTTGAAAAGCATAACGCGCGTGCAACCTTCTTTATGGTAGGTAAAAACGCAAAGGATATGCCCGACAACCTTAAGCGCAAGGTTAAGCTTGGCTGCGAGCTCGGCAACCATACAATGACACACACACGCTACGGCAAGCAGATGAAAAAGAGCGACATCAAAAAATGCTCTGACGCTATCTACAAGGCGTGCGGCAAGCGTCCTACGGCGTTCCGTCCGCCGGGAGGCTTTACAAACAAACGCATTGCCGACGAGTGCAAAAAAGAGAAGATGGCGATGTACTACTGGTCAATGGACACAGAGGACTGGGACATCCCGCGCTCGAATGACAAAACACGCAAAGAGGTTGTTGCAGACGGCAAAAAGCTGGCTAAATATATTATGAAGCACGTTGACGACGGCGACATAATTCTTATGCACGAAATCTATGACGAAACGGCGGTTGCAGTTTCCATAGTAGTGCCCAAGCTCATCAAAGAGGGCTACCAGCTTGTTACCTGCGAGGAACTGATACTTGCAAAAACGGGCAAAGCGCCTGTGCCGGGTGTGCTGTATATCGACGGCGAACGTTCAAACGAACGCGGATATTAATATAATATGGTATTAAGGGGACGGTTATGTGACCGTCCTCTGCTTTTTGCAGCGCGGATTTTTTCTACTTGATTTTTTATTAACAATGTGGTATACTTTTTTTTACAAAAAACTAAATCTGTGATAGGAGAACCGTTATGTCTTCCAAAACTAAGGACGCAATCGTTGCTGCTTTTCTGACTCTTATCGAGCGCGAAGAGTTTGACAAGATTACCGTAACTGATTTGGTTGAGATGTGCGACATCAGCAGGCAAACCTTTTATTATCACTTTGACGACATCGACCAAATGTTATGCTATGCATTTGAACTTGAGACAAAAAAGATTTACTCGGCACATGAAACTGAGAACTGGACAGTCTATGCCGAAGAGTATGTAAAGTTTTTTGAAAAGTACGATACGCTTATGTGTAAATCGCTGAGTTCAACCTCATTTGTACTTGTGTACAATCTGATTACAAAAAGCTTTTCCGACTGTCTGTTCACTTATTTTTGCGACAAAAGGGGCGAACAGTTTGCAACGGCAAAATCAACAGAGTTTTTGATTGAGCTGTTATCGGGCGCGTTTTCTTCAATGATAATTAACACAATACAAAAGGAAAAGCGCGACTATGCCGAAATATTTAACAGGCTGTCAACCGCACTGAACGGATATATAAAAAATGACTGAGTCACAAAAGTGACTCAGTTTTTTGCTGTTATTCGTCCTTTTTAGCTTCAAACTTGATGCGTCTTGGCTCGATTTCCTCAAACACATTTTCTTTAGTCCACTTGCCGTTTACGCCCTTTGCGCGGCAGCCGAGAATAAAGTGCAACTTTGCGATGCCGAAGTCGACGCTTTTGTCCGAATACGGCTCGTCCACGCTTGCGGACAGCACACCGTTTTCGTACCTGAATCTTACAGGGCGGCGATTGACGGCAGACGGCGCTTTTTCCACAAGCTTGAGCCCGTAAATATACGCCTCGGGCAGCTTGTCGTCAAGCACGTCGAACATATCGGGATACAGCTTGTTCTTTTTGTGGGTGGCGTTGTACATAGTTTTTTCCACCACGTTGAGGCTGCTTTTCGGTCTGCCGATGGTGATAACGGCGTAAATGCGCTCGTTTCGCGGAATGGTGATAGTTTCGTACACCTTATTTTCGTTATAAGTGCCGGAAACCCAACAGGTGCCAAGCCCGTGATACACGCACTGCAGCACAATACTTTCGCCGTAGTAGCCGGCATCCTCAAGCGACTTCTGGTTGTCGCTGCCGCAGACGATAATCATCGAAAACTTGCCCTGAAAAATCCTGAAATACGGCGTGGCGTCCTCCACAAAAATGAAGTGCAGCCCTGCCGTTTTGTTAACCGCGTCGACCATTTCCTTAACCACGTTCATCGTGTCCGCGTCGAGCGGCTTTGACGCGTATGCCCTGCGCGAGCGGCGCATCTCTATTGCTTTAATATATTCTTCGTTTGTCATAAGCCTGTCCTTTTTTATTGCTATGTAGGGAGCGATGACCACATCGCTCCGCATCGTAAAGTTATTATAGCATAATCAGTACTCAAACTCAACATTATACTTGCGCATCCACACATAAATTTGCAGCACATACGCCAGCACCTGCGGCGTGCGCATAAGTTGACCGTACCACGGTTCTGTCATCGACTCGGGCTCGCGCATAAGCGTGCGGATTTTATCCGCGTCAACCATATCAAACAGCGATGAGGATTTGTCGTCAAGCACGCCGTCAAGCATTTTGCAGACCTCGCGCAGGTACACGGGGTTGAACGTTTTGGGGTACGGGCTCTTTTTGCGCCATGTGATGATTTCGGGCAGCTCGTATTCAAACGCTTTGCGCAGAATCCCCTTTTCCCTGCCGTCGTAAGCCTTGATGTTCCACGGCATATTGTACGCGTACTCAACTATCCGCCAGTCGCAAAACGGCACGCGCACCTCGAGTGACGACTCCATACTCATCACGTCCTTGCGCACAAGCAAAGTCTGCATAAACCAGTTCATATTCAGCACAAACATCTCGCGCATACGCTTTTCAAGCGCGGTGTCGTCCGCGAGCTTGCTGACGTTTTTAACCGTGTCGCTGTACGCCTGGCTGACGTATTCCTCGCCCTCGGGCAAAAAACCGTCGCGCATTATGCCGCGGCGTGCGGCGGTGCTGCGCGCCCACGGGAACGCGTTTTCAAACAGGATTTCGCTTCTGTGGTACCACGGATAACCGCCGAAAATCTCGTCCGCGCACTCGCCCGACAGGCAGACTGTATAGTCCTTTTTGACCTCTTTGCAAAACAGCAGCAGGCTTGAATCAACGTCGGTAAAACCGGGGCAGGAACGTGCAAGCGTGGCGTCAATCAGCGCTTCCGCAACCGCGGCGTTGTCAAGCACAACGTTGTGATGCTCGCTGCCGATGTAGTCAGAAATCAGGTTGATGTAATCCGAATCCTTGTTCGGCTGAAAACGGCTTGCCTCAAAGTATCTGTCGTTATCAACGTAGTCAACCGAGTAGGTGGACAGCTCCCTGCCGCTGTCGCGGTAGTGGTCGGCGGCGACTTCGGATATTATAGACGAGTCGAGTCCGCCGCTGAGGAATGTGCAAAGCGGCACGTCGCTTACAAGCTGGCGGCGGATTGCGTCGCTCACAAGATAGTGCGTATGTTCCTGCGCTTCGACTTCACTGTCGCCAAACGGCTGCGCGGTCAGCTGCCAGTACGGGCGCACCTCCGCCCTGCCGCGCTTGTAGTACATATACGACGCAGGCGGCAGTTCGCGTATCTGCTTGAATACCGTTTTGCCGATGGTTTTTGCGGGGCCGAGCATAAAGATTTCGCACAGTCCTTCGCGCGAGCAGACGGGCTCAACGCCCTTGACATAGAGCAGGCTCTCCATCCGTGACGAAAACGCAAACGTGTCCCCTACCTGCGCCCAGTACAGCGGCTTTACGCCGATTCTGTCGCGGCACAAAAACAGCTCGCGTTCTTTTTCGTCGTACACGCCGTAGGCAAAAATGCCGTTAAATTTTTCCGCGCTGCGCTCGCGCCACATATGAAACGCCTTAAGCACAACCTCTGTGTCGCAATCGGTTTCAAACTCATAGCCAAGCGCTTCAAGCTCGCGCCGCACTTCGTCTGTGTTGTAGAGTTCGCCGTTGTACACAATGGTGTACTTGCCAAAGTGCATAGGCTGCGCGCCGCGGTCAACATCAATTACCGCAAGCCGCCTGTGAATCAGCGCCGCATTTGGCAGAATGTACTCGCCTTTAGCATCGGGACCGCGCATACGCAACGAGCGGCTGATTTTAAAAATACACTCTTTTTCATTACGCAAATCAATTGAATCGCTTAAAATTCCTGCTATTCCGCACATGGTAATCACCTCAAGATTATCATATGCAGAACGAGAAAAAATGTAAAAATTTATTCGCTTTTTCAAAAAAGTATTGACTAATCCCATATGTTGTGATATAGTATTAAGGCATTGGAGATGCGCTGGTGTAGCTCAGTTGGTAGAGCAGCTGATTTGTAATCAGCAGGTCAGGGGTTCAAGTCCGTTCACCAGCTCCAATATTTGGAAGAGTTCCCGAGTGGCCAAAGGGATCAGACTGTAAATCTGACGTCAACGACTTCGGTGGTTCGAATCCACCCTCTTCCACCAGGTTAGTAACCAAGCCAAAAATGGCTTGGTTACTTGCTTTTTCAGGGATTTTACAGCAAAAATATTCACCCCTTGTTAAGCATTATTATAACGCGTTATTGGTGTGGCATTGGCGTGGCAAACGCCATTTTCACCCCAATACCGTGGCAAATGCGTGGCATTTTACGATAACTCAAATCGGCAAATTCCCCGCTACCTTCTTGTTAATTAATTATTATATACTATATATAATAATTAATTGGAGCAAGCAAGAAAAAACGCCGAGCCGAAGCCCGACGATTTTAGAGAGAAGTGGTTTTTAGCCAATTCTGTAGAACACCTTATTCTTCATTTGAGTTGCCGTGAGCAAACCGTAATCCGTGAACTTCAGCACAAATGAACGAATCGTAGCGTAAGCCGCATTGCCAAAATCCTTTTCAAGCTGTTTGGTAGTGAACGGATTGCCTGCATAAAACGATAAGACGAACTGCCAGAGCTCCGCTTCCTTTGCGGTGATTTTACCGCTGTCCAACAACTCTTTATACTTTTCAAGAACATCGACAGCGACTTGCTGATCAGTTATTCTGTTATACACGTTTTCATTGTAATACACAAGGAAAGGTGTTAAATCAATCACACCTGAAAATTTGTAGTTGTCCTCAACAAGCGTAAAGGCGTTGTAATACTTCTTTCTGCTGCGTTCAATATAGCTTGAAAGCGGAACGAACAGCGTGGTTTCATATCCACATTGAACAAGGAACCACATATGAACAAGTCTTGCCATTCGTCCGTTGCCGTCAAAATACGGATGCAGGTATGCTATATAGAAGTGAAGCATTGAAGCTTTAACCAAATCGTTGATGTCATCCTTTGCATTTGCAAAGGCAATAAGCGATTTCATATATTTGCCAAGCTTCCTGTGGTCGATTCCTGCGTGTTCAATTTCCGAACCGACTACAAAAACCTCATCGTGGCGGTAGTAATGACCAAGGGCTAACTTGCTTTCATCATCGAGGAAATCACCCACGGCCATCATATATAATGTGTAAAGGTTTTCTTCCGTAATCCTATTGGTTTTATCGCTGATAAATTCAAAGCCTTTTTTCAGACCGAAAATGCGGTTTTCCGCCTCGTCCTTTGGTGCATAGCCTTTCATAATGCTACGCACACTGTCCCTGCTGAAATCAATGCTTTCAATAGATGAAGTTGAAATTATTTCATCTTCTACGCTGCTGATGCCGTAAGAATCATTTTGAGCGGTGTAGAGTAGCTTTACTGCGTCGAGATTTATATTTGTGCACGACGAAAGAAACACCGTTTGATTTCCGTTAAAATCCAACAGCGGTAAACCCTTGTAATACCCTTCTTTGAGAGTTTTGATATAGTTGTTAAACTCGTCAGGATATTTATGCTTTAACTTCTTTAAATCAACTGAATGCTTATCACTAAGCATTTTTGAAAATAGTATTGCATCCATTTTTCTCACCTGCTAAAACAACTGATACTAATTGATACTATTATATATCGGCATTTTCAAATTGTCAAGAAAAAGGGGACTGTTTTTTACAGTCCCCTTAACCATTGTGTCCATACGGCACTTCTGAAAGGAAGTAAAATCGCATGAACAAGTTTGTTGTATAGCTCATCGCACTAAGCCATAGTAAAAAGATTACAATTGTCCTTCTTTTTAAGCTAAAGCAAAGTCATTATTCTTTCCAAATACAAAATATGGCAAATAATATCTGTATTTCTGTGCAACAGAATTCTTGTCAGAAACAGGGACGCAGAAATACATTTTTGTGTTTTTGTCGCTGCTATAGATTGCAAGTCTTGGATCGAATATATAGAACTTGCCGTTAATTTTTGCAACGCACCAGAAATGCTGTGTCCATCCACCGCCGCTTTTCGTTGTTGTGCCACCTGCTAAATAGAGCTTTGTAAATCCGATCTTTTTCATCAGCATTATAATTAGAGAGTTATAGCTGACGCAATCGCCCTTTTTAGTTCTCAGCAGTTCTAACGCATCTTCTTCAGTAGTAAAGGGGCAATCGTTTGCTTTAACCTTAACACCGTATGTGCTGAAGCGTTCATTGCTTACATACTTATAACAGGCGTATACCTTCTGAGCCGTAGTCATATCCTTATTGGTATATTTTTTAAGTATTATATCAAGTATCTTGTCAAGCTGCTTATTATCTGCTTTCTGGGGCTTAAGCTTTGCAGAATTTAATACCTTATTTGTATTGATTTTTCCCTTGAGCTTGGATTTCACGCACACTTTAATCAACGATGAAGTTTTTCCGAAGCAATAACCGTTACCCTTAATGAAATAAGGTGTTACGCACACCCAATAGGTAACGCCCTCAAATTCGCTGATGGTTTTTGATGTCGTCTTCCCGTTTGGTACTTTAACATATTCGCTGCTGTAAATCGATTCTTCACCCTGTTTGGTACCGAAATTATCCTCATTATCCATGTCAACATGATAGGGAATAAACTTATCGCTGCAGGAAATCGTATTTATAACATATCCGCTTGCACCCTTTACCTTTTTCCACTTAACGGTTATCTTGCCGTTCTTATTGGATTTTGCAGAATTGATTTTTATTTGCTTATTGCAGTCGTTTCTCGGAACGATAAAATTTGAAAACTTCGATTCAAATTTCTGGCCTTTGAAACACGAAACTGCTTTGATTTTGTACTTTTCTTTTTTAGTGAATTTATAGTCGTTGCCGTACATACTTCCTTTTTTGAAAAATTCGTATTTTTTCTTTTTGGAATTGTACTTATAGATGTGAGTGTAACTCATCTTGTATTTGGAATAAACATTTATTGTGTACTTTTTAGGGTGAGAGATATAGCTTACTCTCGGCACATCGCCTGAAGTTGAATGGGTAAGCGTTGGCGAATTGAATTTGGCGTTATCATCTTCACCCCAGTATTGCAGCCAAAAGCTGTAATCAAGGTTTCCTAAAAGTTCAAATTCCACATATAGCTTCCCCTTTTTTTCCTTTATTGTTTCAGCGTGCTCATCAACATCTTTTATATCACCTGTTTTTTTACCGATTTTACATATTAAATCGTAATTGTCTTTGCTCAGACCTTTGTTCTTATCCCATTCAATATGAAGATAAGGAGTTCCGTATTCGTCCTCTTTCTCATACAGGCGAAAGCCTGTGATGTCGTAAACCGTGTCAGCCGCAAATGCTGTGAGCCCTGCGCTGAAGCTGCTTACGGCTATAATAATTGCTAATACAGCACTGATAATCTTTTTCATCTTAAACCCTTTCCATAAGCTTTATAATATCACTATGTGTGTTTTCGCTCAAACAAATCCTATTTAGATAATGTCTGATAATAGCCTTTACCGTCTTTAACATAAAGCTTGCGTGTTTTGCTTCTGGATATTCCTGTCTTTTTGCCGTCAATAACTTTGTAAGCTTCAACCCTTGCATAATACACTTCATCGGGGAAGGTTTCTGTAACATAAGTGTTACGGTCATTACCCTCAAGAAGAATCAAACCAGTTTTTTCGGTGAAATCAGCCACTTTTGATATGCGCAAAATGTAACCGTCGCAATCTTCAACCATGTTCCAAGTGAGTGTTCGCTTGTTAGTGGTTGGATTGTACTTGCTTGAAGTAAACTCTACTTGATCAGAAACAGTTTCAGTTTTAGTTGCTATACCCGTTGCGGGCAGGGTTTCAGTCTTGGTTTTCTTGCATCTTATGCAGGTATAAATCTTTGTTCCATCTTTAGTTGCAGTAGGATTAACGGTAACCTTGCCGCTATCCCACCTGTGATTGTTTTTGTCGATTGCAGGGTAATCGTAAACTTTAGCGTCGCACAGTTTGCAGTGGATAATGCGAACACCTGTCTGCGTGCAGGTCGGTTCACTCTCTACGGAATAAACCTTATCTGCAACATGGTTAAGTTTCGGCAGAGTTTTCTTTGTGCCGCTTTTAATTGCGTCGCACATCGTGCAAACCTGTGCAGTGTAACCGTCTGACCAGCAGGTTGCCTTAACAGTTGTGCTCTTATAATTATGAGCCTTCTTTGCAATTGCCGCAGTGGAATAAACCTTTTTACAGTAAACGCAGTAGTTTTCCTTGCTGCCATTTTTTGTGCAGGTAGCATCTCTGTCCGTTTTCCACTCCTTTTTACAAGACGCAAATTTACCCCTTTTGCCACCTGCCAGTGCGCCACAGGATTTGCAATACTTTCCGCCGCCGAACGACCTTGCTTTGCAAGTTGACTTTCTGCCTTTTAAATCAACTTTAGAAGAGTGACTGCAGGCGCTAATTTTTACGGTTTTGCCCTTGTATGATTTAGTAGCCATCGGGTGTGCTTTGTTAAACTCTACACTGTTAAACTTTCCACTACGCTGGTGATATTTTGACTGTTTGCAGTTAGTAAAGTCAGCATTGCTCTGAAGGAAAAAATGATATGTGCCGCTGCTGAAGTATTCGGAATCCCAGGTGGCATCAAGGTTGTACCACTTGCCACCGAGCTTTACAATGTTGTATGCGTGATCGGGGCCTATAATAACACATGATTTGAGTCCTGCTTCTTTTGCAAGGATGTTGAATGCGTCTGCATAGCCTCCGCACGCAGCGGTGCCGTTTACAAGCGCTGCGTAAGCATTGCACCTTAATCCGTAATTACTGCTATTATAATTATCGTAATCATATTTTACAGAGCTGCAAAGGAAATTGTATATTCTGTAAATCTTAGTGTAATCAGATACCTTGCTGCTCTTTAAGTCAAGATTGCTTACAATTTTTGAAACTGCTGCAAACAATTCTTTTTCCATATCGATTGTAGTAACGTAGCCACCTTTAAGATTATAAGTGATACGGAATTTTTTGTAGCCGCTCTTATCGCTTTTGAGAGTACCGATACCAGAAGACCAGCCTCCTGGATGCATATGATAACCCGATTTGCTTGATGTGCTGTAATCATCGCTTGTTGCCGCGCTATAAATAACATAGTCAACGTCTGTCCCCGCGCTTGATTTAGAATACACGGTTATTGTAACGTCTTTACGATTCAACGCTGCATTATACACCGTCTTAACATGCTGCGAAAAATTCAGGATATCTGAACTTTTTACGGTAGCCGCATACGCGGTAAGGTTAACACTACCGAATACGCTGACAATCATAATAATTGCTAATAATAAGCTAATAGTTTTTTTCATATCTTTTACTCCTTTTTATTAGTGATATAAATTAATAGTATATAACGCCTGAACCGCCGCAGGTCCCGCAAGGGATCCACTCCTGAAACGGAATTCCGTTTGCATCAACAGATGTAACAACAAACTGCCCCATGCTTCCTCCGCAAGCAGGACAAGTGTGATACTGAGGTTCATAAGAAGGCTCGTCTAACGAGTTATCGTATATTGATTTTTCAGTTTCGGTATCAATTACTGTTGCTGCTGTCTCAGCTTCGCTCTTTTCAATATTAGATGCCTCTGTTGTACTCAATGCTGTCGTTTGTTCAGTCGGTTCGTTTTGTGTGGATTTATTTGCACAGGCAGCAAATGAAACAGCAATAATTACCGATAAGAAAGCTATTACAAACCTTTTCATAATCTGCCTCCATTACTTTGAATACTTTTCAATTAGTTCATCTACTCTGCGTCTTGTATTATCAATTTCTTCTCTTTTTTCCTGACGCGTTTTAAAGATTTTGTTTAACATATTTTTTACCTCCAAATTGTCCTTTCATTAATTAGTGGTCACAAATTAAAAATATGCCAAAACTTTTTTTGTTTTTTTCACAAACAACTTTCTGATTTGAGCTCTCGTTTATACTTATAAAATGTGTTTTTTGAAATTCCAACCATTTTCATACACTCTATATCATTCAGCGAACCGTTAAAATCTATGGAATACTTTTTTATTCCTTCTTTTGCGACTATGCTTTTTCTTGTTACTATTTTTGTGCCCGCCTTTCTGCCTATTTGTTTTCCGTTAAGCTTCGCAGTCATCATTCCCTCAACGGTTCTCTGATGTAAATCATCTACTTCCTTTTGAGCTTGTTCAAATGCGATATAGATTTGATTTTCAGCGAGCTTCATAAGATAATCATTAACGGCTTTTAGAATGATATCTACATCATCATTTATTAGTTCTATTTTACTTTCCAACGCTTTTCTAAAAGTATCAGTATTAATCATAGGCTCTTTAAGAAAGACCAACTCAACACCGTTGTTGAATAGCTTTTTATAAATTGCAAATCCCTCTTCAGCATTCCTGCTCATACGGCTGACCGAATCAAAAACAATAGTATCGCCACTTTCAACCCGTTTCATCAATGCGTTCCACTTGGTTCTTCCGAATGTTTTAGTCCCCGTGTAAACTTCTTTAATTATTTCAGAAGAAGGATATATTTTTCTTATATTTCTAATCTGGCGTTCAATGTTTTGTTTATTCGTTGATATTCTTGTATAACCATAAATCATTTGTCTACCTCTTTAACCCTTCGTTGTAATTTATACTGTATTTTTTGAACCTTTTTCAGCCAAGTTTAATGCATTTTCAAAACCCTAATATTAATACTCAAAAAAGTAAAATTAAAGACGGTGACCCGCCCTTAATTTTCAATACCTGAGATTATGTCAAATACTTCATCGCTTATCATTCCCTTTGCGAGATCCTCGTGCAATTTCCACTCAAAATCCTCATCGTAGTCAGGGTTACTCTCTTCCAAAAAGGGCTGCACATCCTCAACTGTCAAATACGGTTTCTGCAGAAGCTCGTTAAATTCCTGTTCAGTAAGCCTGACTCTTGCTTTTGGTATTCTTCTCATTTTTATTCGTTTGCTCATGCGCTATCCTCCAAAAAATAAATATATCTCGTCAATACGAGATATATTTATTGTAGCGCATACGCTACATCGTATCAACGTTTTTGATGACCAATCACAAGAAATTGTGATTATTTTTTCATATTCGTTGTTTAGCTAATAATGTTGCTTATGTTTAAAACATAAGTCAAGAAAAACAAGCCCTCGAATGAGAGCTTGTAAAATGTTACTTAATTTTAACTTTGTAGGGTTTTGACCACTCAGAAAACACCTTTTTGCCATTTACTATTCGATATGCTCGAATTTGAACCTTGTAGGTTTTTCCACTTTCTAAACAATATGTTTCTTTATATTTTGTTTTGTCGCCCTTACAACCACCATTACATCCTTTTTGTGGATTGCCGACCTCGCGGTGTTTAATGCCGTATCCAGCGGCACCCTTAACCTTTTTCCAAGTTAAGATATAATATCCTTTGCCGCCTTTTACTTTAATGTTGGTAGGCGTTTGTGTAAGCTTTGGGAGCTTTGTAGTCTTTTTATGACCGCAGCATTCGCACTTAAACACTTTTTTACCTTCCTTTTTCGAGGTGGCTTTTATGTGCTTAATGAGCTTGTATTTGTGCTTAACAGTTACTTTTAACTTAACAGTTTTTCCTTCTGGCAAATCACCAGATGACGCGGTAATCACTGTCTTTCCTGCAGTTTTGCCTACAATTTTTCCGTCTTTAATCACAGCATTATTATTGTTTGTAGTTAATGTAGAATTTAATTTCTTTCTTTTATTAATAATATTACCGTATGTTTTGTTGACATAAAGCGATGGAACAGCGACTGAAGAGTTTTCGTAGACTGATAATGATGATATATCTTCATCTTTGCGTCTGAAAGTGTACTGAGTATCGCACAAGAACTCAACAGTCATTTGTTTTGTTGTATTGACTGCCTCTGTTTCCACGAAAGCGTCTTCAAAAGGATCTGTTCCGAAGGCTTGTACCCAATAGGTAACTCCTTTGTATTCGCAACAAGCACAAGCAAAGGTGCGATGGGGGAACATCATATTAATTCTATGTCCCTGCTCGTTGTTAGCACCCGTTGTTGGTTTAGAAATATCCTCTTTGAACTGAAGAAAAACTTCTTTAGCACCGTATCCCCATTTTGTTGGAACACCAGAAACATTTTCGCCATCAAAGCTTCGTCCACCATTACGATTCTCTTCTTCGACAACATAAAAGCAATATGTTCCGTTAGGTCGGAAATGATCAATATCGCTTGTTGCTATTTCAGCAGCTCTCTGCATTGCGTATTTTTCGAGCCTGTAATCATACACAAGCGGAGAAGATACATGTTCTTTGTCATAGCTAAATAAATCTTCAGCGTATACTTTCTCATAATCACGCCAGAACCATGTTTCATCACTGGCACGAAATTCATTAACTAAATCAAGCATTTTTCTCGCTTCTGTTTGGTTAAATTTCACCTTGATTGCGAGATACTCATAATCGCTTTCTACTGCATAACTCTGTAACGTACCACAGAGAACCGAAAACATCAGCACAAACGAAAGCAATAAACTTATAATTCTTTTCATTTAAGACCTCACTACTTGATTTTTACCTTGTACTTTTTAGACCAGTTGGAAAACACTTTTTTGCCATTAACTATTTTATAAGAACGTATCTGAACATTATAGGTTTTTCCACTGTCTAAACCATATTTTCCTTTGTATTTTGTTTTATCTCCATCGCAACCAGAAGAGCCACCTCTTTGCGGGTTTTCCACTTGAAGATAGTGGATCCCGTATCCAGCGGCTCCCTTTACTTTGTCCCATGTGAGGATAAAACAGCCTTTTCCGCCTTTAACCTTGATGTTTTTCGGTACAGGGGGAAGCTTTGGAAGCTTTACAGTCTTTTTATGACCGCAGCACTCGCACTTATATACCTTTTTGCCTTCCTTTTTAGAAGTAGCCTTTATGTGTTTAATGAGCTTGTATTTGTGCTTAACAGTTACTTTCAGTTCTACAGTTCTTCCCTCGGGCAAGTCACCGCCAGACGCAGTGAACACAGTGGTACCCGCAGTTTTGCCGACGATTTTTCCGTTTTTAATGACAGCATTATTGTTGTTAGTTGTTAATTTAACCTCGAGCTTTTTCCTCTTGTTATAGAGATATCCATAGTGCTTGTTGGAATATACTGACGGAACTGCAATCGAGTCCTTTTCGTAGATTGATATTTTGGAAATATCTTCGTCCTTGCGTCTGAAAGAATAGCCCATTTCGCACAAAAGCTCAATCGTCATCTTTTTAGTTGTATCTACGGGATCGGTTTTCTCAAAAGCGTCATCGAAAGGTATATAACCGAATGCCTGAACCCAATAAGCCATACCGTCATATTCACAATACGCACAGGCAAAGGTGGTGTAAGGAGACAGCATATTAATTCTGTTTCCCTGTGAAGCTAAGCCACCAGCAATCGGCTTGCTTACATCCTGCTTGAATATGTTGAAAATATCTTTAGCCCCGTACTTATAAGATGCAGGTACTTCGACAATATTTTCTACACAAAAGCTCTTTCCGTTGTTGCGGTTTTCTTCTTCGACAACCTCAAGGCAATACGTTCCGTTAGGTCTAATATGCTCTTCCAAATTGAAGTATAGCTCTATAGCTCTTTGCATTGCGTATTGTTCGAGCCTGTAATCGTACACGAGCTTAGTTCCTACATGCTCTTTGTCACCGAATGCGTTTTTAGCGTAAACTTTTTTGTAGTTTCGCCAAAACCAAGCCTCGTCGCCCGTTCTGAAGCTATTGACATAACCAAGCATCTTTCTCGCTTCTGTTTGGTTGAATTTTGCCTTAACCGTAATGTACTCATAATCGTTTTCGGCAGCATAACTCTGCAATGTGCCGCCGAGCGCTGAAAACACCAGTGTAAACGAGAGTAATAAACTTATAATCTTTTTCATATAAAAACCTCACTGTTTTTTCTTTTAGTATCAACAAAACTTTTTACGAAGGTTTTAGCGTTTTTTGCTTTAGTTTCTATTTGTCTTAAATGCAATAAAATGAGCTCCATTGTTATTTGCAAATACCAGAGGCAATCCACCTGATGAAACAGAAACTAACGTCTGGTTTGTTGTGCCACCCGTTATATTAAGTACAAGGCAGTTTGGGTTGTGACTTTTCCACGAGTTAAAAACATCTTGAGCAGATTTTTGCCAAAAAAGCCCAAAACCATTATAAATTGGTGTAACTCCGTATAGAGTATTGTTTTCCTTTTCGCCTATTGTAAAGGATACGGTAACCTTTTTAAGTAAACGATTAGTCAAATTTGTATTGTATTCCATATTGATGTTCACATTCTCGAGATTGCTATGCGACAGGAACCACGCATTGACCTCTTTTGAAATGTCGGCATTAGCCTTGTAATACTGACTTGTCAAGCCGATATTAAAGCGGTTATGAAAGGTCTTTTGATATCTAATCACGCTTTCAGGACGTTTGTGTCCGCAAAATGAGCATGAATATGCGCCCTGCTCAATGACTCCTCCACACTCTGGACACGAATAACTCGGCATAACAATGTCACAATCAGAATAATCGTTTATTATCTGAGGAGGACATTCGGGCACAATAATCTTTCCGTTCATTGAATCTTTTATTGCGTTTATTTGTTTTATGGCAACTGAAAGGCAGAAAAGCATTGCCAAAAGCACTATTCCTAAAAACGGTAAAAAAATATAGTTTACATCCATGTTAATATCCTCCTGTATAAACTCAATTTGTTTTTGACCAACTTACTGTGTTTTATTAATTGATTGTTTAGCGTTTAGCCACTTGTTGCGGCTTAAACGCTTCTGTTTTTCTTAACCCTTCACTTATTAGTGGCACTAAAATAGAAATATGCCATATTTTTTCAATATTTATAAGACCCGCCGAGCCGCAGCCCGACGAGTCAGTGGGAAGGCATAATTATTATTTAGTTATTACTGTTTTCTTTGCAGACCACGAGCTGTAATATCTCTTTCCGTCATAGGTCTTGAAGGTGCGAACACGAACATAGTAGTTTTTACCCTTGTTAAGCTTTAAGATTTTCTTTGAAGTGTTATCTGCGCCCTTAACTGTTACCTTTTTAGCGTTCCTGAAGTTAGCATCTGTTGAGTATTGAATCTGATAGCCTGTTACGCCTGACTTTTTGCCCCACTCTACTGCAAATGCCTTTTTCTGCGCTGTGAGCTTCTTTACGCTCGGCTTCGGTGTTCTGTTGTAAAATTTGATTTTGTAATTGCCAGTTGAATTAAAGCCTGCTGCCATTCCCTTTGAAATTCTGATTGTAAAAGTTCCTCTGCTTTCAAAAAATCTAAATGTGTATTTAGTTACATCACGTGCAAAGAATGATTTAAACGGATATGCGTAAAGATCAGGATCAATATCCACGTCCATCGGAATATTGCTTGTAATAACCATTTCCACGTAATCTAATGAGCTTATTGTGATTGTGTATTCATCGTCATTCTCATAGCTAACTAACTGTCCTGAGTATTGCGCAAGAAGAACGTTACTCTTCTTCCATTCCTTCGCTTCGGCGGTAATGCTGAAGCCCGCGAATGCACTCATCATCATAACGAGTGCCAAAAATAAGCTTGTGATTTTTGTTGTTTTTGCTTTAATTGTGTTTGTCGTCATTTTCTTTCTCCTTTAAAATGAATTGTTATTTATATTTAAGCAGCTACACTGTAACTGATAAATAGCATATTTACTCTATGACGAGTGATTTCTCTGTCGAGCTGATTGCTCTTATGTACTGTATAAATTCTTCTTAACATTTTATTTTTCTCCGTTAAAAATTAAATGAATTGTTTATGCCGTTTTCAATAGAATTTATCTGATTTATAAAATCATTTTTCTCTTTTTGAACCGTTTCAATAGCTGACGAAATCGCCGTGTTCTGCGGAACGTACTTTTTTGAAATCTCTTCATTAAAGAACAGCTGAAACGCGCCGAAAAAAGTTGCCACGATTAATACAAGCGAGATTATCACCTTTCTCATATGCTGCTGATAAAGTGTTCTCATTTTTACCCCTCCAAGTGTTGATTATTTAGGTTTTTAACCCTTTCACTTATTAGTGGCACAAAAATAGAAATATGCCAAAACTTTTTTCAAATAATTTTTTATACAGAAAAAAGACCCGCCGAGCCGTAGCCCGACGAGTCAGTGGGAAGGTATTATTTAGTTTTTACGGTCTTGGCTTTTGACCAACTCGAATAATACGTTTTACCTTTTACAATCTTGTATGTTCGAATACGAACATAATACTTCGTACCCTTCTTGAGCTTCTTAATTGTTTTGCCCGTTTTCTTTGCACCTTTAACATTAACTTTTTTTGCATTCTTAAAGTTCTTGCTGGTTGAATACTGAAGCTGATAGCCGCTTGCCTGCTTTGCCGTTTTCCATTTTACAGTTAATTTCTTTTTACCAGACGACAGCGACATTTTTGTTGCGTTATCAGGATTAATCTTAAACTTCACGGTTTTGTTGCCGCTGTAACCATTGCGTAGTGTAACCTTGGCATTATAAGTGCCGACTTTTTTGCAGCCCTTTGTGAATGTTACTTTATAGTATTTTTTGGTCAGCGTTTTGTTTCCTTTGCCGTCGTTAATGATTACATTTGTTACGGTCGGCTTGCGAACTTTGCCGTTATATGTAAAACTATATTTGCTCAATTTAACAGCAGTAATTTTAAATATATGGTATTTAACCGTTGAACTTTTAATAACATCCTTGTATTTGCCCTTGCCTGTAACGACGATTTTCCCCGCGCCTATGTCTGTCTTATTATCATATGTAACCACATAATCCGTGCCTTCTTGCAGAGTTTTTCCGTCAATTACAATAACAACGGTTGGTTTGGCAGGATCACCTGTGTACACCTGGTCAACAACTGTAAAGCAAATTTTTTTGGTACTTACACCTTTGGCACTACTACTGGTTGCGCTGTTCTCCTTAAAAAGCAAATAGGGGTTGTTGTTTCCAAAACAATTGCTTTCAAACTTTATGTTTTCTGCTCCTAGGGCGTCTACATAAGTGAGATTTTTTGTATTAAACGCTTCGGTGCCAATATAAGTAAGGTTTGCAGGCAAAGTAACAGATTCAATACTTGTGTCCTTAAATGCACCCTCGTTAATCGTTGTAAGCTGTGAGCCATCTGCGAATTTAACAGTTGCAAGATTAGGACATTTACTAAAAGCGTTTTTGCCGATTTTCATAACATTTTCTGAAATGATAACTTCTTTAAGATAGGTGTTTTCAAAAGCATCATCGGTAATAGTCACAACAGTGTCTGGGATAGTGAAAGAAGCGTCGGTCTTTTCTTCAGGGTACTTAACAAGCGTCTTTCCGTCTTCACTGTAAACAACATCATCTTTTACAATATACCTTGAATGATCATAATAAACAATCGTTCCGTCACTGCATTTTACATATACCAAGCCGCTTGTTGTCTGTGCAGGAGCGATTGAGGCGTCTAAACTGTTCCACTGTTGTTTTGAACCGCCAAAGTTAACAATATTTAATGAACTGCAAACATCAAAAACAAAATAACCCATACTTGTTACGCTACTTGGTATCGTTACACTTGTTAAACCTGAACAATCGACAAATGCATAATCACCAATACTCGTTACACTGCTTGGTATTGTTATATTTGTCAAACTTGAACAATCTGCAAATGTTGCATTTCCTATGTTCTCAACAGTATCTGGTAACTCGTAGTTTGTAATACCGTTATTTGCAGGGAACTTAATAATCTTTGTTTTGCTTTTATTATACAAAACACCGTCTACTGAACAGTATTTCTCATTATCGCTGTCAACATTTATTCTTGCCAAACCTAAACAACGAGCAAATGCAGAATCACCGACACTCGTTACACTGCTGGGTATTGTTATACTTGTTAATTTTTTACAACTATCAAATGCCTCATTTCCTATGTTTTCAACAGTATTTGGTAACTCGTAGTTTGTAATACCGTTATTTGCAGGAAACTTAATAATCTCTGTTTTGCTTTTATTATACAAAACACCGTCCACTGAACAATATGCTCCATTATTGCTGTCAACATCTATTCTTGTCATGCTTGAACAAGAATAAAATGCATAAGCGCCTATACTTGTTACACTGCTTGGTATCGTTACACTTGTTAAGCTTGAACAAGAATAAAATGCATGAGCGCCTATACTTGTTACACTGATTGGTATCGTTACACTTGTTAAGCTTGAACAAAGGGAAAATGTATAAATACCAATACTCGTTACACCGCTTGGTATTGTTACACTTGTCAAACCCGAACAGCCGTCAAATGCAAAATTACCAATACTCGTTACGCCGTTTGGTATTGTTATACTTGTCAAGCCCGAACAATCGTAAAATGCATAACCATCTATACTTGTTACGCTGTTTGGTATTGTTATACTTCTCAAACCTGAACAATAGCTAAATGCATAATCACCAATACTTGTCACACTGCTTGGTATTGTTACACTTGTTAAACGGCTACAATTGCTAAACGTATAATTGTTGATGCGCGTTACGCCGCTTGGTATTGTTATACTTGTTAAGGATAAACATTCATTAAACGCAGCTAAACCTATGCTCATTACACTGTTTGGTATAGTTACATCTGTTAATCGTTTGCACATAAAAAACGCATATTCGCCTATACTCGTTACAGTGTTTGGAATCGTTATGCTTGTCAAGTTTGAACAGCCTTCAAAAGCCCATCCACCAATACTCGTTACGCCGCTTTGAACTATTATATTTGTTAATTTTTGATTTCTTCTAAACGGAGAGACTGGGTTTGGAGAAATATAATTATACATATCTCCCGTTCCGCTAATTGTAAGCGTTCCACTTTTTGAATCAAAGCTATATGTCACATTTTCGCCGCAGCTTCCTGAGGATAATTCCTCGGCGTATGCCGCCATCTCAAAGCTCGGTATCATTGACACTGCCATAATCAGTGCCAGTAATAATGAGATTGCCTTTTTTGTACTTAATACTGTGTTTTTCATAACTACTCCTTCTTTTGTTCATCAATCAGTCTGTATTCTATTTCCGTTGAAGTATCGCGATATACTATCACCACAACCAAAATTGGATTGCCTTCATCGTCAACTGTTTTACGAGGCTCCTTTACCGTACATTCGCTGATGGGAACAACCTCATCAGGTTTTGACAAATCGATTTCTGTATTAAGTTCTTGCTCATACCACACGCCGATTTCAAATTGAGATAAGTCAATTTCATCTTCACTATGAATGTTGTAATTAACATTTGTGCCGTCTTTTTCAAAGTACCAAATCATTCTTACATTGCTTTCTTCTCCGCTTTCATCGGCTGCGCTGAAAAGCAGCTGACTGATATATGTGAAATAATCAATTATATCATCTGCAAACGCGGTTGTTACTGTGCCTAAAATCATCAGGATTGCGGCAACTACTATTATGCGGCGCATTCTGATAACCGTGTGTTTTGGCTTTGCCTTTTCAGCACTGCGCTTCGCCTGCTCAAAATTAATTATGTTTTCGCTGCTTTTTTCGTCTGCAATGATGCTGTCAATATCGCCTTCATCAAGCTCAAAAATCATCTCGGTACAATCCGTGATAAGGTCGGTGTCCATATGTTCGCCTTTTTCGAGCTCTTCATCAACTACGCTGTTAAGATATTCAATTAATTCAGCCTTAAACTTTTCATCGTTTAACGCTTTTGATATTGTTCTTTCATTAACTCTTACGTCCATATGTAACCCCCCCTTTCGTAGATTGATAATGTCGGCTCAACTAATTCTTTAATTACTGACCTGAGCCGCTGCGTTCGTTTGGCTACTGCATTTGGCGTAATGTCCATCATTTCGGCTATTTCTTTTAGTGATTTATCTTCCACATATTTAAGTTGATATAGCCGTAATTCCTCTTCTGTTAGTTTTTCTAACAGCCTTTCTTTGATTTCATCGTAGTCGAGTTCGCTTGCCCGTGAATTCTCCTCTTGTGCTGCTACGTCGGTTGCATCTTCAAGCGAAACGGTACGCATAGCGTGTTTGGTTGCTTTCTTATTTGCGTTCTTGCAAAGATTTGCAGCAGTCTGATACAGAAACGCTAACGGCTTTTCAAATTCTTCGCCTTTAAGCATTCGCTTATAATACACAAGTAGCGCTTCCTGCGCAATATCATCTGCCACGGTTTTATCCTCAAGCAGCTTTGTATAACAAAACTTAATAAGTAATGTATTATACTTTTCGTACGCTTCAGTTAGCAGTGTATCCGCTTTCTGCTTAACCTGACTCAACAGCATCACCTCCCCACATAACAACTTTTGCCTTTCACTTATTAGTGGCTCAAAAATTAAAATATGCCAAATTAATTTGTATTTTACATTATAACACAGCAAAAATCCTTAATCAATAAAAGCAAACCTTTTTAATCAAATAGGAAAACCCTTCACTCTTGCTACTGATTTGAGCGGGTATATAAAAAGTGTTGTAAATCAGCCAATATAACGATACAACAAAGAAAATAGCGATTTTCCCTTTGTGTTTAGATAAGAAAACTACATAAATACTTGTTTTTGGTGCACTGCTTATTAGTAATCTGCTTTTATGCATCTTTAAGAGGAAAAGCGTTTCCGAAAACGCATTTTTTTAGAAAGTATATGTAAGGGTATCTTACATAACATATCCCCCTCCTTAACGGAAGGGGATTATTTTTTTCTTGGCAAAGTTGTTAATACTACGCTGTTTTTCTTGCTTTTAAATATCAATTTTTACATATAGTATTTAGAAAAATAAAACCGAGGTGATATGTATGAACATACTATACAATCCAGAACTTGATGCTTATCAAGATATACTAAACGAAATTCAGATTATCGCAATGATGCATCCAAGGCTTGCAAAGCGAGCAAAAGCAATTGAAAAGCAAACAACAACAGAATTACTGACAGGCGAATTGTGTATAAGCTTTTCAGAAATGTGGAAGGATTATATCAAAGTTAGGCTAAACCCGAACTTAAAAAGCAATGCATCAGATAATCTGAGATTTTTTGAAGAGTGCTTTAACAATTGAATTATTATCACTCAAAACAGGCGGATGCTCAATCTGTCTGTTTTTTCTTGACTTTTCGAAAGCAGTTTTACATATAGATACCGACACGGTGATTGTCGTACAGGAATTTGGAGTTAAAAAAGCTGTTTTGACACTTTTTCTTGACTTTTGGATTTCAAAAACACATATAGCATACACATCTCTTAACGAAGATGGCGAAGACGCATAGATACAGGGTGAAAAAACATATTAACTATCAAAAGTTCACAGGTTCTCTTGATAGACTATGAACTATTTAGATCAATAACAAATAATGAACTACGCCCATAAGAAAGGAGAGGGTACATACTGGAGTGATGCTGAATGCACGATACCAATAATAAAACTGAACACTCGGGGAAGGTTTTTTCCGACGGGATCGTTAGAGTTGTCAAGCGTGAAAAAGTTGATTCGCCTTACAATCCAAGCGGACATAACAGGTGGAACAGCCGCCGAAAAACGAAATGGGAGTGCATTAAAAGTTTCCAAAAAACTATGCGAAATTATTACGATTGTGTATATAACCATGCATATACACGGTTAAACAATGGATTCGTATACTTCGTTACGCTGACATTAAAGGCACCACTTAACGACATTACTGAAATGCGTAATATCTGCAGAGATTTTCAACTATCATTGTCGCGCTCGAAGTTATTTAATGAGTGCAATTTCCAGTATGCTCAGTTTATCGAAATGGGAATCAAGCAATATAACAGAGGTGTATGTCAGCCGCATGTACATTATATTTTGATTGGCGATAGACCTCCACTTCAATCGTTTGATTCTGTAAAACAGGCCATATTGGGAAAATGGAACAATGTTGACCCAAGAACCAGCATCCAGGAGAATAGAATATCTATTGTTAATGATAGCAAGGACTTACACTACATCGTCACTTACCTTACGGATTATGCCAGCAATCGACCCACTGCAAGAAAGAAGAAGGTCACGCTAAAAGCGATTCCGATACATTTTGACCCTGCTTCAAAATCCAGGGGAATTGAGAAACCAATACGGTTCAAATCTTCAACCAATCCGTGTGAAGACCTTTCGCCTAATTACTGCTATCAAGCCGAAAAGGACTCATCGTACTATCGCAGTTACAAAGAATACAAACTGAGCGAGAAGGAGTTAAACGCGCTATTAAGCAAAATATCGGGCGAGAAAGCCAAGAGAAATAAGAAACCCAAATTACGGTGTGATACCTGTTCACCTGACGAAGTGGGCGAAATTAAAACTATTTTAGATAATTCAAAACGCTGTCATTTACATCTCAATGATTATGTAACTTTTGGTTTCAAAAAGCTTTTAAACAAACATAAAAAGCATCAAATCAGGATACGCTCTCCGTGTTTATTGACTTTCACGATTCCAATCCCTATACACTTAATTCTCAATTTCGCATTCATCCAAAAGGGGCTGACCCTCCTTAACTGTTAAAAACGTTTTCTGCAGAAGTTCATTAAACTCTTGTTCCGTGAGTTTTACGCTTGCTTTTGGAATTTTTCTCATTTGCTGTTCTCCAGTTAATCATAATACACCTCGTTTCAACGAGATATATTTATTGTAGCGTATAAAGAGAACCATATCAATAGTTTTGGCAACGAGTCACAGGAAATTGTGATTATCTTTGTGAAAACTTGAAGATTTTGTGACTAAACCTTACTACAAACGCTGATTTGAGCGAAAAATATCAGGCGTATAAAAAAGTGTTGTAATTCGCCAACATAACGATAGATTAACTGAAATATCGGTTTTTCTTTGCGTTTTAACGGTTTTAATGTACAAATGCTTATTTTTACCTCACTGTTTGTTAGTAATTCATCTTTATGAGTCTTTAAGAGAAACAGCGTTTTTGGAATCGTATTTTTCCTAAAAAATATAGGTAAGAGTAGCTTATATACATAATGAAACAAATTAATCATTGTTAACGTTTAGCTGCATAAAGTGTTGCAGTCGGTCAGAAAGATTATATTAATCTTAAACGTAGTAAACCAAGGAGACTAAAAATGTTTAGTGAAATTCTAAAATTGATAGAAAATTATCTTGAAGATCTAAATGTGAGCGAAGAAGAAAGCGAACTAATTGAAGTATTGCTAAATGAAATAGCAGCAAATTACGACCGTATAGCAGATTTCTCTCATTATGCAAGAAATCTCTCATCACTAGATTACGATCTCAATAAATTGATCTTTAATGATGAAGAATTTGAAAGCAAAAAAGCAATAAAAGCTTTAATTGAATTATTAGAAAAATACAAGTAAACCGATAAAAAAAGGGGGGTGAATGATATGAAGTTCACATAACTGCCTAATTAATTATTTACATTTTCGGCGCAATTTGTGCGCAACAAATTAACAAAAATCAATTATATTAATTACAATGCGGGAGGGAGTGATAATGAATAATTATAATCACACTAACAATCTCAAAATATCAAAGGAGGACAAACTTGCTGAATTAAAGGAAGAACTACTAAAATATAACGACGGCAGATACTTTATACATATTAAAAGTGTAGCTGAATTTATTAATTGGACTCCTGAAAAAACAAAGGAAATTCTGATCGGTTATCCATATATAGAAGGAAGAAGGCACCTATATATGATTAGTGATGTAGCTTATGCCATCACAGAAGAACTATTCAGAGAAAAAGCCGTCTGTAAAAACGGACCATTAAGGAGGGCAAGCTGATGAAAAAAGCAATAATATCAAGCCTGATAAAAGAGCTTCAGATTAAAATTGATTCTGGAATACTAACTAAAAATGAAAAAGGAGAATACAAAACAAGCAAAATCTTTTATGACTGCAACTCCAGGATCTATGCCCGTGGGCACAATGCAGAAGAACTTGCCAACAACTTACTAAAGGCAAAGGATAAAAGATTGAATAGAGAAAAAACAAACATTTTACTTGATTCAAGATTTGATTCAGTTGCTGTTGGATGGTATGACACTATGATTAAGGGTCGTAAACTTGGCGAAAGAAACATAATTAACCATAAAGTTCTTATAAATAAACACATTATTGAAGAATTTGGTCATTGCAGGATTTATGATATCAAAAATCAAGACCTGCAAAACTTTCTTAACGCCAAAGGAGAGCAATACAGCTTTTCTCAAGTTAACAAGCTTAAACACTGTTTAGAAGGTATATTTACATATGCATATGTAAACAGACTAATTGATTTTAATCCAGCATTAAGTTTAAAGATGCCCAAGTGTCAGAGTTTTAACAAAGAGTCTAAAAACCCTGTGTCAAAAGAAGAGCTCACTTTAGCTCTAAAAGCAACCAAAAATGATTTTCAAATGATGCTTATCCTTATTATGCTTTATATTTACGGCTTGCGCACTATAGAATTAGTGAACCTTAAATGGAACAACATTAACTTTGAAAAGGATTATATATATGTTGAAAAATCGAAATACACGGATGCTATTACAACTATTGATAACGAAACTGTTTCGCGTTATCTACCTTTGTCACCTTTAGTAAAAAACCTTCTTTTGCAACTAAAGGAAACAGATGATCCAGATAGCGAAAATCAGTATATATTCTTAACGAAAAACAGTAGAAAACCATTAAATACTACCACACTTGATAAATACTTCCATACCCTTAATAGAACTATGGAAATTGCAAATGGGGCAACTGTTTTCAACAACAAGATAATTGAATACACAAATGTTAGACATTTTACTCCTTACGCCTTTAGACACGGGGTTGCAACTCGGTTTGATTCAATGAACTATAATGACGCAATTTCTGAGCAATTTATCGGACACAAACCTACATCAGTAAAAAACAAGTATTATTCAGAATTAGAGTTTGAAATGAATTTAAGAGGTAATTACGATTCATATATGAACGAAGTTGAGACAGAATTACAGATAATTTTGACTGATAGTCTTAAATAACTCTCGTTCCTTTTGAGATTGGCCCGATATATCTCAAAGCATTATTATAAAACAAGTCTTCAACACCCTTCAAAACTAATCATTGTTATTCATAAATATGTGGCATTTTGCGTGGCAAATTCTTAAAAAGCCCCAAAAACGCAAGTATATCAACGGTTTAAGTTCTAAATTCGTCGACTGTAAATCTGACGTCAACGACTTCGGTGGTTCGAATCCACCCTCTTCCACCAGAGTTGAGGAATCCGAAATTTGTCATCAGTAATGAGACAATCGGGTTCCTTTACTTTTTAGGTCAATACAATTAGGGCAGAGGTTCTCATCCCTCTGCCCTGTTTTTATTCTGTCGCTTCCGTGCGATTAAAGAATTCTTCAATCGTCGGAAACATCACCTGAGCAAACGATTTCATTATGTCATCCGGAACCTCTGTAATATAGAAATCCGAATTATCTTCTGAAATCATTTCCATTTCGGGTTGCTCATAATACTTTGCCATAAGGCAACACAAACTTTATTTAATCATATATCACCATCCTATTCTTGGTTTTTAATAGCCGTTTTGAACTGTTCAAGAATGTCCTCGTCATTTTGCCAAAGTTGCTGAAGATTTCTGAATTCTTCATCTTCCTCATCATTCAGAAACGGAATGAACAATTCTTCCAACGGTTCTGCTTCATAATCGTATTCTTTATTCAATTTTAAATACATTTCCTTTCCGCCTGCCCTGTATCTCAACAAGGCAGGACTTTTTAATTTTACATCGTTTGCTCCCAGCCGTCGTCATCGATTTTCTGACCGTGAGCGAGTTTCTTTTCTTTCTCCTTTTGGGAGAGCCGTGCGTGTTTTCTGTGCGGTTTCTGCCGCTGGTTATCTATCATTTCAAAAAGATTTCCAGCAAAATATAGGCTGTCAGAAATAACACCTGGACGGCTGAAGTGATGCCAATCAGAAGCGGAATCAGTTTCTTTTTGATATCCGAAGTCGCTTCCGCCAGATTGTTCATTTGCAAGCCAAACTGCTCGTTCTGATTCCCAGCCTGTTGTGATAACACTTCCGTCTGTTCGGCAATACTGTCCGTCATGGATTTCGACGCTGTATCCAGCACGGTTTTGAGATTTTTCGTCTGGTCCTGCACCGCCTGCTTGGTTTGGTTCAGATTTTGCTCCGTTGCCGTTATCTGTACTTCCTGCCGATTCATATTCATCTGCTCGTTGAGATTCTTGACCGTATTTATCAGCGCCGCCCACTGTTCCGAATCGACGATTGTCAGATTTGTCGCCTGCTCCATTTTCTGAATGTTGGCGGCGTTCTTCTGCTTCAAGCTGTCGAATTTTGAACTCATACTCCATTTCCTCCTTCCTGTATTTTTCTTCGTGCAGTTTTACACACCTGCACCGCATACCGTTTGGACAAGTGTAAGTTATATATTTTCTCTCGCTTGTCCACTTGACCTGGTAGCCGTACTTCTTCATAAATTCAAAGAAGTCGTGTTTGTTTTTGCACTGCTTCATCGCCGCGTCAATTACAAACATCAGCTCAAATTTCCAGCTCGCACCTTTTTCGGCGGCTCGCAGTTCGCCTTGCGCAAGTCCCGAAGGCGTATTGTAATCATACGGTTTCAGAACTTTTGCGCCGCGTTGCTGACAGATATCATCGCTCAGTTTTCGCAGATGTTTGAGCGTCTGCGGAGACTGTCGGAGCCGATTTCCCGTTTCAAGATTTATCGGGCTGATGATGAAGTGATTGTGCATATGTCCTCTGTCAACATGCGTTGCCACTAACACCTGATGATTAGTCCAAGCCCGTTCGGCAAACTCCAGACCGATAGCGTGAACCTCATCGGCGGTTATATCATCCTTCGAATCGAACGCCTGAATATATTGATAGAAGAAACGCTCGCTGCTGTTTGTACCCTTGAAGGGATAAGCGCTGCGCGTCAGCATCATTTCATTGTAAGCGTTGAGCCCGTTGCAGTTGATGCCTGACACGTAACGCATCCTGTTTTCGGCGAGCGTTTTCTTCTCCTGACTAACATATTCAATCGACTTCTGCAACGCCGTTTTACTTTGGTGAGAGTTTTTTACAAATTTCACTATTGGCATCTGCAATCTCCTGAAGCAAAACGATAATTTCATTTTGTTTTTCAAGCACTTCGTCAAAGTTATATGACCTGACAGCGCCGCTGTTTATCTTCCTGGCTATCTGATTGATGTTGTTACCCATCTTCTTCATTTCGCTGACCGCAGGCTTTAAGTCCTCCGGCACAACTATCAGCACATTG
>JAFSRN010000015.1 GCA_017446095.1 Eubacterium sp. | reverse complement strand
AATATCTATGAAAACCCGCAGAAACATTGAGTTCCTGTGGGTTTTGGCGTTTCCCGTTTTTTGCTCACAAGCGGTACCGTCGTACAGCAAAGTTCGCAAGAAAACGGGATTCTGCATCTTTTTCGTTCATCCTCACAGCGTATCGAATTTGTTTCTTAGGTTTTTCGACACGCTGAGGCTGTCTTTCACAAGACAGCCTTATTTTTTTTAATCAAGCGTTTGGTAGTAATCGGCGAAGTTGCCGATTTTCTGGTCAAACTTGTTTTTGGAAAACTCTTTTGGCACAGGCAGCGGATACTCGCCCGTAAAGCAGCCGTCGCAGAAGCATACATTTGCGCCCTCTGCAATTTTGTGCGTTGCTTCGACAGACAGATATCCAAGCGAATCCACGCCGATAACCTTTGCGATTTCGTACACCGTGTCGTATTGACAGGCAATCAGGTTGTCGCTGCTGTCGATATCCGTGCCGAAGTAGCACGGGTGCCGGAACGGTGGTGCGGAAACACGCATATGAACTTCCTTTGCGCCTGCCTCGCGCAGCAGGCGTACAATCCTTGCGCAGGTCGTGCCGCGAACTATAGAATCGTCAATCATAATCACGCGCTTGCCTGCAATATTTTCACGCACGGCGTTGAGTTTAATCTTCACAGCGTCCTCGCGCTGATGCTGCGACGGCTGAATAAAGCTTCTGCCGATATATCGGTTTTTTATGAATCCGATGCCATATGGTATGCCGCTTTGCTGCGCATAGCCGAGCGCCGCGTCAAGCCCCGAATCGGGCACGCCGATAACGATATCAGCGTCCACAGGGTGCTCTTGTGCAAGAAATTTGCCTGCGCGCATTCGCGCGTGCTGCACCGACGCGCCGTCAATAACAGAATCGGGGCGCGCAAAGTAGATATACTCAAAAACGCAGATACTGCTCTTTTTTGCGCAGTGCGTTTTGATTGACTTTACGCCCTCGCTTGAAATCACAACAATCTCGCCGGGCAGAACGTCGCGCACAAATTCCGCGCCGATAGTATCAAGCGCGCAGCTTTCGCTGGCAACGCAGATTGCGCCGTCCGCAGTTTTGCCGAGGCACAGCGGACGAAAACCGTTAGGATCGCGGAATGCGATCATCTTTGTAGCAGTCATCACAATGCAGGAGTACGCGCCGCGGATAACGCCCATTGTCTTTTTCACCGCTTCTTCGGTGGTTTTGCACTTTAAGCGGTTGGATACGATTGAGTACGCAATCGCTTCCGTATCCGAAGTGCCGTGGAATATGCCGCCTGCAAGCTCAAATTCCCTGCGTATTGTGTCCGCATTAACAAGATTGCCGTTATGGCACAGCGCAAGATTGCCCTTGATGTGGCGTATAACAAGCGGCTGAATATTGCCCACATCCTTGCCGCCCGTGGTAGAATAGCGCACGTGACCGATTGCCATGTTGCCCTTGCCGAGGGAGTGCAGTTTTTCCGCATGGAAAACGTCGGGAACAAGCCCGCTGCCCTTGTAGTGGGTGAACACGCCGTCGTCGTTTACGGCGATGCCGCAGGCTTCCTGCCCCCTGTGCTGCAAAGCGTAAAGCGCAAGGTAAGCAGTTTGCGAAACAAAGGTTGTTTTATTCTCAAAAATGCCGAACACGCCGCATTCTTCGTGAAGTGAATTAATCATATAATCATCCTTTTTGGCTTCCCCTCGGGGGAAGCTGTCACATAGTGACTGATGAGGGGCTGTTTACACCTCATCCGACGGCTACGCCGTCACCTTCTCCTCAAGGAGAAGGCAAATCAGTTAGGTGTATATAAATTTGCATACGGTCTTGAGGTTGCAGGCACAAGCTTTTTAAACGGCTTTGCCATAACCTCATCGTAGTCCTCTCCGAAGAACCTGCAGTAATTCTTAACATAACCCGCAAGCTCTTTTTCGTCCTCGGCTGTCAGGCTGACAACCTTGATGTTGGGCGAAAGATTTTCCTTTGGAAAACTGCCGCGCACAAAGATTTTGCCGCCGTGCATACCCGACGCGCAGTGCGTGCCGAACAGCTTGTCGCCACGCTTCATATGCAGACCGAGCAGCACGATTGTGCCGCCTGCCATATATTCGCCGAGGAAAGAGCCTGCGTTTTCGCCGATTACAAGTACAGGCTTCATAGCGCGGAATTCCTTCATATGTATACCGCCGCGGCAGGAAACGTTGTCGCGGATGTAAATCTGACCGTCGCGCATACCGTAGCCGAGCGCGTCGCCTGTGTGGCCGTGAACAATAATCTCGCCGCCGCCCATTGTGTTGCCTACAGCGTCCTGACCGTTGCCGTGCAGGATAACCTTGCCGCCGTTTAGCAGGCACGCAAGGTCGTTGCCTGCAGTGCCGTAAACTTCAACAGTTTTGCCCGTATCAAGCGCGCAGCCGATGTAGCGCTGACCGTTGACGTCCTTAACTACAGCCTTGTTTTTTGAAAGAAGCACATTGTTTACCTCTTGGTTAATCTCTTCATATCTTCGCAATCCTGCAGTAATACTCATTGTTCAAGTTCCCCTTTCAGTTTATTCTGCCTCGTTGCCTTATCAAATAGGAACAGCGAGGGCGTGGCGGTGATATCGCCGTCAAGCGTTGTGATATCGGTCTGATTTTCGATAAGACTTGTGTAAATACCTGCGTTTTCGCTTGAGTTGATAAGCACAAAGCCGACGAGCTTATTGCCCTCAAAAATCAGGCGTTTGTACTTGTCGCCGTCCTGTGTAACGGTGTCCTTGTACTGCTCGCCTGCGGCGTTAATCAGTCCGCAGGTGCAGATACGAAGTCCGTAAAAATCGATGGCGTTTACTGCGTACGAGCCGCCGAGCGTGTCGCTGCCGCCTGCCATTTGCGAACCGGCAACCTTGCCCTGCTGCACAGCGTTAACCCACAGCGCAATAATCTTTTTTGAACCGTCAAGCATATCGGTTGAAACCGTGCAGTCGCCTGCTGCAAAAATGTTGCTGTCGCTCGTCTGCATAGTTTGCGAATCGGTGATAATTCCCCTGTCAACCGTAAGCCCTGCGCTTTCGGCAAGGGCGGTTTCCGGGCGAACGCCGACTGCGAGTATAAGCAGGTCGCATTTGAGTTCCCTGCCGCTTTTAAGCACAACAGAAGTTATGCGCTTGCCCTTACTTTTAGCCTCGGTCACAGTGTCGCCAAGGTGGAACTTAATGTGTCCGTTTTTCTCAACATATTTCTTAACGCCCTTTGCGGATTTCGCGTCAAGAATGGACGGCAGAATACGTGGCGAAAGTTCAACAACGTCAACGCTTTTGCAGATTTTGGAAAGACCTTCCGCCGCCTTCATACCGATAAGTCCAGCGCCGATAACGACTGCTTTTGTGTCTGCAGTCGCCTTTGCTTTAACGGCTTTGGTGCTCGCTAAATCGAGGAAAGTAAGCGCGTTTTCCTTGCCGACAACATTCTTCATCGACGGCACAAAAGGCTTTGAGCCCGTGCAGAGGCAGAGTTTGTCATAAGGATAACTCTTTCTGCCTGCCTTTACGGTTTTTGCCGTTGTGTCAATTGCTTTAACCTCGGAGTTTGTAACTATGTCAATGCCGTTTTGTTTATAGTAAGACGGCTTGCGCAAAAGCATATCCTTTTCCTTAACAACGCCCTTTAAGTAATAGCTGATTGACGGACGGCTGTAAGGCAGATACGCTTCTCTGGTAAGCACGGTAATGCTGCTGTTTTTATCCTCTTTTCTGATTTGTTCGGCACAGGCAAGCCCTGCCGCGGAGGCGCCGATAATAACGTATTTTTTCATTACTTCGCACCCCCTAAATCAACGTAAACAAGCGCACGATTCGGGCAGTTTTTAACGCAGGCAGGTTCATCCTCGCCCTGGCACAAATCGCATTTAACGGCAAACTTGCCCGTTTTGATGCAGCCGAACGGGCACACCGCAAGGCAGGTCATACAGCCGATGCACTTATTCTCATCAACAGACACAATGCCTGTTTTGGCGTCCTTTTGCATGGCGCCTGTAATGCACGCTTCAACGCACTTGGGGTTGTCGCAATGGCGGCAGTTAACCGCTGCCGACAGCATATTATCGCCGCATACCGTAACCCTTGAAACGGGGGCAGGTTCTTCATATTTGTTAGCCTTAACAATGTCCTTTGACTTTGAATGAGCGGTTTTGCAGTAAACCTCGCAAAGGCGGCAGTTAAGGCAAAGTTCTTCTTTTGCATATACTTTTTTCATAATTGCCACCTCACTCGCCTGCGTGCTTGATACCAAGGATTTCAAGCTCTTTTTCCGTTAAGCCGATACCGCGCAGCGTAAGCCTGTTGCCGCGCAGGGAATCAACCGAGTTGATACCCATACCGCCCATAATCTCCTTAATTTCGTGGTTCCACGCGTTGATAAGATTTTCAACACGCTCGTGCATAATGTCGGGATTGAGCCGCTTTGTAAGCTCGGGGCGCTGCGTTGCAATGCCCCAGTTGCACTTGCCCGTGTTGCAGGTCTGGCACATATGGCAGCCCATAGCAATAAGCGGTGCAGATGCGCAGTAGCACGCGTCCGCGCCAAGCGCAATAGCCTTAACAATGTCCGCAGAGCATCTGAACGAGCCTGCCGCTACAAGCGAAACTCTTGAACGTATACCCTCGTCGCGCAGCCTCTGGTCAGCAGCCGCGAGCGCGAGTTCAATCGGAATACCGACGTTATCCCTGATTCTTGTAGGTGCAGCACCTGTACCGCCGCGGAAGCCGTCTATAACAACAATATCCGCGCCTGCTCTTGCGCAGCCTGATGCAATTGCCGCAACGTTGTGCACAGCGGCAATCTTGACGGAAACAGGCTTTTTATTATTTGTTGCCTGCTTGAGCGACCAGATGAGCTGGCGCAAATCCTCAATTGAATAAATATCGTGGTGCGGCGCAGGTGAAATTGCGTCGCTGCCCTCGGGAATCATACGGGCATTGGAAACCTCAACATTAACCTTTTCTCCCGGGAGATGTCCGCCGATGCCGGGCTTTGCGCCCTGACCGATTTTGATTTCCACAAACCTTGCGCTTTGCAGGTATTCCTTATGCACGCCGAATCGGCCTGAAGCAACCTGAACAATAGCGTAATCCGTATAATCCTTAAGGTCGGGATGCAAGCCGCCCTCGCCCGTGTTAAACAGCGTGCCGAGGTTTTTAGCAGCCATTGCAAGCGTTTTTTGCGCATTAAGGCTGATTGAGCCGAAGCTCATTGCGGAAAACATAATAGGTGTTTCAAGCATAATCTGCGGCGGCATTTCAACCGTGGATTTGCCCTTCTTTTCCACCGTAATCTGTTCGGGCTTTCTGCCTAAAATTGTTCTGATTTCCATAGGCTCGCGCAGAGGGTCGATGGACGGATTTGTTACCTGCGACGCATTGAGCAGGATTTTATCCCAGTAAATCGGGTACGGCTTTGGTGTGCCCATGCCGGAAAGCAGCACGCCGCCCGTTTCCGCCTGGCGGCAGATTTCCTGCTGATACTGTGGAGTCCAGTTTGCGTTGTCGCGATAATCGCAAACGTATTTTTCTATTCTGAGCGCACCTGTCGGGCACAGGTCTACGCAGCGGTGGCACGCCACGCAGGAATTTGAGTTGACAAGCACAGTCTTTTCGTCATCTGCAAAGTAGTGGCATTCGTTTGAGCACTGCCTTACGCAGCAGCCGCAGTTAATGCAAAGCTCTTTGTCGCGCACTACGGTAAATCTACGGGGTATAAAATTAATACTCATATTATTCATCCCCCTTTTCATCAATCTCAAGCGGTACAAATACCGGGTCTGCGCCGCTTACCGACCAAACCTTTTCCGGGTCGGGGCAGATAATTCTGATTGCGCTTTCCTCGCTTGCAAAGTATGCTCTGTCGCCCTTTGTTGCGGCAGTGAGCGAGCGCAATTTCAGCCTGTCGTTAATCGCAAGGAGTCCCTTGTTTGAGCCGAGAATAACGGAAAACGGTCCGTTTACAAGCGCACCGCTGTATATGGCGCGAAGGTTGGTAAAGTACTCTTTACGCTCGTCGTCCATTCTGTCTATTTCGTCCCATTCGGGCGCAGTTAAAACATCCGCCGCAACGTTTGCAGGCAGATTGTGATGGCGGATAAGATGGTCAAAAAGATAAGTAATAACCTCTGTATCCGTCTGCATTGTACACTTGTAGCCAAACTGCTCTATGTAACGGCGGTTAGCGTCGTAGCTTGAAATCTCGCCGTTGTGAACAATCGACCAGTCAAGGATGTTAAACGGATGCGCACCGCCCCACCAGCCGGGGGTGTTGGTCGGAAATCTGCCGTGCGCTGTCCACAGGTACGCGTCGTACTGGTCGAGCATATAGAACTCGCCCACGTCCTCGGGGTAGCCGACCGCCTTGAAGCAGCCCATATTTTTGCCCGACGAGAATATATACGCGCCGTCGTAGGCAGAGTTTACCTTTGTAACGCACTGCACAACGTACTCGCCCTCGTCGAGGCGCGAATTCTTCATACGTACCCTGTTGACTCTGCCGAAATAGCGCCAGATGTCGGGTCCGTTTTCAATAGTCGGAATCGTCTTTGTGGGGATACGTTCAGCCGCGTCGATATTGAAATGCTTGAATAAAAATTCCTCGCATTTCTGATGCGCTTCCATATTGTCGTAAAAGATATGGAACGCGTATTCGTCCTTGTGTTCGGGGTAAATTCCGTAAGCCGCAAAGCCGCCGCCCAGACCGTTTGAACGGTCGTGCATAAGGGCGATGGACTTAATGATTTCCGAGCCGTTAATCAAGCCGCCCTTGCGGTCAATAATCGCGGCAATCGCGCAGCCGGACGGAATCCTGATTTGTCCTTCCTTTAACATATTGCATCTCTCTTTCCTAAAGTATTGCCTATTGTCCGCTTTCGCCGTAGTTTGAAAGTACGCGTGCGGACGGGTCGTTTACGTCGCAGCCTTCCCACTCTTTGTTAGGCATCCAGAAGTCAACAACCATCTCTGCCTGACCGGGATAGTATTTTTCAAATATCTCGCGGTAGAGCAGCGACTCTTTTGTAAACGGTCTTGCGTGAGTATATTTTTTGCAAAGCTCTTCAAACTCCGCGTCGGTATACTTTGTTTCTGCGTACTCTTTGAGGTAGTCGACCATTGAGTGACCTACCGCGTCAGAGAACGCTGCCTTCTCACGCCACAGGATGGAATCGGGCAGGATGTCCATACCCTCAAATGCGTGGCGCAGCAGGTATTTGCCCTTGCCGTACTTGTTGAGTTTGATTTCGGGATCAAGGCTCATAACGTAATGCACGAAGTCGAGGTCGCCAAACGGAACTCTTGCTTCAAGTGAGTTTACGGAAATACAGCGGTCTGCGCGAAGCACGTCATACATATGCAGTTCGCGGATTCGCTTTTGCGCTTCCTCCTGAAAAGCTGCTGCCGACGGCGCAAAGTCCGTGTATTTGTATCCAAACAGCTCGTCGGAAATCTCGCCTGTCAGAAGTACGCGGATATCCGTGGTTTCGTGTATCGCCTTGCACACGAGGTACATACCAACGCTTGCGCGGATGGTTGTAATATCGTATGTGCCGAGCAGATGAATTATATCTTCAAGCGAAGCGATAACGTCGTCGGGTGTCATATAAACTTCCGTGTGGTGGCTGCCGATGAAATCCGCAACCTGCCTGGCATACTTAAGGTCGATTGCGTCCTCGCTCATACCGATAGCAAAGGTTTCAATCGGTTTTTCACTCTCGTGCGCTGCAACAGCGCAGACAAGTGAGGAATCAAGACCGCCGGAAAGCAGGAAGCCTACCTTCGCATCCGACACAAGGCGCTTTTTGATGCCTGATGTCAGTTTTTCGCGGATTTTTATGCAAGCGGTTTCCACGTCGTCGTGGCACACCGCGTCAACTTTTGCAATGTCGCAGTAGCAGATAAATTCGCCGTCCTTGTAATAGTGACCTGGCGGAAACGGCATTACCTTTTTTGCAAGACCTACAAGGTTTTTCGCCTCGCTTGCAAACAGGATTTTGCCTGCTTCATCGTAGCCGTAGTACATCGGGCGGATGCCAATCGGGTCGCGCGCGGCAATGTATTCACCTGTTCTGCCATCGTAGATAATGCAGGCAAATTCAGCATCAAGTTTAGCAAACATATCCGTGCCGTACTCAAAGTACATTGGCAGAATAACCTCGCAGTCGCTTTCCGATTCAAAGGTGTAGCCCTTCTGTTTAAGCAGCTCGCGCTCTTTTTCAAAGCCGTAAAGCTCGCCGTTGCAAACGACGTAGCTTCCGTCAAGCTCAAACGGCTGCATACCCGACGGAGTAAGCCCCATAATCGCAAGCCTGTGAAAGCCGAGGATGCCCTTGCCTGTGTCAATAATTCTGCTGTCGTCAGGTCCGCGTGACTTTGTGCGGACAAATCCTTTTTTAAACGTTTCAGTATCAGCGTCGATACTGCAGTATCCCATAATAGAACACATTTTTCTCTCTCCCTATTTCCTTTTACCTTTTATATGGTTTTTGGGCGGAATAAATCCGCCCCATATAATCTTTACATTTTTGGCTTCCCTTCAAAGGGAAGGCTATTATACTTCGTCTTCGCCCTGAAGTGCGTCATAACCGTGTTCGCCTGTGCGAACTTTAACTACGTCGTCAACTTCATAGATGAAGATTTTGCCGTCGCCGATGTTGCCTGTGTAGAGCACTCTACGCGCCGCTTCAACTACATCTGAAACGGGAACGGCAGATACTACCATTTCGAGCTTCATCTGCGGGTTGAGGTTCATTTCCTCAATCTCAACACCACGGTACTTTTTGATGTTGTGTCCCTTCTGCACGCCGCAGCCCATAACATTTGTTACGGTCATACCCGTAACGCCGATGCTGTTCATGGCTTCCTTAACCTCCTCAAAGCGGGCAGGTCTGAATACCATAACAATCTTGGTGAGCTTCGGGGTGTTCTTGGTGATGTAGGATTCAACGGGAACAGCCCTTTCAACCGGCTCAACAGGCGGAACAATCGGTGCTGTGGTGATTTCCTTTGCCTCGGGAAGAATTGCCTTCATCGACGCGGATGTCGCAACCGCCATAGCGGGCATAAAGTCCGCATATGCTGACGGCAGGTTGTGCTCTGTTGCGTCAAGACCTTTGATTTCCTCCTCGTTGCTGACGCGCAGTCCGTGAAGCTTATCGATTGCCTTGAACACAATAAGCATTGTGCATACTGTCCACGCCGCAACCGCGAGGAAACCGAGCGCCTGAATACCAAGCTGCCTGAAGCCGCCGCCGTAGAACAAGCCCTTGCCTACGCCGTTTGCGCCAGTTGAAAACAGACCGACTGCAAATGTGCCCCAGATGCCGTTTGCCATATGCACGGCACACGCGCCGACAGGGTCGTCAATATGTAATTTTTTATCGATAAACTCAACCGCAACTACTACGATGATACCTGACACTGCGCCGATGATAATTGAACCGAGTGCGTCCGTGCAGTCGCAGGGTGCGGTGATTGCTACCAAGCCTGCAAGCGATGCGTTAAGGCTCATCGAAACGTCAGGCTTGCCGTCCTTAATCCAGGTGAAAATCATTGTAACAACCGTTGCGATTGACGGCGCAAGCGTTGTTGTAACAAATATGCTTGCGAGCATATCAACGTTTGTTGCAGCCGCGCCGTTGAAGCCGTACCAGCCGAACCACAGAATAAACACGCCGAGCGCGCCGATTGTGAGGTTGTGGCCGGGGATAGCGCGGGCTTTCTTTTTACCCGTCTTTTTATCAATTTTGTACTTACCGATACGCGGTCCGAGGATTGAAGCGCCGATGAACGCCGCAATACCGCCGACCATATGAATTGCAGTTGAACCTGCAAAATCGTGGAAGCCGAGCTTTGCAAGCCAGCCGTCGCCGTTCCAGATCCAGCCTGCTTCAATCGGGTAAACAACAGCCGATATGACTGCCGAGTAAATGCAGTAGGCGGAAAACTTTGTGCGCTCTGCCATTGCGCCGGAAACGATTGTTGCCGCCGTTGCGCAGAACACGAGGTTGAACACGAAGTTCGACCAGTCAAAGTGCGCATAGTCGGTAAACACGCCGAGCGTGGGCATACCCACAAGACCGCCAAGGCACTCTTCGCCCATCATAAGACCGAAGCCGAGCAGAATGAACATTACTGCGCCGATGCAGAAGTCCATCAGGTTTTTCATAATAATATTGCCGGCGTTTTTGGCTCTGGTGAAGCCGCTTTCAACCATCGCAAAGCCGCACTGCATAAAGAACACAAGCGCGGCACCTATCAAAAACCAAACGCCGAACACGCTGTCTGACACAGCGGATAAAAGTGATTCACTCATTGTTTTTTCCTCATATAGTTTGTATTTCTCCTACAGGGAATACTCTCTTAAAGTGTAAAGGCAAAGAGAGTACCCCCTTTAGGAAGAGAGAATGGGGCAGAAAGCTCAACTGCCTCCTGCCCCATTGCAAGCAAATAATTTAGTTTTAGTGGTTAATCATATATCTGTCAACTTCCCACTGACTGATTTGTTTTCTGTATTCGTCCCATTCGCGCTTTTTGCCCTCGATGTAGTTATCGAATACATGAGCGCCAAGCGTTTCCTTGATGAACGGGTCTTTCTCTGCTTCAACGATAGCTTCCTCTAATGAACCGGGCAGGCAGTCGATACCTTCCGCCTTAAGCTCTTCGTCGGAAAGAACAAAAACGTTTTCGTCATAAGCCGGCTTCGGAACAAGTCCGCGCTTGATACCGTCAAGACCTGCTGCAAGGCAAAGCGCCATTTCAAGATACGGGTTGCAGGTCGGGTCGGGGCAGCGGAGTTCAACTCTTGTTCCCTTGCCTCTTGATGCAGGGATTCTTACAAGGCAGGAACGGTTTGAGGTTGACCACACAAGATAGCTCGGTGCCTCGTAGCCCGGTACAAGTCTTTTGTAAGAGTTAACCGTCGGGTTTGAAAATACCGCAATGCCCTTGATGTGTTCCATAATACCTGCGATAAAGGAATACGCTTCCTTTGAAAGACCGAGGTCGCCGTCAGGATCGTCAAACACATTTGCGCCTGTTTCAATATTGTAAAGGCTCATATTGGTGTGCATACCGCTGCCGTTGATGCCGTAAATCGGTTTTGGCATAAACGTTGCGTGCAAGCCGTGCTTTGTTGCATACGTTTTTACAACGTGCTTAAAGGTCATAACTCTGTCCGCGGTAAGTAGTCCGTCGCCGAACTGGAAGTCAATCTCGTGCTGACCTTCCGCAACCTCGTGGTGCGAAGCCTCGATTGTGTAGCCCATATCCTCAAGTGCAAGGCAGATATCGCGGCGGCAGTTTTCGCCGTGGTCAATCGGGTTGAGGTCAAAGTAGCCTGCCTCGTCGCCTACTTCAAGAGTTGGCTTGCCGTCCTCGTCGAGTTTGAAGAGGAAGAACTCACACTCGGGACCTACATTAAAGCCGTAGCCGAGTTTCTTTGCCTCGTCCATAACCTTAATGAGTACGTTACGCGGGTCGCCCTCAAACGGTGTTGCGTTATCGGATTTGTATACCGAGCAGATGAGTCTGCCTGTCTGAATATTTTCGTGCTTGCGCCACGGTACGATTGACCATGTGTCGTAATCGGGATGAAGGTACATATCGCTTTCATCAATTCTTACGAAGCCGTCTATTGACGAGCCGTCAAACATACAGTCGTTATCAAGTGCTTTTTCAAGCTGCGAAAGTGTGATTGCCACGTTCTTCATTCTGCCGAAAAGGTCGGTGAACTGAAGTCTGACAAACTCAACGTTGTTTTCCTTTGCTTCTTTTAAGATTTGTTCCTTTGTCTTGCTCATTGTATTTCCTCCTAAAATTGTTTGTTAATCCCAAGACGTTGTGTTGAAGCTGTACTCATCTTCCCAACTGTCGTTGCCGTAAAACGCCATTTCGTAACTGTTTTTAAGATGAGTCATTTTGTGCTTCTGAACCTGCGGCTCGCCGCAAAAATTAATCCTTGCCGCATTTCGGATATTATTGTCATTACCCATATAACCACCTCCAAAAAAGTAAAAGCGCCCTTATGCAATCAGTTGCAAAAGGACGCCGTTGCCCGTGTTGATATTTAAAGATAAAGAGCCTTTGGGTTCACCCCAAAGACTCCGTTGCCCAAAAAATATGTAAGGGTCCTTGAGTTACCTCAAAGACCCCGTTGCCTTACAAGTAAAGGTTACACCAAACCAACCCGATTTGTCAACATTGAAAATATTTTTTGTAAAAACTGCTGTGACTTTTTCAACAATCAGTGCTTTAATTTTACATTTCTTACAAGTGGCGCCCTTTTATTAATATATATTATTAAAGCGACTTGCGCATTTTTACGCACTCAAAATTGCCGCTCATAATGACATTCCGGTCAATCTGCGTGTAGCCGAGTTTTGCATAAAACGGCGCGGCAACAACGCGGCTGTCAACAAAAACCTCTTTGTAACCGAGTTCCTTTATCCACTGTTCCGCTTCACTTATAACCCTGCTGCCGTTTTTTTGCCCCCTGTATTCGGGCAGAACAACCACCCTGCCAATCATCACGCTGCCGCAATCAAGCTCATAAAAGCGGCAGGTTGCAACGGGATAGCCGTCGTCAAGCAGCACAATATAGCGCGTGCCGTCGCAGTCGTGCTCGTCAAATTCTTCACGCAGGGAAATATGGTGCTGGCGGTTCATACCCTGAATCCTGACGGAATATGCACCCGCGCGCTGCCACTCCTCCTGCGCCCTGATAATTTCAAACTTTGCCATCATAATTCCCCATTTCTAATAAAAAGTATCACAATTAACAAATAAAATCAAGACAAATCTGTATTTACACACGGCTCATAATATGTTATAGTGTAAGTGAACAAATTTGAAAGGAGTAAATTTATGTATCTTTATATGAAGCAAAAAGTCTTTTCGTGGAAAGACAAGTTCAGCATCCAGAACGAGTACGGCGAGGACAAATACTATGTTGAGGGAAAGGCAATTTCCATCGGCAAAAAGCTGCGCGTGTACGACACGGCAGGCAACGAGCTTGCGTTCGTTAACCAAAAAGTGGTTTCGCTTATGCCGAAGTTCTGCGTTGAAATGAACGGCGAGGAGGTTGCCGTAATCAAAAAGAAGTTCACCCTGTTTAAGCCCAAGTACTTTATTGAAGGTCCGGGCTGGGAAGTTCAGGGCGATTTCTTCGGCCACGACTACACGATTATGGACGGCAGCAAGCCTGTTGTTTCCATCCATAAAAAGTGGATGGCGTGGGGCGACACATTTGAGCTCAACATCACCGATGAGGGGCACGAAGTGCTTGCGGTTGCAGTAGTTCTTGCAATTGACGCAGTAATCGACAACCAGCAGAACAGCACAATTTCAATCGGCGACTAAAGGTGAATTAAGATGAAAAAAGTATTAAGCATTGCGCTTTGCCTGCTGATGGCAGTATCCTTTTTCGGCTGCGGTATGAGCACGGGCAAAGAGGTTAATCTGCGCGACAAAATCAGCTCACTTATGGCGTCCGACAACTCGCTTGCTCTCAAGGGCAAGTATAACGCGCTTGGCGAAATCAAAGACGGCAGCGTTGACAAGGACATAGTCGGCACATGGAAAACCGCAGACGGCGAAACAACCTACACCTACAACGAGGACGGCACTTCCAAGGCGGAAACCAAGGATTACGGCAGCACGGAAGCTAAATTCACCTGCATCGCTGTTAACGAATACAAGGTTCTGTGCGAGGAAGTTCCGATGGAAAGCACCGACGAAAACGGCAAAACTGTTACCACAACAGTTGTAAGCTACTCGACCTACAGCGCTGAAAATGACGCGCTTTACATTGTGCCTGTTGAGGACACAACGGACGAGAACATGGACTCTTCGCAGTATGCTGTTATCTCGCTTTACCGCACTGACGACAGCGGCAGCATCGACGCTGCACTGGCGAAGAACAAGGTTTCGCTTGAAACATACAACGGCACCTGGAAGTCCGAAAAGGGCGAGTTCACTATCGCTGACGGCACGCTTACAGTCGGCAAGGACAGCTACGATATTTCGATTGACGACAAGAATCAGCTTGTTGTTGAAAAGGACGACGCGTCAACTGCTTACTCTGCGAGCATCAGCGTAAGGAAGCAGTACGACAGCGAGGACAAAACCAAGGCTACCGAAACCACGTCTATGAGTATTTACTACACAGGCGAGGACGGCAAGGATGTTCCTAACCTCGCTTCGGTTATCGATGACTGGCACGCAGATTACGGCTGGGAAACGTACTACTACAGCGGCACGTTTGACCTGCAGTAAAACAACAAAAAAATAACAAGGGTGGGTTAGTAAACCTGCCCTTGTTTTTTGCATATTCCCTGTTATTTAAGCGTTTCTTTAAGCCATGCAACGCTGTCTGCTGTCCAGTGCGGCGCTCTGCTGCACATATCTGCGCTATCCATATTCACCGTTTCATCCGCAACGGAAAAGCCGTGCGGCGCGTCACTGTAAATGTGGCACTCAAAGTCCACGCCGTTTTTGTTCAGCGCGTCAATAAACTCAATCGTGTTTGCAATCGGCACCGTGTTATCGTTCCTGCTCGCAAAGATAAAGCAGGGGCAGGTGCTTTTATCAACGGCGTTTACAACGTCGGTTGCCTCGCTGCTGTAAAAGTTGGTTGTAGCCCTGTTAAGCACGGGGTAGCCGAGTATCGCAGCGTGCGGCTTGCAAGCCGAAACCGTGGCCGCGCAGCCTGCAAGGTGACCGCCTGCGGAAAAGCCGATAACGGCGATTTTGCCGGTATCCACAGCCCACTCGTCGCTCTTTTCGCAAATCATATTGTACGCCTTTTCGTAGTCGTCAAGCGGGTTGCGCCACGCCTTGTACTCTGCCACGGAATAGCGCAGAATAAACGCCTGAAAGCCTGCACGCAGGTACACAAGCGCAACGGGGTCGGCTTCCCTGTCGGAACAAAACTCGTATCCGCCGCCCGGCAGAATAATGATTGCAGGGCGCTTTTTTATGTTGGAAAACTCGCCGCCCGTTTGCTGCAGATATGCAGTAAGCGACGCGTTACGCTCGGCGTTGATAATCAATTTTTCCGTTTTCATACTGTCGCTTCCTTTTTACGAATCAAAGAAATTCTGACCGTCGTCCGTTACAAGACGTTCGGTTCTCGGATATTCAAAAATCGCGCTGTTGCCAGCATTCTCCTCAAGGTATGTAGCAAATTCCGCAGCGTACCACTTTGCCATGCCGAGGTTGTGCATAAGGTAGTGGCCGCAGTTTACAGGCGCTGCGCCCGGCACTTCCCGACTGCTGTCAACCGACCTGAACGCAGCAAGCAGCAAATCATATATTTCCTGCGGCGCGCGGTTGCCTTTGAGTATAAGGTAAAAGCCCGTGAGGCAGCCCATCGGTCCCCAGTAGATAACCTCATCCTTCCAATCGGGGTCGTTGCGCAGGAAGGTGGCGATAATATGCTCAAGCGAATGCATTGCCGCAACGTCAATTACAGGTTCCCTGTTCGGCTTTTTAAGCCTGATATCGTATGTTGTAACCGTATCGCCGCCGACAGTGTCCACCCTGCTGGTGAAAATGCCGGGAACAATGCGCGTGTGGTCTACCGAAAAGCTTTGAATCAATTCCATTTTAATCCCCCTTTTGTTTTAATAAGACGTAAATATCATATCATATGTGTTACAATATTGCAATAACAAAGGGTTTGTTGTTGCAAAGGTGCGCAAATATGCTATAATAATATTATCATAATTAAGGGGTGGCACTATGGGTATTATCAAGGCGGCAGGCGGCGCAGTCGGCGGTGTTTTTGCAGACCAATGGCTGGAGATGTATGTTTGCGAAAGTATGCCGGAAGATGTGCTTGCGCAGCGTGGAGTAAAACGCGTTAACGAAAACTCATCCAACACCAAGGGCGAGGAAAATGTGATTACCGACGGCTCGCTGATTATTGTTAACGATGGGCAGTGCGCAATCGTGATTGAGCAGGGCAAATGCATAGGCATTTACGACAACCCGGGCGAGAATGTGTTCCGCAGCAAAAGGACGGGCAGCATTTTTTCCGGCGGCGGATTAAAGAGCATAGGCAAGCAGACGGTTGAGCGAATCGGCTTTGGCGGCGATGTTGCTATACACCAGTTTGTGATGTACATAGACACCAAGGAAAAGGTGAACAACCCATTTGCACTTTCCGTGCCGCTGTCCATTGTAAACAAGGCTACGGGGCTTGATTACTACAGCACTGTAAATATCAGCGGCGTGTTCTCGTACCGTATTACGAATCCGGAAATTTTTTACAAAAGAATTTGCGGCAACAGCACGGGCACGGTGACAAGGGCAAAAATTCAGCCGCAGCTTAACGCCGAACTTCGCAGCGCGGCTGTTACGGCGCTTGACAAATTGTGCGGCGGCGGTGTTGAGCCGACTGCACTTGCGCAGAATGTTGAAAATCTGTGCGCCGAGCTTAAAGCGGCTCTGGACGAAAAGTGGGAAAGCCTGCGCGGTTTTTCCGTTGTATCGATAGCGATTGACGGCATTGCCCTTGCGCAGGATGATAAAAGGGTTATACAGGAAGCAGAGCGCGCAAAGATGCTAACCCAGCCCGATATGGCGGCGGCAACGCTTGTTGCGGCGCAGGCAGACGCGATGAACGCCGCGGCGCACAACCATAACGGCGGCTCAATGGTGGGCGCGTTTGCCGTGATGAACGCTATGAACACGGGCACGCAGCAGAGCGAAAAGCCGAACATCTTTTTGCAAAACGACAGCTCAAAGCCGTCACTGTGGCGCTGCACCTGCGGCAATATGAACACAGGCAATTTTTGCGAAAACTGCGGCAAAAAACGAGTATAAATTAAAGAGTTGAAGGTTACCCTTCAACTCTTTTTTGTTTTATGGCTATTCTGCTTCGGCAGCGTTAACGATTGCCTCCACCTTTTCCCTGTTCATATAGAGTGTGCAGCCGCCGATATGGTCGTCCTGCAGCAAGCCTTCCGTCTGCAGGGCTTTAAACAGCGGCGATTTAAGCGCCTCGCGCAGGGAGGTATCCTTAACGCTGATATCTGAATACGGCGAGAACGGGCAGGGCTCTGCACCGCCGTGCGAATTGATGTGGAAGAAGCCGCGACCTGCCGCAACGCAGCCGCCCGAGCTTTTTTCGTCACCCGGGAACGCGATAAATACCATTCCCCTTTTCCTGCGCCTTAACCTCTTGATTTCCCTGTGCATAAATTCCTGCTCTTTTTCCGTTGGCGCAAGGTGTGCGCTGTCCTCCGTAACAGGTACGAACTCAACAAAAATCACCGCCTTGCAGCCGAGGTTATACAGATTATCAAGGAAGGAGTCGGAATACACCTCGTCAATATTTTCCGTAGTCACGGTTACAGAGGCACCGAAGATGAGCCCTCTGTCCTTTATGTTCTGCATCGCTTCGGTGACCTTGGCGTAAACGCCTTCGCCGCGGCGTTCATCGGTAATTTTCTCATCACCCTCGATGCTGATAATCGGCACGATATTCCTGTTTTCGTCAAGCACATCAAGATACTTTTCGTGCAGGAAAGTTCCGTTTGTAAAAACGGGAAACAGTATGTTTTTGTGCATTGCCGCGCGCTTGATAACGTCGTAGCGCATAAGCGGCTCGCCGCCTGCAAGCAGGATAAAGCTGATACCAAGTTCATCCGCTTCCTCAAAAATTCTGTTCCACTCGTCTGCGGTAAGCTGGTCAACAGGCTCGCTGTCGCAGCACGCGTTATTGCTGCGCGAATAGCAGCCTGCGCAGTGCAGATTGCAGGTGCTTGTGATGCTTGCAATCAGAAACGGCGGAATATGCTCGCCCTGTTTTTCTGCAGCATAGCGCTTTTTAGACGCAGCGCGAGTGGCTTTTGCAAACTGCTTCATAAAAGCATTTTCCTGCTCATTTTTGTTTGTTGCGCGCAGCGAGTCCGCAACTACTCTCATAACGCCGCGCGTCATATACCTTTGAATGTTAAAAGCCATATGTATCCCCCGTATTCATATGTTATAATATTAGTTTAGCACATAACAAATAACACTTCAACAGTAATATTCAAAACCCGTTGACAAGGCTGCGCTTCTTTGCTACAATGCAACTGAAAAGGCACTTCCCATTATCCCATCGGCGCTATCAAAAACTGAAAGGAGAACTGCTATGAATTACCGCGATTTTGGTAATACAGGCGAAAAAATTTCCGCGCTTGGATTTGGCTGTATGCGCTTACCTGAGTACAAAGAGGGGGACAAAAATTTTGTTAATCAGGAAAAGACTGACGAAATGCTTGCCCTTGCTTTTGAAAGCGGCGTAAACTACTTTGACACTGCACCGCACTACTGCAACCACAACAGCGAGGCTGCTGTGGGGCACGCTGTAAAGGGCTTTCGTGACAAAATACTTATCTCAACAAAATGCCCTATGGACGACGACCTGACGCCTGACAAATACCGCAGGCTGCTTGAAAGAAGTCTTACACGCCTTGGAACAGACCACATAGATTTTTACCACTTCTGGGGCATTAACCGCGATAAGTATGACAGGCTGATAATTAAAAACAACCTGCTTGAAACTGCGGCAAAGGCTAAAGAGGAAGGGCTTATACGCCACATTTCCTTTTCCTTCCACGATGACGCTGACGTGATTAAGTACATAGTAGACACATCTGACAAAGCAGGCGTGAAGATGGAATCAATGCTGTGCCAGTACAACATCCTTGACCGCTCTAATGAGGAAATGATTAAGTACGTTCACGAGAAGGGGCTTGGCACTATTGCCATGGGTCCCGTGGGCGGCGGCAGGCTCGCAGCGCCCACCGATTTGTATGCAAAGCTGACGGGCAAGCCGGGTATTGCAACATACGAGCTGGCGTTCAAGTTCTGCCTCGGCAACCCGAACCTTAACTGTGCGCTGTCTGGTATGCAGGATGTTGATATGGTGCGCAAAAACGTAAAGGTTGCGTCCGACAACACCTCTTTTTCCGAAGAAGAGTGGCAGCTGCTCGGCAAAGCGATAGAGGAAATAAAGAAGTTTTCCGAACTGTACTGCACAGGCTGCAAGTACTGCCAGCCCTGCCCTGCAGACATAAATATTCCGCGGATTTTTGAGATGTACACATACTACAACGTATACGGCTTAAAGGATCACGCAAGGCATATGATGAGCGAGTACCTTAAAAAGGACGGCAAAACCTTTGCCGACTGCATCGACTGCGGTATGTGCGAAAACAAGTGCCCGCAACACCTCAAGATACGCGAAAATCTTGATATGGTATGCAAACTGTTATCCGAATAGAATAAAAATACCCCTCTTGTTTAACACAAGGGGGGTTAATATTTTGTATTTACTCTTCGCTGAAATCGGTGTCCATAATCGCCTGAATCTCAAATTCGGGGAAGGCTTTTTGCACATCGGCATATGCGGCTTCAAAAACTTCGCGGCGATCCGGCGCGTCAAAGCTGATAACCAGGTCAAAGCGCATCTTATTTTCCTCAAAATCAACATAAAAGCCGTGCAGCTGCAGGACGTATTCGTGGCTTAAAGCGATGTCCCTTACCTTTTCCCTCGCCTCTTTTGCCGCAGGGTTTTTGGTGTTGACAGAATACACGCCGACTGCGGTAAGGATAACGCTGTGCTTTGCAAACACATCCTCGGTAACCTTGCGGATAAGCTGATCAAGCTCGTCTGCAGAGAGTGTATCAGGCACCTCGATATGCACGGAGCCCTGGTAAGTATCGGGTCCGTAGTTGTGCAGCACAAGGTCGTACGCTCCGTTAATTTCGGGATAATCAACAACGGTTCGCTTTATCGCCTTTGCAAGGTCTGCGTCCGCGCGCTCGCCGAGGATTTTAGACAGTGTTTCGCGCAGCATATCTATGCCTGATTTGATGATAACGAGCGCGATAATCGCACCGAGATACGCTTCAAGCGAGATGTGGAAGATGAGGTAAATTCCTGCCGCTACAAGCGTTGAAGCGGAGATTACCGAGTCAAGCGTTGCGTCCTCACCGGAGTTGATGAGCGAATCGGAATTAACCTTTTTGCCCACGCTTTTAACATACCTGCCAAGCACGATTTTTACAACAACCGCAACCGCCACGATAATCAGCGAAACCGCAGAGTAATCGGGTGTGTCGGGGGTTATTATTTTTTTGATTGATTCCACAAACGCCGTAAAGCCTGCATACAGCACAAGCACGGAAATAATCATCGCGCTCAGGTACTCAATCCTGCCGTAGCCAAAGGGGTGCTTTTTATCGGCTTCCTTGCCTGCAAGCTTTGTGCCGACGATTGTTATAACCGAACTTGCCGCGTCGGAAATATTATTAACCGCGTCCATAGTGATTGCAACCGAGTGCGAAATCAAGCCGATAAACGCCTTGAACGCCGCAAGAAAAACGTTTGCAACAATGCCTATGATGCTTGTCTTAATAATCTTTTTATCTCTGGAAACAGTTTTTTCAAACAGGTCATTCATAACTTTCCCTCAAATCAAATAATTTTACATATTATATCACACAAAAAAAACAAAAGCAACTTTTTTACTCTTATTGACAACGCCGCCTGCAACCCGATATAATATACACATAACACATTACAGGGGTGCTGATATGACTGTAAAATTAAGCGGACGGATTGATTCGTCAAACGCTGTTCAGGCGGAAGCAAATATAAAAAAGCAAATCGGCGATTACAACGGAGAACTTGTGCTTGACGCCGAAGAACTTGAATACATATCGAGCGTGGGGCTGCGCATTATCCTGCGGCTGAAAAAGGCTAACAAAAGCACAAAAATAATCAACTGCAGCCCAGAGGTTTACGATATTTTTGAGATGACCGGATTTACGGAAATGATGGATATTTCAAGAGCGTACAGGAAGCTGTCCGTTGACGGCTGCAAGGTGCTTGGCGAGGGTGCAAACGGCATAGTTTACCGCATCACGCCAGACACCGTTATTAAGGTTTACAAAAACCCCGATTCGCTTGAGGAAATACAGAGGGAACGCGAGCTTGCGCGCAAGGCGTTTGTGATGGGCGTGCCGACTGCCATACCATACGACGTGGTGCAGGTGGGCGAGCTGTACGGTTCCGTATTTGAACTGCTTGAGGCAAAATCCTTTGCAAAGCTTATGAACGAAGGCGCAAGCGTTGAGGAACTTGCAAAGCAGAGCGTTGAGGTGCTTAAAACCATACACGGCACTATCCTAAATGACGGCGAGCTGCCGAGCAAAAAGCAGGAAGCGATGAAGTGGGCTGAATACAGCGCAGATTTTCTGCCTGCAGAAATCGGCGAGAAGCTTGTTAAACTCTTCAGCGATATACCCGAAACGAACAATATGCTGCACGGCGATTTCCACATAAAAAACATCAGGCAGCAAAACGGCGAAAACCTGCTTATTGATATGGAAACGCTGTCAATGGGGCATCCCGTGTTTGAACTTGCGGCAGTGTTCGGCGCACACGCAGGGTACGGCTGCATTGACACAAAAGCCTGCACTGATTTCCTCGGCGTGAGCTGGGACAAGTGCAGCGACTTCTGGAATTACACGGTTAAGTACTACTTTGAGGGCGAAGCGCAGGACGCGGTTGAGGCTAACACAAAAATGACTGAAACCGTATGCTATGCGCAGCTGCTTCGGTGGATGTCTGTGTCCCCCGACGACCTGCCGCACAGCGATAAAATCATTGCTTTTTGCAGCGACTATCTAACCGAAACAGTACCGAAACTTGACAAACTCTACTTTTAAATAACACAATAAATATCCACCCGAATAGCGGGTGGATATTTATTTTCCAACTAACAAAAACTTTTGCCTGTTATTCTGTAAAGCGCTTTGCAAACTCTGCAGCCGCTTTGCAGTCGTCGCTGTTAGGTCTGCCCTTGTGAACGCCCTTGAACTCGCCCTTGCAGTGGAACTCGCTTTCCTCCATAGGGATGCCGACCTTGTCCGCTTCCGCCTTGACTTTTTTGTAGGTGGAATTGAGCATAGCGGCAGAGCCGAAGTTAACAATTTTGCCCACGTTATTCTTGTCGAGCGAGCGGATGAAATCTTTCACCTCGGGGTCAATGCTGAACGCATAGTACGAATTGCCGAGGAAGAGGTAATCAACCTGCTCGTTTACCCCTTCGCTGATAGGAAGCGCCTCAACGCCGAGTACGTCTGCAACGGCTTCTGCAAGGCGTTTTGTATTACCTGTTTTTGTGTAGTATCTTACTGCGTATTTCATAATAACACCTCCGATTTATTTTGCAAGCGATTTAAAAATATCGCCGTGTTTGTATTCGTCTTCCATCATACCCTTAATTTCCGGATACTCGTCGCTGACGTAAGGGCGGTAACCGTTGCCGCCTGCATATTCGCCCTTTGAAATGCCGAAATGCACGAGTTTTTTGGGCATAATTCTGTAAAGCACGCCGAGCAGCTTTGCCTGGAACTCATTTGCCTTAAGCGTTTCGCCCGTGTATTTTGCCATAATAGCCGCGTGGCGACCTTCGTCCTTTGCCGCCTCAAGGTACAGTTTTTTCCACTCGGGATTCTTTGTAACTTCTGCAAATCTGCGGTACATCAGCACAGCGTTTAACTCGCCCTGCTGGAAACCGATAAATGCTTTTTTGTCCTGACTGTTCATTTTATCCCCCTTGTATTTGTTAAACTCGTTTTCTATAATGATTTTGCAAAATTTAATAGTGTGCAACCAATTGCATTGTAGCACACCTTTTATGAAAAATCAAGACTAATGTTTGACAATGTATAAAAATTTTTGCATTACGGGAAAATAGTTGCGTTCCCCAACATAACTCTGATTATTCCGATAACAAACAGATGTGCAGGATAGTAGATGTAGAAGAACCACTTCATACCCTTCCACTCGCCTCTTTCGCTGTTGTACTGCTTTAATATCGGCAGCGACAAAAGCGTGCACATCTGAAGCAGACCGTATGCTTTATCGATGAAGAAAAAGTATACAGCAGCGTAGATTGCAGTCCAAATCAGCATAGTAATTGATTGCTTTTTAAAGTCGCCGCGTTTTAGGTACAGATACACCGGGCACATAGCGGCAATAGTTGACCAGTCGGACGGGAAAGTTATAAAGCAAATCAGAATAATCAAAGCAATTTTGCCCCACTGCGGCAAGCGCTCGGTAGTAAAAATAACCATAAGAACAACCGCCCACGCAAGCGACCACATAACGCTTGTCATATTGAAAAATCCGTTAGGCACAAACGATATTCCGCCGGCGAAATTGTACGCAAAATGCGATATTACGGCAAACACAAACAGCCTTGTTATGTACTTTTTTACGTTTCTGGTATAGTGAAAACCTTCCGCTATGAAGAACCACATAATAGGCGCAGTCAGTCTGCCTATGACGTGCAGCAGCATTACCCACCAGATTTTCTGACACCCGGGGAATAAAAGCCACGTAACGTGATCGATTGTCATTGCGATTATGGCAATCAGTTTTATCTGATTGGAGTTCAAACCCTTCTTTGCTACAGTTTCCATTTTGCTACCTCTGATAATTCAAATTGCTAAAGAAATTATACCACAACCGCCGCCAATTCTCAACAATGACATTGCTTATTCAACACACGCATTCAAAAATAACCACCGACTAAGCGGTGGTTGTGATTGAGGGGATATTTATTTTTCAAGCAGGACGGCGTGGGCGATACCGGGGATGTCCTGCCCCTGCTTTGTGGAAGTCGGGCTCATCAGCGCGCCGGTTGCGACAAACAGTACTTTGCCGAGTTCGCCTTTTCGCATACGCTTGAGTATGTGCGAACACAGCACAGATGCACTGCAACCGCAGCCCGAGCCGCCGGAATTCACGTCCTGCTTTTTGAGGTCAAATATCATCAGTCCGCAGTCGCCGTGCACGCTTTGGATGTTGCGGCGGTACTCAATTTCAAGCAGTTCGTGCAGCAACTCCGTGCCGGTGTATCCCAAATCGCCCGTGAGTATCAGGTCGTAGTCCTCCTCGGTTGTGTTTGTGTCCTGCAAAAAGTCATTAATAGTCCTCGCCGCAGCAGGTGCTGTTGTCAATATAAGACCATAAATTCGCCGTTTTTTGTGCAATTTGTCAAATATTGTGGTTGTTTTTGGTGCAAAATCACCAGAATCTATAATAAAAGTTCATATTATTCACCAAAAATAAGTTAATCAATGATTCCTAAATAAATGTCGTCAATCGCTTCTCTGATTGGCTTGCCGTAAAACATCTGCTCGCGCTCCATAGATAAAATACTATCGTATTCCTTGATGCTGCCATTATGTTCAACAGTTATTTTGCCGTTGCCGTAAGAAAATATAAGCCGTTTTCATCCGCATCCATCATATCCACGGCGCAGGTAACGGGCAAGCCGTTTTCATCCACGGTTGCTACTATGGTTGAGTGTATTTCATTTACAAGATATTCAAGATAATTCATTTTTGTAAATCCTCGAGTACGGTATTTATATCGCCGTCAATGCAGATTGACTGCTTTTTGATTTCCGTCGGTGCGTCTGCTTCGCCTAAGTTAATGCAAACATAGGTGGCGTTTTCATTCTGTGCCGTCCATTTCCAGAATGGGTATTTAATGATAACGGGCGTGTTGTAGCCTACGCCGAGTTCAAGATAAACGATTTTCATTCCCTCGTGGCGGCGGATGAAATCCTCGTACTGATTGTAGGCGACATACCAACCCTCATCCTGTACAAAGGTGGCGTCCGAGCGAAGATTCATTGTCATCGGCTTGCCGCAGACGGGGCATTTTGGCACTAATTCCGTCGGGATTTTCATATCCCTTTCGGCTTCATACATCTGCTTGATAATTTCTTCGTTGTCATAGGTCTGCTGATGGCAGGGCTCGCTGCACTGAAACAGCCCGTAATCGCCCTGTGTATAGAATAAGCGCTTCTTATCAAAGCCCGCGCGCTGGAAGCAGTGGTCCACATTGGTGGTGAGAACAAAATAATCTTTGTCCTTCACAAGTTTAAACAGCTTTTGATAGGTGTCATTCGGAATAGGCATATATCTGTTAACATAGATGTGCCTGCTCCACCACGCCCAGTATTTCTCCTGCGTGTCAAACGGATAAAAGCCGCCGGAATAAATATCCGTAATGCCGTATTTATCCCTGAAATCGGAAAAATATTTGTCAAAACGCTCGCCGGAATAAGTCAGCCCTGCGGCTGTTGAAAGACCTGCGCCTGCGCCGATAAAAACGCATTCCGCCTCTGCAATTGCCTGTTTTAGTTCCTTGATTTTATTCGAATAAGTTTTCATTTTTCTGTATTTCTTTATTACTGAAAATCACCAAGTGCTTCATCATCAACTTTTTTGAGCGTTGCGGCAGATTTTTGCAAGTCTTCTTGCTCTTTTTGATTCAGCTCAATCGGAACAAGGGCTTCAACGCCGTGTTTGCCGACTATTGCGGGCATACTGAGCGCAACGCCGTCAATACCGTAATTGCCCTTTTGAATACTTGAAACTGGAAGAATTGACTTTTCATCACGCACGATTGCCTCGCAGATGCGCTTAACACTCATTGCAATTCCGTAATAGGTCGCGCCTTTCTTTTCAATGATTTCATAAGCGCTGTTTTTAACGCTGTCTGCGATTTCGTGCATTGCCTTGTTGTGGTTGAAATGACCTCTCATTTCGCAGAAGTTATTAAGCGGGATTCCCGATACATTCGCACTGCTCCACGCCGCAATTTCGCTGTCGCCGTGTTCGCCGATGATGAAAGCGTGAATACTTCTCGGGTCAACGCCGAGATGTTCGCCAAGCAGATATTTAAGCCTTGCCGTATCAAGCACCGTACCCGAGCCGAATACTCTGTTGCTCGGAAAACCGCTGATTTTTGCAGCTGCATAGGTGAGAATATCAACGGGGTTTGCAACAACAAGCAGAATGCCGTCACGGTTATATTTTGTAATTTCGGGAATGACTGATTTGAAAATCGCAACATTTTTCTTAACGAGGTCAAGTCTTGTTTCGCCCGGCTTCTGACCTGCGCCTGCGGTTACAACAATGATTGCCGCGTCCGAAATATCGGCATAATCGCCCGCATAAATCTGCATAGGCTTTGCAAAAGGAAGTCCGTGGCTGATGTCAAGAGCCTCGCCCTCGGCTTTTTCCTTGTTGTGGTCAATGAGCACGATTTCCGAAAACAGTCCGCTTTCCATAAGTGCGAACGCAGAAGCACTGCCGACAAATCCGCAGCCTACGATTGCCGCTTTTCTTGAATTGATTTCTACCATAGTTATCGCTCCTTACTTATTATTGAGTATTTTTTATAAATATTTAAGTCATCGTCTGTGAACACATTAAAGATTACTTTAATGTCGCTGTGCTTTTTATACTCCCTTACGGTTTCAACAGCAATCTGCGCCGCTTCTTTTTTCGGGAAGCCGAACACACCTGTTGATATACAGCAAAATGCAATGCTTTTGAGTCCGTTTTCCTCTGCGGTTTTAAGGCAGGAAAGGTAACACGATTTAAGCAACTTTTTGTGTTCATCTGTTAAGCCGACATTAACTATCGGTCCGACGGTGTGTATAACATATTTGCACGGCAGATTGAACGCAGGCGTAATCTTTGCCTGACCTGTCGGCTCCTCATAGCCCTGCTTTTGCATTAATTCATAACAAGCGTTGCGCTGCTGCAAGCCCGAATAGGTGTGAATGCAGTTGTCAATGCAGTTGTGCAGCGGATGAAAACAACCGAGCATCTGCGAATTAGCCGCATTGACTATTGCATCGCATTTCAGCGTGGTGATATCGCCCTGCCAAAGATAAACGCCGTTTTCAACAGGATTAAGCTCATCAATATCGGTTATGCCTTTATTCTCAAGCTCTTTTTTCAGGTATTCATTCTGAATTTCGATAAACTCTTCACTCAGCGGCGCAGGCATACGGATATTCATAAGTGAGCGCAGCAAATCTTTCTGCTCCTGTTCGCTCATTGTTTCGGGCTCATAATGTCTGAACCTGCTGTCCTCTGCAAGTAATTCTTTGATTAAGTGTATTCTTCTTTCCGCCTGTGTCACAGTATCACCGCCTTACCTTTATTATACCACAAATGCGCAACAGGCGAAACCCATTACGCACTTTTTGTTTGTTTTATTCCATAACAACGGAAATTCTCTGCTGAATGTGGTTGCCTTTTTCGATTTCGTCAACCATTGCGATAGCATAATCTGCATAACTGATTACGCTTTCGCCTGCGGCGTTGAGCGTTAATTCCTCGCCTGCAAGAATGTATTTGCCGGTTCTTTTGCCGTCAGCTTGGAAATCGCCTGCGGGGCTGATATAAGTCCACTTTACATCGTTTCTTTCTCTGAGTTTTCCAAGTGCTTTCGCCATAGCCGCTGCAAGAGGCTTGAAGATGTCGGGAAAATCAGGTCCGTCAGATACGCAAACAGTGTGCTCTGCATTCACATAAAGACTGCCTGCGCCGCCTACAACAAGGAGTCTTGTGTCTGTTCCTGAAAGAACATCACAAAGATGAGCAAGCGTTGTGCTGTGGAGCGGAAGAACATCCTCTGTCCATGCGCCAAAAGCGTCAACCACTGCGTCAAAGCCCGCAAGGTCTTCTTTGGTAAGGTCAAAAATGTCTTTTACAATGACCGTATCTGCTCCGTCAATTTCTGCGTCCTTTCTCACAAAGGCGGTTACTTCAAAGCCTCTGTCCTTTGCCTCACGTACGATTTTTCTGCCTGCCTTACCTGCGGCTGCTACTACTGCAATTCTCATTTTATTGACCTCCGTAAATTTAATTTGTTTCGAGATGGTTTTGTTCTCACCTCTTGACTAAATTGTATCGCAGGTGGTATACTTTGTAAAGTAAGCACAATAAAGTGCCGTAGTTACCAAAAAGTAACTATTGTGTATTTATACGGCTTTTCGGCTGAAAATTTTTTGGAGGAAAATGAAATGGTAGCAAAAACAGACATTAATTCTTTACCTGCCTGCCCTGTTGAAACGACCTTAACGCTCATCGGCAGCAAGTGGAAAGTGTTGATATTAAGGGATTTAATTGACGGTAAAAAGCGCTTCGGCGAACTCAAACGCTCCGTCGGCTCGGTATCGCAAAAGGTGTTAACCGCACAGCTTCGTGAAATGGAAGCGGACGGGTTAGTCATCCGCACGGTTTATGCTGAGGTACCGCCGAGAGTGGAATATGAATTGTCCGAGCTCGGAATGACTTTGAAGCCGATTCTTGACACCCTGTGGACCTGGGGAGAGGAATACAAAGCCAGATATGCAAAATAAATAATCGCCTTCAAAACGAAGACGATTATTATATCTCGAAAACTCCCGATTTGTCGGGTACATTATACCACATCATACGAAAAAAGTACAGCCGCCGAGCAATCGGCGGCTTTTAGTTTTACAAATCAGAAGTTATCGGGATTCAATTATTGTTTTCAAGCCCTTTCGTGCACTCACTTTGGTATTGCGAAGGCGAGATATTGTATGCATTTTTAAATACAGCGTTGAAATTGCGTATTGTTGAAAAGCCTGAAAGCTCCGCAATTTCGGTTATTGTATGCGTATTCTCTTT
>JAFSRN010000014.1 GCA_017446095.1 Eubacterium sp. | reverse complement strand
ATTTTAATAGCCGATCAGCTCTTCGCTGTCGTCATTCATTACTGTTTAGCTCTTATTACAAAAGAGCCGGAGTTCAGTTACTCAATTTAAAATTAAATCGGGTTCCTTTTCGTCGTTGTTTAATTTTCAAGGTCCTTGTGCCAATCGCAAAATGGTTGAAAAAAACAACCGCAAGAGGTTTAGCCCTCTCTCGCGACGGCTTGACAATAATAACAGATAAAAAAACAAAAGTCAAGGCTTTTTTTGAATTTTTTTGAGCAATTTTTTCAACTCTAAACACGCCGCCGTGTGTTCCGTTTTTTGATCTTTTCAAAATGTAGTTTACTTGCCTGCGGTGTTCTTATAATATACACCATATGTTGTGCTGCATCTAATTATTACAGGATTGTAACCATTATATAGCCACATAATCGTCCGGCATTAAATCTTTAAAATAATTAATTTTATCCTTTATATATTGGTACTCCACACGAACACCCATAACCTCCACACCTTCAAAGTCGTAATAGATAAGATGTTCCCTGCCGTAGCCGAGCGAGGCGGTGTTGTGGTACGCAATAACGATGCAAACGGCGAATACCACAGTTGCGAGAGTGAGAATCTTAAACTGCTTCATATTATTCCTTAATATTATTCATTATATATGCGGCGCGACGTAGGCATCGCGCCCTACAGTGTGTCGAGGTATTTTGCGAAGGCGGTGCCGAACAGGCGCGCGGAATAGCACGCTTCGTCAAGCGTGTTTGCATCGGTGCCGACCTCGAGCAAAAATGACGTATGCGTTTCAAACATATTATACTTGCGCTCAGCAAACAGAATCGGGCGCATCAGGTCGGGATACATTGAGTTCACCTGATTCATCACGGCGGCGTTAAAGCGCAGGTTGTATTCCCAGTCGGGGAAATTCGCCACGCTGCCGTATTCGCAGCCCGAAATAATCATCATACGCGCCGCCTTTTTGCCGTTTACAACAGCGGTGGGCTTGACCTTGGTTTTGTCGGAATATGTAATGTCGTCGCGGTGAAGGTCGATTGTGATTTCGATTGACGGGTATTTTTCAAGATACTTTTCCACCGTTTTGCGCGAGTTATTGTAGCTGTCGTTGTACTTTGTGTCGTGCGTAGCGGTATCGTGAATCACGTTGTAGCCAGCCTTTTTGAGCGTGGCAGCGAGCTCGTTTCCGACCCGAACGACGTTCCTCGATTTGTCCGAGGTGCTCGAGTCGGAAACTATATAATAACCCGAATCGGCAAGCGCATACGCCTCCGAGGTGTGCGAGTGGTAAATCAAAATAGTCGGTTTTTCCCTGTTCTTAATCCTGAGGTCAGTACCCTCGGCAAGCAGCTTTTTGATATCCGGCTTGTAAAAGGATGCGGGGATTTTGCTTTGAATCTGCACGTTGCCGTGCTTAATCAGCGTACCGCCGCCCTGATAAGGTTCCTCACTCGTTTTGCCGCTTGCGTTCTTTTTGGTGTACTTCCCCTTTGCCTTTTGCATCAGTTTCTGCACGTCGGAAGGCGTTTTGGTGATATCGTAACCGTCATCGCTATCCTTTGAACCTATTACATTCATCACCGCAGAGTCGGTTCGGGTGTTAGTAGTTTGTTCCGCAGGCTTGGTTTTATCAGATGAAATTTCTGGCTTTTTTGCGCGCTGCTCGGGCGAAGCGATACTGACGAGCGAAACCGAAGCTGCTGCTGCCTGCGGTGCAATAAGCGGCAGGAAATTAAGGCAGATGCCTGCGCAGCCGAATAATATAATAGTATTTAATAACATTATAAATAGTTGCTTTTTCATATATTCTCCACAATGGTTACAGTTTTGTAGGGGTCAATCACGACTGACCCGCGGGCGAACCTTGGGGCGGTCGCCAGACCCTTTTGTCACCTATGGTGACATTTCCCCTAATAGGGGAATCTCGTGAATCGCCCCTACGGTTCGCGCAGTTATCCTACCAGTGCGTATATATCCTGCGCGGTGAGGTTTTGCTGCAGGGTGACGTTGATGCCCATACCGATAAGCTTTGCGCCCTGCTGGATAATGCGGTCAATCTCACGCGGGGTGACGTAGGCGTTTTCGCCGCGGCGGCTGTCAAGCACGACGGTGGGAATACCAACGGAAATCACAGGCACGCCAAGCGTTTTGCCCGAAATTTCGTGGCGGTGGTTGCCCACGCCCGAGCCCGGCGTTATGCCCGTGTTTGCAAACTGAACGGTAGTGCCGAGCCTGTCTGCAGAGCCGGCTGCAAGCGCGTCCACCGCAATAACGCACGACGGCTGAATCTGTGCGGCAACGCCCTTGATAATTTCCGCAGTTTCGATACCCGTATCGCCCAGCACACCCGTTGCGACTGACGCCACGGACATAATGTTATCCGTGCCGAACGCCTTTTTTAAATCATTAATTATATGCCGCGTGGGCAAAATATATTCACCTGTGCGCACGCCGAGCGCGTCCGCAGTAATGTTGACGTTGCCAAGTCCTGCCACAAGCACGGAATTTACATTTTCCGGCAAAAGTGCACGCAGAATATCGGCAAAGTCGTCAAGCCTGCCGTCAAAGATATCGGTATCGTACACAAAAGAATTTACCTCAAGCGTGATGTACCTGCCGACCGGCTTGCCGATTGCCGCCGCGCCTTCGTTGCTGATTACGTCAACCGTGGTTACGCCGTCATCCTCTTTAACAACAACGCCGCGCAGCCGCGTTTTGCCGCCTTCCTCATAACTTTCAACAGCCAAATCGCTGCGATTTGCCATAAAAATCACCGCTTAAACAATTATTTTCAATAAAAGTATGCCCAAAAATAAAAAAATGCTTGCATTTTGTTTTGAGTTGTGATACTATACATAAGCATTAATTTATATGTTCAACCTCAAATATAAACATCAACTCGCAAAGGAGTGAAAGAAATGGCTAATATCAAATCAGCAAAAAAGAGAGTAAAGGTTAATGCCAAGAAGGCTGCTAATAATAAGGCACGTAACTCTGCTCTTAGGACCGCTATCAAAAAGGCAAACGCTGCTATTGAAAACGATGCAGAAGATAAGGACGTACTTGTAAAGGACGCAATCAAGAAGATTGACCAGGCTGCAAGCAAGAACCTTATCCACAAGAACTGCGCTGCAAGAAAGAAGAGTAATCTTGCAAACAAGGCAAATAAGGCGTAACTAAAAGCGACCTGACGGTCGCTTTTTTTGTTTGCGGTTTTCCGTGTTCGGTTCTCGGTTATCGGGCTATTCGTGAATCGCCCCTACAATTACATAAAACTTCTTGACTTTATGATAAAATGTTATATAATATAGATGATATAAGTTTTTATGTGGAGGAAATATTATGACTTTTAAGAAAATATGCAAAATTATTGCAATTATCGCAGCTATTTGCGCACTTGCTGCTGCAGCTTACTATGCAGTTAAAAAACTCACCGACAAAGACGAGCCTGAATACTTTGACGACAATGACTTCTTTGAGTGCAACAACGACCTTGAAATTGTAGAGGTTAAGGACGAACCTGAAGAGGAACCTAAAGAAGAAAAGAAGGCTAAAAAAGCAAACAAAAAGGCTGAATAATGAATTATCGGGAGGGAATAAACGCCCTCCCTACAATTTTTTAAACGAGAAGAGATGGTTTTATGTACAAATGCGGACTTGTGCTTGAGGGCGGCGGCTCGCGCGGAATTTACACCGCAGGCGTGCTTGACGCTTTTATGGAAAACGATATAGAATTCCCCTATGTTATCGGCGTGTCCATGGGCAGCTGCTGCGGTGCGTCGTACCTCGGCAAAGCGATTAAGCGCCAGCACGATGTAATTCTGTTTTCCGCAAAAGACAAAAGGTATATGAGCTTTACCAACCTGCGCGAACGCGGCGAATACTGCAATTTTGACTGGACGTTCGGCGAACTTAGCTACGACTTGTTCCCGCTTGACCAGGATGAATTTGAAAAATCGAACGCGGTTTACTGCGTGGTTGCAACAAACGCAAAAACGGGCAAGGCGGAGTACTTTTACCCGAAATCGCTGCGCAACGAATGCCCTGAAATACGCGCGTCGTGCAGTATGCCCGGCGTAACAAAGGGGACGGAAATCGGCGGCGAACTGTATTTTGACGGCGGACTTGCGGATTCTATCCCGGCAAAGCGCGCGCTTGAGGACGGCTGCGAAAAGGCGGTTACAATCCTCACCCAGCACAAGGGCTACGTTAAGCGCGTGACAAACAGGAACTTCAAAAAACCGTTTGCCAACACCTATCCGCTGATTGGCGACGCGATTATCAACCGCAGCATCATTTACAACAACCAGATTGAGGAAATACACAAGCTTGAAGCAGAGGGCAAACTGCTTGTGATTCAGCCGCTGACTCCGCTGAACTGCAACGCGCTTGAAAAAAGCCCTGAAAAGCTCGAGGCAATCTACCAGCTCGGATATACGCAGGGCTTGAAGAATATTGAAAAAGTAAGGGACTTTATGAAATAAGTCCCTTACTTTTTGGTTTGCAGTTTTCTGTGTTCGGTTTTCAGTTAAAGATGGACTCCGTCCATACCTATTTATAATAGCCATACGTAGCACCAACAAGCTGAACACTGAACTCTGAACACCGAAAACAAAAAGACTCCTGCGGAGTCTTTTAATATTTACGCAGCTGCTCTTCGTCAAATACGGAAAGGAATTCGTCGTATGAGCCCTTGCGGTCGATGTAATTGTTGCCGCTGATTTCGATAATTCTGTCTGCCACGGTCTGCACAAACTGGTGGTCGTGCGAGGTGAACAGCACCGTTTCGGGATAGCGGATAAGTCCGTTGTTGAGCGCGGTGATTGACTCAAGGTCAAGGTGGTTTGTAGGCTCATCAAGGATAAGCACATTAGCGCCCGAGAGCATCATTTTGCACAGCATACAGCGCACGCGCTCGCCGCCCGAAAGGACGTTTGCCATCTTAAGCGCCTCGTCACCGCTGAAGAGCATCCTGCCGAGCCAGCCGCGGATGTCGGCTTCAAGCTGCTCGGTTGTGTACTGGCGCAGCCAGTCAACGAGGTTGAGTTCAACGCCATCAAAATATTCGCTGTTGTCGGACGGGAAGTAGCTCTGCGAAGTCGTTACGCCCCATTTGTATGAGCCCTCGTCGGGTTCCATTTCGCCCATAATAATCTTGAACAGCGTGGTCTTTGCCACAACGTCGGAACCGACAAAAGCAACCTTTTCGCGCGGATGGATAACAAACGAAATATCGTCAAGCACCTTGCGGTCACCGATAGTTTTTGTAAGGTGATCAACGCGAAGCAGGTCGTTGCCGCACTCGCGATCCGGCTTAAAGTCAACGTACGGGAAGCGGCGTGAGCTTACCGGCATTTCAATCATCTCAAGCGCGTCAAGCTGTTTTTTACGGCTTGTAGCCTGCTTGCTCTTTGCGGCGTTTGCAGAAAAGCGGTTGATGAAGTCCTGCAGTTCCTTAATCTTCTGCTCGTTCTTCTTGTTCTGGTCGCGTAGCTGGCGCTGACGCATCTGGGTGTACTCAAACCAGAAGTCGTAGTTACCTGTGTACAGCGTGATTTTGCCGTAGTCAACGTCGCAGATATGCGTGCAGACTTTATTTAAGAAGTGACGGTCGTGCGATACAACGATGACCGTGTTCGGAAAGTCGAGCAAAAAGTTTTCAAGCCACGAGATAGCCGTGAGGTCGAGGTGGTTTGTAGGCTCGTCGAGCAGCAGGATATCGGGATTGCCGAACAGCGCCTGCGCAAGAAGCACCTTAACCTTGAGGTCGGACGGAAGCTCTTCCATTTTAAGATAGTGGTACTCGTCGGACACGCCGAGCTTGTTGAGCATAAACTCTGCGTCGCTCTCCGCAGTCCAGCCGTCGAGGTCTGCAAACTCAGCCTCAAGCTCGCCTGCGCGGATGCCGTCCTCTTCGGAAAAGTCCTCTTTCATATAAAGGGCGTCCTTTTCCTCCATGATCTCGATAAGGCGCGGATTGCCCATAAGCACGGTGCGAACAACCTCGTACTCGTCAAAAGCAAAGTGATCCTGCTTGAGCACGGAAAGGCGCTCGCCCGGTGTAATATGAATTTCGCCCTTGCTGGGTTCGAGGTCGCCGGACAGCACCTTTAAAAAGGTGGACTTGCCTGCGCCGTTGGCACCGATGATGCCGTAGCAGTTGCCCGGGGTAAACGCAACGTTAACCCTTTCAAACAGCGACCTGCCGCCAAACTGAACGGATATATTATTTGCACTAATCATAAGAGTTACCTCCCGTAAAAGTCTGCGGGTATTCTAACATATTATTAGTATAAATACAAGCATTATTTTATTAATTCGGATTTCGGAATTCGGAGTTCGGAATTATGTCTGCAAAACAGAAATAATTGAGAAATAAAGAAAAGGATGCAGAATTTCGTTTTCTTGCGAGCGGGTGCTGTACAAAGGTACTGCTCCCGAGCAAAAAACGAAAAACGCCCAAACTGCCGCGACAGTTTGGGCGTGGTTATGCGCCTTTTATTATTTCTCTGCGTATTTGTCGTCGCCGTTCCAGCTGTACATAGCACGGATACCTTCGCCGACCTGCTCAAGCTGATGCTCTGCTTCAAGCTGTCTTTTAGCCTTGAAGTGTGCCCAGCCGTTGTTAGCCTCTGTGATGAACTTGGAAGCAAATGTGCCGTCCTGAATCTCTTCAAGAACCTTCTTCATTTCCTTCTTTGTTTCGTCTGTGATGAGGCGCTTACCTGTTTCGTAATCGCCGAATTCAGCAGTGTTGGAGATTGAGTATCTCATCTTTGAGAAACCGCCGCTGTAGATAAGGTCAACGATAAGCTTCATCTCGTGGATGCACTCGAAGTAAGCGTTTCTCGGGTCGTAACCTGCTTCAACAAGTGTTTCAAAACCAGCCTTCATAAGAGCTGTAACGCCGCCGCAAAGAACAGCCTGCTCGCCGAAGAGGTCAGTTTCCGTTTCGCACTTGAAAGTAGTTTCAAGGATTGCTGCACGAGCGCCGCCGATGCCTGCGCCGTAAGCAAGTGCGATATCCTGGCAGTGACCTGAAGCGTCCTGATATACAGCAACAAGGCACGGTGTGCCCTTGCCCTCTTTGTACTCTGAACGTACAGTGTGTCCGGGTGCTTTAGGTGCAATCATAAATACGTCAACATTTGCAGGGGGAACAATCTGCTTGAAGTGGATGTTGAAGCCGTGTGCAAATGCAAGTGCCTTACCCTCTGTAAGGTTAGGTGCAACATCGTTTTTGTAGATTGCAGCCTGCTTCTCATCAGGTGTGAGAATCATAATAACGTCAGCAGCCTTAACTGCCTCAGCAGTAGTCATAACCTTAAGTCCGAGTGACTCAACGTGAGCCCATGACTTTGAGCCTTCGTAAAGACCAACGATTACGTTAACGCCGCTTTCGTGAAGGTTGAGTGCGTGTGCGTGTCCCTGTGAACCGAAACCGATGATAGCAACAGTCTTGCCGTCGAGTACGGAAAGGTTACAGTCTGATTCGTAGAAAATTTTAGCGTCTGCCATAATATTTTCCTCCAAATAAATAAGTTTTAGTTAGCACTTTTTTGTGTTAGCGCAATATATTATAAATTAATACTTCCATTTATGCAAGTGTAATTTGTAACAAAATATAAAAAAATTAACGAGAGTAATTGAATATTTTTACTATTTTTAGTCAGTTTTTACAATAACCCACTTGTAAATTGTTAACAAATAGGGTAAAATCATTATGAGGTATTACGTTATGGAAAGACTTGAAGAGTATAAATACTATATTGATTCCCTATGCGTGTACGATGCAAGCGACGACGATATTATCATGAGCCTGCGCGACCTGCTTTACGGCATTGGCGGCGAGAATATGCCAAAGCTTTACAGCACGTTTTTCAGGAAACTCACGAAGTACAAATCGCTTGGCGACTACGTTTCAGAATTCGTGCTGACGGACGACAACGCGTTTACAAAAGCGGCTGCGGCGTACGACGCGGATTCGCTCAGCGCGGCGATTATGCAAGGTGTTAAAAGCGATTTGAAAAAGCTTGAAGCGATTTCAAAAATCAGCACCGACGAGGTTATTGACGGCACATACGGCGAGGTTGAAAAGGTACTGCTCACCCTGCCGAAGTGGGAAGTGGGCAAGGCAAGAGAGCCGCTGTCCGTAAACTGGGCAGATCAGATTGACGACCTTGTTGAATACCACGAAATCAACGGCTACGGCGTGTACGCAACGCACAGCGCATTTGCGTGGCACGGCGGCGAGCTTATGCCGATTACAAGCACCGACCCGATTGAACTTGCAGAGCTTAAAAACTATGAGCGGCAGCGCAGCCAGGTGCTTGAAAATACGGAGGCGTTCCTCGACGGTCTGCCGGCAAACAACATCCTGCTTTACGGCGACAGAGGCACGGGCAAGAGTTCCACTGTGCACGCCGTGCTTAACGCCTACAAGTTCCGCGGCTTGCGTATGATTGAGATTGCAAAAGCCGATATCGGCGACCTTACGCAGATACGCGAACGCATTGCAGGCAGCCCGATGAAGTTCATTATCTTTATCGACGACCTCAGCTTTGACGCGCGCGACGATTCGTTTGGCGAACTCAAAGCGGCGCTTGAGGGTTCCCTTTCGGGCAGGCAGAGCAACACGCTGATTTACGCAACGTCGAACAGGCGCCACCTGATTAAGGAAAACCACTCCGACCGCGAAAACGATATTCACCGCAGCGACACTATGCAGGAAGAACTTTCGCTGTCCGACAGATTCGGTTTGACGATTACGTTTATGAACCCCGACAAAAAGGAATACCTTGATATAACCGAGCAGATTGCCCGCGACAGAGGCATTGACTTTGACACAGACCGTCTGCTTATTGAAGCGGAAAACTGGGCGCGCCGCCGCGGCGGACGTTCACCGAGATGCGCAAAGCAGTTTGTTGACTACGTTGAAGCGTCAATCCGCCAGGGCAAGGATTGGTAAAATATTATTAACAAAATTTATATATTGTTTACCCGACTTTAAAAATGAAAACAAATTTTTATGATATAAATTCAATCAGAATATAAAACAGGAGGACTATTATGGCAGATAAAATTCTTGTTGTTGACGACGATCTCAACATTAGCGAATTATTAAAACTTTACCTTGAAAACGACGGCTACATTGTGTTTACCGCACACGACGGGCAGGAGGCTGTGGACACCTTCCACGCTAAAACGCCCGACCTTGTGCTGCTTGACATTATGCTGCCGAAGATGGACGGCTGGCAGGTTTGCAGGGAAATCCGCAAAACTTCAGCTGCGCCGATTATTATGCTCACCGCAAAGGGCGAAACCTTTGACAAGGTGCTCGGTCTTGAGCTCGGTGCGGACGACTACGTTGTTAAGCCGTTTGACGCCAAAGAGGTTATGGCTCGCGTTAAGGCTGTGCTTCGCCGCACAAAGGGCGCGGGCGACGGCGATTCTGACGAAAAGAAAACCGTTATTTACGACAAGCTTGAAATCAACATCACAAATTATGAGATGAAGGTTGACGGCGTGCCGGTTGACACACCGCCCAAAGAGCTTGAACTCATCTACCACTTTGCGTCCAACCCGAACAGGGTTTACACGCGCGACCAGCTGCTTGACGAGGTTTGGGGCTTTGACTACTACGGCGACAGCAGAACTGTTGACGTTCACGTTAAGCGCCTGCGCGAAAAGCTTGAAGGCGTGTCGGACAAATGGGAACTGCGCACAGTATGGGGCGTTGGCTACAAGTTTGAAACAAAAGATTAATCTTTTGCATAAATCGTATTACATCAAGGGAGGGTGCAAACCCTCCCCTACAATTAGAATAGTATGGGAAATAGTGAAAACAAAAAAGCCAGAGGCAATATATATGTAACGTATTTCATACTGTTTGCGTCGATTTTCCTTGTGACTTTTGTTACGCTCGGCACGTCGCTGATTTTCCTTGTGGACTCGTATTCCGTTAACGAAAAAACGGATTTGTTAAGCGAAAACACAATGGAACTTGCCGACTATGTGTCAAGGAACCTGATCGCAAACGATATGAATTCAAAATACACGGATGAAAAAGCAAGCATATGCAACTCGCTTAACGTTGTGTCGCGCTGCATTGATTCCGATGTTTTTGTGTGCGATACCTCTGGCAATATAATTATGTGCAAGGATCAGATTGGCAGCGTACAGCGCAAGTCGCTTGTGTGCGAGGATCACGGCACCGTTATGGACGACAGGCTTATACAAAACGCCTACGAGAGCGAGAGCGGCACCGCAGTTACCACAGCCACCTTCGACGGCAGAAAATGCTTTGTTGTGAGCACCGTTATCAGGTCTTTGCCTGCCACAAAGGACGACGCAGAGGGCGAGATTATAGGTTCAGTCTTTGCTATTGCGGAAAACGGCACGGCGCAGATTGTTACCTCGATTATAAAGATGTTCACCGTAGTTGCGCTGATTTGCATGGGCGTGGGCTTTGTGATGATATGGATGCTCACCAAAAAGATGGTAACTCCCCTGCAGCAGATGAGCGCAGCCGCAAAGAGGTTTGCGGTGGGCGATTTTTCGTACCGTGTTAACATAAGCGGTAACGACGAGCTTGCCGATTTGGGTATTGCGTTTAACGATATGGCGGACGCGCTTGATAAGTTGGAGAGCTCGCGCCGTTCGTTCGTTGCAAATGTATCGCACGAGCTGAAAACGCCTATGACCTCGATTGCAGGCTTTATTGACGGTATACTTGACGGCACAATCCCGCGCGAGAAGCAGGATTACTACCTTAAATTAGTGTCTGACGAGGTTCGCCGACTTTCGCGCCTTGTTGTGGCTATGCTTAATATGAGCAAGATGGAATCGGGCGACTTTGAGATGAAGCCGAAGAACTATAACATATCCGACCAGATTGTGCAGATACTGCTGACCTTTGAGCAGAATATAGAGAAAAAGCATATTGAAATACTCGGGCTTGACCATATGAAGCCGCACCGCGTAAATGCAGACCCCGATATGATTTACCAGGTAATCTACAACCTGTTTGACAACGCGGTTAAGTTTACCAACATCGGCGGATACATTGGCGTAAATGTTACCGAGTTTGAGGACATGGTGCAAATCACAATCAAAAACAGCGGCGATGGCATTAATTCCGCCGAGCTGCCGCACCTGTTTGAACGCTTTTATAAGGTGGACAAATCACGTTCGCTTGACGCAAGCGGCGCAGGACTGGGACTTTATATTGTTAAGATGATGGTTGAAATGCACGGCGGCAGAATCTGGGCGCAGTCCAATTCTTCCACCACGGCAGAGTTCACATTTACTTTGCCAAAAGAATAGAAAATTTTAACTTTTATTTAATATTCTTACCTTATAATGAGCTCAAATTAGAGTAAAGGAGATTTTTGTTATGGATGATTTTTTCAAAGAATTCAACAACTCTGAAGAACCTGAAAAGGAACAAAACACAAACGCAGAAAACGAGTATAAACCCGTACCGCCTGTAAGCAGCGGCTACGCACCGGCAGATCAGAAGCCTGAACCGCCGTCACCGAAAATGGACTACTTTAACGCGCAGCGCCCTGCGGCACCTGTTGCGCAGAACAACTTCCAGCCGATGATGCCCGGTATGCAGCCTTACACCCCTAAAAAGAAAAAGAATACCGCGCTTATCGTTATAATTGTTGTAGGTATTCTGTGCTTTGCTATTGCGGCTTTCGGCATAGTTGCAGGCGTGGTTTACGAGAATGTAAGCGACTCAACCTCACAGTCCGACAGTAACGATAAGGACGAGGAAAAAGACGACGATAACGGTGGCTCTGTTAACGGCAATGCCGAAGCAAAGGTTGAGGACAGCGAAGCTAATCCCGAAAAGGACGAGGACGGCAACCTCACCGCAGTCGGCGTAGTTAAAAAGACGATTGATTCGTGCGTGGGTATTACGGTTTACACAAACCAGACCGATTACTACAACTTCTACAACTACGGCAATCAGAGCAGCAACGGCAAAGAGCAGGCTTCCGGCGAGGGCTCGGGCGTAATTATGGCTGAGGAAAACGGCACAACTTACATTATGACCTGCGCTCACGTTATTGAGGACGGCAGTTCCTTCAAAGTAACGCTTGAAAATGACAAGGAGTACGACGCTACAATGGTTGGCTACGACAGCCAGACCGATATCGGCGTGCTTGCAATAAAGGCAACGGGACTTAAGGTTGCAACCTTCGGCAACAGCGACGATGTTGAACTCGGTCAGGCTTGCGTGGCAATCGGTTGCCCCGGCGGTCTTGAGTTCAAAAACAGCGTAACGCAGGGTATTGTATCCGCGCTCGCAGCACCTGTGCAGTCGTCAATCGGCTACAAAAACGAGTGTATTCAGGTTGACGCACCGATTAACCCGGGTAACTCGGGCGGCGCACTGTTCAATATGCAGGGTCAGGTAATCGGCATTAACTCGTCAAAGATTGCTTCCACAGAATATGAAGGTATGGGCTTTGCAGTACCGAGCAGCACAGCGGTTAAAACAGCAAACGCGCTGATTAAAAACGGCTACGTTGCAGGCAGAGCGCAAATCGGCATTGAGTACAACTCGCTTGCGGCTTACAACAGCGCCGACAGCATACTTGAAGCACTTGCTAAAAAAGGCTTTAAGGACGCACAGGGCACAATGGTTATTCAGACAATCAGCGATGACAGCGACCTTAAGAGCAAGGACGTTAAGCAGTATGATATGATTGTTGCAGTTGACGGCGAAACGCTGACGTCAACTGACGTTATGACCTCCAAGCTCGCGGATTCAAAGCCGGGCGACACAGTAACCCTGACAATCGCAAGAGTGGAAAACAATTCAATCAAAACGTTTGAAGTTAAGTGCAAGCTTATCGAGCGTAAGCAATAATAAAAAGGCTTCCGAAAGGAAGCCTTCAGCGTGTCGAAAAACCTAAGAAACAAATTCGGCACGCTGTGAGGATGAACGAAAAAGATGCAGAATCCCGTTTTCTTGCGAACTTTGCTGTACGACGGTACCGCTTGTGAGCAAAAAACGGGAAACGCCAAAACCCGCAGTAACTCAATGTTTCTGCGGGTTTTCATAGATATTTTTTATCAGGTGCTTCGCACGCGGAGCGTCGGGGTCGCCGCTCCCTACTATTTCTCCTAAATAGTATTTCGGCGTGGTTATGTACTTTTTCGACAGCCTCAAGGCTTCCAAAAGGAAGCCTTTTTCTAATGCAATTGCGGGATTACCGCGCTTGAAATACCGAAGAATACGAGTAGCGAAACCGCGTCTACTATTGTTGTTATGAACGGTGACGACATTACCGCAGGGTCAAAACCTATGCGCTTTGCGAGCATTGGCAGCGACGCGCCGATGAACTTTGCGAACACTATTTCCACTACGAGCGTGAGGCAGATTGCCACGTCAATCAAAAGCGTGATTTCGTCGTTTTGGAAAGCGAGCTTATCAATAAGCCAGATTTTGAGGAAGTTTACCGCTGCAAGCGTAAGTCCGCAGTACAGACCAACCCTGATTTCCTTCCAGATTACCCTGAAGTAATCGCGGAAATTTACCTCGCCAAGACTCATTGCACGGATAACCGTAACGCTTGCCTGACCGCCGGAGTTACCACCCGTGTCCATAAGCATCGGGATAAACGCGGTGAGGATTGTAAGCGTTGCGAGCTTGTCCTCAAAGCCCGTGATAATCGAGCCTGTGAACGTTGCGGAAACCATGAGCAGCAGCAACCACGGAAAACGGCTCTTCCACGTTTCAAACACAGTGGTTTTGAGGTACGTTTTTTCCGTAGGAAGCATAGCGTTCATCTTCTGGATATCCTCGGTATTCTCTTCCTGGATGACATCAAGAGCATCGTCGATGGTGATGATACCGACAAGACGTTCTTCCATATCAACAACGGGAAGCGCGAGGAAGTTATACTTATCAAAGTACTGCGCTGCAAGCTCCTGGTCGTCAAGCGTGTTGAGGTAGATTACGTTGGTTTCCATAAAATCCTCAATGCTGTCGTCGTAATCGTGCAGCAGCAAATCCTTAACCGTGGTAACGCCAAGCAGATGGCGCGACGCGTCGGTTACGTAGCAGGTATAAACCGTTTCCTTATCCACACCGGTGCGGCGGATGCGCTTGAACGCGTCCTCAACGGTCATATCCTTTTTAAGGTCGACGAACTCAGGCGTCATAATCGAGCCTGCGGAATCGTCGGGATACTTAAGCAAAATGTTAATCGCCTTGCGTGTTTCCCTGTCCGTGTTCTTAAGAATACGCTTTACAAGGGTTGCAGGCATTTCCTCAATGATATCAACGGCGTCGTCGAGGTAGAGCTCGTCAAGCACTTCACGCAGCTCGGTGTCCGAAATGCCGTGAATCAGGGCTTCCTGCGTGTCGCCGTCGAGTTCTACAAAGGTGTCCGCCGCGTCCTCTTTTGACAGCAGGCGGAAGAACAGCAGGCGCTGATTTTCGGGCAGTTCTTCAAGTATTGCCGCGATATCGGCAGGGTTGATTTCGCTGAGTATTTCTTTGATTTTTGAAAGTTCCCTGTTTTCGTAATGGTTCTGGATTTGCTCAATCAGTTCTTCAAATTCAAATTCCATAGTCATTCAACCCCTTTCTTAAATCGCTTATTCTTCGCCGTCGGCAAAGAATTCCTGCTCATCGCCGTCCTCAACTTCAATAGCGAGGCGCTTGAACATTTTTACAAGAATCAGTATTACAAGCAGCACACACAGCGTGCCGACAGTTATGATTACAAACTCGGGACGCTGATAAAAAATCTCGTTTTTAACAAGCGCGTCCGTATTGCCGTGCCTGATTGCACGAGCAAATTCCTTGCTTGATTTATCGGTGCGGTGCACGGAAAATGTGTACGCCCTGATATCGCCGTTTGAGGCGATAACCGTAAGCGGAATATTGAGTTCCTGCTCTGACGTGAGCGAAATCTCGTTTGGCACTTCGCAATAAGCGCCTGTGTCGCACGTTGCGGCAGAGAGTTCCAGCACGGTCAGATCCTTCGGAATATAAATTGTGTATTCCGTGGTATAGTCGTCAATCTCGGGGTAAACAACGCCGAGGTTGCACATCAGCGCACGCAGATAATTATCGTCGCTCTCGTTGTAATATTCAATGTTTTTATACTTAAAATCGTAAATCAACGTGCCGTTTGCGTATTCCATAGTTACCTTGACGCCCGTCTGGTGGCGCGCGGTGTCGTAAACATAGTTTACAAAGATGTTCGCCTCGCCGTCCAGCTCGTAGGTATCAAGCGTGGGGGTAACACTTGTGTCGTCAAGCACAAGCAGGTAGTTGTGCTTTTTGGGCGAAAACGCTTCGGTAGCCGTTGCATTTTTAAATGTTATAGACTTCAACTGCGGCACTTCGCCTTCCGCCGCAAAAGCCGTTACAGGCAACAGCGCGGTGAGTATAACAAAGCACAGCAGTACTGCTGATATTATTTTTTTCAACTGATAACCTCTCAGTTAGTTTTTATGATAAATGTGGTGATGGATTTTTTCTGCAGCGCCTTGCGCACCTTGGTGCTGTTTAAATCGGTGTTTACAACGTAAACCTTGTGGCGGTTCAGCTTTTTGAGCGCCTTGTAGTTGTCCGCCTGCGATGCTTCAAGCACGTTGACGTCAACCGCTTCAAGGAACTTGACGTTGCCTTCGATATCGCTGTAAAGGCGCTTTGCAATAGCCTCAAAACCGTCGTTGTACTTGCCGCTGATTTCCTCAGGCAGAGTGCAGCTGTCAAGAACAAAAACAGTAACGCCGTAGGTGTTGAGCTCGGTGATAATATCCTTGATGTAGTTGTACGCAAAATCGCTGTTCGGGTTAAGGTAGTTGTTACCCTCGGAATCCTCGTACAGCTTTGTGCCGTCCATAACCGCGGCGCTGTTCACCTGCGCAGGCACAACGTTATCCTTGTAGCAGTGGATAACAGCCACGGGAAGAACGTCGTTAGACAGCATTTCCTTAACCGACTGCTGCGGTTTTTCGGAAGCAAAGCTGATTGCGGAAAAAGCGTCTACGGAAGCAAGCGAGGACTTGTAGCCGACTGTGCCGTTTGCGCGCTTTGCCTCAAACGCAACGCCCGTAAAGCCGCGCTGCTGAGTCTGCTTCATCACAGCGGAAAGCATAACGGAATCGTCGAGCCCGATGCCGTCCACCAGCTCTGCGGAAAACTCAACCTTCATACCCGAAAGCGAGCCCGCGTCCTTTTGCGTGTCAACGGAATTAATCGCAGGCGTGGCATTACGCGTGATGTAAACATCCATACCCGTATAGCCCACTGCGATAAGCGCAACGCAACACACAAACACTATAAGGCGTTTGCGGCGAATTTCCTTAAGCGACTGACTTTCGGCAGAATAACCCTTGCGCTTGGGGCGCTTGCTGTCAAACTTATCCGATGTGCCGCCTTCTATGTACTTGTCGGCAAAATCGATTTTCCTGCCCGTTTCGGGCTCGGTCCACTTCTGATTTCGCTTTTTATCGTTGTAAAATCTTTTCTTCTTCATATCTTACAGCGCAGAATATGCGTTATTTTTTAAGGTGTCAATCGCGTCGCACGGGCAATCGCTGCCGAACACCGCAGAGCCTGCAACAAACACGTTTGCGCCTGCCTCTGCCGCAAGTGCAACTGTGGAAAAGTCAACGCCGCCGTCAACCTCAATATCGATATCGCTGCGTCTTTCACGGATTGCTTTGATTTTGGGCAGTACCCTCTCCATAAAACTCTGACCGCCGAAGCCCGGCTCAACCGTCATAACAAGCACCATATCGAGCTTGTCAAGGTACGGCAGAACATCGCCAACCGGCGTGTCCGGCTTAATTGCAAGCGCAGCCTTTTTGCCGAGGTACAAAATCCTGTCAATTGTAGCCTGGATGTTGCTGCTGCTTTCCGTATGGAAGCAGATAATATCCGCGCCCGCCTTTGCAAAAGAATCAACGTAATCGTACGGATTGCTGATCATAAGATGCACATCAAACGGAATATCGCACACTTTTTTAAGCGCTTTAATCACGGGCATACCGATTGTAATATTTGGCACAAAATGGCCGTCCATTACATCGATATGAACCATATCCGCATTGCTGATGCGGCTGAGTTCCGACTCGAGATTTGCATAATCGCTTGATAAAATTGACGGTGAAATTTTAACTTCCATACACTACTCCGAATAAGTTTTATAGATTGTTTAGTTATTATACTCTTATAAAATTGCAAAGTCAATTAACATAACATAGAATAAACCCTGTTTTCGCAATCAATATTTGCGCAATTTGACCGATTATCGCAGACGTTTACAAAGTATTGTTGGTACATTTACAAAAAAGTTACAAAATTTACAAAAAAATAACACAAAACACTTGAAACTTGCTAAAGTGTGGTGTATAGTATGATTTGTATAAAAGGAAGTGCGCCCTGCGGACTTTCCAATAATTATAATTAGTTAGGAGAAAAAGCCGTGATAGAATTTAAAGATGTCACAAAGGTTTATGACAGTAACGGCACAAAGGCACTTGACAGTGTAAATATCAAGATTGAGGACGGCGAATTTGTATTCGTAGTTGGTGCGTCCGGTGCCGGCAAAAGCACATTTTTAAAGCTTATTATGCACGAGGAAAAGCCTACGGAAGGCGAAGTAATTGTTAACGGTTATTCGTCTGAAACGCTTAAAAAGCGCAAGGTTCCCTATTACAGAAGAACAATGGGTATAGTTTTCCAGGATTTCAGAATTATACCTAAAATGACTGTTTATGACAACGTTGCATTTGCAATGCGCGTTATCGGCGCTAAGGAGGCGGAAATCAGAAAGCGCGTTCCCTACATCCTTAACCTTGTAGGTCTTTCAAAAAAGGCGCGCTCAATGCCAAACGAGCTTTCCGGCGGTGAGGCACAGCGTGTTTCGCTTGCAAGAGCGCTTGTTAACAACCCTGAGCTTATTATTGCGGACGAGCCCACGGGTAACGTTGACCCCGAGATGAGCCACGAAATCGTTGACCTTCTCACAAAAATCAACAATTCCGGCACAACCGTTGTTATGGTTACTCACGAGCACGAGCTTGTGCGCTCATTCCAGAGACGAGTTATCGTTATTCAGAACGGCGCAGTAGTTTCCGATACCCCTGACCCGACATTTGCAAAGTTCAAATCGCAGGAGCAGGAAAAAATCACCGATATGTTCTACTATGAAGAGGACGTTAAGCAGGACAATGTAAGCGAAATCTTTGACAACCTTGAGGAAATGGTTAACACCATCGACGAGGCTGAGGGCAATAACGCAGCCGAGGCTGAAGATACAGCCGAAGTTGAGGAATCCCCCGCTGTTGAAGAAGCTGCCGAGGACGCTGCCGAAATATCCTCTGAAAATGAAGACGGAGGTGAGCAGTAATGAATTGGACAAGTTTAAAATACCTTATTAAAGAGGGCTTTCACAACACATGGTCAAACAGAATGATGTCCGTTGCATCTATCTGTGTACTGCTCTCGTGCCTTGTAATCATCGGTTCCACCGCAATGATATTCCTCAACATCAACACGCTTGTTGAGCGCATTGAAAACGAAAACGTTATAATGGTTTACATTGAGGATAAGGACAAGGACGGCAACCTCACCGTTACCGAAAAAGGCGTTAAAGAGATTGGCAAAACACTCAAGAGCCTTAATAATATTGAAAGCGTTGAATTTGTAAGCAAGGAATCCGCATGGAAAGCGCAGCTTAAGACAATGGAAAAAGCGCAGGCTGAATTCTTTACCACAGTCAGCGACGAAATTCCGCTGCCCGACGCTTACAAGGTTACCGTTAAGGAACTCAGCGGTTTTAACGACACGGTAAAAGAAATCAAAAAAATCGAACACGTTACAGTAAGAGAGAACAACGAGCTTGCCCGTAAGATTGACACGGTCAGCCGTGCGGTAAGCATTATATCTATTGTAATAATTTCCGTACTGTTTGCAATTTCGCTGTTCATCATCGCTAACACAATCAAACTCACCGTATATTCACGCCGCCTCGAAATCAGCATTATGAAGTCGGTTGGCGCAACAAACTCGTTTGTAAGGCTTCCCTTCGTGGTTGAGGGCTGCGTGCTCGGCGTAATTTCAGGCGCGCTGTCGCTCGGCGCAGTATGGGGCGTTTACGAGCTTGCGGTTTATCTGTTTAAGGATATTCTTAAAGGGCTTTCGCTCACGGCGCTTCCGTTTATCAACTATGCGCTTCCGATGCTCGGCATCTTTATCGGCATCGGTATCCTCAGCGGTGTAGGCGGCTCAGTAATTACGATGAGAAGATATCTTAACAAGGAAGGAAGTGAAATTAGTGAGATTTAACAGGACTGCTAAAATCCTTTCACTTCTGTTAAGCCTGTGCCTGTTATTCACTACTTTCGGCTCTACCGCTTTGGCGACCGAGAGCACCTCAAAACTCAACGAGAAGAAAGAGAAAATTCAGGCGCAGATTGACGAAGCGCAGGAAAAGGTTGACGAACTCAACAAAAAGAAAGACAAAACACAGAACTATGTGCGTGAGCTTGACAGAAAGGTTAAGCTTAAGCAGGACAAAATCAACGTGCTTGAGGCTGAGGCTGACGCACTGCAGGAAGACATCGACAAGGTTCAGGCAAGCATTGAAAAGACTGAGGCTGAAATCGAAAGAACTCAGAAAGAGATTGACCGACTTCAGGCTGAGTTTGACAAGACTTACGAGGAATACTGCCAGCGCCTGCGTGCAATGTACGTTTCAGGCAGCGTAAACAATATTGAGGTTATCTTTACAAGCACCGACATCAGTTCCATCCTCACCAGGTCGGAAATGATTAAGTCCGTTGCTAAAAAGGACAACAACACGCTCGATTCGCTTATGAACAAAATGAGCGAAATTGAAAAGCAGAAAGCAAGACTTGAAAAAGCGCGTGTTAAACTCAATAAACAGAAAGAAAAGCTTAACACCGACAAGGCTGCGCTTGAAAGCAACATTGCAACAGTTGCAGAGGAAAAGGCAAGCCTTAATTCCGAAATCAACACGCTCAACAACGCAATCAGCGAGCTGAGCAAAACCACCGACGAGTATCAGGAATCCATTGACGCAGACCAGGCAAGACTTGCAAAGGTTGAGGCTGAAATTCAGGCCGCAATCGCAAGGGCTTCGCAAAGCAGCAGCGGCAGCTCTGTAGGCACAGGTCAGATTAACGGCAGCACGGGCGACGGCTCGCACAGCGGTCAGCTTGGCTACCCGACAGACGGCAGAACGATTTCCGCAGGCTTCCCGAACTACTCAAGCGGACGTTACCACGGCGGTATCGACTTCCCTGTTCCGACAGGCAGCAACGTTTACGCAGCTGCAGGCGGCACGGTAATTCTTGTAAAAGCGCTGTACTACAGCTACGGTCACTACATAATCATCGACCACGGCAACGGACTTTCCACGCTGTATGCGCATAACTCGCAGCTTCTTGTAAGCATCGGCGACCACGTTAAGAAAGGTCAGGTTATCGCAAAGAGCGGCTCAACAGGTAACTCAACAGGTCCTCACAGCCACTTCGAGGTTCGTATCAACGGCACAAGAGTTAATCCGCTGAATTACTTATAAAAAAAGCGCCATATGGCGCTTTTTTGTTTTCAGTTTTCGGTGTTCGGTTTTCAGTAAACATACGTCTTGCAATACTGATTTGTTTGTGATAATATCTTATTATGCGAAATCAGGAAAAGACCACCATACGCAAAGTCGGCTTTCATAAAAGTGAGAGCATATATCTTATCATCAGAGGACTTGAAGTCGGAATCGCTTCAGGTCTTGTTTGCGTTTTGTACCGTTTTGCCCTTGAATACGCCGAAAAAGGCTTGATGCAGGCGCTCGATTTTGTTAAGGGCAACCCTGCGCGAATTGCGCTTTGGCTGCTGCTTTTGTGCGCGCTCGGCGTTATGGTAAGTTATATAAACAAGTGGGAACCCGACGCAGCAGGCTCGGGTATTCCGCAGACTTCGGGCGAAATCCGCGGACACTTTTCGCTCAACTGGTGGCGTGTAATTATTGCAAAGTTCATCGGCGGCACAACTTCTGTTTTCAGCGGTCTGTCGCTTGGCAGAGAGGGTCCGTCCGTACAGCTCGGCGGTATGGCGGCAAAGGGCGTTGCGCGCATTACGAAGTCCGATAAAACCACGGAACTGCGTATGATTTCCTGCGGCGCAGGCGCAGGTATGGCAGCCGCGTTCAACGCGCCGATTGCAGGCACAATGTTTGTGCTTGAGGAAATTCACCACTCGCTTGACAAATCAATTCTCTGTATGAGCATTGTTGCAAGCATCACCGCCGACTTTATTTCCATTGCATTCTTCGGGCACGAAACCACGTTTAACTACGACACGGTTACCCTTGCCCTGCACCACTACTGGATACTTGTGCTTATGGGCATTGTGCTTGGCTTTGCAGGCGCAGGCTACAACGTTGCGATGGTCTGGGCGCAGAAGATGTTTAAAAAAATCACAAAAATCCCGACACCGATTAAGTTCGCGTTTGTATTCCTCGTAAGCGGAATTGTGGGCTTGACGTTCCCTAAAATCCTCTGCGGCGGACACAGCATGGCGGCAACGCTTATGACAGACCGCCCCGAACTCACCGCGCTGTTTGTGCTGCTTGCGGCGAAGTTCCTGTTCGGCGCGTTCTCATTCGCGTCGGGCGCACCGGGCGGCACGCTGTATCCCCTTTGCGTGCTCGGCGCGTATATTGGCGCAATCTTCGGCAACATTGCAATCAACCAGATCGGCATACGCGAAGGGCTGTATGAGGAGTTTGTTGTAATCGGTATGGCAGGGCTGTTTTCGTCAATCGTGCGTGCGCCGCTTACAGGCATTATACTTGTGTTTGAACTGACGGGCGATATGCATTCGCTGCTTCCGATAGCGACGGTAAGCCTTATTTCCTACGCCGTAGCGAACACTATCGGCACCGCGCCATTTTACTCAATTCTGTTTGAAAAGGCGGTTGAAAACACCGACTCCCCCACCCTCAACACCAAGGATGTGGAAAAGGTTATTCAGACGTTTACAATACCCGTCGGCAGCAGCGTTGCAGGCAAAAAGATTGCCGACATCGACTGGGGCAAGCACTGCCTGATTGTAAGCGTTGAGCGCGGCGAAACACCGATTACGCCCAAGGGCGACACCCTGCTAAAAGAGGGCGACACGCTTGTGATGCTGATATCCCAGCGCCGCTTCTCCCAGGACGTCAAGCGCATATGTGAACTAATTAAAAAGTAGGGGCTGGCGTCCCCGACAGCCCATTGCAAAACAAACGGTTTTGCAATGTGCAACCTGAGGTTGCACTGAGGTTTTTTGCTCACCGCATTGGCTTTTTTATGAATTTAGGGAGGGCTTTGCCCTCACCCATTATAACGGGTCGTCGCGACGCCGACCCCTATAAACAGGAGAACGACTATGGAAACCTACAAACTGACTAAATACTACAAGCAGGCGGTAATCGTTTACGCCGCGCTGGCGATTATAATCGCGGGCGTTACGGCACTGCTGCATTTCGTGCCGAGTATTGATGATATAACGGCGTTTGCGAGGGTAGTACTGCTTCTCGTGATAATCACGGTTATGTTCAGAAAGACAGTTGGCTTTGAGCAAAACAAATACAAATCAATTCCGCTGCTGTTGCTGCCCGTCGGGCTGTTTTCTTTCACAAACAGTGCTCTGTACAGCCTTGCTGATTTGTTTTCCGGCTTCGGCGATCACCTTGTTAACGCATCGGTGCAATATGCAATAACCTCGGTTATTACTCTGATAATATGCCTGCTCGGTTATACAAAGCTTGTCAACCGCTACGCTGCGCTTTATGAGGAAAAATCGTCATTGGTTTTTCCTCGCGAGTTTCGTTTAAAAAGCAAGTGGTGGTTTTTGCTCGTTGGTGATTTAGTCGGCGGCTTTGTAATATCAATAATAAATACGGTAAGCAATTTTGCGGGTGCATTTCTCACACCGATTACAAACGCAATAGGAATTGTGTTGCACCTGTTAATCATCTACGCCTTCTTTAACGTTGCGCTTAAAAGTATTGACAAAAATACGCGTATGCTGTTTGTACCAAACATTTTTCTGATAATCATTCCCACACTGTTTAATTACGTCATCGTTTTTATTACGGCGTTGACCCCGCTTAAGACATCGCAGGAAGCAGCTTCGAGTATTCTTCAAAATCCGACTGACACAGCAGTGTTATTAAAAGCGTTAACAGCGCTTGCTCCGTCGCTTATTTTCAATGCTGCTTTCTCAGTGCTGGCACTTGTACTTTGCCTGTACCTGTGCGCAAAGAACTTTGAAGCATACGAATTGAAGTAGGGACCGATGAGATTCCCCTGTGAGGTACTCCCCGATTAACGGGGAGATGTCACAAAGTGACAGAGGGGAGCGTCTGCGCTAGCAAAAATGTCACCACAGGTGACAAAAGGGTGAGGCGCCCGCTCCAAGGGCACATCGGTCCGCGGGCGATTCGTGAATCGCCCCTACAATTTTAACGGGTCGTCGGGGACGCCGACCCCTACATTATTAAAAAATTCTTGACATTATAATATAATACTGTTATAATGTTAAAGCTTGCAGAAGCAAGTAAATATCCTTGCGTGAGGAAAATCACGCCAATGTCCAGAAGGAGGTGCTAAGAATGGCATTAAGAAATTACGAAATCGTTATGGTTTACTCTCTTACAAAGGGTGACGAGGCAGTAGAGGCTTTAAAGGCAAAGTTCACTGACCTTATTTCAAAGAATGGCACTCTCGGCGAAGTTGAAGAATGGGGCAAGAGAAAGCTTGCTTATCCTATCAACTATGAGACCGACGGTTATTATGTGCTTATCAACTTTGCAAGTGAGGAAGATTTCCCGGCAGAGCTTGACCGTGTAATCAACATTACCGACGGCGTTCTGCGTTCGCTCATCATTGCTAAGGGCGAATAAGGAGGCTAAAATATGATTAATATGGTAGCCTTAATGGGCAGACTCACTTACGAGCCTGAACTCAGAACCACAAACTCCGGACTTTCCGTTATCAGCTTCCAGGTTGCCTGCGACAGAAGTTATCAGGCAAGCGGGCAGGAACGTCAGGCTGACTTTATCGACTGCGTTGCGTGGCGTCAGACTGCTGAGTTTATCAGCCGCTACTTCCACAAAGGTTCAATGATTGCAGTTGAAGGTTCCATTCAGACAAGAAATTATACCGACAAAAACGGTCAGAACAGAAAAGCAGTAGAGGTCGTTGCAAACAATGTATCGTTCTGCGGTTCAAAGGCAGAAACGGGCAACGCTGCACCGCAGCAGCAGGAATACAACCAGCCCGCACCGAGCTACTCAAACGCTGACAGCAGCGATTTTGAAGAAATTCTCGACGATGACGACGATCTTCCATTCTAATTTGTAAAGGAGAACAACTATGGCATACAACAAAGGTCCGAGAAAAGGACGCAGAAAGGTTTGTCAGTTTTGCGTAGATAAGGTTGAAACTATCGACTACAAGGATGTTGCAAAGCTCAGAAAGTTCACTTCTGAAAGAGCAAAGATTCTTCCCCGCCGTGTAACCGGCACTTGCGCAAAGCATCAGCGCGAACTCACCACAGCAATCAAGAGAGCTCGCCACCTTGCAATGCTTCCCTACATTTCAGACTAACAAAACGAAGTCAAACCGCTGCAGGTCAACCGTGCGGCGGTTTTGTTTTTTGTATATCCGCCTTGATAATAAAATTTAATTATGTTGTTATTAAAATAGCATATTTCTCGTAAATTTTTGTGGAGGATTTATTATGAAGAAGGTATTATCAATTCTACTGTCGTTACTGATGGTAGTGACCACACTTTCGGCTATGCCGTTTGCGGCGCACGCGCTTGACGGCGAGGGTACTGCGAAAAAACCTTACAAAATCGGCACGGCAGCCGAGCTTAAGGAATTCCGCGACCTAGTAAACGACGGACAGCGCGACATCTGCGCCGTGCTGACGGCGGATATTGACCTCAACAACGAGGAGTGGACGCCGATCGGCGACGGTACATACTACAAAAGATTCAACGGCACTTTTGACGGACAGAGTTATACTGTTTCCGGACTTAATGTAAACATCACTTCTGACAATGATGTATTTGCCGGTCTGTTCGGAGGTATCGGCTCCAACGGCACGGTGCAGAACCTGACCGTCAGAGGTACGATTAGCGGCGCGATTACAGACGGAATAACAGGTTTTAGAAATGCTTACGCCGGAGGTATAGCGGCACGTAACGATGGCGCAGTGATAAACTGCTGCTGCAACGTTGCTGTCACCGCTCAAGGCGGTTACTTTGCCTGTGCCGGCGGTTTAGTGGGTGCTAACTATGCCTTTGTGACGAACTGCCGCCACTCCGAAAGCGTAACTGCCGGAAGTAGCGGTACCAGCACCTATTGCGGCGGTATTGTCGGCATCGATTCCGGAACCAACAACGTAATTGAGAACTGCTATAACACCGGAAATATTAAGGGTGTTAACAATGGTGACGGAGTCTCCGATGTCGGTGGTATTGACGGCTACAGTATCGGCAAAAAGAACCAGTACAAAAAGGTTGCAACTGTTAAGGGCAATGTAACGAAGTACGATATCGCAAAGCTCGGCGGCAAGGCGCTTAACCCAAAGAAGAACGTCAAGGCGTACGTTGTTGCATACAAAAAGAAGGGCAAGAAGTACGTTAAGCTGTCAAAGAGCATCTGCCTGCACGTTGCAGGTTACAGTTCAAAATACACCAACGCCAAAAAGATAACGGTCAAGAAGAACAAGTTCAACGTTAAGAAGGGCAAAACAGCGAAGATAAAAGCAACCGTAACGCTTGAAAACAAGAACAAAAAGCCGATTGACCACGTTGCGGCGCTGCGCTACTATTCAACCAACAAAAAGGTTGCAACGGTAGACAAAAACGGCAAAATCACCGCAAAGAAAAAGGGCAAGGCAACAATCTACATATACGCAAACAACGGCGTATCAAAAAAGGTTGTTGTGACTGTTAAATAGTATTAGAAAAGCCACCCACATGGGTGGCTTTTAAGTTAGCAGTTGGCGGTTACTCTGCGCCTACTCTATTCTTCTTTTCCTTCCGTAAACGATAAGGCTGATTACAGCCGCTGATGCTACTGCGAGTGCAGATATGCGCTCAAAGTCCGTGTTGCCTGTTGCAGGCGATGTGTTTGCGTTGTTGCTTGTGGTGCTGCCCTCGGTGTTGCTGTTGGTGGTGCTTTCGTCTTCCTTCTGAGCTGACTCTTCAATCAGCGCGTACGGGCTGAAGTGGTCTGTCCAGAACGCCAGATAATCAACGCCGTCAATGGTTATTACGCTTTCCTCAAACTCAATATCGACGCCGTCCATAATCAGAACTGCTTCCAAATCTCTTTTATCCCAACCGTCGGGAATCTGGAGCAGAATCCTGACTTTTCCGGCTATTTGCCCGCTGATTTGTTTACCGTCTGATTTGAATAACTCTATTTCAAAAAACGCAAGATTAAGAACATCGTCGATGTTATCCATTTGCCCAAGAAGCTCGTTGTGCCTTGCGGAGCCGGGGGTTACCGCTTTGCTGCTTAACTGTGTTCCGTCGGGCAAAACCTTGTACGGGTCCTGTAATATTACTTTTAACTTTTTTCCTTCAATGTCAACTGTATTAGCATCCGAGCTGATTTTCTGCTCCTCAACCTTCCGGCAGGTATTGCACTCATATTCAGCGGAGGTTGCGCCAATCTTGCCGGGGATCACTTCCCAATCGTGTTTGCCGGTTGTGTTCTTTTTGTATTCTTTGCCGCAGGCGGCGCATTTTGCTTTTCCGTTGCAATCTGCAGTTCCGCCATAGTGCGCTTCAGCATACCGGCACACCGTGCACTTGTGCTGCGCCGAATTGTTTTTATCGGGCGTCCAGCTGTGCTTGCCCTTTTGGGAACAGTTTGCGCAGATATGCTCTGCATAATTTTTGTCGTTAACCGTCCAGTTGTGCACATAAGTGAGCGTGCCGCCGGTTACTACAGTTACGGTAGTCGGCGCGCCGCCCTCAAGGTTGCTGATAGCCGTGTATTCAATCTTAAATGTGTTGCCGTCCGGAATAACGCCGGTATCTGCAAACAACTCGTTATTAAAGTTACATGCAACGGAAATGGATTTAAGCTTTTCGCAATCGCAAAACGTACCAACGCCGATAGATGTCAGCCCCGTGCACTCCGACATATCAAGCGAAGCCAGTGCCGTGCAGCCGGCGAATGCGTTATTCGTGAGTTCCGTTACGGTATAGCTTCTGTCGCCGTTTTTAACTGTGCCGGGCACCTTGATGCTGGTTACGGTTTCAGGCGAAACATTTTCGTTAAACGCAGCAGTTACCGTGCCGGGCTCGCTGCCGTTGCCCTCGGCGGTGACAAAGTAAAGAAGATTGCCGCCCTCAAACACGTCGTCAACTGCAGCCAGTGCCGCAAACGGCACGTTAACGCAAACGAGAACCGCAACTAAAACAAATGCAATTAAAGCTCTGATGGATTTTGCCGTTTTCATAATCAAATCCCTCCGATTCCTTAAAACTAACACAATTATAACTCAAGTATTATTTAAAATCAATAATAAAAACAATTTGAATATTGACAAAAATTCTCAATTCCTCTTTTACATATGTTCCTTTTTTGTGTGCAAAATATAACAGTAAGAAAACTTAAGGAGAGTATTTATGAAAGCAACGGGAATTGTAAGAAGAATAGATGATTTGGGAAGAATTGTTATACCGAAGGAAATCAGACGCTCATTCAGAATAAAGGAGGGCGACCCATTGGAGATTTATACTGATGCGGAAGGCGAGGTTATTTTTAAAAAGTATTCGCCGATTGGCGAGCTGTCGAACTTTGCCGGGCAGTATGCCGAGGTGCTGCACAAGAGCGGCGGGCTGCCGATTGCGATTATGGATAACGACCACGTTATCGCCTGCTCGGGCATCAGTAAGCGTGAAGTGCTTGAAAGGCGCGTGACCAAAAACCTTGAGGACCTGATGGAACAGCGGCAGATACACATCAAAACCGACAAGGTGCCTGGCATGAACGCCATTGAAGGCTACGACAGGCAGGCTGAGGTGGTGTACCCGATTATCTACGGCGGCGATGTAAGCGGCGCGATTGCGATGCTTGAGGACGGCAGCCACGAGCTTCCGAGCGAAACCGATATCAAGCTTGTGCAGGTTGCGGCGGCGTTTTTGGGCAAGCAGATGGAGTGAACTTTTGTGCAGTTTGTACAAAATATGTTGCATTCCTTTGTATAATGTAGACAATGGGTAAAAATGAGCAAAAAACACTTGCATTTTGAAAATTTGGGTGTATAATTGCAATCAAGTTGAGGGAAGAACGAGCGATAACCAACTGGCTCACCCTCATTTACATATAACAACAACGGCTGCACGGCAGCCTTCCGATATAGCTTTTTAGATTTTTTACATAAATTTTACTCCACAAACAAAGAGGGCACGGCGTTATACCGTGCTTTCTTTGTTTTTGTTATTTCGGGCGGATGGTATCCGCCCCTACGGTTTTGCGGGCTGTCGAGGACGCCAGCCCCTACGGTTGTATCTGCGGGCGATTCGTGAATCGCCCCTACGATGCATTGTATGATTTGAGTATTGCATAATCCCTGCCGTTGACTATGCCGTCGCCGTTGAGATCGACCGGCGCGTAATTATCATTAATATATGCGGCAAAGCTAACGCGATAATACTCATTACAGTTTGCGCACTTTAACACAATAATACTATCGTTTTGAATCGGAACGCTGTACACAGGCTGCCAGTCGTGCGTACATCCATTTTCAGGTTCTGTTTCGTTTTCACCAATCGTCAATGAGGCGGAGCGGAAAATCATACCGTCTACATTAACGCAGCATCTTGCCGTATCTTCATTTGAAGCAACACCGAAATACGTGTTCCCATTTTTAGCGACAAAAATATCAGAATCGTAAACATCACCGAAACCAAACATTAGCGAATCGGCATACTGCTCAATTTCTTCAATGCTCTTCCAGCCAAATTCAAATACCGTTTCACCGCTATTATTATTGTGCGTACCGACTGTGTCCGCCATAGTGTCGCTATCTATTTTGCTCCAGCCTTTTTCTGAACATATCTGTTCCGTAGAGCTACCCGACGGCGTAATAAACGTGTAGGCAAATGTTGCAACTACATCATCTTTGAAACGGCTTATATTATTTACCGTGCTCAACCCACCCATACAGTATATGTTTACGGGATTACCCGCTGATGTAGCGGCATTATGTGCATCGGTGTGTAGTGATGTAACGTCAAGTTCCTGCAGCTGCGGTGCAAATAACGTTTGCAAATCAGTTTTGTTAAACACATTTGCCTGCAGTATTTCCACGGACGGGAGATAAGCAGTTTTCAACTGCGAGCAATTATAAAAGGCACTGTAATTTACCTGCTGCGCAGCCTTTAGTTTAACGTATTCAAGCGGCGTTTCGCCGAAAGCGTATTGGTCTATTTGAGTAACATTTTCATTATCAAAACACTGCAGTTGCGTACCGTAAAACACGTTTTGCGGCAGAGTGCCGCTGAAATCGCCGATATTAAGGCTGTCGGTTGTTATGGGACAATCCTTAAACTGATACCCACCCGGAGCAAATTCCTGAAGCTGCGGCATATTTACATACGAAAGACTATTAACCTCGCGGAACGCACCCCTGCCTATATACGTAACCTTCGGAAAATCAGCAGCTTTCAAACCTACGGCATGGTAAAACGCATAGTCACCAAGTTGCGTTACATTCGGCAGATAAACTTCAAATATACTTGCAGTATCAAACACATTTCTCGGCAGTTCGGTCAAATGCTTATTATATATGCTGCCTACAGGAACTTTGGCAAAAGCATATTCACCGAGAGATGTCAATGATGTCATATCAATTTCCGCAAGATTATTTGCATAAGCAAACGCATTCTTATCAACAATTTGCAGATTATCGGCAATCACCTTTTGCAAATTGCTGTTATACAAAAACGCATTTTCACCGATATATGTGCAGGTATCCGGCAGAGAAATATATATAAGAAAATCATCATCGCCGCCGTGCGTAGCAAAGGTCTGTGCAAAAACATCATTGCCAATACCACGCACAGCAACACCGTCCAGCTCGTCAGGTACCGCGAGATACGGTTGGTTGCCGTGATATGCTGTAATAATACCGTTTTCATCAATTTCAAATTGTTCGTTATCGGTATGGGTCACGTAGTAATAGGCAGTTGCTATTCCGCCCTTGGCTCCGTTTGCGCTCTTTGAATACGCTTTAACAAAAGCAGTTTGGTTTATAACCACTTCGCCGCCGTCATATTTCACATCCGAAACTATGCGATATCTATTATCTCCGTATTCTGTGTGCTTGTAGCCATATATTGTGTAGTATATATCTGCGTTTTCCGTTGGGCAGGTCATAGTCAGGCGTACTTCGTCCACATAGCTTCCGCTATGCGTGCTGATTATTGGCGGCTCGGCGCTCTCGCTGTCGGTTGCGCTGATGTTTATCAGCCTTCCCCTTGGTATTTTGCTGTTGCCAATATCGCGTCCGCACCGCATTAAAAGCCGACAAATATCATCGCAGGTGTAATCGGGATGAACGCCCAGCACCATTGCCGAAGCGGCTGATGCAAACGGCGCAGCCATAGATGTGCCTTGTAAGAATAGGTACTGATTATTGGGCCAACAGCTTTCAATTAAACTACCGGGCGCAAGCAAATCAACCGAATTGCCATAGTTGCTGAATTTGCAGAGCTCTTCGGTCATATTTACTGCGCCTACAGTAATAGCAGCTTCCACGTTAGCAGGATAGTATCCTGCGGCATCCATAGCATCGTTGCCCGCAGCAATACAAACCGTAACGCCCTGATCAATAGCGTCTTCAATAAGATATCGCAGGGTTTCGTCTTCCTGCTCATCCTTTCTGCCAAGACTGAGATTTATTACATTCACGCCGTCATCTACAGCCTTAATGAGCGCTGCACAAACCGCGCTTTCATCGCCGTAGCCGTTTTTATTCAGGCATTTGTAGCCGCGGATTTTTACATTATCCGTGGTGTTATCAACAACAATTCCCGCTACGTGAGTGCCGTGACCGTTGTCGTCATACTCAGAATTCTTTTCCCCGCTGCTGCTGTAATTTACTCCGGTCGAGATAATTCGTCTCTTCAAAAACGAATGCCCTGTATCAATTCCGGAATCAACAATTCCAACAGTTACAGTGGGCAAGCTGTCAGCGGTGTCACCGAGTTTTTCGACAAATTCATCTACGCCGATAACTTCACCACCCCACGAAAGATGGGAAGTGCTCGATGAGGCGGTAGAACTTACACTGCTATATGAAGAATAATTATTTGATTCAGCAGTATATACCCTGCTGTCTGCTTCGGCATACTCCACAGTAGGCAGCTGCTGATAATATGTGAGTGCTTTTTCTGCGCTGGACGTGTTGTCAAACTGCATAAAATGCAAATCGGCGTAGCCTTCTGCTGATGCAACGCTGTCAAGTTTCGGCACTTCATAGGCTGATTTCACCATAATGAGTTCAGACACGGGGCTATCCTTGTACTCACTATGTAATGTCTCATATTCACTTATGAACTCCTTCGCAGAGATTTCTTTTGCTCTGTGCAGCGCGCCGATTGCCAACGGAATAAAACCGATTAATAGCGTGACGCAAAGTAGTAATGCAAGTATTTTCTTTTTCATATTCTCGCCCCAAACAAAAAATGCGTACAGCCATAGCCGTACGCCAAAAACGCTTGCTCTGACTGTCGCCAAACAATCCACACTTATATCATTGATAGTCAAGGTATAAGCATAAACAGAGTAAGCATTTTTCTAAAAATAGAATATGCCTATTCCGTTTAACTATCACAGATATTAAAATGTGGATATTTGGCAACAACATTTTACCACAACGGCACATATTAGTCAAATATAATAAATCCTCTTATAATAAATCCTCTGCGAATATACTAAACACAGAAAAAAGTGTTGCATATTGGAAAAAATTATTATATAATGTATTTGTTATATTATAAACAATTTTAAGGAGAGATTTTTCAATGGATGCATTAAACAAAAAATCAATTGAAGATATTGATGTTCGCGGCAAAAAATGTTTGGTTCGTTGCGACTTCAATGTACCGCTTAACGGCACAAGCATTACAAACGATAAAAGAATCGTTGCTGCTCTGCCGACTATCAAGTATTTAATCGAAAACGGCGCAAAGGTTATCCTTTGTTCCCACCTTGGCAGACCGAAGGGTCAGTATAAGCCCGAATTCAGCCTTGCACCTGTTGCAGAAAGACTTTCTGAGTACCTTGACAAGGAAGTTAAGCTTGCAGAGGACAAGGAAGTTGTTGGTCACAACGCAAGGACTATGGCAAAGCACCTTGAGGACGGCGAAGTTATGCTGCTTGAAAACGTACGCTTCCGCCAGGAAGAAACAAGCAATGCGGAAAACTTCTCAAGAGAGCTTGCTTCGCTTGCAGACATCTTTGTTAACGACGCATTCGGTACTGCTCACCGTGCTCACTGCTCAACAACAGGCGTTGCAGCATACCTGCCTGCAGTTTGCGGCTTCCTGATTCAGAAGGAAATCGAGTTTATGGGCGGCGCGCTTGCTAACCCTGAAAGACCGCTTGTTGCAATCCTCGGCGGCGCAAAGGTTTCCGACAAAATCGGCGTTATCACAAACCTGCTTGAGAAGTGCGACACTATCATCATCGGCGGCGGCATGGCTTACACATTTATGAAGTACCTCGGTCACTCAATCGGTACTTCCCTGCTCGAGTCTGACTGGATTGACAAAGCCGGCGAAATGATGAAAGAGGCTGACAAGAAGGGCGTTAAGTTCCTTATTCCTATCGACAACAAGGTTGGCAAGGAATACAGCGAGGACACAGAGGCTATGATTGTTAACTCTGACGAGATTCCGGACGGCTGGATGGGTCTTGACATCGGTCCTGCTACGCAGAAGCTCTTTGTTGACGCTATCAAGGGCGCAGGCACTGTAATCTGGAACGGTCCTATGGGCGTTTCCGAATGGAAAGAGTTTGAAGCCGGCACAGTTGCAGTTGCTAAAGCAGTTGCAGACAGCGGCGCAATCTCAATCATCGGCGGCGGCGACAGCGTTGCTGCAGTTACAAAGCTCGGCTTTGCAGACAAGATGAGCCATATTTCAACAGGCGGCGGCGCGTCGCTTGAATTCCTTGAGGGTAAGGAACTGCCGGGCATCGTAGCGCTTAACGACAAATAATTAGTGTTAAGTTTTGAGTGTTAAGTGTTAAGTCAAATGATGGGCGTTGCCCATACCTAATATAATAGGTGCGGACAAAGTCCGCCCGAAAGCTTAAACCTTAAATCTTAAAACATAAAACCAAATAAAGAGGTAAATATTATGAACAAATCACTCAGAAAAGCAGTTATCGCAGGTAACTGGAAGATGAACAACACCCCTGCTGAAACTACTGCACTTATCAACGAAATGAAACCCCTTGTTGCTGACGCAGACTGCGACGTAGTTATCTGCGCACCGTTTGTTGACCTTCAGGCAGCGCTTGACGCAGCAGCAGGCTCTAACATCAAAATCGGTGCTGAAAACTGCCACTGGGCAGAAAAAGGCGCTTTCACAGGCGAGGTTTCCGCACCTATGCTTAAAGCTATGGGTGTACCGTATGTAATCATCGGTCACAGCGAAAGACGCCAGTATTTCGGCGAAACTGACGAAACTGTTAACAAGAGAGTTCGCGCTGCGCTTGACAACGGTCTTACCGTTATCCTTTGCGTTGGCGAGGTTCTTGAAGAGAGAGAACAGGGCGTTACTTTTGAAATCGTTGGCAAGCAGACAAAGGTTGCGCTTCAGGGCGTTACGGAGGACGAGCTCAAAAACGTTATCATCGCTTACGAGCCGGTATGGGCTATCGGCACAGGCAAAACCGCTACTGCTGACCAGGCTGACGAAGTTAACGGCTACATCCGCGGCGTAATCGCTGACCTTTACAGCAAGGAAGCTGCAGACGCTTTTGTTGTACAGTACGGCGGCTCTATGAACGCTAAAAATGCTGAAGAACTTACCGATAAAGAGAACGTTGACGGCGGTCTTATCGGCGGCGCTTCACTTAAGGCAGAGGACTTTTCAATTATTGTAAAGGCTGCAAGCAGATAATAAAAATAAGGCGACCGAGCGTCGCCTTATTTAGTTTACAGTATTCAGTTCTCAGTTTTCAGCCGGAGATGGGCTCCGCCCATACCCGATTATAATCGGAACGAAGTGACCGGCAAACTGAACACCGAACACAGAATACTGAATACTAATCCGGAGGATTATATATGAAAAAGACTAACGTACTTTGCATTATGGACGGTTTCGGCCACAACCCGAGCGAATACGGCAACGCTATTGCTGCCGCTAAAAAGCCGAACCTTGATATGCTTATGGAAAAATATCCTTACACATACATCGGCGCGTCGGGGCTCAATGTAGGTCTGCCGGACGGTCAGATGGGTAACTCCGAGGTCGGCCACACCAATATGGGCGCCGGCAGAGTTGTGTATCAGGAGCTTACAAGAATTACAAAGTCCATTGAAGACGGTGACTTTTTTGAAAACGAGGCGCTGGTTAAGGCTATCAGCAAATCCGTTGAGGACGGCACTTCCCTGCACCTTATGGGGCTTATGAGCGACGGCGGCGTACACTCGCACAACACCCACATCTGGGGGCTGCTTGAGCTTGCAAAAAGGCTCGGTCAGGACAAGGTTTACCTGCACTGCATTATGGACGGACGTGACGTTCCACCTACATCTGGCAAGGATTTCGTTGCCGAGGCGATTGACAAAATGAACGAAATCGGCGTGGGCAAGGTTGCAACCGTAACCGGCAGATACTACGCTATGGACCGTGACAGTAACTGGGACAGAGTGCAGAAGGCGTACAACGCTTTTGTATTCGGTGAAGGCATTCAGGCAGACGACCCGGTTGAGGCTATCAAGGCTTCGTACGAAACGATTGACGGCGACGGCAAGAACCTCACCGACGAGTTCATTATGCCGACTGTTACACTCAAAAACGAAGGCAGAGTCGGCGAAGGCGACAGCGTTGTATTCTTCAACTTCCGCCCCGACCGCGCAAGGGAGATTACAAGGACCTTTGTTGACACCGAGTTCACAGGCTTTGACAGAAAGTACTTTAAGGTTAACTATGTTTGCATGACGCAGTACGACGCGACTATGCCGAACGTTGACATCGCGTTTAAGCCGCAGGTGCTTACAAACACTTTTGGCGAATACCTTGCAAAGAACAATATGACTCAGCTGCGCATTGCCGAAACGGAAAAATACGCGCACGTAACCTTCTTCTTTAACGGCGGCGTTGAAGCTGTTAACGAGGGCGAGGACAGAATACTTATCCCCTCACCCAAGGTTGCTACATACGACCTGCAGCCCGAAATGAGCGCTTATCTTGTAAGCGAAAAGCTTGATGAAGCCGTTAAGTCGGGCAAGTACGACGTGGTTATTGTTAACTTTGCAAACTGCGATATGGTTGGCCACACTGGCGTGTTTGACGCTGCTGTAGCCGCTGTTGAGGCGGTTGACACCTGCGTTGGCTCGCTGTACAACGCGGTTATGGAAAACGGCGGCACGCTGTTTGTAACCGCCGACCACGGCAACGCAGACCAGATGAAAGAGCCCGACGGCTCGCCGTTCACCGCGCACACAACAAACGAAGTTCCGTTTATCGTATGCAACTGCGGCGATGTTGAGCTGCGCGAGGGCGGAAAACTCTGCGACATCGTACCGACAATGCTCAAAGTTATGAACCTTCCGCAGCCGGAAGAAATGACAGGAGAATCAATTATAAAGTAGTTTTAAGTGTTATGCTTTAAGTTTTAAGCTTTATGGCGGGCTCTGCCCACACCCGTTTATTTGTTTGAACGAAGTGAGTAACCAAAAGCTTAACACTTAACACTTAAAACTTAATACCTGACAATGAATAAATCACCCACTGGTACAAACAATACCAATGGGTGATTTTATGTTTTTAATGTGCCTAAAGGCATTCTTGGTGGGCGGTGCAATCTGCGTAATCGGGCAACTGCTTATTGACATAACAAAAATGACGCCGGCGCGGATACTTGTTACATTTGTATGTGCAGGCGTGGTGCTCGGCGGACTCGGCGTATACGACGAGCTGGTCGATTTTGCAGGCGCAGGCGCAACGATTCCGCTGACGGGCTTCGGCAACGCGCTTGCAAAAGGTGTAAAAGAAGCCGTGCGCGAGCAGGGCTTTATGGGCGTGCTGACAGGTGCGCTAACCGCGATGGCAGGCGGTGTAACAGTCGCCGTGCTCTGCGGGCTAATCACAGCACTCGTCACAAAACCAAAGGACAAGTAGAATTGATAATGTAGAATGGAGAATGGAGAATTTCGGGTGGACTTCGTCCACACCTATTATATAATCGGGTGCGGGTGTCCCGCCATCAATTCTCAATTCTCAACTCTCAATTCTCAATTAAAAAAGCACCTTTCGGTGCTTTTATCCTAAATCAATCGGATTCTGGTTATCGTACTTCGCTTTTCTGCCGTACTTTTCCTCAAATCCCGGGTTGATGTAATCCTCTACAATCTTGCCGTCGCGTATACGCACCACGCGTTCCGCTTCCATAGCAATCTCATTATCGTGGGTGATTACAATAACCGTCCTGCCCTCGTTCTTAAGCGTGTGCAGGATAGCCATAACGTCCTTTGTGGACTTTGTGTCAAGGTTACCCGTTGGCTCATCGGCAAGTATAACAGGCGGTGCTGCGGCAATCGCACGCGCAACCGCAACACGCTGCTGCTGACCGCCGGAAAGCGCAGTCGGCAGGTGGTCAAGCCTGTCGCCAAGGCCGACCTTTTCAAGCGCGGCAATGGAAATCTCGTGCCTCTCGGCGCTGTGCATACCGCGGTAAACAAGCGGCAGTTCCACATTTTCAAGCGCGGTGAGCGACGAAATAAGGTTAAATCCCTGGAAGATAAAACCAATCTGCTCGTTGCGGATAACGCTCATCTGATCGTCGGTAAGGTCGTCAACAAGCTTGCCGTTTATGTAGTACTCACCCTCTGTGGGTGTGTCAAGCAGACCGAGCATATTCATCAGCGTGGATTTACCCGAGCCCGACTGACCGATAATCGCAACAAACTCGCCCTCATCAATAGTGAGCGAAACGCCGTCAAGCGCGTTAACCTGGTTTTCGCCGGGGTTGTAGATTTTATAAACATTTCTTACTTCAATAAGATGCATGGTATCACCCTGAATTAGTTTTAAGCTTTAGGTTTTAAGTTTTAAGCTCAAGGGTAAGCTGCGCTCACACTCATCATATTGTTTGAGCGAAGCGAGTAACCACAAGCTTAACACTCAACACTCAACACTTAACACTTAAAGCCTTAATCATTATTAATTATACTATATTATAACCAATTGTCAAGGAGTACAAATATGTCAATATCAAACAGCGACTATTCAAAAATGACCGACAAGGCAAGCCCAAATTCCCCTGTTATCCTTAACTGCGTTAAAGCGTTTGTGTTCGGCGGCGGAATCTGCCTGTTTGCGCAGATAATGAACTTTGTATTTGAGGGTATGGGCATCGGTGAGGATACAGTAAAGCTTGCCACGCCGTCGCTGATAATAATCATCACGGCAATCCTCACGGGCATCGGCGTATACGACAAAATCGCCCGCCACGCCGGCGCAGGCACCATAGTACCGATAAGCGGATTTGCAAACAGCGTCGTCGCGCCCGCGCTTGAATTTCAGCACGAGGGCTATATACTCGGCACCGCCGCGCAGATGTTTTCCATAGCCGGCCCCGTAATAGTCTACGGCACCGCAACCAGCGTTATTTACGGGTTAATCTACTACTTGGTGACAAAATAAAAGCAGGGTTTCCCTGCTTTTGTTATACCTGATACTCGATAAATCAGAAGTTGTCTGGTTACACTTATAATTTCTTAAACTTTTTCTTTATTGTGTCAATTAATATTTGTTTTATGTCAAGTTCTGTTATGTTCTTAACTTCTTCAAGTGCTTCTTCGTCAAACTCCAGATTTTTGTAGTAATACTTTCTGTCCTCGTCGGT
>JAFSRN010000013.1 GCA_017446095.1 Eubacterium sp. | reverse complement strand
AATATCTATGAAAACCCGCAGAAACATTGAGTTCCTGTGGGTTTTGGCGTTTCCCGTTTTTTGCTCACAAGCGGTACCGTCGTACAGCAAAGTTCGCAAGAAAACGGGATTCTGCATCTTTTTCGTTCATCCTCACAGCGTGTCGAATTTGTTTCTTGGTTTTTTCGACACGCTGAAACTGACATCTTTAGCAGATGTCAGTTTTTTGTGTTATTTATCTTTTGAACAACTTGTCGGTTGTATTGCGGATAAGGTTGCGGATATCAAATATATCCTCATCCGATGAATTGCTGTAAGCCACGCTGAACTGAATTTCAAGTTCAAGCTGCTTATCGTTGTACTCGTCTACGCGCTTATTCAGCATATCGAGGAAGAGTTCCGCCTTATCAGCCGAGCACTGCTCAAACAAGCCGAGGAAGGTTCCCTGGTTCCAGCCGATAAAGCCGTAGTTTCTCGATACGGATTTAAGAATTTCACCAAAGTCCTTCATCAGCATATCGCCGGCTGAATGACCTAAGGTTTCGTTAATTCTTACAAGGCTGTCGAGTTTAACAACAAGGCAGGTAAACTGTTCGGGCAGATCCTTTTCGCTGTAAGCATTTATGCGGACGTCGCACATCTGCCTGTTAGGAAGTTTAGTGGTTTTATCCGTGTACATAATGTACTGAATAAAGTCGCTCAGTCTGCCGAAAATAACTGCGCCTGCGCAGCCGAAGAACAGGAAGAATACAAGAGCCAGCGCAAGGTAAAGATTAATGTTAACCTTTTGAGTGGTTACTACCGAGTTAAGCATATTCAGGTAGCTTGCAGCAAGATACTCGTTAAGCTCTTTCGCCGTTGCCTGAACTATTGCGTACTCGCTGTTGAGGGTGTCAACAAGCTCGTCAATGTCAGCCTCAACATCTTCATTGAGGGCTGTTTTTCTTGTGTTATCCTCAAATACGGATTTAATATACGCGGCGTGGTCTTTATCAATCTCGTCGTTTTTAACGGACTGATTAATCTTTACATATTCCTGCAAAAGGTCGTCGTAGGTTGTGGTGACGTCGGTTACTTCGTCATGACCTTCAACATTCATAATAACGGAGGCTTCGCCCTCTTCGCCGTCGTCGGTGGTTCTTTGGGTGCTGATGTTCTTACTGCTGTAGTTATCAATAAGTGATTTCAGCTTTTTCGCCTGTTCCTTATTGTTCCTGATATCAATTTCTATGCTTTCGATTTTGCTCTGCTGCTTTTTCAAAAGCAAATCGTTATCCTTGGTATACTTATTCTGCAGGATGCTCGCATACAAATGAGGAACCTTGTTGTTCATTATATAATTGTATATGTCCTCAAGGTCGGTAAACGAATAGCCTGTTGCAGATGCTCTGAAATCAGGATAATTCGTCTTTTTCTGCTGCAGATAATCGTCGATGTCCTTAAGGGACTGCTGAATAATCTCGGTGCTTTCAATATAGTCGTAGTCGTTTGCCTTGATATTGGAAGCGTTATTCGGCAGAATCATCTGGTCAACATATTTTTCGGAATAGAATGTGTAATAATTCTTTACAATTGCGTCGAGCATATTGCCTGCAAAATTTGCTGACCTTTCCGAGCCTACCTCATATGTAATCACATAGTCTGTAGGGAAATACGAGTATTCCTCGCCCTTGGTGAGTGCGGTTTCCTGCTTTAATTCCTCTTCCTCGGGGATAATCGGTGTTACCTTAACCTTTGAGCGCACCTCGTCAATAGTGCAGTTAACGCCCATATCCTCGATTGCGCCCTTAATAACGGTTGATGAATAAATCTCCGTTACGTCGAGCTTTGAGCCGTTAGGCGTCAAGCCCTCGTCGATAGCGCTGTTTGCATAGCGGATAACGGTAGTCGCTGTGTAAACCTGCTGTGAATTTGCATAAAAGTAAACCCACGACGAACCGAGAAGCGCGATTATAAGTATAAAGATCTTACCCTTTGAGAGGTATCTTAACAATTGAAATTCTTTCACTGCTTTCTACCTCCCCTGTTCATATATGCGTATCTAATCAGAATTGAAGCGTAGATAAAGACGAGCAGGGCTGCCGCAATTACAAACACTTTGGTAAGCTGAAACTTTTGCATGAAGGACGCGTTTGACGCCTTGAATGTAAGATAATCCTTGGTCTTATGCTTAACGTACGCCTTATCAACCGATTCGACCTGCTTGGATAGTTCAGCAAACTTTTTGTTGATATCCTTAATCATACGGTTTGCCTTTTCAATATCAGCACTCTCGTTTTTGCCGTTTTTCATTTTGGTAATAATCTTTTCGTTGTGCTTAATATCCTTGGCAATCGCCTGCGCGGAAATAAGATAATCGTCAGCCTGCTTTGCCATATAGTCCATACCCGTTTTGGTTCTGGACATATAATATGTGCTTCTTTCCTGGTCAACGGACGGAATCATAACAACGTTTGCCATAGCCTCGTTGTACATTTTAATGCCCTGATTGTTGACAGTGTAGGCAGCCATATCCTTGGAATAATCAATTCTGTTGATTCTGTTAACATACTCAAGCGAGCGGATGTAACGCGCCCTGTCATGAGAGCAGCCTGCTTCCTTAACGAAGGAACGGTACTTCGCAACGTCGTAGGTTTTGATATCGTCAACCTTCTGGACAAGCGACTTGAACGTTTCGTCGGACGCTTCTTCCGTAAAGCTCTTGCTCTGCTTTGACCTTGTGTTGAGGTATTTTTCAATCTGCTGCGCCTTGAGGTCAAACAAATCGGCAATAACCATATATTCCTGGTCGTTAAAATCCTCTACATCAAATTCAAGAATAGAGCGGTTTTCGGTATAATTATCGTAAAAATTATCCTTGTACGCCTTGCACAGGAAGTTCAGAAGAGTCTGAACGTCCACGCCCTTGATAGCCGCCGGCTTTCTCATACTGATTTTGTAAGTTGTGGTGATAAACAATTCCTCTTCGGAAAAAGTCTTTGCGTTCACCGGACGAACAGAAATGCTGTTAATAACATCGTTGATATCAACACTCTCGGGGTCAATACCGCAGTAAGTGAGCATTTTTTCAACAACCTCGGGGCTCTCTATGTCGTAAACATAAAAGCGTGTTGAGTTAGGATTAAGACCGTATGCGCCTTCCTCATAGTTAAGGCTCATCTGCGTTGATGCAGTGTTTTCACTGTTCCAGAAAAAATATCCGCCTGAAAGCACAACCGCAATTATAAGCAGCACGCAAACCGGCACTTTGAGTTTGAAAAGCGCAATAAGCGCCTTACGCGATTGCGGGCGGTCGGAATAATCGGCGTCGATTCCGTCAAGCACCTTGGTTATGGGTGAGAACGCTTTTTTTGTGAGCCTGCCAAAGACTTTTATTCGCTTTTTGTTTTTTGCGCCGATTAACAAATCAAGCTCGCTGTCATCAAGCATATGCTTTTCGTTTCTCATATACCGTCCTCCTTTCGTCAAAATTTTGTATTAATACCAGCAAATATCAACAACAACCAATTCGGGCTGATTGTTGATTCTGGGGATTTCAAGCCCTTTTATTCCCGTAGCTTCGCTCGAGTTACCCAGACCTCTGCTTACAACCACCTGCGTTCCGTCATCAGCCTCAACCACGCCTGCGGTAAACTTGGGCAAAAAGCCCTCGCCCGGGCTGTACAGTCCGCCTACATACGGCAGGCGCACGTGTCCGCCGTGAGCATGACCCGTAAACGCAATGTCAATGTTTTTATTCAGCAGCTTTTCATTAAAAAGCTCGGGATAATGCGTAAGGCAGATGCGGCAGTTGTCGGTGGGTTCAATTGAATTTATAAACTTTTTGGCGTTGTTTGTTTCAACATCAAACTGGTCGACGTTATCCGAAATTGCAACAAGCTGAATAGTAGAGCTGCCTACTTCAACGTCCTTTGCCTCGTTGCTGAGCAGGGTTACATGGTGTTCCCTGAGCTGCTTTTTGAAGGAATCGTCAAAGAACAGCTGCTGGTCAAGCTCGTTGTTGCCGTAGCAGGCATAAATCGGTGCAATCTCGCTTAGCTTGTCCGACAGATCAAACATCACGGAATAATCGCTGTCCTGCTCGTTCATCATATCGCCTGCATAAACAATAAGATCCGGCTGCAGCGCTTCAATCTTTGCAATCAGCTTGCTGTTATTCTTGCCGTATTCGGAATTGTGCAAGTCCGAAAGTTCAACAATGCGTATGTTGTTTGAAACCTTATCGGATGTTATCTGATAAAACGAAACCGTGAAGTTCTGATTCAGATAAAAGTTCACGCCGCCCATTGCAATTATTACAACGAGCAAAAACGCAATAATGCCCCAAATCCATTTTGTAACTTTTTTACGCTTTTTATCAGGCGCTTTTTCGCCTTTTTTTGCTTTGCTCATAAAAACTTTACCTCTTAATCCAGATTCAGCTCGGGTGCCAGATTTGAATGAGAATTGTTATCGCTGATTTTCTTTGCAGGCGTTCCTGCAATTGTTATACCGTTATCCTCAAAACTCTTTGTTACAACAGTGTTTGCGCCGATAGCAATATCGCTGCCGATAGCAATATCGCCGATAATCGAAGTGCAGGGGCCGATAAAAACATTATCGCCGATTGTTGCCGCCTGTACTATTCCGTTTGTGGCGCCGATTGTTACGCACTGATGAATACGGCAGTTTTTGCCTATGCGCGCCGTGGGATGCACTACAATCGGTCCCCAGTGCGCGATTGAAAGTCCTTCCTCAAAAGCGTTGGGCGGAATGTGGAAACCGCCGAGCTTCATACCTGCTTTGCGCAGGCGGTAATGCAGCCATACGGAAATCGCCTTGCCCACGGGGCTTTTGTGGCAATTCATATAGTACTCCGTTTTACGCAAAAGTATTTCATATCGCCAAATTTCGTCGCCTGCAATTCGCGGTCGCTTTGTTTTTCTGTAAAGCGCAATTCTGTCCTGTTCAAGATAGCGCTTATAATCAGCCTTACTCTGTATCATCGGCTACTCCTTTAATCTGCTCGCCGCTAACGGCACGGTATAAATAATCGCTGCTGCTATCCCTTAGCTTTTCGATATATTCGTAAACTTTATCGTAATCAATATTTTCGCCTTTGTCGAGAAGCGTTTCCTCAGTCAAGGTTCTGTCGCCGATACCGAACTGCTCAAGCAGCGCGCCGATTTTTTTGATACGGCTTTTAATCGAAGCGTAAACCTTAAAATTCTTGCGCGAGAGAATTGAAAATACAACGCCGTGGAAAGTGCCTGTGTACACATATTCCGCGTGCTTAAACAGCTCCGCCCATTCAAACGGCGTAATTCTAACCGAAACCTTGGTGTACAGCTTATCGTATTCGCCTGCGCCGAGAACTTCGTAGCCCTCTGCACGCGCGTTTTCAATAATCTTTTCCTTCCATTTTTTCGGCAGTCCGTTGCAGTAGTAGAAAAGTATGTAAGGATTTTTTGTGTAATACCTGATTCTTTCGTTAAAGATAAACGGCGCAGAGAAAAGGAAGGTCGGGTCGCATACCAACTGCGGCGTTATGCCGAGCGTGGTCTTGCAGAGATTCTGCGCGCCTTTATCCCTTGCGGAAAGCGCAGTAAAGCCCTTCATCGCCTCGTAAACCTCTTTGGGAACATCCTCAATACCGTCTGCCTTGCCCGTGCTCGGTGCATAAGCAACAATGCTTTTAGCATTCAGCCCCTCGCTGTATTTAACGGGAAGGTAACTCTTGGGGTCAAGATAATTCCACACTTCATCGCTGCCGATAACAATGCAGTCAAGACCGAGCGCGTTTATATCCTCAACGCTGTAAACCTTTGCGGTTTTTGCCATATACTGGTTGCGCGCATCGTGAAAAACTATGGGCTGAAAAACCTTGCGTATCCACGACATAGGCGTTTCCTTATCAGGGTAAATGCGGAAAAAGCCTGCGGTATTGATAAGGCTGTGCTTTTTGATTATGTAGTTAATAACGTAAACGTCATCGTGCGGAAAAAGCTCACGCAGCTTTTCCTGCAAACAGTAAGTCTGCATAAATGCGCCGTAGTTATTTATATTGTGATGTGTAAGGATGCCAATTTTCATATCAATCAATCTTTCTCTGTTATCTCAGAATACAGTTTTAAGTAAAGCTCCTGCATTCTTTTTGCCTCGTATCTTATATTATATCCTGCTTGCTTAAATTCAGCCGCACGGCTTACACGTTCTGCCGGCTCTATTTCAAGAATTGCCTTTGCCCATTCAGCACTCTCGTCGTAAAGTCCCAAAAACTTAACGTTATCGGTAATTTTAACTTCGGGTGTAATTGTATCGGTTAAAACGCAGGGCAAATCCGCAGCCTGCGCCTCAACGGCTACAACGGGCAGCCCCTCATAAAGCGAGGTCATAACAAAAACATCAAAAACGCTGTACCATTCATTTACGTTGCTCAAAACGCCGGTGTATGTTACTGCGTCTTCAAGCCCGAGCTCGCGCGTCTGCTGCCTGAGCTTATCTTCAAGCTCGCCCGTACCGATGATTACAAGCTGGGTTTCGGGGTTAATCTTATGTATCTCCGCAAACACGTCAAGCAGCTTTTTCTGGTTTTTCTGGTCCATCATTCTGCCGACGTTGCCGATTACAAGCTTGTCGCCAAAGCCGTACTGCTCGCGTATCTCTTTCCTCACCGCTTCGTTAAACGTAAAGTTATCAACATTAATTGCGTTGTGAATCAGCTCGTTTGCTTTGTTCCACCGATCTTCGGAAAAATAGAACTTTCCCGCTGCGTTTGAGCAGCCCCAGTAATCCGTAGCCGCGTATTTGATAAACGGACGAATCAGCTTTTTCACTTCGTTTTTCAAGCCGACGGGAATCGCCGTTGCGTGCGCGTGAGCAATACGAATCGGGATTTTATTCATCTTTGCTGACTCAAGCGCGTAAAGCATAAGCGAGCCGTTATGAGTGTGAATAATTTTGTATTCCGGGTGTTCGCTGAACAGTTTTGTCATATATTTAAGGTATTTGCGGTAACTCTTAAATCCCGGTGTAACAAATATCCTGCCGCCGAGGGCGCGGATTTCCTCATCGTAATCCCCGGGGTTCGGTTTGTTGCACAAAAAATCAAACTGAACCTGCTCGCGGTCAACATTTCTGTAAAAATTCATCAGCATGGTTTCAATACCTGCGCGGTCCATATTGCTGACTGAATGTAAAATTCTGATCATAGTTTTTGCCTTTGTTAAATAATTAAATCGTTATCGCCTGACGGCGCTTTCATCCTCGGTTTAATCTGCTGTTTTATATCCTTTTCCATTTTGTTATAGCGCCATCTCTGATAGGTGTTCATCTGCAACCTGTCAGTTTGCCTGAGCGGCGCTTCCTTAACCGGGTCAAAGAAGAACGACAGCGGAATCATACGGATAATCATACTCGACCAATAGTAGAACGTGGTGTTATCCGTCATATATGTGATAAGCATATATACGCTTATTGTCATAAAGCATACGGCAACCTTTTCGCCGCAGCGGCTGATATACCAGTGCGTCTGGTACACATAGTAGGTGAGAATCCAGCACAAAAATCCCCAGAAGCCAAGTTCAACGTAGAGCTTAAGAATATCGTTATGCACCGCGGTAATCGCAACTACCTGATCCTTTGTGCCCTTCATACTCTTGAGCAGCTGAACGCAGAATTCATATCCCTTGCCGCGGTATGACGGCTTAACTTCATAGAACTGCGAAATATAATCATATATTTTTTCTCTGCCGTTTAGCTCGATTTCGTGTTCCGTCAGGAAGCGGATAAACATACCGTTTTGAATTATGGAAATATAGTAATAGCAGAACGCCACTATCAAAAGCGCGGTAATCATAAGTATGCGCCTTTGATTTTTTGCGGAAAACAGTTTGCACAAAATTGCAAATGCTATTGCGAGGAACAAACTCAAAAACGCAATTCGTTTAAGTCCTGCAAAGAAAAGGAACATTGCAATTGCCGCGTAAACATACCTGTATTTTTCCCGCGGGCAGAAGAAAACGAAGTACAGGAAAAACACACCCATAACAAAGGTAATGTCGTGAATTTCGATTGCGCGGATAAAGGTAGAGTTATTAATAACGTCGTTGTCGCCAAAGGAGGTGATGTTTGCAATCATATCCTTAATTGCACCGCCTACGCCCGTGGTTGCGGCGCCCAGACCGATAATAACAAAGTTTGCCCCTGCAATACCGAAGAAGGTGTATTTTGCGGCTTTTTCCTCAAACATATACGCCGCCGCAAGCACTATGGCTATATTCAAAAACTGATATGAAATCTTGGATAAGCCCTTGAATATATACGAAAACGACTGCAAATCGATAATCCATATCAGTATTGAGCAAAACACAATCTCGATAATAATCGACGAAAACAGAATTCCGAAACGCGACAGCGCCTTGAAATTCTTAAAATTACCCGACCACAGAATGTAAAGCACGGCAAGACCGAGCACACCTGCAGACACTATCTTTGGCAGAGCGCCGAGCTTTGTGTTAAGCACCTTATAGTCGCCCATAGCGGCACCGAAAATAAAGAGTATGTATAAGGCTATATAAATTTTTGAGTTTTTAGTGTAAAGTTCCTTTACCTTTTCGCCCATTTAACCTATCCTAAAATCTTTGCGATGCGTTTATATGCGCCGCTTAATTTGCTGAACAGCGTTTCGTTGCCGACAAACTTATCAAGCGCTGCAAAGCGCTTTTTGCGCATCAGTTTAACAACTAACAGCCATTCCTGCCTGTTAAAGGCTTTTGCGTCAAAGCCTGCTATTGCACTTTTGTACGGTTCCTCATCCAGAAAAGCAAGGAACTCCGCCTCGCGCTGTTCCTTTGGTTTCGGATTATCCTTGTGGAAGATGTTGAGCCTCATATTATCAATGGCGCTTGCAACAACGCGGTGATTGCTGAAGCGCGCTTCAACATCGCCGTCACCCGAATAAAACTTATCCTTATCGGCGGAGAGCAAACCGAGAAGCTTGCCGTAAACCTCGGGCAAATCCTTGTTATACCTTCTGGTAATGCCCTGAGGATTGCCGCGGTAAAAATACATAACGTACGGCAGGTACGCTATACGCTTTGCATAGTAATATGCCTCTGTGTTAAATACGGAGTCCTGCGCCTTTTTCTGCCCCGGCGGAAACTGGAGAGAGTTTTCGGTAAGGAAAGCTTTTTTGTAAAGTCCGCCCCACGCAGCGTGATAGAATGCGCGGTTCGACAGACCGAAAACCTTGCTGATATTCGGGTCAAGGCAAAGGCAGGATATACTGAGCGTTCTACCTGCGTTTTCGGGAAGGAACGCAAGCTCGCTAACCTTGCAGGATTCGTCCTCCGGCAGAGCGTCTATAAACTTAAGGCGCTCGTGGATAATAATATCCGCGTCGGTGTCGCAAAGCTTAAGAGCCGTTTCAACAAAATGCTTTGACAGCATATCGTCGCCATCCGCAAAGAAAACCCACTTGCCTGCGGCTTCTTCGATACTGCGGTTTCTTACACGGCTGAGTCCGCCGTTTTCGCCCATATTAACATAGCGCACGTTTTCGTTCGCGTCGGCATACTCTCTGCAGACCTCGCCCGAATTATTTGTCGAGCAGTCGTCGATAAGAAGCAGCTCGGTTTCATCGGTTAGCTGGTCACATATTCTTTCAATATGCGCGCGAAGAAAAGTTTCGTCAAGATTATATACAGCTGAAGCAATGCTCAGTTTGACAGACATATCAGATTCACCTTAAAAAATAATAGAATATAGTTGCACATATTAATAATATCAAATATAAATAAAAATGCAATAGTAAAATCATTTTTTTATTTTACAAATCAAAATGTTTGTAATATTTTGCGATTCTTGACAAGCATTTTTGCGTGAAGTATAATGAAATTAGACCATTATCTTTAATTTTCGGAGAAAGAGTATGTACAAAGTCAAAAGAATATTCATCTATATTCGTGTATTTCTTATAATGCTTGCTGCCGAAGCGGTAAGCCTTTTTGTAAAGCGTTCAGACCAATACAAAAACCTATGGATTGTTTCGGAACGAGGAATTGACGCGCGCGATAACGGCTATCATTTTTTCAAATACTTGCGCACTAATCATCCCGAGATCAATTCCGTATACATCATCTCAAACGATTCACCTGACAGGGAAAAGGTTGCACCGCTCGGCGAGCTTGTTGAATACGGCAGCTTTCGCCACTACCTGTGCTACATACTCGCGCAGGTTAAGGTCAGCACGCATATTGACGGCTATTCGCCCGACATTCTGTTTTTCCACAAATTCGGCAAGTTCTTCCCCGATAAGTCTAAAAAGATATTCCTGCAGCACGGCATTATGAGCAACGATTTGCCGTTCAGCCACGCAGACCAGACCGATATTGATATGTTCGTATGCACCGCAGTGCCCGAATACGAATTTATCAAAAGCACATTCGGGTATCCCGAGGGAATACTGCAACTGACAGGCTTGTGCCGCTACGATAATCTTAAAAAGACCGACGCGCCTACGCACAAAATCCTCTTTATGCCAACGTGGCGATCCAATCTTCGCACCTGCAAAAAGGCGGCTTTTCTGGAAAGCGAATATTTTAAAGAATACAATTCATTCCTCAACTGCGGCGAGCTTGAAGAGCTGCTTGAAAAATACGATTACGAATTAATCTACTATCCGCATTACGAAATTCAGCGTTTTGTTGACTGCTTTACAACAAGCAGCGACAGGGTTAAAATCGCCGATTTCAAGCACAACGACGTGCAGGAACTGCTGATTAACAGCGACATTCTGATTACCGACTATTCAAGCGTTTTCTTTGACTTTGCATATATGCGCAAACCCGTTGTTTACTTCCATTACAACGATGAGGAATTCCGCAAAAACCACTATAAAGAGGGCTATTTCAAAATTAAAAGAGACGGCTTCGGCGATGTTGCAACAACAAAAGAGGCTGTTGTTAACAGCCTCGGTAACATCCTCGAAAACGGCTTAAAGCCTGACGAGATTTATTTAAACAGAATGAACGCCTTCTTCTGTTTTAACGACAATAATAACTGCGAGCGGAACTTTGAAGCAATCTGCAAGCTGCTTGACTAACTGTCTGACGGCTTTTTGAGCTTCTTTGCAATTTTATCCATTCCCACAATGTGCAGCGCAAAGAAAAATGCGTCCTTGAACTCGGGCAAAAAGCTGCTGCCTGCAGCGAATACCACAACGGAAACAACAGAGCCTATTATGCCGTTTACAATTAGAGCCGGTATACCCTCAAGCGGAACTTTTTTACAGATAAAGTAAACGATTGCGCCTGCTACTGCCGTAAGGAACCACGACCACAACAGCTTTAGCATATATATCGACTGCTTTTCTTCGGTAAAATAGTGCTTGAAAAGGATTCGTGTTCCCCACGTTCCCTCAATACATACCATGCAGAAAATTGTTGAAAACATAACGCCGCTTACGCCGAATATCTTTACAAAAATTATATTCAGCACAAGGTTGGACACCGTTTCAACAATCGGGCGGTAGCGGTCCTGCCACCAGAGTCCTGCCGCCTGACGGTACAGATGGCATACGCGAACAAAATGTGTTGAGAAGAAATAGATGCAAAATACAAACATTATTCCGTCGCCAAACATCATTTTTTCGCCAAGCCACAGCTTCATAAACGGCTGGGTGCACGCAACAAGGCAAACAGTGAGCCACGATGTGAGCGCCATATATAACAGCTGCAATTTGTTGTAATCCTTGTAATTTTTCGCCTGCGATTCAACTACTATTGAATTGCCGACAGACGCGGTTACGCTGTTTGACACTAAAATCATAATGCCGGAAATGGCGTTAATTATGTAATAATAACTGTTATATTTTGCAAGAATTGTAAGTCCCAAGAAAGCTGAAAGCACAATGCTGTCAAGCGAATTTCTGAAAACAAAGCTCAATTTATGCAGGAACATTCCTGCGCAGCGCTTCTTGATAGCGTCTATTTCCGCTTTCGGCACAGAGCCCTCACATTTATACTGCGGGTACATTTTTACAGAAATCAGATATGTAGCCAGATTTTTAAGAATTGTTGTGAGCGGAAGGACAATGCAGTAAAAATAATAGTTCCTGAAAACTATAATTGCAATAACCTGAACAACCGTAGATCCGATTTTGAATCCCGAATAAATATTGTTGTTAACAGAGTACTGCTGATCCGCCGTAAACAGCGAAGAACGGTATGCAAACAGCATATATGATAGCACTGTGTTAGACAGATTTATAAAAAAGAGAGCGTACAGATTTACGTCTGACGGCAAATCTTTTTTTACAATCAGCGGCAAAAACGGCGTGATTATTAAGCCTAAAACTATCATTATCACGGCTATCCAGCGATAAACAGTACGGTATAATTTAAGCAGTGCGCACACAGCCGCGGTATCATTTTCGGCAAGAGGTTTATACATACTGTATACCATTGCCGAACCGATTCCGAGCTCTGTGAGCGACAGAATTTCGAGAATTGATACAAATAAACTGTCAAGTCCGAGGTAAACCTCGCCCAGATACTTGATGAGAACTGTACGCATAATAAAGCTGCTCAGCATAATGACCAGCTTATTAATAACAGATGTAATTATGTTTCGCCTTGCGTGTTGTGTTCTTGTTGCCATAGGACCTCCGAATGCTGCAACAGTGAATAATGCCTTTGCTAAAATGTAATTATATCATTAATTTGTCTATTAATCAACGAAAATCGTGTATAAATCGTAAAATAAGGTGGAAGAAATATGAAAAGCTATATCACAATCGAACATCCCGGGGACTGTTGCGGCTGCGGCGCCTGCCTTAACGCGTGCCCAAAAAGCGCGATTACTATGAAAGAGGACGAAGCAGGATTCATCTTCCCTGCTGTTGACGAAACGCTTTGTGTTTCGTGCGGCAAGTGCGTTGACGTCTGCGTTTTTAAGGATAAGCAGGTCGGCGCTGCGGACGGTGAGCCCGTTGTTTACGCTGCCGCTGCAAAGGACAGTGCGGTGCTTGAAAAATCGTCATCGGGCGGTGTTTTCACCTCTCTTGCAAACGCCGTTTTAGATAAGGGCGGCGCGGTTTTCGGCGCTGCATGGACTGACGGAATCACCCTTGCGCACCTCTGCATTGAGAGCAAGGACGAGCTCAACAGACTGCGCGGTTCAAAGTATGTTCAGAGCAACACGGGCAATTGCTATCGGCAGGCAAAGCAAATTCTTTGCGACGGCAGACCTGTGCTATACTGCGGCACACCCTGCCAGATTGCAGGACTTAAAGCATTCCTCGGCAAGGATTACGAAAATCTTTTAACAGCCGACCTTGTTTGCCACGGCGTGCCGAGCATGAAAATGCTGCGTGATGACCTTAAAGCCGTTGCAGGCGATAAGTTTGACGAAATCAAGGACGTCCGCTTCCGCGACAAGAGCAAGGGCTGGGCGGTCAAAGGCTCTATTGACACCGATAACAGTCATATTAAATACGACGCAGGCACTTCGCCATACTATTTCTTTTTCCTCAAGGGCGGAATTTACAGAGAAAGCTGCTATAACTGCCGTTTCCCGAGCGAAAACCGTCAGGGCGATATCACCCTCGGCGACTACTGGGGCGTTCCGCTTGACCTTGTTGCAAAGCTCGGCGACGTCAATCCCGATAAAGGCATTTCCTGCGTTCTCGTCAACACACAAAAAGGCAAGGAGTGGTTTGACAGCGTAAGCGGCACGCTCTCTTTTGCCAAGTCAAGCAGAGAAAATGCAGAAAAAAGGAACAAGCAGTTAGTAAGCTGCAGCACGCATCTGCCGGAGCACGATACCCTGCTTGGCGGATATATTGAAAAGGGTTATCCTGCTTACAGGGAAGCATACAAAAAGCACACAAAGGACCACATAGTACGCGGTGTAAAAAACATGATTCCCGCAAAAGTAAAAAGAAAAATTAACGATGTGATATCAAAGTAAAAGGATTGATTATGGTGAGCAACAAAAAAGCCATAAATAAGGCGGTGAATAATTTGAAACGCAAAGCAACCATCAAGCAGTTTTTTGCAGTTATTATAAGCATTTTCGTTGTGCTTACCTGCATGCTGCCGCTTACCGCTGCCGCAGATGAAAATGAAAGCAGCTCGCTTACCGTAGGCGTGCCGGTTGACCGCTGCCCCGTTTTCTACAAAGACGCCGAAACGGGAGAAATTGTCGGAATCGGGGCTGACCTTATGCGCGTTGCTGCAAATAATGCAGGCTATAAAGACATTGAATTTATAGCGATTAAAGAGAGTTCGCTCAAAGAAGCGCTTGACAACGACGAGTACGATGTTGTTATGCCGTTTGGCAGCGCAATCAGCAGCACTTCGGGAAAGGCAGCCGTTGTTTCAAGCAACCTGTTTCAGACTCCGTTCACTCTTGTAACAAAGGACAACCGCGAACTTCCGCCGTTTGACAGCCTGCGCGTAGGCATGCTGAAATCGCAGGGCGGCGTGGCTGAAACCGTTAAGGAACGTTATTCGGGCATAACAATAAATATGTATGAAGATATGTCCGGTTGCGTTAAAGCGCTGCGTAAAAATGAGGTTGACGCTCTGCTTCACAATTCATATGTCTGGAGTTATGTGCTGCAAAAGCCAAGCTATTCCGATTTGACAGTTCAGCCTTCAACAATGTTTTCAATGGATTTTCGCGTGGCGACAATCGATACACCTGAAGGCAGGAAGCTGATAAACCGCCTCAACAGCGGCATTTCACGAATCAGCGATACAAAGTGTCAGGCAATCACGCTTGACTATACTTCGCGAAAGCTGTATAAATACACTTTTTCCGATTATCTGTATTCCTACTGGCCGATTATGCTGCTTGCCGCATTTCTCATTATTGCAATAATCATAATTACCGTGCAGATAATAAAGAATATCCGCAGGAAGAATGACGAAAAAATTCGCGATATGATTGACCACGACCCGTTAACGGGTGTGCTTAGTATGGTCGGTTTCAGGAAACGTGTTGAAGAGTTACTTCACGCGAATCCGAATACGCCTTATATTCTTTCTTATAACAACATACGGGATTTCAAATTCATTAACGAAAGACTTGGCAGAGATGCAGGCGATAAACTGCTTAAATTCTGGACGTCAAAATACGCCGAAAACCTTTCCGACGATGAGGCAATCGGACGTATTACCGCTGACCGCTTTGCAGTGCTCAGCCATATTGTGAGCGATAAGCAGACGCGCTTTTACGAAAAGAATATTTTGGAGCCTGTAAACAATTATTTTATAAATCAGGGCAAGGAAAACAGCGTTCAGATTTGCAGCGGAATATACGTTTTAACGCCGCAGGATTTTGAAAATATTGACGTTGACCGTATGCTTGATATGGCGCGCGTTGCAGAAAAAAGAATCCGCAAAAGCCGTGATGAAAATGCCGCGTTTTACAACCCGGAGCAGTGGGAAAAGGGTAAGCGCATTGCAGACATACAAAACAACTTGCCAAACGCGATGAAATACGGCGATATCAAGGTTTGGTATCAGCCGCAGGTTAATTTTGAAACGGGCGAAATAACCGGTGCGGAGGCGCTTTGCCGCTGGAACCACTATAATCTCGGCTGGTTGCAGCCTGCGGAGTTTATTCCGATTCTTGAGGATTGCGGACTGATTTATGAGCTTGATAAATACGTTTGGGAACAGGTATGCAAAGACCTTAATAAATGGAATAATATGGGGCAAAAGCAGATTGTTTCCGTTAATGTTTCACGCGGCGATATAAGCGAAAGTCAGAACATTGCAAAGTATTTTGATAGTCTTGTTAAAACATATGATTTATCCCCGTCGCAGCTCAGGATAGAAATTACGGAAAGCGCATATGTTGAGAATCCGAAAATACTGATTCAGACAACCGAGGAACTTAAAGCATACGGTTTTCAGGTTGAAATGGACGATTTCGGCAGCGGTTATTCCTCGCTTGCCATGCTTAAGGAACTTCCCGTTGAGCGTATTAAGCTTGACTTCCGTTTTCTGACCTCCTCGGGCGACCCTGAAAAGAGTCAGACCATTGTAAGCTCAATGATTCAGATGGTGCGCAAGCTGGAAATAGATCTGATTGCAGAGGGCGTTGAAACTGAAGAACAGGCGCGCTTCCTGCAAAACGAGGGCGCATGTGAGATGCAGGGCTATTATTTCTATAAACCGATGGCGACTCAGGATTATGAAAAGATAATAGGCATAGAAAATTAAGCCGAAAAAACAATGACATTATTTCACAATAATTATTCAACAATTGTTGAAATATGTTGTTTTATGTGTTAGAATATTGATATAGAATTTCCCCGGCATAAAAGAGGTGTAAAAATGCCTTATCTTGAATACGGAAAAATTGACGACGCAACCGAAAAAAGGTTGAAGGAGATTGTTGAAAACAAGTCTTTCAAAACATATTGGCTGAAAAAAAGAATATTTGACATTATCGTTTCAACAATTCTTTTGATTTTTGCCATAATTCCTATTCTGTTGGTTGCTCTTGCAATTTTTATTGATGACCCGCACGGTAACCCATTTTATAAGCAAATCAGAATCGGGCGCCACGGCGAGGAATTTTACATGTACAAATTCCGCACTATGTACGTAGACGCCGACAAGCGCAAAGCAGAACTGATGGAACAAAACGAGATGGACGGTCCCGTTTTCAAAATCAAGGACGACCCGCGAATTACCCGACTCGGCAAGATTCTGCGCAAAATTTCCGTTGATGAGTTACCGCAGTTTTTCAATGTACTCAAAGGAGATATGAGCATGGTAGGTCCCCGTCCGCCGCTTCCTAACGAGGTTGCGGAATACGAGGATTATCACAAGTTGCGCCTTATTGTTACGCCAGGCATCACCTGCGACTGGCAGATTGCCGACAACCGCAATGACATCCCGTTTGAACAGTGGGTTGAGATGGACCTTAATTACATAGAAAACCGCACCACCTGGGGCGATTTGAAAATCATTTTCAAAACACCGTTTGCAATGCTTTCGGCAACGGGCAGATAAAACAAAACACCCTCTTGATGAATTACATCAAGAGGGTTTATTATTTTAATCTCTTCTGAACAAATCGCGTGTGTAAACCTTGTTCTCAACGTCGTCAAGGCAACTGTCGTACCTGTTTGCAATGATGACATTGCACATTGATTTGAACTCGTCAAGGTCGTTAACAACCTTGTTGCCGAAGAATGTTATTCCGTCCTCGAGGGTCGGCTCATAGATTACAAGCGTTGCGCCCTTGGCTTTAATCCTTTTCATAACGCCCTGAATCGAGCTCTGCCTGAAGTTATCGGAATTAGCCTTCATCGTCAGGCGGTACACGCCTACCGTAACCTCTTTTTCAAGCTCGGCGCTGTATTCGCTGTTTTCAACGTAGCCGCCAGCCATTTCAAGCACTCTTTCGGCAATAAAATCCTTGCGCGTTCTGTTGCTGTCCACAATGGCGGAAATCATATTCTGCGGCACGTCGTCGTAGTTAGCGAGCAGCTGCCTTGTATCCTTGGGCAGGCAGTAGCCGCCGTAACCGAAGCTTGGATTGTTGTAGTGGTTGCCGATTCTCGGGTCAAGGCAAACGCCCTCAATAATCGACTTGGTGTCAAGCCCTTTAAGCTCTGCGTATGTGTCCAGCTCGTTGAAATACGAAACACGAAGCGCAAGGAATGTATTTGCAAAAAGCTTAACAGCCTCGGCTTCAGCAAAACCCATAATCAGAGTATCAATGTCCTGCTTGATTGCGCCCTCTTTAAGCAAAGCGGCAAAACCGTTGGCAGCCTTGATTAACTTCTCGTCCTCTAAATCCGTGCCGACAATAATTCTTGAAGGATAAAGATTGTCGTACAGCGCCTTTGACTCACGGAGGAATTCGGGGCTGAACAGAATATTATCAGCGTTATATTTTGCCCTTACGCTTTCGGTGTAGCCTACGGGAATCGTCGACTTGATTACCATCATAGCGTCAGGGTTGCATTTAAGAACCAGTTCGATTACCGACTCAACGGCGGTGGTGTCAAAAAAATTCTTTTTGCTGTCGTAATTCGTCGGTGCGGCAATAACAACAAAATCTGCATCCTTATATGCACTTTGAGCGTCAAGAGTTGCCGTAAGATTCAGCTCTTTTTCAGCAAGATATTTTTCGATATACTCATCCTGAATCGGTGATTTTCTGTTATTGATGAGCTCAACCTTTTCGGGAATAATATCAACCGCAACAACCTCGTTGTGCTGGGCGAGCAGAACCGCAATAGACAGTCCTACATATCCTGTTCCTGCTACTGCTATTTTCATAAAATTTCCCCCTGATTACATATAAAATGTTTTGTACCATTCAGCGAACTTTCGCAAGCCTGTTCTTAGCGGTGTGCTCGGCTTGAAGCCGAAGTTTTCCTCAAGCGCAGATGTGTCGGCATACGTTACAGGAACGTCGCCGGGCTGCATGGGAACAAGCTCTTTGTGCGCTTCAAAATCATAATCCTGCGGCAAAACGCCTGCTCGCACAAGCTCTTCCTGAAGTATGCTTACAAACTCGAGCAGGTTTTCGGGCGAGCTGTTGCCGATATTATATACTGCATACGGCGGAATCGGCAGTCCGTCCTCGCCCGTTTTCTTTTCCGGCGCGCCCTGCATAACGCGGACAACGCCTTCAACAATATCGTCAACGTAAGTAAAATCGCGCAGGCAGTTGCCGAAGTTAAAAATCTGGATTTTCTCACCTTTAATCAGCTTGTTTGTAAAGCCGAAATAAGCCATATCGGGTCTGCCGGCAGGTCCGTAAACGGTGAAAAAGCGCAGCCCCGTTGACGGGATGTTATAAAGCTTGCTGTAAGCGTGCGCCATTAATTCGTTGGATTTTTTTGAAGCGGCGTAAAGTGACACGGGGTTGTCCACCTTATCCTCGGTTGAATACGGCACCTTTTTATTTGAGCCGTAAACCGACGAGCTTGACGCATAAACAAGGTGCTCAACAGGGTAGTTCCTGCACGCTTCAAGTATGTTATAAAAACCGATAATATTTGATTCAATATAAACATCGGGGTTGGTGATAGAGTAGCGTACACCTGCCTGCGCCGCGAGATTAACAACAACCTCGGGCTTACAGTCCTCAAACACCTTGGTTATAAGCGCTTTGTCTGCAATGCTGCCTTTAATAAATACAAATTCGCAGTCCTTTGCCGCGGCAATCTTCCCTATCTCGTCAAGGCGAAAATCCTTTAAGTTTACATCGTAGTAATCGTTCATATTGTCAATGCCGATTACCTTAATGCCGTCAAACTCGTTAAGCAGGCGCATAACAAGATTAGCGCCGATAAAGCCTGCCGCGCCCGTTACAAGAACTGTTTTGTTTTTTAACTCAATACTATTCATAACAAATCACATTATACTAATTTTCTGTACTGTTTTCAATAAATTTTGCTTCAAAATTCTCTGCAGTTAAAGGCTTTGAGAAATAATAGCCCTGTGCAAGCGCGCAACCTGAATTTTTAAGCAAGTCAAACTGACTCTGCGTTTCCACACCTTCCGCAACTACGGGAACCTTAAGGTTATCCGCAATATCCAGAATCATCTGAATCAGCTTAAACCTTTTTTCGCTGATATCGGCGTCCTTGATAAACGCCTTGTCCATTTTCAGCGCGTCAATCGGCATAGCGGAAAGCATATTCAGCGAGGAATAACCCGAGCCGAAGTCGTCCATAACTATCGGATAACCCTTATCGCGCAGCCTTTCAACAACGTCGGTTATTTCATTGATATTTTCGGTATACACGGATTCGGTTACTTCAAGCTTGAGCATACGCGGTTCAAGCCCGTTTTCTTTTACAAGCGAATTCAGCGTTTCGTCCAGTTCCTCGTCAAACAAATCTCTACGGGAAAGGTTGATTGATACGGCAAAATCCTTTGAACACTTATCTTTCCAGCGTGCAATCTGCTTTGCCGCCTCTTTCCACACGTAATAATCAACCGCGCCGATCTGTCCTTTTTGCTCAAACAGCGGCACAAAATCGGCAGGCATCAGCATACCGAAATCGGGATGTATCCACCGAACAAGCGCCTCTGCGCCCATTAGCTGCGGCGGATTGCTCTGAATATCAAATATCGGCTGATAGTATACCTCAAGTTCTTCGTTTTCCACAGCGTTAAACAGGTCGTTTTGCAGTTTTTGCTCAAACGATTCTCGCTGGCGCACATTCTCGTCAAACACAAGGATATGCTCATTATAAAGCCCGCGCACAAGGTTGCAGGCAATAAGCGCCTGCTCAACCATCTGAACAGGTTCAGTGCCCTCTTCCCACGGCATAACGCCCATGCGAACCCTGATGTCGGTGCGGGATAAGAGCGAATTAATCCTGTTCTGCAAGCGGTCAAATAAAGCGTTGTAATCATCAAGATGCTGACAGTATAAAGTAAATCTGTCCGCTTCGGAATGTCCTGCAATACCGCCGTTTTCCTCTGCAAAAGCGTACAGTTCTTCGCCAAACGCGCTGAGCAGCTTATCACCGAACTCATAGCCGTAAATAGCATTTACGGAATGGAACTGAATGATGTTCATAACTATTGCGTCCATCGGCGCACTCGGATTTTCTTCAAACATACGGTTTGCGTACTCGAAGAAATAGTTATTCATATACAATCCGGTGAGCTCATCGGTTTCGGTAGCGGAAATCAGTTTTTGGCTTACCTTTGCCTTTTTCAGGACTCTGAATATTATGATTAAGAAGAAAACGATTACGAGCATTAACGGAATCATTATTAATGCCACTATACCCTCATTTTGCTGAAGGTAGTCGATAAGACCGTGCTTTGAGTTATCCACGGCATAGCTTGAAAGCGCAACGCTCATAGTGTTTTCCGGCACAACGCATATCACTCGGTTAAGTACGGAATAAAGCGTAGCATTTCTTCTGTTAACGGCGATATTGTAATCAAGCTTAACGCCGGTAGGAACAGACACAAGGTTATTCTTACTGCAAAACGCAGCAATATCGTTATAACGGAAGGTGCTGACTAAAACACATTCCGCCTTACCCTGGGCAACAGCCTTAAGACATTCCTCTGTGTTGCTGAAATACACAGAGCGCCAATCGGGGAAATTGTCAAGCAGGAACATATCATAGTTCGGGTTACCTGCGTTAACGGCTACCGTGATACGCTCTTTCTTGAAAAACGTGTTTTGATCCGCTTCCGAAACAATGGCAATCATCTCGCTCGTCATAAGCGGCGACGTGATTGATATCCCCTCTTCCTCGCCGTAATAATCGGTCATATTTATGGGGAACATACAGTCAATCTCGCCTTTTTTAAGCGCATCGAGCGCCGCTTCGGAAGTAGGATATGCCACAGGCTCAAAATTGAGCTCGGCATTGCCCATACAGGTGGAAGCGGTGTTAAGATAATCCTTAAGCGCACCGATAAGTTCCCCTGTTTGGGGGTCCTTGGCGCAAAACGCAAGATAGTTATCCTGATAGCCTATTCTTATTGTGCTACGCTCTTTGAGCCAGCTTATCTCGTGCGAGCTGAACTGGTCGTTAATGCCGACTGTTTTAAGGTATTTTGAATATAACTGCTGATTATAAAAGCGGTTATCGTTCTGAATACGTTCCATTGCGGAATTGAGTTCAGCCAGAATGTCGGGGCGGTCTTTGTTTACCGCAAAGTAGAAATCCGAAGAGTCAATTTTGCACACTGGGACGGTGCTCTGCGGGTCGTAAATCGCGTCAAGAGTCAGATACATATCAATATCGCCCCTGATGAGTTTTGCCATATTCTGGTTCTCTTCCCCTGTTAATTCCACTATCTCGGCGTTGACGTTATTAGTCTTTTCCCACTCTTTAAAGAATTTTATCTGAACGCTGCCCTTGTTTACGCCCACCTTTTTGCCGTTAAAGGTCGAGTAATCGGAGGTTGAAATATCGCTGTTATCGGGTGTGGTAAACAGGTAGTAATCCTCCGTTCCCATCGGCAGCTCGGAAAACAGCATTTTGTCGTTACGTTCCTTGGTATACGAAACGTCGCTCATCAAGTCGATTTTGCCGTCCTCAAGCATCTGCATAAGCTCGGGCCAGCTGCCCTCCACATATTCATAGCGCCAGTTTGAATAAACCGCTATTTTCTGTGCGTACTCATAGGCATAGCCCGACCGTCTGCCGAGGTCGTCCATCATATTAAACGGCGAATCGTACCAGCCGATGCGGACAATTTTGCCGACACCCTGCGTTACTGCCGCGGCTGACGACAGAGATACAAGGGGGATGATTAACGAGAGTAAACACGCTATAATACGATATTTTTTTAATCTTTTGCCGTATTTCATCAGTGGTTTACCTTTCAGCCTTATCATTAAACTTATTCTTATACATATATCTGTCCGCACGGCGCGTTACGTCGTCAACGGAACTGTCGTCATCCTTATCGTATTCCGCAATACCCATGGCAAGGTTGACCTGTTCCCACGGGTTATCGTTTGTGGCGTTAATTCTCTCCTTAATGCTTTCAAAATTATTAATAAGGATTTCCCTGTTCTGATAATTATCGCCTGTCAGTATGACTGCAAACTCGTCGCCGCCTATACGGAATACCTGGCACTGCCTGAATGCATTGCTGATTACCCTGCCGGTGGTTTTAAGGTAGATATCGCCTTTGTCGTGGCCGTATTGGTCGTTGATTGTTTTAAGATTGTTGCAGTCAAAAATAGCAATCGCGAACTTCAAGTCGCCCTTGTTACTGTCAATCTCCTTTTGCATACTGTTGCAGGTTTCAAGGAACGCAGCCCTGTTCTTAACGTTAGTAAGCGCGTCCACAAAAACTCTGCTGTTAAGGGTATTGATATGTTCCTTAACGTTGTTTGCCAGAGTTTTAAAGGTTTTTGTAAGTACGCCAACCTCGTCTTTTTTGTCATATTCAAGTTCAAAATCGTAGTTGCCCTTTTCAACCTTCTGCGCTGCCAAGGTAAGCTGATTCAGCGGTTTTGCAATACGTTTTGAGAAGAAGTATGCCGCCAGGCTTGCAAAAATCATAACCTCAACGGAAACGATAAGTGTGTTGAGAATCAGTTTTTGCCAGTCGCCGTCCGTTTCGGAAACGGGGGCGCAGACCACAAGGCGCATACCGTTGCTGAGCGACAGCCACGCGCCTGTTTTTTTAACGCCGTTATAAGTGTACTTGATAAAAGTACTGTCGCTTACCAAGCCGAACGGAATCTCGGGCTGATCCTCTTTTGCCGTTGTTGTAACGTCAATGTAGGGGTGGTAATAAATTTCGCCGTTTTCGTCGCTTAAAAACGCGTATCCGTTGTTGTACAACTTGATGCTGTCCACCTGCTCAGCCATAATGGTATAGTCAATTTCTATTCCGACTACGCCGATAAATTTGCCCTCGCAATAAATCGGGACATTGTATGAAATAACGCGTTTATTAAGGTTATCCGTAATATACGGCGGCAGCCATATGGATTCGCCCTTATATTTAGGCACGGTAAACCACACAAGCTGCGAGGTGTCCTTTGTATCGTATTTGGTGATATCCGTAACCTTGTGTTCCACAAAGCCCTCGCCGTCAAGGTTTGTGTACCAGAAGCCCTTTACGGTATCGGACACTTCGGGGTCAAGTCTGTAGTAGTATGTAAGCACGCCGTTCGTTTTGGACGCCATTACGTCAAAATACTTTCTTACGTGCTGGGTGTGCTGTTCAAGACTTTTTGCATCGGTGCCGTCTATATCCGCTTCAACAAACGAGGCAACTTTGCCCACGGATTTTTGCACACTGTTAAAATAATAGTCAAGATTTTTTTCGCCTGTTTCGCAAAGCAGAAGCAACAGCTGGTCTGATTTCTGCTGCTCGTTATTGCGGATAAAAATTACGCTCATTCCCGTAACAACGCTTACTGAGACAAATGCTACAATAACCGTAAGTATTGTAAATCTTGAGCGAAGGGATCGCATATTGAATTACCTCTTTTCTGTTTCCAAGGCAAAGCGCTTTTTAAAGGAAAGTATAAGCGCTTTCGCCCTTTTGCTTGGACTGATACATTGCTAAATCGGTTTTTTTAAAAAGGTCGTCGAGCTCTCCGGCTTCACTTCCGTGAACAATACCGACGCTGATTGACACACTCGGCAAACCGTCCGAGGTGTCACTTAATTCACTATTTATTCTCTCTAATTTTGCGGCAACCAAATCGTCCCTCTTCTGGGGAAAACTCAGCATAAACACAACAAACTCATCACCGTCTACGCGGCAGATTGAGTCATCGGGGCGGAAGTTCTTTTTAAGCACTCTAACGAGCTTTTTCAAAACCTCGTCGCCTGTTTCGCGGCCGTGCTCGCTGTTGATTTCGCTCAAAGCGTCAATATCAAACAGCAGCATATAGGTGCTTTTAAGGTCAATGCCCGTAACAATCGACTCGTAGCCCGCGCGATTATATACGCCCGTAAGCTCATCGTGGTACGCTTTAAACTGTAGGCGTTCCGTACCGTTTTCATACAGGTCAAACATCCTGTTATACGCACCTGCAAGGCTGCGGAATTCCGCTGTGCCCGATTCGGGGATTTTACGTTCCTCTTTAATGCACTCGTTTGCGCGCAAAAGCGGCTTTATCCCCAGGCGCGAAATCAGCAGCACAAGATAAATCAGCGCGGCTGAATCTGCAACAAGCATAACGCCTGCAAATATCCGTGTAAAAAGCACGTTCTTAAGCAACAGTAATACCGAAGCAAGCGTTAATACGCAAAGCAGCGCCGCCACGATTATCAATCGCCTTTGAACTGTCTTAAGAGAAACGTCGTTTTTCTTATTTTTTGGTGACATTAACAAAACCTCTCCATAATTATTAATTACTTTGTATATTGAATCGACGAATTATATGTGATATTATAATTATATCAACAATAGTCGTTTTTTTCAATATGCATTTTCAATATGAATTGTCTAAAATGTAAAGAAAAGCGAGATTATCAAAAAATCGGGGTGAAATTATGTATTACGCTTCAATGGGACTTCTGGCTTCCCTGCTGCTTATTGTGGAAAACCAAGGCGTTCTATTTGAAAAAACAGAGCTTAACAAAAAACCGAACCGTGTTGCTTACAGGCACTTTCTGTTTTCGGTTCTGTTTTATTATGTTACCGATGTACTTTGGGGGCTTTTTGATTCCGCAAACTGGGCAACGCTTCTTTTTATTGACACATCGGTATACTTTATTGCTCTGGCACTATCTGCGCTGTTCTGGGCAAAATATATAGTTGTGTATCTTAACGAACAGAAACGGCTGGAATTCTTTTTGCTCTTATTCGGCAGAGTCTATGCGGCAGCCGTTACGCTGATTGTAGGTATAAACATATTCAAACCGATTCTGTTTACGGTAGATAAAAACAGCGTGTATCATCCCCTACCCCTGCGTTATGCTGTGATACTGCTGCAGATTTCACTGTTTATCACAGCCACAACAACTGCACGTCTGGCAATCCCCAGGCACAGCGAAAGTGAGAGGCATAAATATCGTATACTCACCTTTTTCGGTGTAATCGTATCGTTATTAATGCTTCTTCAGGTGCTCAAGCCTGACCTGCCGCTTTGCGCCGTTGCATACCTTGTGGGCACAAACCTGCTTTCCGTCGTTGTAATCGGGGACGAAAAAGCAGATTTCCAGCGCCAGACGGACGAGGCAAAAAGGGTTGCAAAATCAAAGCAGTCATTATCCACCCTGCTCAATAACATCCCTGCTTCGAGCTTTTTGAAGGACGCGGAAACCGGCGAGTACATCACCTGCAATCAGGCGTTTGCAAACGACGCAAACAAAAGCACTGTTGAAGAGGTGCTTGGACTTACAGACAATGATATTTTTGACAGCGAAACTGCCGCTCATTTTATTGAAGAGGACAAAAAAGCACTGTCAATGGACGAACCTTACCGCTTTTATGAGGACGCAAAAGACGCGGCAGGCAATCCGCGTAAGTACTATACAACAAAATTTAAACTATCTGACGAACACGACAAATTATTACTTCTCGGTATGGCGGTAGACATTACCGAGATGGAAAAAATGCGTGAGGAAAACGAGGTAATTAAAGCCACCTATAAGAAAATCCTTGAGGAAAAGGAGATATTTGAGCAAATCAACTTTGCGCTAACAGGCGACTATTTTAACCTTTACTATATTAACGTTGACACCGACGAATACATAGAGTACGGCTCAAGGACGGAAAGCGGCTCAAAAACCACGCAGAACTCGGGAAAGAACTTCTTCCGCAACATACAAATGGATATTGATAAGCTTATCTTTGAAGAGGATCGCGAGAGGATGGCTGAACTGCTTGAAAAAGACGCGATTATTGAAGCGCTTGCATCGCAGGATATACTCAAGTATTACTACCGCCTGATGATTGACAACAAGCCCACCTACGTAATAATGAAGATTGCACAGATTCCCGACGACGAGCGCCATATCATTATAGGCATAAGTAATATTAACACGGAATTGAAATCCCAGCTTGAAGCGGAGAGCGAAAAAGAGGAACGCAAGGCGTATACACGCCTTAACGCCTTCAGCCGCAACCTTATGGTGCTCTATGCCGTTGACCCCGAAACGGACGAGTACACCGAGTTTAACGCTAACGAGGATTTTAACAAGCTCGGCATTTCCAAAAAGGGCGAAAACTTTTTTGAAAAAACGAAGGAAAACAGCCTTCGCGTAATTTGTGAAGATGACCACAACGCCTTCAGCAAGCTCTTCACCAAGAAAAACATAATCGGCGCAATTGAAATAGACGGTATTTTTATTATGGAATATCGCCTTATGCTCGACGGCAAACCCACTTACGTACGCCTTAAGGCTGCCGAAATTGAAGAGGATGGCAAGCCGCTTCTGATTATCGGCGTTGAAAATGTTGACCTTTACGTAAGGCGTGAAAAGCAGCAGGCTCACGAGCTTTCCGTTGCAAAGGAAATTGCAGCGAAGGATGCATTAACGGGCGTTCAGAACAGCCATGCTTTTTCACTTGCCAAAGAACAGTTAAACGAGCAGATAAAGAACAAAGAGCAAGTTGAATTTGCTTTTGTTGTGTGCGACATCAACGGCTTGAAGAGTGTTAACGACACTATGGGTCACCACGCGGGCGACGAGTTAATCCGCAACGCGTGCAAGGTAATTTGCGACACGTTTAAGCACAGCCGCGTTTTCCGTATAGGCGGCGACGAGTTTGTTGTTATCTGCCGCGGACATGATTATAAAAGCATTGATTATCTGTGCGACAAGATGAACGACTCAAACAGGAATTCAGACGGCGTTGAGGTTGCGTTTGGCGTTGCGTTTTACAGCGACGGGCAGAGTGTTGAAAGCGTATTTGATACTGCAGACAACCTGATGTACAAGCACAAGGTTGCTCTTAAAGCGCACAAAATCGTTAATTCAGACAGCGGATTAGGCAGCAAAACAAGCAAGTACCGCTTCCCTGCCGAAATCCGCGAGGCTTACGAAAACAGTCCGCTGTCGTTTGTTTACTACCAGAACATCGACGGCAAAGCAGTACCCGTACTCGCTTCCGAGGGCTTTTGCAGAAACACGGGAATGCCGCGCGAGGTTGTTCTTGAGTGGCTTGAAGCCGGTATGTTTGAAAGAATGCACCCCGACGATGTAGGCGTTGTTTCGCAAATCAGCGATGATTTCCTTAATCAGCTCGGTCCGTACGATACGGTTTTCCGTTGCCGTCTTGACCGCAGCCTTGCAACCGCGTCTGCAAAAAACGCCAAAAAAGATAACGAGTATGTTTACATTCACGGTATCGGTAAATGGCAGACGATGCCCGACGGCACAGAGCTTGCAGTTATTATGTACGCAAACCTCACCGTCACTCAGGACACGACAATCGAACGGCTTGACGCGTATATGAAATTACGCCACGACAGCTTCTACACAGACCCGCTTACGGGTATTCCGAATATCAATTACCTGCAGGATTTCGGCGAGGAAAAAATCAGGATTATCCGCGCAGAGGGTAACACGCCGCTTGTTGTTTACATTGACATTTACTCGATGCAGTCTTATAACAACCAGTACGGCTTTAAAGAGGGCGATAACTTAATTGTCCTTACCGCAAACACGATTGTTAAGCAGTTCCCCAAATCGCTTGTTGTTAGAGATTCCGACGACCACTTTATCCTGATTACGGACGAATCTTCAAACGATAAGCTTGAAAAGCATCTGCGCAGAGTAAACCGCACCATACACATTAAGGCGCACGGCGATACCTCGGGTATACGCAGCGGTGTTTGCGCTGCCGAAGTCGGTGTTTCGCTTAACGAAACGATTGACCACGCAAAGAGAGCGCTCAAGCATATTGAGAATGATATTAACCGCGAGGTTGAATTCTTCTCGCAGACCTCGAATATGATTTATCTGCATGACAGATACATCATTGAGCATTTTGATAAAGCGCTTAAGCATGGCTGGATAAAGGTTTACTACCACTCCATTTTCCGCGTTGAATCGCAGAAGGTGGCTGCCTTTGAATGCCTTGCACGCTGGATTGACCCGACGCGCGGAATGATTTCGCCAAGCGAATTCATACCTGTTTTGCAGAAATACCATCAGCTTTACAAGCTCGACCTGTATATGTTTGAGCAGGTGTGCAAAGAGGTTATTATTCGTGTAGATAACAATCTGCCGCTCGTTCCCGTTTCCGTCAACTTCTCGCGTCAGGACTTCGACCACGCGGATATCCTCAAAGAGCTCAACAGGCTTTACGATAAATACAATATGGCAAAGTATGTTGACAAAAGCTATTTCATCATCGAAATCACCGAGCAGGATATCGAAAAAGGTGCTCAATCCTTTAGCGAGCAGCTTAAAAACATTCGCGAAAATAATTACGGATTATGGCTTGACGACTTCGGCAGCGGCTATTCCGCAATCAGTTCCTTCAGTAAATACGAATTTGATTTAATCAAGTTTGATATGAACCTTGTTAAGAACCTTGAGGACAAGGACGGCATTAACCAGATCCTTCTTGAAGAGATGGTGCAGCTTGCCAAAAGGCTCGGAATCCACACGCTTATTGAGGGAATGGAAACTCCGGAACAGCTTGAATTTATCAAGCAAATCGGCTGTGAGCTCGTTCAGGGCTACTATTATCACAAACCCGATCCGCTTGAGGACATACTTAAGTATGTTGAACTCAACGGCATTGAAGAGTGCGAAACCGAAGAGGAACGCATAGCCTTCAACAAAAAATGGTTTGAATAAATAATCACAGCATTTTATCTCGGCGAAGGACTGTAAAATATTAAATTTAGCAAAACCGGCAATTCAACACAGTTGCTAAATGATAATACCCAAGGCACCCTGCGGTCCAACTTTACCCCGTTTGGCATTTGGGCGTTTTCAATAGGAACAAGCATTGGCTGGGGTTCGTTTATCGTAACCTGCAGCGCATATTTACAAAAAGCAGGTATTTTAGGCACCGTATTCGGGTTGCTTATCGGTATGGCAGTTATACTTGTTATCACCAAAAACCTGTTTTATATGATTAACAAATCGCCCGACGCAGGCGGTATCTACACATTTGAAAAGCGCGTTGGCGGCAACGAATTTGCCGTTATCTCGCAAAGCGAGGATTACGAGCGCATTGACGAGCTTATCAAAACGGTAAGCGAGCACAACGCCGCGGCTGATGCTTCAGGCGGTATAGTTATCGCCTGCGGTATGGCAAAGTATGATAACGAGCCCTGCGTGGCACCTGTATTTGAACGCGCAGACCAGAATATGTACGATAACAAAAACACACTTAAAAACGGATAGATTACTATGGAAAAAGAAAAGAAACGTATCAGCCGTCAGATCATGCTGATTATTGTTTGGATTGCTCTGGCGGTGATTATGGCAACGGCTATTACCGTTACAGGCGTCAGCGTTTTAAGCTCGCAAATCCGCAAGGACCGTGAGCAATCGGTTGTAGGAGCAGCCAAGCTTGCTGCAAATGCGATTAACGCCGACCGTATTAACGACTGGCTTGAAAACGGCAAAGATGAAGAATATGAAAATACTTTTGAAACATTAAGCGACATACGCGACAACACGCCGTATCTGAAATATCTGTATGTATACCAGATTCGGGAGGACGGCTGCCACGTTGTGTTTGATACCGACACCGAGGAACCGGGCTCGCTTGCAGACCTGCAGGAGTTCGACGAAACATTTTTGCCCTACGTTCCGTCGCTGCTCGAAGGCAAGGGAATCGATATGCTCGAGAGCGACGACTCGTTCGGCTGGCTGCTTACAACGTATCAGCCGATACTCGACTCAAACGGCAAGTGCGTTGCATATGCAGGCGCAGACATCTCAATGGACGAAATCCGCGAATACACGCGCAACTACGTGCTACTGATTGTATCGATAGCCGCTGTGTTCCTGATTGCGTGCGTATTTATCGGGCTTAAAATGCACATCAACACCAACAGGGCGGCGGAGCTTGACAAACTTCGCGAGCAGCAGCAGCGCGATAAGCAGCTTATCAGGGAGATTATTGAATCCTTTGCAAAGGTAATCGATATGAAGGACTCGTACACGCAGGGTCACTCCTCGCGCGTTGCAAAATACACCGCAATGCTCGCCAAGGAACTCGGCTACAACGAGGACACCGTTGAGCAGTACTACAACATCGCGCTTATGCACGATATCGGCAAGGTCAGCATTCCCGACCAGGTGCTCAACAAACCCGGCAAACTCACGGACGAGGAATTCGACACCATTAAATCCCACACCGTAAGAGGCGCAGACGTGCTGGGCAGCATCAGCCTTATGCCGGATATTATCGTTGGTGCAGAATCGCACCACGAACGCCCCGACGGCAAGGGATACCCCAAAGGACTCAAGGGCGAAGAAATTCCGCGCGTGGCGCAGATTATCGCTGTTGCAGATACCTTTGACGCGATGTATTCCGACAGACCATACAGAGATCGCATGAACTACGATAAGGCAATCGATATTATCAGAAATGCTTCGGGCACTCAACTCACGCCCGACGTAGTAGACGCCTTTCTGCGACTTGCCGAAAAAGGCGAATTCCGCGCACCTGACGACACCGGCGGCGGAACTACAGAGGATATCTCAAACATCCACAAAAATCAGGAATAATATTGTTTTACAAGTGGTGAAAACTAATGCAATCTGATTCATCAGTACAAAAAATGAAACCGTTTATGTCCCCGCTTACCGTTCTGGCATTCGCCATCGGCACAAGCATCGGATGGGGCTCGCTCATTGTAACGAGCAACACATATCTAAAGCAAGCAGGTCCGCTCGGCAGCGTACTCGGGCTTGTAATCGGCGGCGCAATTATGCTGCTGGTCTGCCTGAACTATCACTACCTCGCAAATCGGTATCCCGAGGGAACAGGCGTGTACTTCTTTACCAAAACAATATTCGGGTACGACCGCGCCTTCCTCGTTTCCTGGTTTGTATTTTTGCTCTACGTTTCAATGTTCTGGGCAAACGCGTCGGCAGTTCCCCTTTTTGCAAGGTACATTTTCGGCAACGTGTTCCGCTTCGGCTATCTTTACACGATTTTCGGCTACGAGATTTATGCCGGCGAAGTACTGCTGACAGCAGCTGCTATCTTAATTACGGTATTGGTGCTTGTTAACAGCAAAAAGGTTGTAGCAAAGGTAATGGTAGGTCTGGTTGCCCTATTCGTAGTGGGAATAACAGCCTGCTTTATCGTTGGCTTGGTGCACTATTTATCAGGCAACGCAGGGTTTGAGCCCGGCTTTGCACCCGACGGTATGCCCCTTGCGCAGATTGCCGGAATAGCAACTATTTCGCCGTGGGCGTTCATTGGTTTTGAAAGTGTTACGCACTCGTCAACCGAGTATAACTTCCCCAAAAAGCGTGTTTTCAGGGTGCTGGCAACTTCTATCGTCATCACAACGGCGCTGTATGTATTTATCACCCTGCTTTCCGTTACGGCATTTCCGCCGGAATACAGCAACTGGGTTGAATACATCAACGATTTAGGTAATCTTTCAGGCTTAAAAGCAGTGCCTGCCTTTTACGCTGCGGGCTACTATCTGGGCGATATGGGAACAACCATTCTCTTCTGTTCGCTGTTTGCGCTTATTGCAACAAGCCTGATTGCAAACCTGTGGGCGCTCTGCCGTATGATTCACGTTATCGGCAAGGATTCCATACTCCCACAAAAAATCACCAGGCTGAATAAAAAAGAAATTCCGGCAAACGCAATTCTGTTTGTCGGCGCAATTTTAATTCCTGTTATATTCCTCGGGCGCACAACAATCGGCTGGATAGTTGACGTTACAACGATTATTGCCACCCTGCTATACGGCTTTGTTGCCGCTGCAAGCATTAAATGTGCAAAGCAAGACAAAAACAAGCTGTATTCCGCTTCGGGTCACATTGTGCTGATTATCATGATTATATTCGGCGCGCTGATGATTCTTCCCGTACTGCGCACGGATTCGTTAAGCTCTGCAACATATCTGCTGTTTATCATCTGGTCTGTATTCGGAATGATTTACTTCCACCAGATTATCCGCAGGGACAAGGCACGGCATTTCGGTAAAGCAATCATAGTATGGATTGTACTGATTTCGCTGATTATTCTTTTGGGAATTGTCTGGATGGATAAGATGCAGCAGGAATCTGCGCTGCAGGCGTTGAATGATTTTTCCGCGTACTATAACGGCACGGCTGCCCCCGATATCCTCGCTATGAGCGAAAGCGATTACCTGAGCGTGTTAATCAACCGCATGGATAAGTCGGACACCGCCAGCTTTATAGTGCTGCTGGTGCTATTTGCCGTTTCACTCGGCGGTTTCTTAAGCAACTACTTCTCAATGAAGAAATACGAAACCGCGCTGAAAAACGACGTTGAGATTAAGAATCAGCACATCGCGGATTTGCAGCAGAACTTTGTTGTGGGTATGCTCGCTATGATTGAAAGCAGAGATAACTCCACCGGCGGTCACATCAAGCGAACGAGCAACGTTGTTAAGATACTCGTGGAAGAGATGCAAAAGGACGGCGACCCCGATATTGATGATGAATTCTGCAGCTGCATTATCGCCGCCGCGCCGATGCACGATATCGGCAAAATCGCGGTTGACGACGCCATTCTGCGCAAGCCTGGCAGGTTCACGCCCGAAGAGCTTGAAATCATGAAAACTCACACAACCGAGGGCGCGCGGATCCTTGAGCAGATTGTGGAGAGCGTTGACAACGAGCAGTTTAAGCAAATCGCAATAAACATTGCCCACTACCACCACGAGCGTTACGACGGCTCGGGTTACCCCGAACAGTTAAAGGGCGAGGAAATACCGCTTGAGGCCCGTATTATGGCAATTGCCGATGTTTACGACGCGCTTGTTTCCAAGCGTGTGTACAAGGACGGTATGTCGTTTGAGGACGCTAACAGAATCATTATGGAAGGCGACGGCACACAGTTTGACAGCCGCCTGCTGGTGTTCTTTGAACGCGCTCGCCCCCAAATCGAGCAATACTATTCCGAAAGCTAAATAGAATAACAAAAACAGCGAGGCGTTTTTAATCCTGTCTCGCTTTTTTTATGAGTGCGCATTATCGTAAAGCTCTTGTATATCCTTCGGTAATTTGTCGGGCAGCATTGCGCTGATGCCGTCTTCATTTCCGTCTTTGATTGCTGTTTCATAGTACCAGCATTTGAACTTAACCATATCGAGCATTTTTTGAAGGTTAGCAATTTCAGCTTCAATTACTTCGCGCCTTGCTTCAAAAAGCTCCCTGCGTTTTTCATAGGTTTCTGCGCCCTGCATTGCCCAATCCATAAACTGTTTGATATCCTTGATTTCAAGTCCGCTTGCTTTCAGACATTCAATTACGCGGAGTGCCTCAACCTCATTTTCGCTGAATTTGCGAATACCCGATTGACGCTGCATTTGCGGGAACAGTCCTTCCTTGTCGTAGTATCTAAGTGTAGAAATAGGAAGGTTAAACATCTCCGAAATCTGACCAATTGTATACATATTTTCCCTCTTTTCAAAAAAATGCTTGACCTAAAGTCAGGTTTAGGTATTATAATGCAATTATAGCACAGAGATATTTCATTTTCAATACCGAAAAGGAGATTAATTATGTTGAAAGCAGAACAGTTGAATTTAGTAAATGAGTGGGATAAAACTTTCCCGAAAAGCGATAAAGTTGAGCATTCAAAAATAACCTTCGTCAACAGATACGGCATTACTCTTGCTGCTGATATGTATATACCGAAAGACGCAGAGGGCAGACTTCCCGCCATTGCGGTCAGCGGTCCGTTCGGTGCGGTTAAGGAACAGTGCTCGGGATTATATGCGCAAGCGCTTGCAGAGCGCGGTTTTTTAACGATTGCTTTTGACCCGTCCTACACGGGTGAAAGCGGCGGTCAGCCGAGATATATGGCTTCCCCCGATATTAACACGGAGGATTTTATGGCGGCTGTTGACTTCCTTTCGCTTAACGAAAAGGTTGACGCGGATAAAATCGGTATTCTCGGTATCTGCGGTTGGGGCGGTATGGCAATCAACGCTGCCTCGCTCGATACAAGAATTAAGGCAACCGTCGCTTCCACAATGTACGATATGACGAGAGTCAATGCAAAGGGTTATTTTGACAGCGAGGACAGCGAGGAAAAGCGTTATGAGGCGAAAAAAGTACTGTGCGCTCAACGCCTTGAGGATTACAAAAACGGCGAATACAAGCTGGCGGGCGGCGTTGTTGACCCGCTTCCCGAGGACGCGCCATTCTTTGTTAAGGATTATTATGATTACTACAAAACCGACAGAGGCTATCATCCGCGCTCGCTCAATTCAAACGGAGGATGGAATGTCGTTGGCTGCGAATCCTTTGTCAATCAGCCGATTTTGCAGTACAGCAACGAAATCCGCAGCGCCGTAATGATTATGCACGGTGATAAAGCGCATTCTTTCTATTTCGGCAAGGATGCATACGAAAATATGATGAACGGCAACAAATATCCTGATAATAAAGAATTGCTTGTTATTGAAGGGGCAGTTCATACAGACCTTTACGACGGCGGCAGCAACAATGCTATCCCGTTTGATAAAATCGAGAGCTTTTACAGGGAGTACCTTAAATGAAGAAGCTTTTACTATGCGTGCTGATTATCGCTGCCGTTATTACTTTTTCTTCCTGCAAGAAAGAGGTTGATGAGCCTGTTAGCAAGACGAGCGAAAACCCAACCGTTCAGACAACCGAAACAGAACAATCAACATCGGAGGATAATAGCAGTATGACTGTTATCATAAACGGCGAAGAATTTTCCGTGACTTTAGAGGATAATGAAACGGCAAAGGCATTTTCGGATATGCTACCCGTTACGTTGACTATGAGCGAGCTTCACGGTAATGAAAAGTATTATTATCTTGATACTTCTTTGCCAAGCAATCCGCAGAATATCGGTACAATTCATAAGGGCGATATTATGCTTTACGGTGATAACTGTGTCGTTATCTTTTACAAGGATTTTGAAACAGACTATAAATATACGAGGATTGGTCATATTGATAATGCTGAATTATTAGAAAAACAACTTGGTAATGGAAATATTGATGTTACTGTAAAATAGAAAGCAACTCCGAGAAAGCTGACCGAACTCCGTGAAAACTCAAAATGCTTAAAAAATGAAAAACAAGGCAAATTGGTGTAAATATACCAATTTGCCTTATTGCTTTTTATTAATGATGTATCGGCAGAGCTGAAATGATGTGTTTTGCTATGCAAAAAATGATGTAGTTCGTGTTACTCACAAAGATGTGATGTTTGCCTGAAAAAGCAACGTGCGAAGCACACAGCATTGCTGCCACTAGAACCTGATGGTCGCAGAACCTTGGTGTAAAGGTAAAACAAATCTTTTTTACTTCACTAAATAAAACAGTTTTATAACCCTTATTAAAAGACTTTATAAAAACAATAAATAAAGTATTAAAATTGTCTTTAACTATGCGTTGGTTTAGCGCACCTCAATGTTTGAGAATTATTGCAAATCTCTGAAAAGAAGTTGCAAATAATTTGTTCTGCCGTCGCGGATGCGTATAACGCGTATATCGTTATCTATGATTCGGTAGAACGCTATGTAATTTGCACTGATAAGGTATCGCATATCCGTGTCAACATCAAACTTGTTTTTCAGTTCTGCTCCGAGTAAAGGATTGCCTTTCAGGTTAGAACAATCTTTAATTACCTTGTTCGTTATACGCGCGGCAGCTGTGGGGTTAGCGAGCTCTTCGGAAATATACTGTTTGATTTCTCTTAAGTCTTCTCTCGCTTGCGGTGAGTAAACTATCTTCATAATTACTCACCGAATTCAGAAAGCATTGCTTCTTCGGAAATCCAGTCAGCATCCGTTTTAACTGAGTCTTCTCCGGCTTTCAGTTCTGCCATCAGTAAGGCGATAGCCTGCTGCTTTAATACTTCAGCACTGTTCTGATTAACGATAAACGGCATTCCGCCTACATTTATCGTTTGCTGAAGAAACGCATTAAATGCGTCTGTTAAAGTCATACCGCAATTTGCATAAATGCTTTCAACTTCTTTCTTTACTTCGGGATTAATCCTCATTTGAAAAGTTGCGGTTTTCGGTGCATTTGTAACATTAATATTCATAATATCAACTCCTATAATTATTATAACCCAAAATGCAAAATTGTCAATACATTGTAATTACATTTTTATAATAACTGCAACAACATAAAAATCTGTAAAAATCGCGCAAAAAACAAAGAGAAAAAATGCAAAAAAGTGGTTTGTTTTCCCTATAAGAATTTATTCTGAAAACGCAATCTAAAGGGGCAGCGTGTCACGCTTTTTGGAGCTTGAAACGCAGGCGTTGCAAGGGGTTTCAGCCGAGTTTGTGAGATAGCAAGGGTGTAACCCTAAAATCGCATTTTTCGGGGGTAAAAAGCGTTACATAAGCAAATCAACCGATAGAAATGTGATATTGTAGAGTTCTACATAAATCAAAAACTGAATGGATAAGTTACAAATCTACTAAGCGTAGACAAGGAAAAATTTTGCAAAAACGGCTTATAAATCTTGAAAAGATTTTTTCAATGGATGGTCTGTAACAACTTAAAAGGGAATTTTTGAAAAACAGTGCGTAAAATGCAATGTATTGAAAGGTGAATGAAAATACGATATAATGGTGTTATCAATCTGAAAGGGGGAGCGGTATGTGAAACAGCTTGGCGGTATAAAAACCTTAATGATATATTTAGCCGGAATGCTTGCGGCTGGTATTTGCCACATGAATGAAAAAACCGGCGTGCCGTATTTGGATACGCTGATGTTCTGCTTAACATTTTCAATTTATTCAGGTTTGATTATTTCTTGGGCGATTTCTGTTAAGAGGCGGCTTCTGCCGTCTAAGCCGAGGTCGTATATGCTGTGGTCGGCGGCGCTGATGCTGATGTTTCTTGTAGTGCGCTGTATCAAATACCGAGTTGTTACTTATTACGGCGGTGTGCCGGAGCGCTATTCGTGGTATGCGTATTATATCCCCATGGCGCTTGCTCCTGCGCTCTTTCTGATGACAGAAATCAGTATTTTCAAAATCAACAGTGAAAGCAGCCGCAACGAGCGACTTTCGCTTATCCCCGCGCTGATTTTTCTGATCTTTATTTTTACAAACGACTTGCATTTTCTTGTGTTTACTCCTGTAAACGGTGAGGTTATCGGCGACTTACCCGAGGAGCATAATTTAGGCGTTCTTTACTACATTTTTGTTGCATACGTTGTTGTGTTTGTTATTCTCGGCATTGTTTATCTTACCAAGGCAATGCACAAAAAGGTTATTGCGCCCGCAGTTATCATAACGGCGGTCACGGCATTGTTTGTTGCTGCCGATTTGCTTCAGGGAAAGGGCAAAACCTCGCCCTTCAATGTTCCCGAAATCGCAATTTTCACCGTTTTTGCAATCTATGAAAGCTGCATTCGTGCAAGGCTGATACCATATAACGAAAACTACGAAGGATTTTTTGCCGAAATGCGCTATCCCGCCGTTATCACGGATAAAAGCTATCGCACCGTTTATCAGTCAAAAAACGCTAAAACTTCAGATTTCACTTTTGTGACCGACGCGTCAAACGCACCTGTTGTGCTTGATGAGGATACGAAACTCATCGGTAAAAGCATTAAGGCGGGCTATGCCTTTTGGACGGAGGACGAAAGCGAGCTGAACCGAATGAATGCCAAACTGTTTGACGCAAACGAAACGCTGTCGCTTGAAAACGAGCTGATTCAAAAGGAAATGGAGCTTAAGCAAGATATTTTAGAAGTTGAATCGCGCAACCGCATTTATGCCGAAATTGCCGAGAAAATGTACCCTGCGCAAAAGCGTGTTTCCGCTCTGCTGAAGGAGCTGGAGCCGAATACGCCCGAATTCAAAACCGTTCTTGCCAAAATCAGCGTGATTAACGCGTACATCAAGCGCGCGTCAAATCTGATGCTCATTGATGAGGGCAGCGACACAATCAGCCTTGATGAACTGAAAACGGCGATACGGGAATCGGCGCAGTATTTTCGCTTTTGCGGCATTGAAATCACCGTAGCGGCATTTGAATCCGGCACTGTAAGCCGCAACGAAGCACTGAATATCTACGAAGACTTTGAGAACGAATGCGAAGCGTTGATTTCGCAGTGTACCGCTATTGAGGTTTGTTTTGAAAACGGAAAGCTCACCGTTGCGGCGAAAGGCGGTGATGCGTGATGACGGCATACAGAGATGTTTTGGCGTATCACATCGGCGATGTTGTATGCTCGCTCGCGCTGATGCTGCTCGTTTTTCAGATGATAACGCTGTTTAAAGCCGTTCGCCAAAAGCGAGGGGCGGCGTTCATCACCCTGTCTGCTGCTGAGCTCGTGATGGGCTTTACGTTTTTATACCTCCTTTTTGACGGCATCTTTCAGGCACATTACACGGGTGGCAGAACCTCTTATCCCGCCGTTGTCAATGCACTCTATGATTTGCCCGCTACCGCTGTTATTGGAATTGAAGTATTGCTTGTACTGCTTACATATCTGACATTCAGAAGCATAAATAGATATGAAAAAAGCCATATTTCCGGCGGCGCAATCAAGGAAACACTCGATCTGCTTCCCGTTGCCGTTTGTTTCGGGGACAGGAACGGCGAGGTGCATTTGTCCAATGTGAAAATGAACGAATATTGCCGCAAGGTGACTAACGGCAATCTGTATAACACAAATGAGCTGTGGCGGATTATCTGCCAAAAGGGCGAGGCACACGGTGCTCAAATGCTTGTTGTTACAGACGACAACACGGCGCTGATGTTTGCCAAAACCGACATTCAGGCGAACGGCAACCTCTACACGCAAATAACGGCTGTTGACTTTACAGAGCCGTACAAAATCACCGCCGAGTTAAAGGCGAATGAGAAGAAACTGCGCGATATTCAGTACCGTATGCGCCTTATGAGTTCGGAGCAAAACAGCCTTGTAATGAATCGCGAAATCTTAAAGGCGCGCACTACCCTACACGATGAGGTTGGATATGTTCTTCTGCGCAGCAGATACTATTTTGAAAACCCCGATGAAGCGGACGAAGCGAGCATTGCCGAGCTTTTAACAATAACGAACGCCCTGTTATTGGGCGAGGCTGAAAAGGTGGATGATGCACAGACGGATATTATTGATTACACCGTCAAACTTGCCAACGGAATTGGCGTTGAGGTTGTCATTAACGGTGCGCCGCCCGAAAGCGCAAAGGAGTTGCTGGCGCTTGCAATCAGAGAATGCGCCGCCAACACGGTCAAGCACGCGGAAGGCGATTTGCTTAAAGCTGATATTGCTTTCGAAAACGGCAAAACGCAAATATTCCTGATGAATAACGGCAAACCGCCGATGGGCGAAATAACCGAAACGGGCGGGCTTCTTTCACTTCGCAAAACCGCAGAAGCGCAGGGCGCAAAAATGAGCGTTAAGTCAGCACCACACTTGATAATAATACTTGAAATATAGCAGCAATCTGCCGTCTCGAAAGAGGCGGCTTTTTTGCTGTTTTGTGCCTCTTGCACAAGTGAGATGTGGCATTATTATCCACTCTGCACAAATATTTGGAACTTGACTATTACTGTTTTGCGGGCTGTTCAGTCCTAATTTATTTTGTTATAATATAGTTGAGATATTATATTTGAGGCGGTGATTTTATCATCAAAATAGCCATTACCGACGATTACAGAATATCGCGGGATTTTTTTGAAATGTATATCAAAACCTCCAAGCGCTACCAAGTGACGCAAACCTTTCACAGCGCGTCGGACGCTTTGCAATATTGCAAGAGTGAAAAGGGCGAAGCGCTGCCGAATATCATCATAATGGACGTGATGATGAAAAGCGGAATCGACGGTCTTTCCGCGGCGGCGCAAATCAAGCAGTTCCACCCAGAAATCAAAATTCTGATTGTTACCTCCACCGCCGAGGCGGGCTGGAAGCAAAAGGCAAAGGCGGCGGGCTGCGAAGGGCTATGGTATAAGCAGTTCAGCAAGGATTCGCTGCTTGAAGCGCTCGACAGAATTGCAGACGGCAAAACCTACTATGAGGACGAAACGCTGTCCGTTCCGTTTGGCAACACCACAAGCGACAGACTGACCGAACGGGAGCGCGATGTGCTGCGTGAACTTTCGGCGGGACTTACCAACGAAGAAATTGCCGCCGCGCTCGGAGTCAGCGTTAACACGGTGAATTATCACATCCGCAATATGCTTGAAAAAACAGGTTTTGAAAGCAAAATTGACCTGATGCTCAGCGCAAAGGAACTCAAAATAACCGTCAGCGACATTGACAGAAAAAACGATAATCAAACCGATTAATCCTCCCCTTGAGGGAATGGCTTAATATCGAAAGGAGAAAACTTATGAAAAAAACATTATCCATCTTTTTATCACTTATTATGATACTCACAACGCTCGGCGCACTGCCGTTCACGGCAAGGGCTGACGACAGCGGCGCTTGCGGCGACGGCGTAACATATACATATTATTCAGAAATAAAATTACTTACCATTTCGGGTAACGGCAATATGTATGATTATGACGGCTCAATGCCTCAGCCGTGGTATAGTTATAGAAACGAGGTGGAGAAGGTAATCGTTGATAAAGGTATTACCTATATCGGCAACAGCGCATTCTCAAGCATGGCTAATCTTAGCATAGTTTTTTTACCTACGGGACTTCTTGAAATAGGTAAGTCTGCATTTTATGACGTAGGCTATTCTGCTGATTGGCTTGCACTTTCAATACCAAGTACAGTAACAAGAATCGGCTCGCACGCCTTTGCTAAAACAAAGCTTTCTTCAATAACCTTATATCAAGGCTTGCTGTATGTAGGCGTGTATGCATTTGCTGATACAAAGCTGACCGAGGTATATATTCCCTCCAGTGTAAAGTACATCGGCGGTCGTGCATTCGGCGCTTTTACCGAGAACGACAGAGATTACGAAACCGTTGAAGGCTTTACAATCAGAGGTATCGGAACTAATAATTGCGCCTATAACTATGCGCAAAGCCCCGGCGGAATTTACGGCACTATGACCGCACTGAATTATGTTGATGTAAGCAGCGGTACAACGGGAGGCTGTTCATATGCTTTTGACATTGAAACAGGAACGCTGACCGTCAGCAAATCAGGCGACGGCAGGATGAGTGGTAATGGTGCTATCTCGAATCGCCCGTGGTGTTATTATAGAACCGAAATTAAATCAATCATCATTAATGAGGGCGTAGTTTATATTGGTCCGTCTGCATTTAATTATTGCGAGGGAGCAACCACAGTTTCGCTGCCTGAAAGTCTGCTTGAGATAGACGAATCTGCCTTTTCAGGCTGCGCAGTCAAGAGTATCAAATTTCCGTCAAATCTTACTACAATAGGTAATTACGCTTTTCAAGAGTTACGTAAACTAACAAGCATCACGCTGCCTGATAAACTGGAAACAATTGGAATGCGGGCGTTTCTTGATTGTAATAATTTAAAAAGCGTCACCATTCCCTCAAGCGTAAAGAGCATAGGTGCACAGGCTTTTGGTTACGATATTAGCTTTAAAATAATTGACGGTTTCACTATCAATTCCGCGTGTAATAATGCCACTGTAAAAGCGTATATGGATAATTACGGCACGGACTCAGACGGCAACAAAATCACTTGGAAAAAGAGCCACAACTACGACGCGGGCAAGATAACAAAGACGACCGCGGCAAAGTACACCAAGACCTTCACCTGCAAGGACTGCGGCACAAAGACGACCAAAACCTACAATAAAAAAGCCAACACGCTCACCGCAAAGGGCAAAACTAAGACCTTAAAATACAAAACGCTTAAGAAAAAAAGCATTTCCATCAAGCGCTCAAACGCTATTACCGTTAGCAAGGCTAAGGGTGCGGTGACTTATAAGAAGGCGAGCGGCAACAAAAATATCACCGTTGCGAACAGCGGCAATATCACGGTGAAAAAAGGCTTGAAAAAGGGCACATACAAGGTAAAGGTCAAAGTCACCGCCGCCGGCAACACCACCTACAAAGCAGCCACCAAAACCGTAACAGTCACGATAAAAGTAAAGTAGGTGAGGGTCTCAAGCCTTCCCCTCAAGGGAAAGCCTTAATCGGACAAACTATATCAGCGCTATCTCGTTTGAGACAGCCCCGTAGAAATACAAAGAACGACTTCCTTGATATCCCGAAACTACAATGAATTAAGGAGTAAAAAATTATGAAAAAAACATTATCCCTGATATTATCCCTTGTGATGATTCTTTCCGCGCTTTGTACCGTGCCGCTAACCGCGCACGCGGATGAAACTATCGGCGAGTGGAAAATTTCTTATGACGAGGAGCTCGGCGGATATAGGATTGATGAATATACCGGCTCCGATACCGATGTGAATATTCCCTCCGCTTTTAACGGCTCGGCGGGTAATCATCCGGTAAAAGCGCTCGGAAGGTACAGCTTTCGCCAAAATACAACTGTGAAAAATGTAAATATTCCAAACGGCGTAACCAAAATTGACGGCTCCTCTTTTTACGGTTGTAAATCACTTGAAAGCATAAAGATCCCAAGCGGCGTTACTACAATCGAAAGTAACACTTTTTTACAGTGTGAAGCTTTGAAAAGTGTTGATATTCCAAACAGTGTTCAGTCCATCGAAACCTATGCGTTTTTTGAATGTACTTCTCTTGAAAACGTTGATATTCCCTATGGTGTTACAACGCTTGAATCGCATACATTTCAAGATTGCTATGCACTTAAGCATGTCACGATACCCGATACGGTTACTGTGATTAAAAACAGCGTCTTTAACTCGTGCACAAGTCTGACTGATGTAACAATACCAAGTAGCGTTACCGTTATTGGGGATTTTGCATTTGACTTTTGCGAAAGCATTGATGAAATTGTGATTCCCGATAAAGTTGAATACATCGGTGAATATGCTTTCAGGAAAACGAGCATTGAATCCGTTACCATTCCCGACAGTGTAACCGTAGTAGAATACGGCGCATTTGAGCTTTGCCCCAACCTGAAAACGGTGAGAATCGGCAGCGGTGTTACAAAAATAGGGTACGAAGCGTTTCAGAATTGCTCTAAATTGCAAAATGTATATATTCCCGCAAATGTTGAGGAAATCGAATACCGTGCGTTCGGCTATGTGCGTATGACGTCTGACAGCGGAACCGAATTCATCAAGGTTCACAACTATACTATCACGGGCAAAAAGGGCACGGCGGCAGAGCAGTACGCCAATGAAAACGGCTTCATTTTTGTTGAATCGAATGTGCCAACCTATGCGGTCAGCTTCAGCACCAACGGCAGAGGCACTGCGCCCGTGGCGCAAACCATTGCTCAGGGAGATAAGGTGCAAAAGCCCAACGACCTGCCCAATACGGATGGCTACACCTTTACAGGTTGGTACACCGACCAAGCCTGCACCAAGTCATACAATTTCAACACGCCCGTCAGCGATGATTTTACGCTTTATGCGGGATGGAGCAAGCTCTATATCAATGTATATTTCAGAGCAAACGGTCACGGCAAATCCTCACAGCAGACTATTCAGTCGGGCAGCCGTGTCGAAGAACCCGAGCCGCTCACTGCGGACGGCTACACCTTCGGAGGCTGGTACACCGACGAGGATTGCACCGCGGCATTTGATTTCAGTCAGCCTGTACACACAAGCACCTATCTCTATGCAAAATGGACAAGAATTACGCCGACAATTACTTTCAGCGCAGGCAGCGGAAGCGGCACAATGCAGAGTCAGACGGTGGACTACGGCGCTGTGTACGAGCTCCCAGAATGTACTTTTAATGCGCCTTCAGGTATGAATTTCTACCGTTGGAGCGTTCCCCGCGCAAACGGAACCGCCGGTTACTATGAGCCCGGCGAAAGCATTACCGTCAAAGCCGACACCACGGTAACGGCAATATGGAACAGCACGATTAACTATGTGGATGTTAATGTTTATCAGCGTCCCGTTCCCGGCGTTGAATGGGTGAAGGGCGACGAACTTGAAAGCTACGACACCGTGCGTATGACTCTCACCAAATTCCAGTGGTACGACGAAACGGCGGGCTGGCCTATGGAAATGGGCGAAACCTTTGAGAACAAGCACACATACCGCGTGCAGATTAATTTCGAGGCGGAAGACGGCTACGAGTTCAGCACCGATACAAACGGCATGGTGGATGTTGTGGCAACGGTTGACGGCGAACCCGCCACCGTAAGAGTAAACAGCACAAGCGAAAAGATTATTATTGAATACACATATCAGGCGCTCGGTTCCTATCTCATTACCTATAATATGAACGGGCACGGCACTGCGCCTGCAGACCAGCTTAACTTCTCGGTTGACTTTGTTCAAAAGCCCGAGGACCCGACGGCGGACGGCTATATCTTCCGCGGTTGGTACAGGGATAAAGCCTGCACAATTCCGTTTGATTTTGACAGAGAGCGCGTAGGCGAAAAGGTGCTCACCCTCTATGCAAAGTGGAGTGGTAACCAAAACACCGTAATGTTCAACGCAATGAGTCACGGCTTGGCACCCGACGCACAGCAGGTGGTATTCGGTGAAACTGCAGCTCAACCCGATGCACCGAGCGAAAGAGGCTGGATGTTCTACGGCTGGTGCTACGATGAAAACGGTGACAGAGATTTTGATTTTTCTACCCCGATAACGGACGATTTAACACTCTATGCGCTATGGTTCCAGCTCGGCTACAAAATCACCTTCGACGCCAACGGTCACGGCGAGGCGCCGTCCTGGCAGTATCTCTACAGCGGCGAAACGGTGCAGCAGCCTGCTAATCCGCACGAGGACGGCTATGCATTCTACGGCTGGTATATCGACGAAGACTGTACATCAATGTATAACTTTGACGATCCTGTTTTCAGTGAATTCACCCTTTATGCAAAATGGGTGGAGGATTCCGTGTGTGAAAGAGACGGCCATAAAGCAGCGGAAGAGGTTAAGGAAAATATACTTCCTGCCACCTGCACAAGAGCAGGCTCCTACGACAGCGTTATCTACTGCTCCGCTTGTGGCAGAGAGCTCAGCAGAACGCAAAAGGATATTCCGGTTGCCGAGCATCACTATCAGGCAGTTGTAACAGCTCCAACCTGCACGGCAAAAGGCTATACCACCTACACCTGTGCGGTCTGCGGCAATGCATATAAGTCTGATTATGTAAACGCCCTTGGACATAAAAGCAATAAGGGAACGGTTACTAAGGCGGCAACCTATACCGCAACAGGAACAAAGACATATAAGTGTACCGTGTGCGGCAAGGTGCTCAAAACCGAAACCATTCCCAAACTTGAAAAGAAAGCAAATCCGCTCAAGGCAGGCGGAAAGACGGTAACAGTCAAGTATTCAAACCTTAAAAAGAAGAGCCAGACGATAAAGCAGAAAGATGCTTTCTCGGTAAGCAATGCTCAGGGAAAGGTGACCTACAAAAAGGCAAACGGCAACAAGAACATTACTGTATCAAGTGCAGGAAAAGTAACGGTTAAGAAAGGCTTAGGCAGAGGCACCTATAAAGTTAAGGTAAAAGTCACCGCCGCGGGCAACAATACCTACAAATCTGCAACAAAAATTGTAACGGTTACGATTAAAGTAAAATAATATCTATTTATATAATTAGGCTCGGAGCAGAACGCTCCGAGCCTTAAATCTTTATCTGGACTTTCGAACGAGGTTATGGTATTGATTTGTGTTGAAAGGAGGTCTTGATATGACCAGAATAATTTCAATCACGATGGCGATTATCATTACGATGAGCGCAGGATTTGCTACTCCGCCGATGAATGATTTACCAATGACGATAATCACTGCAAGTGCAAAAACAAAACCTTCTCCCCAAAAGAAAAAGGCAAAACCAAAAAAGAAGAAAAAGCATATTCACAATATGCCGAAAGGAAATATGGGAAAGTGGTTCAAGTCAAAGAAAGAACTGAAGAAATATGCCAGTAAGGTTATGCAAGAATATAACCGACAGTATGAAGACGGCGAAATTTCTTGGGAAGAATATGTAAAACGCTGTCCGTGCGGTTACGAAGCATGGTCTTGCTCCTGCGGCAAGTGGACTGGCAATTTCAAATATAATGGGTGATGCGTATGACTGTACTTGAAAATCTCTACAACGGAAACATAGAGCCGACAGAATCTGAAAGCCTGAAAAACAACCCAAAAAGTGTTTATACCCATCCATACTTCGAGAAAACTCTTTATACTCCGTAAAAAGAGGATAGTGCAAAATAGGAAAATAGGGCAAATCGGTAGTTATTTACCAATTTGCCCTATTGCTTTTTACCCTATAAATGCAAAAAAGCCCTTAAATAAAGGCTTTTTTGCTGTATCACTTTAGTGATAGTAGGGTGGTGCAGGAGATGGGACTTGAACCCACACAGCATTGCTGCCACTAGAACCTGAATCTAGCGCGTCTGCCATTCCGCCACTCCTGCGTTTAATATGTTGTTGTCTTGCAGTCAGTACCACCGCGTGACTCTTGCGGTGCCCAAAATTTGTTTCGGCTTGGGGCGCCGACAAATTTTGACCGCTGCGCCATCCTCGCCTCGCTTCATCCGCCACCGGCGGCGCTTCGGCGACGATGCTGCCATTCCGTCACTCCTCTTTCGGCAAAAATTTCGCTTCGCTGCTTTTTTGCCGATTGTTGAGGGCTTTTTATATTTCGCTGTGCTGCGTTTTATTTATACGAAACACTGCCTTGATATATTAGCATATCAAGGCGGATTTGTCAAAGGTTATTTTGCAAAGGGCGCTTATTATTATGAATGGTGGCTGTGTTTGTTGAATTTTTTAACCCTGTCGGACAGGTCTGCAAGCTCTTCCTTGGTGAGGTCGGGCAGGTTTTCGAGCTTTACAAGGAAGGTGGTAACGGTATCCTTTTCCTTAATTTTAAGCACCTCTGAATAAAACGTTACCACAACGCCGGGTATCATGGCAGCCACAACAATCTCGTAGATAGTTACAAGCACGGTGATTATTCTGCCAAGGTGCGTTTCCGGGCAGAAATCGCCGAAGCCGATTGAAGTTGACGCAACAAACATATACCATAAAGCGTCCGGAATACTTTTAATACTCGGCTCAATAAAATAAATTGCAAGCGATGCAACCATATAAACAATCAAAAATATCAGTAGCATCCTGTTAAGCCCGGTGTGTTTTAAAATTCTGATAAAACTTTTAAGATTCATAGCACCCTCCGTTAACTATTCGTGCTGTTCTTCATCGGTGTTGTCGTGCCTGTTTTTCTTTGCCGCCTTGCTGTAGCCGATTGCGTAAAACAGAATAAGCACGCCTGCGATAATCAGCGCAATTCCGCAAATCAGCATAACGAGCGAACGGTTGCTCATTGCGTTTATATGCTCTGCTACTGTGGCGGTGTTCTGCGCAGCAGCGGTGGTTTTTGCCTTTGTGGACTTTTTAACTTTGGCAGACGACTCATCGTCAAAATGCATATCGAACTTCGTTGAATGCTCGGTTGCGCCCTGCCTGCCGCTTTGATTTGAGTTTTTGCCGCCCGATTTTGAAGCGCGCTTTTTGCTGCGCGTTGTAGCGGATTTCTTTTTAGTAGTCTTTGCCTTTTTGGTGGTGGTTTGCTTTTTTGTGGTAGTTTTTTCCGGCACCTTGAGTTTGACCGAGTCAAAAATCAGATAGCGGCAGTTGTTGATAAACAGGAACACCCTCACTGCCACCTGCGTGCTGCTGCCGTTATACTGCGCGTAAGTAAGCACCTTGCAGGTTGCGGCGTCGTTGTAAAAATTGCAGCCGACGTCAATAACCTCCTGCGAACCGCCGAACTCGTCCTCCATACCGTTTTCTGTTACAGAGAAGGTATACAGCCCCTCTTTTGCAGAAATCTCGTACTGCACGCGCACGTCGTCGCCACCGTCGTAGTTCATAGAACTTTCGCTTAACGAAAACTTGTTGTAAAACGTAAGAGTATCGTTGTCCTTTATGTAAGCGGCGGTGCCTGTAAGCCTGTTGTTAACGGAGGTTTTGTTGATTTCCTCCGTCTTTACACCTGCGGCACGCACCCATTTTGCTTCGCTTAAATAGTCGCTGTTCGCGCCGAACACAGTAATTGATGACGCTAAAATACATAGCGCGGCAATCAGCGATATACAGGCAGTCAGCCTGCTGAATTTCATATTTACACGACCTTTCGCATTTTTACACGTATGAATGTTCAATATTTATATCAAGAGCATAGTCGGGATAGCGCTTGCTGAACAGATCTTTTATCTCGCGCTCAATCTGCGCCTTGTTTTCCTCGTCTGAAAACGGAACGGTTAAGTCAAAGCTTATCTGCTTTTCGCCGTCCTTTTCCGCAAAGCGGCAGTCGTGCAGCGAAAACGACGGGTTGTACCCGCGCACGGTTTTTGCAGCGAACTTCTTGAGCTTTTTCGTATCCGTATCCGCAGTGTCCACAGGGTCCATATGGATGCAGATGATTATGCCGAGCTCGTCGAGGATTTTACGCTCGGCACTGTCAATAACCTCGTGGATAGTGAACACGTCCTCGCCTGCGTCAACCTCCGCGTCGGCAGAGGCAATAACCTTGTTTGCGCCGTAGTTGTGGATAATCAGGTCGTGCATACCGAGCACGATATCACTTTCGGTAATAATCTGCTCTATGCGGTCGGTAATCTCCTTTGACGGCGGCTCGCCCAGAAGCGGTGAAACCACTGCTTTGAGTATACCTGCGCCCGACCAGAAAATGAATATGGAAACGGCGATGCCGATTGCGCCGTCAATCCACGGGATATCGAGCGCGTGCGCAAGCGTTACAGACGCAATTGTTGCAACCGTTGCTATGCAGTCATTAAGGCTGTCCTGCATAACGCCCTTTAGGCTGAGGTTATCCGTAAGGCGGTATAGCTTTGCGTTTAGGTACGCCATCCACAGCTTAACAAGCACCGTTGCCGCAAGCACTGCAACATACCAGATGCTGAAGCGGATTTGCTGCGGATGAATAATCTTTTCCACCGAGCTTTTGGCAAGCTCAAAGCCCACAACAAAAATGGAAACTGCAACAATCAGCGCGGTGACGTATTCCACCCTGCCGTGGCCGAAGGGATGTTCCTTGTCATCGGGTTTGCTTGAAAGACGCGCACCCGTGATTGTTACAACGTTTGTTGCACAGTCCGACAGGTTGTTAATCGCGTCCGCAGTTACGGAAACCGAGCCTGCAAGCGTGCCGACGGTGAACTTGACGGCAAACAGCAGCAGGTTGCAGATAATCCCTGCCCAGCCGCTGATACTGCAAAGCGCGCTGCGGCTATCCTCGCCGCCTCTGCGCCGTGCAAGATTTATTAAAAGCTTTGTCATTAAATCACCTTATCAAACGATAAATGAACTTATTACATAAGTTGCGCCTGCCGCAAGCCACGCAATAGCGCACTGCAGCATCACAACGCCTGCCGCCCACTTTCTGCCAAGCTCACGCTTAACAGCCGCGATAGTTGCAACGCAGGGCGTGTAGAGCAGGCAGAACACAAGCAGCGAAGCCGCAGAGCGAACCGTGAGCGAACCCTTGATAGCCGCCGTGCCGCCGAACAGTACGGACAGCGTGGAAACCACACTTTCCTTTGCCATAAAGCCTGTAATCAGCGACGTTGTTATGCGCCAGTCGCCAAAGCCCAGCGGTGCAAAAATCGGCGCAATCCAGCCTGCAATAATGGCAAGCATACTGTCCTTTGAACTCTCCACCATCTCAAGATGGAAGTTAAACGTGGTGAGGAACCAGATTACAATTGACGCGATAAATATTACCGTAAACGCACGGGTGAGGAAGTCCTTTGACTTATCCCACAGCAGGCGCACGATGTTTTTTGCGCTTGGCATACGGTAGTTTGGCAGTTCCATTACAAACGGCACCGCTTCGCCCTTGAAGGACGTGTTTTTGGAAATCAGCGCCGTTACTATACCTACAAGTATGCCCAGAAGGTACAGCCCTATCATTACAAGCGCGGAGTATTTTGGGAAAAACGCTGCGGAAAACAGCGCATATATCGGAAGTTTTGCCGAACAGCTCATAAACGGTATGAGGATAATTGTCATTTTTCTGTCGCGCTCGGACGGCAGCGTGCGGCACGACATTACGCCCGGCACGGAACATCCGAAGCCGATGAGCATTGGCACGATACTTCTGCCGGAAAGTCCGAGTTTGCGCAGGATTTTATCCATCACAAACGCCACGCGCGCCATATAGCCCGTGTCCTCAAGAAGCGAGAGGAAGAAGAACAGCGTAACGATAATCGGCAAAAATACCACAACGCTGCCGACGCCCGTGATTATACCGTCGGTTATCAGTGAATGCACAACCTCGTTTGTGTTCCACGCGGTCAGCCCTTCGTCAATAATAACGGTAAATTTTTCTATCGCAAATTCCAGAACCTCCTGCAGGTACTTGCCGATTACGCCGAAGGTGAGCCAGAACACAAGCCCCATAATAATTGCAAAGGCGGGAATGGCTGTGAATTTGCCCGTGAGGATGCTGTCAATTTTCCTGCTGCGTTCGCGTTCCTTGCTCTCTTTAGGCTTGATAACACACTGCTTAACAAGCTTTGTGATGAATGAAAAACGCATATCCGCAATTGCAGCAGCACGGTCAAGACCACGTTCCTGTTCCATCTGCACGATGATATGCTCAACAAACTCAGCCTCGTTTTCGTCAAGCTTAAGCGCCTTCATAATGCGCTCGTCGCCCTCAACAAGTTTTGTTGCAGCAAAGCGCAGCGGAATACCTGCGGCTTTTGAGTGATCCTCAATAAGGTGCATAATGCCGTGCAGACACCTGTGAACAGCGCCGCCGTATTCCTCTTTATCGCAAAAATCGCTGCGCAGCGGCTTTTCCTGATACTTTGCAACGTGTACGGCGTGGTTAACAAGCTCGTCTACACCCTCATTTTTAACGGCGGAAATCGGCACAACCGGTATGCCGAGGATTTCTTCCATCTCGTTAATCAGCACCGAACCGCCGTTGCCGCGCATTTCGTCCATCATATTGAGTGCAAGCACCATCGGCGTATCAAGTTCCATAAGCTGCATTGTGAGGTAGAGGTTGCGCTCGATGTTTGTTGCATCGGCAATATTGATAATGCCCGTCGGCTTTTCGTTAAGTATGTATCCGCGCGAAACGATTTCCTCGCTCGTATAAGGCGACAGCGAGTAAATACCCGGCAGGTCAACAACCTCGGTATCGGGTATATTCTTAATCTGTCCGCTCTTTCTGTCAACGGTAACGCCGGGGAAATTGCCGACGTGCTGATTTGAGCCTGTGAGCTGATTAAACAGCGTGGTTTTGCCGCAGTTCTGGTTACCTGCAAGCGCAAAGGAAAGCACCGTGCCGTCGGGCAGCGGATTTTCCTCCGCCTTGATGTGGTACTTGCCGCCCTCACCAAAGCCGGGGTGTTCCTTGTGCTGCGTGCGCTCTAAAGGCGCGTCCTCGTTTTTGCTGCCGCTTATCTTCCGTACGGTGATCTTTTCCGCGTCGGCAAGGCGCAGGGTAAGCTCGTAGCCGTGGATTCTGAACTCCGCAGGGTCGCCCATAGGCGCAAACTTAACAAGCGTAATTTCCGCACCCGGAATAACACCCATATCAAGGAAGTGCTGGCGCAGCGCGCCCTCGCCTGCCACTGCTTCAATTATACCGGTCTGTTTTACTTCAAGTTCGTTTAATTTCATTTTGCGTTTCCATATCATTAATTAATTATACGCCTTTGCGTACAGTATTATTATAAAAACGAATACAAGGGCTGTCGCCCCTGTAAACGGCATTATGCAAGAGTTATTTTATGAGTTCCTGCGGAATCAGGGAATAGTCGTACATTACCTCTGAATGGTTATCAAGCACAAGCTTGCGGTTAATAACCTCGCCGCTCTCTTTATCCACGGTTTCGCGGTAAATCTTGGAGATGCGGTAGTACTTGTCGCCCTCTTTTGCAAAGTGGTGATTCTCCTCAACCAGACGGTATGAGTACGGCACTTCCCTTTCGCTGCGGATTTCGCCGCGCAGCAGGTCGCCGTCGCACCACAAAAGCAGCTGGAACGTCTGGTCTGTATTGTTTGTAAATCGGTAATCAACGCTGTTGTAGCACACCGACGTGCCGTTTGCAAACGGGTGGCGTTCGCCCTCGTCGGGGGCAAGCGCGTCCGAATGGCTGTGGAATTCCGTAACGTCAAGCGGCGTGTGCAGCACCATATAGTGGATTGTGTTTGCAAGGTTGCAAAGTCCGCCGCCCGTGCCGACTACCATACGGTCGCCCTGGATAATTCTGCCCTCTTTGAAGCCGCGCTTTTTTGTTGCGTGACCTACAGTACCCCAGAACGTAAACGTTTCGCCCGGCTTGATGAGCAGCCTGTTGAGCGTTTGGTTTGCAATTGCGATATTAGTCGCCTTATTCGTCTGCGTAACGGGGTCAACGCCCGCACCGCGCTTAATCATATTTGAGGAATGTTCGGTAACAAGGTTGGGCAGCTTCTCGTCTGCAATTGTTTTTGCAAACGCGGTTTTGCTGAGTTTATTCTGAATATTCCTTTTTGCAATTTCCTTTTGGCGCGTGAGTTCGTACGCCGCAGGGCTTATGTCCGAAAAATGCTCATATTTTCCAAATCGCATAAGATTACCTCTCAATATTTCCAAGCCTGTTAAAGTGCTTTGAGGATTTGTACTTTTTTAGGATTGCGGCTTCCGCGGCGCGGCGTTTGCCCTTGTAGCCTTCGTCGTAGTAGCCGATGTATTTAACAAGCACGCTGTCAAGACCTGCAAGGTTTGCACCTATAATATCGGTAAAAACCTGGTCGCCGATATACAAAACCTGCTCTTTTGGCAGCCCCATAATCTGCACCGCTTTTTTGTAGTTTTTGGGCTTTGGCTTGCCTGCGTTATCTATGTACTGCACGCCGCTGATGTTCTGCAAAAAACGCTCAATGCGGCTTACACCGTTGTCGGACAGCAGAAAAACCGTAAACCCGAGCGATTGCACTTCTGCAATAAGTTTTTCCACCTCCGGCGTGGTGTCCTCACCGTGAGGCACAAGCGTGTTGTCAAGGTCAAAAATAACTGCGCGGTAGCCCGTTTTGTACAGCGCGGCGTAGTCTAAAGTAAATACGCTTTCCGCATAGTTTGCGGGATAAAACAACTTAATCATTTTTTTCGCCCTGCGCCATATAATCGCAAACTGTGTTAATCTGTTCGTCAAATTCCGTGCCGAACTTTTTGTCAAAAAACGCGCCGCCGATTGTAAACGACCACGGCGAGCAGTCAAGAAGTTCGTCAAGCTTTTCGTAGCAGTCAACGCTTCCGGCAATGCACACGGGCAGTTCAACTTCGCTTACGAAGCGGCGGTTAAGTTCCTGCTGGTCGCCTACATATCGGTAACTCAAAAGGTCGATGCCGTCCACGCCCTTTGCTGCGTAGTCCTGCCCCTGGGCAATCATACCGTCAATACTGCCACCGAGGATTGACGGGCGCTCTGTAACTTCGCCCACAAACGGCATATACTTTAGCCCGTGCTCGCGGCAGAACTGATGAATTGACGGAAAGTAGACCGTTCCCATAAGTATGTCGCAACCGCACTCGGCAGCAATCGCAGCGCCCTCAAGCCCTGCCTTTTCGTCGTACTGCACAACCTCGAGCGAGGTCGTTTTGCCGCACTCCTTCATATAACGGAAAAGGCGCTTCATCTCATCCGCAGGAAGCGATTCTTCCTTAAAACCCCAGTAGTTTGCTTTTGTATTTTTGCATTTTTCAAAAATCTCAAAAGCGTTATCCACCGTGCGGTCATCTTTAGTTATCATTACCACAAGCTGCGGTGTTTTGCTGTTCATTAAACCAGTCCTTGTTTGTTACAAATTTCGTTATATTATACTATAAAATTACATATTACGCAATATTTTACGCAATTACAAATATTTACAAAACAAGACGGGCAATCACTCGCCCGTCCCAGCGTGTCGAAAAACCTAAGAAACAAATTCGACACGCTGTGAGGATGAGCGAAAAAGATGCAGAATTCCGTTTTCTTGCGAACTTTGCTGTACGACGGTACCGCTTGTGAGCAAAAAACGGGAAACACCAAAACCCGCAGGAACTCAATGTTTCTGCGGGTTTTCATGGATATTATTTATCAGGTGCTTCGAACGCGGAGCGTCGGGGTCGCCGCTCCCTACAATTCTTCGCTTATAGAGCTTCGGCGTGGTTATGCACTTTTTCGACAGCCTCAGACGGGCGATCACTCGCCCGTCCTGTTTGTATTCTATATCGGAAGTAAATTACTTTGCTTTAACTGTCTTTGCCTTTGTCCACTTTGAGTAGATTTTTTTGCCGTCCATTACCTTATATGCACGCACGCGCACATAGTATTTTTTGCCGGATTTAAGGTTTTTAACAGTTTTCTTTGTGGTTTTTGCGCCTGTTACGGTTACAGTTTTTTTGCCGCTTGTGAACTTGCTGTCTGTTGCATACTGCACCTGGTAGCCGCCTGCGCCCTTGACTACCGTCCAGTTAACCGTAAACGACTGCTTGCCTTTTTTAAGAGTGGTAATCTTTGTGGCAGGAACAAACTTATGCTCTTTGTTTAATGTTTTGCCGCAGGTTTTGCACTGATATACATCGTAGCCTGCCGCCGCGTTTGTATCCGGCACAGAGTAAAGCTTGATGTAGCTGTGACCCTTTGCAGGGATTATAGTGGTTCTGAAGTAATCGCACTTTGTGCAGTAGGAACGCTTATAGCCGTTTTGCGTGCAGGTTGCCGCCTTGTTCTGAGTTGCGAGGCTGTGCTCGCCTGCATCGTTATTCGTCTTTTTGTAGCTGTAACCGCAGTCCTTGCAGGTGTAAACGGTAACTGAATTTTCCTCGCAGCTGTTGCGCTGTGTTACGGAAGTATAGTCGTGCTTGCCCGTTGCGTTAACAGTAACCTTTTTGGTGCTTGTGCAGCCTGTGCATTTGTACACCTTGTAGCCGTCTGTTGAGCAGGTCGGTGCAACGTCCTCAACAAGATTTGAATAGTCGTGCGTGTGAGTCTGCTCCGGCGTTTTTACGCCGCTTACCGTGATTTGCTTGCTGATGTAAACTGTGGAATCCGCCTTGAGCTTTGCAGTGATATTTGCGCTGCCGTTGCCTACAGGTGTGATAGTACCGTCAGTTGCAACCGTGAAAATGCTTGTGTCGCTGCTTGTAAAATTGAACTTGCTGTTTGCAATCGTGTAGCAGTGGCCACTCCAGCCCTTGTTAAGACCAACGATAACAGGCGTGCGACCTGTGGTTGAACTTGCGCTGATGGAATTAACAGAGTTATAGTAAAGCTCAAAGAGGTCGTCGCAAACGGTAATCTTTGCAGTTTTGCCTGCCGTGCCTGACTTGGAAACGCTTTGCGCTGTACCGCTGCCGAAGCACTGTACCCAGAAGTAGGTTGAGCCGTATTTTACGCAGCCTACGCCGATTGACTTCCATCTTGTGTTGAGCAGGTTTTCCTTATGTCCCTGCGAGTTCATCCAGCTTTTCATAGCTGCTTCGGGTGTGCTTGTGCCTGCGTGAATATTTTCGCCCTGCATTTTTGATGATGCAATGGAAAAGCAGGTTGTGCCGTCAGGTCTTATGTGGTCAAAGTTAACCACGGTTTCCGCCGCCCTTGTCATTGCCGCAGCGTACAGAGTTGCGTCCATAGTGAGGCTTGACGCGCCCACCTTTGCGCGTTCCTCGTTAACAATGTTGAGCACCTGGTTTGCGTAGTCGTAGTTTTCCGTAACGGAAACCTCGACGTCCACCGAACCTTTTTGCGATGCGCTTGCGTTTGTGGACACGCCTGATGTTAAGCTGATAAGCATCATTAATGAAAGGATTATGCTGACTGTCTTTTTCATTATTTTATCCCCCTTGATAACCGGAAACTGTGTTGTAAATTGCGTCTCTCTTTTCGACATCTACATCATAGCACAAAGCTTTGCAAATATTTTGCATTTGTAAAAATTGGACGTTTTTATGTCAAAATTGGAATTCAGGGCGGGTTTTCACGCAAAAAACGCAGTACCTGACGTACTGCGCTTTGCTGTTATTCTTCTATGTAGATTTTGCGTTTTGACTTTACAACGGCGACGATTACGATTACCGCCACGGCTGCGCCTGCTGCGATTATGCAGTAGATTACCCACTGGTTTTGCCTGTGCACATCGTTTGCGGCAACAAGGTTAATCGTGTAGTTCAAGCCGTCCGCCTTGATAGTTGCGGTGCCGATTACATCGCCTTCACTTACCGGCGCCGTAACGTCCTGCTTTATATCGATAACAGGCTCGATATTCTCCATGCTGAAACCGTTTGGCACGAGCGTTGTGATTTCCGTATCTGAAACAAGGTCAAGCTGCGCCGCATCGTCGGACGCGTTTGCAACCTCCACGGTTGTAAACACCTGGTCGGGCTCAACAATAGTCTGGTAGGAATAGTTTTTGTAAGCAAAGTTGTAAAGCTGTACCGTATCGTAAAAGCGCTCGTTAACCTCGCCTTTAATTGAGCCGCCGAGCACTACGCAGATAAGATTCATACCGTCGTTTGAAGCACTTGACACAAGGCACTCGCCCGCAGGCGTTGTGTGACCTGTTTTGATGCCCGTGCAGTAGGGGTAGAAGTTTTTGTTGTCTGGCAGGATAAGCTCGTTCGTGTTTTCAAACTTTCTGTCCTTGTTGGGGTAAACCTTCGTTTCCGGCACGGTGAACTCCGTCATCTGCACAATCTCGTTAAACGCGTCGTACTTCTGGCACTCTTTTGCAATCAGGTACAAATCGTACGCCGTGCAAAAATGCATTTTATCGTGCAGACCATTGGGGTTTACAAAGTGTACCTGCTCGCAGCCAAGTTCCTTTGCGCGCTTGTTGCAAAGCTCTGCAAACGCACCCACGCTGCCGCTGATATGCTCGGCAAGTACAATCGCCGCTTCGTTTGCGCTGGGGATAAGCAGCGCCTGCAAAAGCGTGTAAATCGTGTGTTCCTCGCCCGTCTGCAGCATTGCGTTTGAGTAACCCTCGTTAATCAGGTCGTGCGCTTCCTTGGAAACCACGGCGGTTTCGTCGAGCTTGCAGTTTTCAAGCGTGACGAGCGCGGTGAGGATTTTTGTTGTGCTTGCAGGGTACATAGTGTCGTGCGCGTTCTTTTCATAAATAACCTTGCCTGTAACAGGGTCTGCAAGGTATGCCGCCTTGCAACCGATTTCCGGCTCGTCGGCAAGCTTCTGCTGCTCGGACTTAACAAATTTAACCTCTGCGGTTTGTTCTTCGCCTTCCTCGCCTGCCGCAAGGTCGCCCTCATCAGCGGTAAACGGTGCTACTGCGTACGCCTGCGCAAAAGCGCTTACAGGTGAAAATGCAAAGCAAACTGCCAGAATACAAATCAATACTCTCTTTTTCATGCGGATAGCTGCCTTTCTGCAAAATATAATAAAATATATCATATTAACAGCGATTAGTCAATCAACTTTAATTACAAATGATGCTTTGACTTACGTGAAATTTATGGTATAATATATACAAATTTTTTAATGTGGTGAAATTATGGAAAAATTCAGATGGGCATATGTCGGCAGCGGCAACATTGCCAAAAGCACAGCAAGAAGCATTACAAAAGGCAAGCACGCAATCACCGCCGTGTATTCACGCAACAGTGAAAAAGCAAAATCCTTTGCTGCAAAATACGGCGCAGTCGCCTACGGCAGTTTTGACGAACTGCTAAAAGAGGGCGAATTTGACTGCGTTTACATCGCCACGCCGCACACCTCGCACGTTGAATACGCGGTAAAGGCTATGCAGTGCGGCAAGCCTGTTCTTTGCGAAAAACCTGTGGGCGTTACAACTGCGGACGTGGACGCAATGATTAACACATCTAAAGAGAATAACGTTTACTTTTGCGAAGCGATGTGGACTTGGTTTTCCGACGTAGCGCTTGAGGTTAAAAAGTGGGTTGCTGAAAAGCGAATAGGCGAAGTAAAAAGCGTGCATATTGACTACGCTTTTCCCGGGCTGATGATGAGCAAAAACTCGCGCGTGCTTATGCCCGAAACCGCAGGCGGCGCGCTGCTTGACATAGGCATTTACCCGATTACCTACTGCTACAACCTGTTTGGCTACCCCGAAAAAATCGCCTGCAACGGCACGCTAAAAAACGGCATTGATATTGCCGAAACCGTTGTGCTTGGCTACGGCGGTTTTGACTGCACGCTTGAGATGTCGCTTGCCAAGCTGAAAGAGGGCTGCAAAATTGTCGGCACAAAGGGCGAAATCAATGTGCCAATGTTCCATATGGCGATGCTTGCAAACCTGAAAGCCGACGGCAAAAAGGAAAGCTTTAAAGGCAAAACCGACTACCTTACAGAATTTACAAGGGTTGCAGAGGAAATCCGCGCAGGCAAGACCGAACCTGTGTACATCCCCCACAGCGCCACGCGCGACTGTATGCGGATTATGGACGAATGCAGAAAGCAGATGAATCTGGTTTATCCGTTTGAAAAATAAGTAAAACACGCAGAATGCTGTTTTGTATTCTGCGTGTTATTTTTTGTGTATTAACTAAACAGTTCCACAATTTTTTGCGCCGCAAGCGCGGTATCGTCGGGATTGCCGAAGGTGGTGAAGCGGAAGTAACCGTCACCGTTTTCGCCAAAGCCTGCGCCTGGCGTGCCGACAACCTGAATGTTGTTAAGCAGGTAGTCAAAAAATTCCCAGCTACTCATACCGTTCGGGCACTTAAGCCAGATGTACGGCGCGTTTTTGCCGCCGCAGTAGGTTATGCCCACCTTGTCAAGTGCCTGCATAAGAACCTTGGCGTTGTTTTTGTACACCTGAATGTTAGCCTTAATCTGCTGCTGACCTTCGTCCGTGAACACAGCCGCCGCGCCCTTCTGGATAATATAGGAAATGCCGTTTGTCTTTGTTGTGCGGTTGCGAACCCACATTGCGTTAAGGTTCATTTCGCACCTGTTGAGGTCGTGCGGCACAACGGTGTAACCCATTCTTGTGCCGGTAAAGCCTGCCGTTTTTGACAGCGAGCAAATCTCAATCGCGCAGGTGCGCGCACCGTCAATTTCAAAAATACTGTGAGGGATATCCTCATCCTCAATAAACGCCTCATACGCCGCGTCAAACAGAATAACGCTGCCGTTTTTGTTTGCGTAGTTTACCCACGCCTGCAGCTTATCCCTGCTGAACACCGCGCCCGTCGGGTTGTTGGGTGAGCAGAGGTAGATGATATCCGCCTTAAGGCTTTCATCGGGATACGGCGCAAAGCCGTCCGCTTCGCTTGCGTGGTAATGAATAATCTCGCGTCCCTCAATGATGTTTGCGTCAACGTACGCAGGGTACGCGGGCTCAATCACAAGCGCGCTGCTTGATTTATCGAACAGGTCAAGAATGTCGCCAAGTTCATCGCTTGCACCGCTTGAAACAAACACTTCGTCATCAGCAAGGGTAACTCCCCTTTTTGCGTAGTGCTTTGCAATTGTGCTGCGAAGAAACGGCGCGCCGCGCTCCGGCATATAGCCATTAAAGGTGTCTGCGCTTGCCTGGTCGTCTACCGCGCTGTGCAACGCGTTAATAACGGCGCCGCACAGCGGGAGAGAAACATCGCCTATACCGAGCCGCAATAGCCGCTGTGAGGAGTGGATTTCCAGATAGGCGTCTGTTTTCTTAGCAATATTATAAAACAAATATGAATCCTTTAAGTTTGCGTAATTCAGATTTGGAGTAAACATAGTTTTGCCTTTCTATTCGCCGAGTGATGCTTTGATGAAGCCGATAAACAGCGGGTGAGGTCTGTTTGGTCTGCTCTTGAATTCGGGGTGATACTGCACGCCGATGTAAAACGGTCTGTCGGTAAGTTCAACCGTTTCCACCAGATTGCCGTCCGGCGACATACCGCTGAGCGTGAGTCCGCAATTCTGCAAAGCTTCGCGGTAGTCGTTGTTGAATTCATAGCGGTGGCGGTGGCGTTCCGAAATTGAGCGCTGCTGATACATACGGTACATTGCGGTGCCTTCGCCGATTTCGCACGGGTACGCGCCAAGGCGCAGCGTGCCGCCCTTGTCAATATCATCGTACTGACCGGGCATAAAATCAATGACCTTGTTCTTGCAGATTTCGTCAAATTCGCCCGAATTAGCGTCGGTGATACCGGCAACGTTGCGCGCATACTCAATAACGGCAATCTGCATACCAAGACAGATGCCAAAGTACGGCAGTCCGTTTTCGCGCGCGTATTTTGCAGCGAGAATCATACCCTCGATTCCCCTGCTGCCAAAGCCGCCGGGAACGATGATTCCGTCAATGTCCTTAAATACGTCGCCGCAGTTTTCGGCTGTGATGTTTTCCGAATCAATCCAGTTGATGTTTACTTTTGAGTTGTGGTAATAACCTGCGTGGCGCAGCGCCTCCGCAACGGAAAGGTACGCGTCGTGCAGTTCTACATACTTGCCTACAAGGGCGATGTTGACATTCTTCTTTTCGTTATCAATTCTGTCAACCATCTGCCGCCATTCGGTGAGGTCGGGTTCGTTTGCGTCAATGTTGAGTTCGCGGCATACGATACCCGAAAAGCCCGATTCTTCAAGCATAAGCGGTGCTGCGTAGAGGTTAGGTACTGTAAGGTTTTCGATTACGCAGTCGCGCTTAACGTTGCAGAAGAGTGAAATTTTGTCAAAAATCGACTTTTCAAGCGGCTTGTCGCAGCGCAGAACAATGATATCGGGGTTGATGCCCATGCCCTGCAGTTCCTTAACCGAGTGCTGCGTCGGCTTTGACTTGTGTTCGTCCGAGCCGCTTAAAAACGGTACAAGAGTAACGTGGATAAACAGGCTGTTTTCGCGTCCTACTTCAAGGGAAATCTGGCGCACCGCTTCTATAAACGGCTGGGATTCAATATCGCCGATAGTGCCGCCTATTTCCGTAATAACTATGTCCGCGTCCGTCTTTTTACCCACGGAATAAACAAAGTCTTTAATCTCATTTGTGATGTGCGGAATAACCTGCACCGTTGAGCCAAGATACTCACCGCGGCGCTCTTTATTAAGCACATTCCAGTAAACCTTACCCGTGGTGAGGTTTGAGTATTTGTTAAGATTTTCGTCTATAAAACGCTCGTAGTGACCAAGGTCAAGGTCGGTTTCCGCACCGTCCTCGGTAACATAAACTTCGCCGTGCTGGAACGGGCTCATTGTACCGGGGTCAACGTTGATGTACGGGTCAAGCTTCTGCGCGGCAACCTTGAGTCCGCGCGTTTTTAAAAGTCTGCCAAGTGAAGCGGCAGTAATACCTTTGCCAAGACCGGATACAACGCCGCCTGTTACAAATATATACTTTGTCATTTTCCCACTCCTCAAAAGGTGACAAGGGCACCTCGTTAACCAAGACGCCCTTGCCTATATGTAAGTTTGTTATAGGTTCGTTTGTGAGCACTGCCGGTGGCAGAATAAGCGAACAATAAGAACTGCCGAACGGTCAAAATTTGTCGGCGCTCCAAGCCGAAACAAATTTTGGGCACCGTTGGCCGAAAATCATATTATACTACACCCTGAGCAATCATAGCGTCTGCAACTTTTTCAAAGCCTGCAATGTTTGCGCCTGCTACATAGTCGCCGTCAAGTCCGTATTTCTTTGCAGCGTCGTCGATGTTGTGGTAGATGTTAACCATAATATCCTTAAGCTTGCGGTCAACCTTTTCAAACGACCAGTAAACACGCTCGGAGTTCTGGCTCATTTCAAGCGCAGATGTTGCTACGCCGCCTGCGTTGCCTGCCTTGCCGGGGATGAAGAGCACGCCGTTTTCCTGCAGATACTTTGTAGCATCTCTTGTGGTAGGCATATTTGCACCCTCTGCAACAGCGATAACGCCGTTTGCAACAAGCTGCTTTGCGTCTTCAAGGTGAAGTTCGTTCTGCGTAGCGCAAGGAAGAGCGATATCGCACTTAATCTGCCATACGCCTCTGCCCTCGTGGTATTCTGCAGAAGGTCTTTCCTTTGCGTACTCTGTAAGTCTTGCACGGCGAACCTCTTTGATGTCCTTAAGAAGCTCAACGTCGATTCCTTCAGGGTCGTAAATCCAACCTGTTGAGTCGGAAACCGTAACAACCTTGCAACCAAGCTGCTGTGCCTTTTCTACAGCGTAAATTGCAACGTTACCCGAACCGGAAACAACAACTGTCTTGCCGGCAATATCAATATCGTGGCACTTGAGCATTTCTTCCACAATGTAAAGCAGACCGTAGCCCGTTGCCTCTGTTCTTGTGAGCGAGCCGCCGAAGGAAAGTCCCTTACCTGTAAGCACGCCCTCATATTTTTTCTGAATTCTTTTATACTGACCGAAGAGGTAACCGATTTCTCTTGCGCCGGTGCCGATGTCGCCAGCAGGTACGTCTGTATTTTCACCGATAACCTTACAAAGCTCAGTCATAAAGCTCTGGCAGAACATCATAATTTCGCGGTCGCTCTTGCCCTTGGGGTCGAAGTCAGAGCCGCCCTTACCGCCGCCGATCGGCAGACCTGTAAGCGAGTTTTTGAAAATCTGCTCAAAACCAAGGAACTTGATAACGGAAAGTGTAACGCTCGGGTGAAGTCTTAAACCGCCCTTGTAAGGACCGATTGCAGAGTTAAACTGAACGCGGAACGCTCTGTTAACGTGAACCTGACCGTTGTCGTCAATCCACGGAACACGGAAGCGGAAAATTCTCTCCGGTTCAACAAGTCTTTCAAGCAGAGCAAGCTTGCGGTATCTTTCCTCATTCTGCTCAATTACGGGGCGAAGTGAGTCAAATACTTCCTCAACTGCCTGAAGAAATTCTGCTTCGTTACCGTCGCGTCGTCTTAAGAAATCCATTACTTCATCAACATAAGCCATAATAATTCCCATAGCCTTTCTGCCCAATAATTTATTAATTATTCACACATTATACAGTCCTTGTTGGGCAGACAAGGCGTATAATGGGAATTCAGCCATCGCTCGTTGTCGCTTGCGACAAACTGAGCGGGCATATAATCTTTAATACAGGAAATGTGCGAAGCACTATTTCCTCCTAAAAATGCAGAAAAAGGCACACTAACGATAAATCGTTAATGACGCCTTTGCCCTAAAGTATTGACTTAAAAAGATAAAGAGTCCTTGGGCATAACCCAAAGACTCCATTGCCTTTACAGGTGATATAATACATCACCGCACATCATTTGTCAAGATGTTTTTTCATCTTTTTTATCAACCGCAACTGTCGCACATTATCCATAACACGCCAAATATTGCGACAATAATTAATACTGCAATTACAGTTACAGCAAGTATCGCCATATCGATACGGAAGTATTTATTCATTTTTTCGTTTGCCGGATACTTTTTTCTGCCGATAATTACTAAGGTGTGCTGCGCGATAAAAGCCGCACTTCTCAATAAAAATAATAAAATGTTTGCCCCTGTGCCGAATCTGTAGACATAATCTAAATAGATATCAATAGGGTCAAGAATAGTGATGAGTTCGTCTGATGTGTAATAAAGCACTGCACAGATTAACAGGTATCCGTAAAAGAAAATTACGCATACAATCCATGCGGCAATTATCTTGTTAACTGCGCTGTCGTCAATGAACTTCGCTAATTTTTCTTCATCTGTATCCTTTGGTTCAAGGTTGTAGTCCTGTTGATAGTTTTTCATTTTTTGCTCCTATCCGCAGTCGCCGCACATCATATCGCACGCCAGGTCTAAAGCCGCAATGAACAGGAAAAATGCAACTAATCCGGCAAGCATAACCATATCTGCAATAAATATATCGTTCATTTTTTTATTGTTGCGATATTTGATTTTGCCTACAATCGCAACAATGTGATGTGCAACAACAAACGACCCCGGTACAACACACATAATCGCCCCGATTATTGTATCCATTTCGGGATTATTACTGAGAATTGAATCGACACCAATAAAATCCATAACAAAACCGGCAATATGCAATAATATAGTGGGTATAGCAACTAATATTATCCAGATTATTCTTAGTTTTCTTACCTTTTCATCTTCGGAATTGTCAGGCTGGTTGTTGGTTGGCTGTTGATAGTTGAAATCATAATTCTGTTGAAGATTGCTCACTGATTCTCACCCTTTCTGTAATTTGGTTGGAATGAATAATTCCGTGCAAATAATCTCAACATCACCCGAAGTGATCGCACATATCGCACGCATTGTCTACTGCCATTTTTAATAAAATCACTATTAATACCGCCAGCATAATCATGTCGACAACAAAAATAGTATGCACCGTTTTATTATATCGGTACTTTATTTTACCGACAATTGCAATAACGTGATGGGATACAATTAATAATCCCAAAATTAAGAATAAACCAACCCATACCATATCAGACAGGTTTTCGGGCAGGGCGTCAATAACCGAATCAAACGAAAATAATCTTACAAGCAGCCTTACTGATACTATTAATGCGACAGGGAGCGCAGCAAATACTATCCAAAGGATTTTTAACAGTCTTACTTTTTCATCTTCGGGCGTGCTCGGCTGTTGATAGTTGAAATCATAATTCTGTTGAAGATTGCTCACGATTTTTCACCCTTTCTGTTGAAATAATGTAAATGTATACCGCTATGCTGATTACAAGTAACGCCGCACATATAATCTGGTGCGAGCCGAAAGGCTTTGCAATGGATTCGTTGCGCAGATAGTAAAGTGAGCCTTTGACGAGCGACAGCACAGCAACGTATATACAGATGTGCCGTGCGGAAAACTCGTGCGTTCTGTAATAGAGGTAAAACGCTGCGAACAGCAGCAGGAACGCCACCGCTTCCGCAAGCTGCACAGGAAACAGCGCAGTATCCTTCGGCGCAGATTTTGAGTTATCGTAAACGACACAGAGAAAACCGTTATACGGTATGCCGTAACAGCAGCCTGCAGTGAAGCATCCGACCTTGCCGACCGAATACGTCAGCGCCATCGGCAAAATTGCAACGCACATAAGCTGCGAAAAGCTTGTTTTGAAAATAACGCAGTAAACACCGACCATAGCGATTGCGCCTACAAGCGCGCCGAGCGAGGAAAAGCCTGCCTTGATTATATTGAAGTCGCCGCGCTGCATAGCTGCAAGCAGCTTTGCGCCGACAAGCATACCCGTTGCCTCAAAGAATACAAGGGCAAAGCCGTTGAGCGGCGGCATTTTGTACTTGCGTGTTTCAAGAAAAACAAATATTAAATTGAGCGCTATGCTCGCGATAAAACACCACGCATACAAATTAACACTTATGTGAATCAAAGCCGTACACTCTCCCTTTTTATTTCGGTTTCATTTTACCATATCAGGTAAATAAAGTATACATTTGTCGCAATTTCTTAAGAAAAACTTAAGGAAGTTTAGAATTAGTTTATAATTGCGTTTTGCAAGTTTTTCTTGACATACGGCGGCGGTTAATATATATTATTTATATAGTAAAAGTTTATAATTTTGAGCAACGGCGTTCATTAATCACGGGGTCAGCCCGTTGTTAATGGACGTTTTTTTAAGGCGCAAGGTGAGGCTTGCTGCCTATGGAGGGAAAAATATGAACTACACAAAAGATGAGGTTATACAGTTTTGTATTGAGGAGGACGTAAAGTTTGTGCGTCTTGCATTCTGCGATGTGTGGGGCAGGCAAAAGAATATATCCATACTTGCCGACGAGCTTGAGCGCGCATTCGGATACGGCATCGCGCTTGACGGTTCGGCGATTTCGGGCTTCGGCGGCGAGGTACATTCCGATTTGCTGCTGCACCCCGACGCGGACACGCTGACCATCCTGCCGTGGCGCCCCGAGCAGGGCAAGGTTGTAAGGATGTTCTGCTCTATCACCTACCCAGACGGTACGCCGTTTGAGTGCGACACGCGCACCCTGCTTAAAAACGCGGTTAAGGACGCGGAAGAGGCAGGCTATTCGTTCTACTTCGGCGCAGAGCAGGAGTTCTATCTGTTTAAACTCGACGAGAATAACGAGCCCACCAAAATCCCGTACGACAAGGCGGGATATATGGATTTAGCTCCGTTTGACAGGGGCGAAAACATACGCCGCGAAATCTGCCTTACGCTTGAGCAGATGGGCATTGCGCCCGAAAGCTCGCACCACGAGGAGGGTCCCGGCCAGAACGAAATCGACTTCCGTTATTCCGACCCGCTGACCGCTGCGGACAATGTTATGACGCTGCAGACAATCGTTAACACGGTTGCCAACAGGAACGGGCTGTTTGCCGACTTTTCGCCAAAGCCGCTTGACAACGCGCCCGGCAACGGCTTCCACATCAATATTTCCGTTAAGGCTGACGACGGCACGGACAACATTATGCCGTTTATGATTGCAGGCGTGCTTGACAAGGCGGTTGATATGACCGTGTTCCTTAACCCGACGGAAAAATCCTATGCACGCCTTGGCAACAACAAGGCGCCGCGCTATGTTTCCTGGTCGAGCGAAAACAGGTCGCAGCTTGTGCGAATCCCTGCGGCTATCGGTCAGTACAAAAGAGCTGAACTGCGCAGCGCAGACCCGTCGGTTAACCCGTACATCGCATTCGCGCTGATGATTTACTCGGGACTTTACGGCATTACAAACAACGTTGATTTGCCGTATGTTGCGGACTTTAACCTTTACACCGCGGATGAGGAAACGCTGTCGCGCTTCGACATTCTTCCGCAGTCGCTTGACGACGCAAAAGCAGCCGCTGCAAAGAGCGACTTCATCAAGCAATACATCCCCAAAAAGATATTCGAGATTTACTGCAAATAACTCAATCTTCCCCCGAGGGGAAGGCAAAAGATTAGATTTTTTATGCTGAAAGGAGGGGCAGAATGTCGCTTAAAGAACAGGCGTACAGCGTGCTTGTTGTATCGTCGGACAAAAATTTCCATAGCGCAATGGCGTCCATGCTGCCCAAATCCAGCTTTCAGCAGATAGTTGAGGTCGGCACGGTTGCCGAAGCGCAGCGCGCGGTTGCGGAACGCGGCTTTGATTTTGTAATTATAAACGCGCCGCTTAAAGACGACATTGGCGTGCGCTTTGCAATTGACTGCAGCACCGAGCACAACGCGCTTGTGCTGTACCTGATACAAAACGAAATCCACGGCGAAGTATACGCAAAAGTGGCTGAACACGGCGTTTTTACGCTGCCAAAGCCGATGTCAAAGCAATCGATGGGCAACGCCCTGCGCTGGCTGATGACCGCAAAACGCAAAATCGCAGGCGCGGAAAAGAAATCGACAAAAATCGAGGACAAGATGGAGGAAATCCGCCTTGTCAACAAGGCAAAGTGGCTGCTTATAAGCAAGGAAAATCTGCTTGAGCCCGAAGCCCACCGCTACCTTGAAAAAGAGGCGATGAACCGCTGCGTAACACGCAGGGAAATCGCAGAGGAAGTTATAGAAAAGTATTCAGACTGACGGCACCTGCCGTCGGTTTGTTTACCTGAGGAATCACAATGGCAAAATGCAAAATCCACAAAATTGAGCGCCTGCGCATTAACAGTGACGGCAGCGGCGTGCGCACCGTTGTATTTTTGTACGGCTGTCCGCTGAAGTGCCGCTGGTGCTGCAACCCCGGCACACGGTTTAACGGCAGTTACCGCGAACTTACCGCAGATGAGTTGTACAAAATAGTTGCCTACGACAGCATTTACCACAACGCGTCGGGCGGCGGTGTGACGTTTACGGGCGGCGAGCCGCTGATGCAGGCAGATTTTATTATTGAGTTCATGCAAAAGTACGGCGGCAAAGTTAAGGCGGATATTGAAACCTCGCTTTTTGCGGACGCCGCAACAGTTAACAATCTTGCGCCGTACATCAACCGCTGGTTTATTGATTTTAAGCTTGCCGACAAGGACGAGCACAAGCTGTTTACAGGCGTTTCAAACACGGTAATAAAATCAAACATCGCAAACCTTGCCGAAAAAACGGATAAGATTACGCTTACATATCCGATTATCACGGGCATTAACGACTCGTACAAAAATGCAGGGATGATGATTGATTTTATGCAAAAGTATGGCTTAAAGCAGGTTGAGCTGCACCCGTACAGAAAGTCGTGCGAAAAGCAGTATGAAAATCTTGCTATCCCCTATCAGCCCATTGACGAGCTGCCCAACAGCACGCTTGAAGCGCTTGCAAATATGTTTGAGGCAAACGGCATAGAAATAAGAAAAGCCGATAAAATTATCGGCAAGGATAAATGCAGGTACCTTAAAAACATCCGCAAGGAATACTGCACAAAAAACGGTATTGATATGGAATTTGAGGAGTGTACTTTTGAGGGCAAATGCATAGGCACCTGCCCCAAATGCGAGCAGGAACTCAGCTATATAAACAAGGCAAAAAATTAAGGGAAGGTCCAGTGACCTTCCCTTTCGTTTATTTTGTTTTGATTGTCTTAACTGCCGACCACTTGCTGAATTCCCTGTGCGAATCGTCAGCCTTGCAGGTTCTGATTCTCACATAATATCTCTTGTTAGCGGCGAGTTTTTTAATAGTTCTGCTTGTTGTGTTGGCGTTTTTGATGTCAATCTTTTTAGCCTTGGTGAACTTTTTGTTAGTTGCGTACTGAATCTGATAACCCGAAACGCCGGACTTCTTTTGCCAGGTAAGAGTTAAAGCCTTTTTCTTTGCAGTAATCTTTTTGATAGTAGTCTGCGGAGTTCTGTTATAAACGGTGATGATGTAATTTGCAGTTTTACCAAACGACTTTGTGCCCTTTGAAAGCGTTAAAACATAAGTGCCTTTCGCGCCCCAGAGGTAAGCCCTTGAATTAGTTACGTCCGCCTTTACAATTGCAGGATTGTCGGAATCCGATGAATTCTTTGTAAGCGAGTAGTTAATAGCCGTGTCGCTTGTGATATGAACCTCAAGGCAGCCGTAGTGACCTACTGTAAAACGCTCGGTATTGATTGCGGTAATGCTGCTGTCAATTGTGCCTTTGATAGTGCAGAGCTTAACTGCGGTCTGGTTGGTATACGTTTTTTCCGCAAACGCGGTCATATTCAGCGAGCACGCCGCGCTGAACATCATAATTATTGCGAGGAAAATGCTGAGTAATCTTTTAGTTTTCATAATATCTCTCCTTAAAACTGTTCTGTCTTTCTGACAATTGCATAATACCACAACCCACACGCCTTGCGGCACAATTGTAAAAATTAGACGTTTTTATGTAAAATTTGGAAAAATCCAAACAAATACACATCAATTATACAAAAAATCCGCCTTGCCGTCAAGTTGCTGCGTCACAAAGAGTATGTTGACACAAACTCGTATTAAATGTTAATATAAAAATACAGTAATTATTTACATTATATCGGGGGAACTGTTGTGAAAAAATTCAAGGTGCTAATCTCGATAATTCTTGCGCTTGCAGTCACGTTTTCCGGCGTGGCTGTATTCAGCGCGTTTGACGGTGCAAATCTGCTTGTGCAGTACACGTTTGAAAACGGTATGCCTGCAGATTTCACGCCGCGTTCCTACGACGGCAACACGCAGAAGCCGAAGATAATGCGCGACGGCGAAAGAGGCTACGTTCTGCGCCAGTACTTCGGCGCGGGCACAGGCAGCGGCAACGGCGACCCTGCGGCGGAAAGCTATGTTGATGTTGCCCAAAATCCGTACAGCGACGTTAACACCGCAGACGGCGTAACGTTTATGCTGTGGACTAAAACCACCGACGACGCGCCGTGGGATTACAACGACACAATCCTTTCCTTCAACAACAGCACAACTCGCTTTACGCTCAACAACTGCCCGTACCTTAACTACAACATCAACGGCGCGGACAGGCACGCAGACATCACGGCAGACAGCCAGCACAGCGTTAAGGGCGCGTGGAAGCACTTTGCGTTTACCGTAACGCAAAGCCAAATCAGAATGTTTGTTGACGGCGCGGAGGTCGGCTGCACGAAGTCGGGTAACATCGACAGCCCGTATGCGGAAATTCTTAACTTTATTGCGGACAGCGGCACTTCGCTCAACCTCGGGCTCGGCGGCTACTTCGGCTCGCAGGACTGCTATATGGACGACATCCGCTTTTACAGCGGTATTGTGTCCGACGAGGATATTTTTGAAATATACGACACTACTGTCGACAGCACAACAAAAAACACCAAATCCGTAAGTCACGCAGGCGTGCACGACCCGTCGATTATCACCTGTTACACGCTCGCAGACGGCACGCAGGTCGGCGCAAACGACCCGAGAGCGGCGCAGGCTGTCAGCAAGCGGTGGTGGATTTTCGGCTCGCATATGGGCGTGGCGTATTCCGACGATCTGATTAACTGGCACAACTACGCAAGCGGTTTTGACGAAAATAACCCCGTTATCAACTACACGGACGACAACGGCAACAAGGTTAAGTTTACCGATATGCTGACCTACGACCTCGGCTACCACGGCGACATAACGGGTATGTGGGCAGGCTGCGCAATCTGGCTGCCTGCCATAAACAAGTGGGCGCTTTACGGTTCCTGCACCTCGGTGCTGCCCGATTACGGCTACAACTCCGTGCTGTGGGTTATGTATTCCGACAATATCGAAGGTCCTTACAAGGATCCGCAGCCGATGGTGTTCACCAATCCGTCGTTTAATGTGTCAAACTCGCAGCGGTACATCGCGTCGGTTTGTCCGCAGGGCGCAACATACACCGACAAAAGCTGGTGGAACAACACAATCCGCACAACGCACACCGTTGACCCGACGACGTTTTACGACAAAGAGGGCGACTTGTGGATGATTTACGGCTCGTACAACAGCCTGTTCATTCTGCCAATGGACGAGCAGACGGGTCTGCCCGATTATGAGGAATCGTATCAGCGTGAAGTTGCCGCTACAAACGCAGGCAAAAACGACTACGCAAACAACGACTGGAAGTGCGACTGGTACTGGGGCACGCGAATCAACTACACAAACTACGCTACCGACTTCACGGGCGAAGGCACGTTTATCTACTACGACCACGTTACCGATTACTACTACCTGTACATCACCTACGGCGGCTTTGCGGCGCTTGGCGGCTACAACCTGCGCGTGCTGCGCTGCAGGAATCCCGAGGGTCCGTACGTTGACGCCAACGGGCAGGATTTGCTGTCCGTGCTTGACAGCGACCCCACGCAGGTTAACGCAGGCGTTAAGCTGACAGGCAACTACCAATGGGGCTGCAATTCTGTTGCGTATATGTCGCCCGGCCACGACTCCGTTCTGTGCGAAACCGTGGACGGCGTGAAAAAACTTTTCCAGATGTACCACGTGCGTTTTAACAACAAGTCGGAAGGATTTTTTGACCAGATGCACCAGATGGTGCGCACCAAGGACGACTGGACGATTATGCTGCCGTACGAGTATTACGGCGAAACAGTTGATTACGACCACCACTACCCTGCAAGCGAAATCGCAGGCGCGTACGAGTTCATCGACCTTAAAACCACGACTTACCATATCACTAACGAAAGCGACTACGATTCCGGCTCGGATATAGTTCTGCCCACGCAACACATTGTGCTGACAGAGGACGGCAAAATCTACGGCGCGGCTTCGTACGTCGGCGGCACAAAAACCAATTTTGAGGACGCGCATCAGCTTGAATCGCAGGGCATTATCGGCACCTGGAGTGAGGACAATGGCTCGTGCTACGCCGACTTTACGATTGACGGCAACAGCTACACGGGACTGTTTACATACCAGTACGATGAATCCAGAACGCGCGAAAGGACGCTTGTATTCACCGCAACCGGCAACAACCGCACAGTCTGGGGCAGCAAAGTCCGCGCAGGCTCATTTGTCAACACGCCCGACAGCTACACCTCGCTTGAAAAGCAGGTTACCGTTGACGGCGGAGAAATCAGCGACAGCAGCGCAACTCTTTACGGCAACGCTACTGTTGTTAACGACGCCGACCGCGGCACGGTGCTGTTTTTGCCAGAAGGCGACGAGGGTTACGCTACTATTGACAACCCCTACTACGGCAAGGAACTTGACAGCGCCACAATCACCTTCCGCGCAAAGGTTACCGAGCAGGCGGACTACTTTGATTCAAGCATATTTATGTCGTTTATCAACAGCCCGTCAGAGTGGCAATACTTTACGGTAAACGCAGGTCTGCAGGCGCATATTTTCAGCAGCGGATACGCCGATTATTATGCGGAAAATCCGCCAAACTACAAGCTTGACAGATGGCACTACTTTGCAATAACAGTTAACAGCGCGGACAAGGTCACGTTCTACGTTGACGGCGCAGAGGTTGGCTACGCGATTAATAAATCGAGCGACTTTGACGAATCAGCAGGCAACATTCTGCAGCAGCTTGCCGCTACGGAAAAAGTCTACCTCGGCAAAACGCAAAAGCCGTCCGGCGCCGAGTGGCAGTGGACGGGGCAGGAATGTTATATGGATAACATCTGCTTTTACAGCACGGTGCTTACTCAAAAGCAGCTGCTTGATAAGCTGACTGAATCCGAGGTTACCCCTGCAACCACCGCGCCGGAAAGCATAAGCGAAATCACGGTTGACCCCGTGGTTTACACGCACGGCACGGGCAGCATTGCTAACTATATGTACAGCGGCAATATTATTTCGAGCGGCAAAACGGCAAGTGAAAAGAAGTCGTACCTGTACATCCCCGACGATTTTGAGTTCATCGCGCTTGAAAGTGATAACGGCAAAGTTAACGCGGAGCGCACGTCGAAGGGTTACCTGCTTAAAGGCAGGGTTAACCGCGTTAACGACGATATGGCGCTGACTTTGTACCTGCGCAAGGACGACAACATTTACAAAAAAACGGTTTATACCTACGTTATGAACAATCCGTTTGACGCGCACGTTGCAGAGTGGAACTGCGTAAACACCAGCAGCAAAAAACGTTCGCTGTGCCACATTTCCCGTCTGCGCGGTTCAACGGGCAGCGGCGGAAGCGGCGACTTTGCGTACATAGAAAGCCCGACTGCATTTTCCTGCACGGCTGACAATGCCGACGGCATGGGCTTTACCACCGAAGTCGGCAAGTACGCAGGTGCATACAAGTACAATTATTCCTCTATCGGAATCACAAATCAGAGCATCACCAACGGCACCGTGCCGAGCGCTGTTTACTACATTGATAAATCCGACCCGCACGCTGAATACTGGGACGGCAGTCAGTACAAGTTCACCTGGACGTTTACCACGCTGAACGGCAACTCGTCCGCGATTTATTCCACGGGCAGAAGCGTTTACGGCGAATCGAGTAACAGCGCGGTGACGGTTGACACGTCAAACGGCGCGTACGACGACAGCCCGAACAACGGCGGAAACTCGCGCGACTACTACGTTACAGGTTCATCGCGCGTGACGAACAACGTTATCACGGTTTCGATGACTCAGGGCTCATCGCCCAAGGCAAGCGTAAACCACAAGATAAACCTTACCGTAAACCTTGTGGACAAGAGCAGCGTGCGAAATGCGCTTACAGAGTACGAAAAGCTGTACGAAGGTGCCTACTCAAGCGACAGCTGGAACACGTTTGAAACAGCAAAGCGCACGGTATGGGAGTACCTTAACAACCCTGCCTACACAGACGACAGCGCGGCTGTGCAGCAGCAGTACATTTCAACGCTTGACCGCGCGGCGGCTGAGCTTGAAACGGTTGACTATACGCAGCTTGAAGCTGTGATTAACACCGCAAACGACCTTAACCCCGACAACTTCACCGACAGTTCGTACAACAGGCTTATGAAGTACGCGGGCGAATACACCGATTTGCTCGGCTGTGCATCCTCGCAGTCGCAGGTGGACAGAGCAGTCAGCAAGCTTAACACCCTGCTTGGCGAGCTTGTGAGTGCTTACACGGTCAGCGGCTATATCACCAACTTCAGCGGCGCGGCGGTTGAGGGCGCGCAGATTAACGGTAGCGGCGTTACTGCCACGAGCGCGCAAAACGGTTTTTACAAAGTTAAACTTGAAAGCGGCGAATACACGCTTACGGTTTCCACCGCCACTTCGGTTGACAGGCAGATAACCGTGAGGGTAAGCGGCGAGTCCGTCCCCGGCGCAGATGTTGAGATTATCAACTGCGACCTTAACGGCGACGGGCGCGTAAACGGCAGAGACCTTGCCGCTGCAAAATCGCAGAACAATGCCGCTGCGAAAACGGAAATCGGCGACACGATTACCGCAAGAGGCAACAACGTTCAATACGAACCGCTGATAATTGCATAAGAACAAAAAGGACACGGTAGTCACCGTGTCCTTTGTTTTTACGTTATAAATCCAGCGAGGCTTCCCAGTCGTCATCGCTGCCGACAGGTTTCCAGCCTTTTTTGTTTTGCGCAAGGTATGCGTAGTCCTTGCCGTTTATAATACCGTCGTAGTTAACGTCGTAAATCTCGCCGTCGCCGTTGAGGTAGTCTGCAAAATATTCCGAATAACTCTCACCGCACGAAGTGCAGGTGTACGCAATCTCGCCGCCGCTGACGGACGTAATTACATATTCGTGTGTATGTGAAGTTTGCGGCTCGTTATTCTGCTGTGCAAAAGCCACCAGCCCTATGCTAAGCGCCAATGCAAGCAGCACCGCAAAAGCAATTACCCTTTTCATATTTTTGCCCCCTATGCAATACACGGGTATTATAGCACAGTTAAAGGATAATTTCAACACATCTGTCTGTTTTCCTTTGCCAATGTGCAATCTTGTGATTGACACAAGGTGCGGTTTAGGTTATTATATATACAATCTGTTGTATAACACAATAATTTGATACACAATATGAGGAAGATTATGGATAAAGGATACCTTACACCTGAAGATTATGCAGAGCCGCGCTGCGTGCTGTGCGATGAGCCGTACGGCGTTACGCCCGAGGTTAAACCCGTGCCGCAGGGGCGCATAATCGAAAAGATGAACGACTATATGAGCCGCAGGGATTATGCAGGCGCGGAACGTCACCTGCTGTACTGGCTTGAGGAAGCAAAGCTCGGTCACGACAAGGGCGGCGAACTTATGATTCGCGGTGAGCTTGTGGGGCATTTCCGCAAGACGGCGAACCGCGAAGGCGCGTTTGGGAGCGCGGCGGAGGCACTGCGACTGATTGACGAGATGAATTTCGGCGATTCGATCAGCGCAGCGACAACCTACATTAATATAGCAACCGCTTACAACTCGTTTGACGAGAATGAAAAAGCCGTGCCGCTGTTTGAAAAGGCTATGGCTATTTACGAAGCGAGCGACAACGTGTCGCCGGAGCTGCTTGGCGGGCTGTACAACAATATGGCGCTTACGCTTGTGTCGCTGGGCAGATTCGACGAGGCGTACCCGCTGTACGACAAGGCGCTTGCCGTTATGGCAAACGTACCCGGCGGCAGCCTTGAGCAGGCTATCACATACCTCAATATTGCCGACGCGCTTGAAGCGCAGCTCGGCGGCGAGCAGGCGGAAGGAAAAATCGGCGACCTGCTTGACAAGGCGTACGACCTGCTGATTAACACTAACGCACCGCACAACGGCTACTACGCCTTTGTGTGCGAAAAGTGCGCACCCAGTTTTTCATACTACGGCTACTTCCTTGCCGCAGGCGAACTTAACAAAAGGGCGGAGGAAATCTATGAACGGTCTTGAGTTATCAAAGGCGTACTTTGAGCAGCACGGTCTGCCTATGCTTGAAAATGAGTTTGCCGACCTTATGCCTTACCTCGCAGTCGGGCTGTTCGGCAGCGGCTCGGAATGTTTTGGCTTTGACGATGATATTTCAACCGACCACGACTTTGAGCCCGGCTTTTGCATCTTCCTGCCAGATGAGGAAACTGTTGACAGGCGCGCGGCGTTTTTGCTTGAGCGCGCATACGCAAAGCTGCCCAAAGAGTTTATGGGCTTTAAGCGCGCAATGATGTCGCCCGTCGGCGGCGCGCGAAAAGGCGTACTGCGCACAGCGGAGTTTTTTGAGGAAAAAATCGGTGTACCTGACGGCAACCTTACTGCGGAACAATGGCTCACCGTTCCCGAACAGGCGCTTGCAGAGTGCGTTAACGGCGAAGTGTTTTTTGACAATTACGGCGAGGTTACGCGCATACGCGAAACGCTTGGCGCTTACCCCGAGCACGTGCGCCGCAAAAAGCTTGCAGGCAACCTGCTGCTTATGGCGCAGTCGGGGCAGTACAACTACAAGCGCTGCCTTGACCACGGCGAGGAAGCCGCAGCGCAGCTTGCTGTATTCGAGTTCGTCAACAGCGCGAGCGAAACTATCTTTTTATTAAATAATAAATATAAACCATATTATAAGTGGTGTTTCCGTGCGCTTCGCGCGCTGCCGAAGCTGTCGCTTGAAGCGGAGATTATGGAATATCTGCTTACCACGGGTAACGACAGCGAAACCGCAGAGGAAAAATACTACGCGATTGAGGGCATAGCCGCCGACATTATTGACGAACTTGCAGAGCAGGAACTGACTGACGCAATCTGCGGCGACCTTGAAAAGCACGCGTATTCGGTAAACGATAAAATTGAAAATTCCGAAATACGCAACCTGCACATACTTGCTGCAATATAGAATGAGGGAACAATATGAAATTACACGGTATACAAAAAATGACGCTGCTGGACTTCCCCGGCGTGGTGTCCTGCACAATATTTTTAGGCGGCTGCGATTTCCGCTGCCCGTTTTGCCACAACTTTGAACTGATTGACGGCACGGCAGAGCCGATTATGGACGATGGCGAACTAATTGAATTTCTGCGCAGCCGCAAGGCACTTATTGACGGCGTGGCAATCACAGGCGGCGAGCCCTGCCTGCACAAAGATTTGCCGGAACTCATACGCAAAATCCGCGCCGAGGGCTACAAGGTTAAACTTGACACAAACGGCTACCACCCTGAAATGCTCAAGGCTATTCTTGACGAGGGCATTGTGGACTACGTAGCTATGGACATCAAAAACAGCGAGGAAAAGTATGCCCTGACCTGCGGACTTGACGACATTAATATGGATATAATTAAAGAAAGTATATCTATATTAATGAACAGCGGTATCGACTACGAATTCAGAACCACAGTTGTGGACGAGCTGCACGAGGAAGCGGACTTTGAAAAAATCGGCGAGATGATTCGCGGCGCTAAACACTATTTCTTGCAGAGGTTTACGGACAGAGATTCCGTACCCTACGGCAATCTGACTGCCCCGAGCTTTGAAAAAATGCATAAATACTGCGAAATTGCGCACAATTTTGTAACAAACACCGAATTGCGCGGAGTTGAGTAATCACTATATATTGTGGTTGAAAAACTTTTTTTTAAAAATTTACGGAACATATTGACAAACACACCTCTTATTGTTATAATACATTTTGCACGGAAAAAATGACAAAATTATGACAGTAAGAGGAGTTTTTTATGTACCAGGTAATTAAGAGAGACGGCAGCGTTACCGATTTTGACATAAACAAAATCAGCGCCGCTATCGCAAAAGCCTTTGAGGCTCAGGGTAAAGAATCCCACCCAAGTATCATCGACTTAATCGCTATTCGCGTTACAGCGGATTTTGAAAGCAAGGTTCAGGACGGCAAGGTTTCCGTTGAGGCTATTCAGGACAGCGTTGAAAAAGTGCTTTCCGAATCAGGCTACGCAGACGTTGCAAAGGCATACATTCTCTACCGTAAGCAGAGGGAGAAAGTCCGCAACATCAACTCAACCCTGCTCAACTACAAGGAAATCGTTAACAACTACCTTAAGATTAACGACTGGCGTGTTAAGGAAAATGCAACCGTTACTTATTCCGTAGGCGGTCTTATCCTTTCAAACTCAGGCGCTATCACCGCTAACTACTGGCTCAGCGAGGTTTACGATGAGGACATCGCAGAGGCTCACAGAAATGCGGAAATCCACATTCACGACCTTTCAATGCTTACCGGCTACTGCGCAGGCTGGAGCCTTAAGCAGCTTATTCAGGAAGGTCTCGGCGGCGTAACAGGCAAGATCACATCTTCACCTGCCAACCACCTTTCCACCCTCTGCAACCAGATGGTGAACTTCCTCGGCATTATGCAAAACGAATGGGCAGGCGCACAGGCATTCTCCTCTTTTGACACATATCTTGCACCGTTCGTTAAGGTGGACAACCTTTCACAAAAGGAGGTTAAGCAGTGCATCCAGTCCTTCGTTTACGGCGTTAACACACCGAGCCGCTGGGGCACACAGGCACCGTTTTCCAACATCACGCTTGACTGGGTTGTACCAAATGACCTCAAGAACCTGCCTGCACTTATCGGCGGCAAGGAGATGGACTTCACCTACGGCGACTGCCAGAAGGAAATGGATATGGTAAACAAAGCCTTCATCGAAATTATGATCGAAGGCGACGCAAACGGACGCGGCTTCCAGTATCCTATTCCGACATACTCAATCACCCGCAACTTCGACTGGAGTGAGTCGGAGAACAACAAGCTTCTGTTTGAAATGACTGCAAAGTACGGCACACCGTACTTCTCAAACTACATCAACTCCGATATGGAGCCGAGCGACGTTCGCTCAATGTGCTGCAGACTTCGTCTTGACCTTCGCGAACTGCGCAAAAAGTCAGGCGGCTTCTTCGGCTCAGGCGAATCAACAGGCTCAATCGGCGTTGTTACAATCAACCTGCCGAGAATCGCATATCAGGCAACTGACGAGGCTGACTTCTACAAGCGCCTTGACCACCTTATGGATATCGCCGCTCGCAGCCTTAAGACAAAGAGAACCGTTATCACAACTCTCCTTGACCAGGGTCTGTATCCTTACACAAAGAGATACCTCGGCACATTTGCAAACCACTTCTCAACCATCGGTCTTATCGGTATGAACGAGGTTGGTCTTAACGCAAAGTGGCTGCGCGCTGACCTCACTGACGAAAGCGTACAGCGTTTTGCACGCGACGTGCTCAACCATATGCGCGAGCGTCTTTCGGATTATCAGGAAAAATACGGCGACCTCTACAACCTTGAGGCTACACCGGCTGAATCCACAACCTACCGCTTTGCAAAGCACGATAAGGAAGCCTTCCCGGACATCATCACTGCTAATATGAACGGCGACCCGTACTACACAAACTCGTCCCACCTTCCTGTTGGCTACACAGAGGATATCTTCTCTGCTCTTGATATTCAGGACGACCTGCAGACGCTTTACACATCAGGTACAGTATTCCACGCATTCCTCGGCGAAAAGCTGCCGGATTGGAAGGCTGCAGCTAACCTTGTCCGCAAAATTGCGGAAAACTACAAGCTGCCGTACTACACAATGTCCCCCACATACTCCGTATGTAAGGACCACGGCTACCTTTCAGGCGAGCAGTACACCTGCCCGATCTGCGGTTCAAAAACAGAGGTTAACAGCCGTATCACAGGCTACTACAGACCTATCCAGAATTGGAACGACGGTAAGGCACAGGAATACAAGGACCGTAAGGTTTACAACATCGGCAGATCAAAGCTCACCCACACAGGCCCCAAGCCTGCACCGGTTGACTACGTTGAGCCGGAGGCAGCCGCTACTGCAACAGCAGAGCCGACTGCAGCGGCACAGGGCGTAATCCTGTTCAAGACTGCAACCTGCCCGAACTGTAAGGCAGCCGCTGCACTGCTTGACAAAGCAGGCATCGCTTACACAGCGCTCAACGCTGACGAGCAGCCCGACCTTGTTGCAAAGTTCGGCATCAAGCAGGCACCCACTCTTATTATCCCGAACGGCGACGAATTTGAAAAATTCCGCGGAGTATCGGATATCAAAGGCTGGTTAATGAATAAATAATTTAATGGGAGGGAATCTTCCCTCCCATTTTCTTGACATAATGAGGTGTTAACTATGTATGATATTATTGTTGTAGGCGGCGGCCCGGCAGGTATGACTGCGGCGCTGTACGCACAGCGCAACGGCAAGAGCGCGCTTGTGATTGAAAAGGCAGGCTTCGGCGGTCAGATTACACATTCGCCGAAAGTTGAAAACTTTCCCGGCTCGCTTTCAATAAGCGGCAACGAGCTTGCGGACAAGCTGTTTTCCCAAATCCTTGAGCAGGGCGCTGAATTTGAGATTGAAACCGTTTGCGCTATTGAGGATAACGGCGCCACAAAAACCGTAAAAACGGAAGAAGGCGGCGCTTACGAGTGCAAGGCGGTTATCATTGCCACAGGTGTAAAGCACCGTATGCTCGGGCTTGAGGGCGAAGACGAGCTTGTGGGCGAAGGCATTTCGTTTTGCGCGGTTTGCGACGGCGACTTTTACACAGGCAAAACGGTTTGCGTTGCAGGCGGCGGCAACTCTGCATTGCAGGAAGCAATCCTGCTTTCAGACAAATGCAGCCGCGTAATTATGCTGCAGGATTTGCCGCAGTTCACAGGTGAGGAAAAATTGCAGCAGGTGCTGTTTGCACGCGACAACGTCGTTTCCTACACAGGTGTAAAAATCACGGGCTTTATCAAAAACGGCGACGAGCTCACAGGCGTTGAGATTGAAAAGGACGGCGCAAAGGAAATCGTTAAGTGCGACGGCCTGTTCGTAGCAATCGGACTTATCCCCGAGAACGAGCCGTTTAAGGCGCTTGCCGACCTCAACGACTTCGGCTACTTCGATTCCGACGAGCAATGCACAACAAAAACACCCGGCATATTTGTTGCAGGCGACTGCCGCAGCAAGTTCATACGCCAGGTGACTACCGCTGCAGCGGACGGCACAATAGCCGCTCTCGCCGCTTGCAGGTACATCAACGAATTATAAAACCAAACGGGTGCAAATGCACCCGTTTTTGTTATATCTTTTTTGTAATTGTAAAAACGTTTTGCCCGTCCTTGTATTCATATTGCACAGAATCCATATTCTTTTTAACAAGGAAAATTCCAAGCCCGCCGATTTGCCTTTGCGCGGCGGAAAGCGTTATATCCGGGTCCGGTTTTGCAAGCGGATTGTACGGTGTGCCGCTGTCTGCAAATGTGATTGTAACCTCGCCGCCGTCGATTGCAACGGTGATATCCGCCGTGCCGCTTTTGCCTCCGTAGGCGTAGTTTGCGATGTTAACAAAAATTTCCTCAACCGCCAGATCAATCTGCATCTGCACCTTAAGCGAGCAGTCAGCGCTTTCAAGAAGGTCGTCGACAAAGTCCATAACCTGCTGCAAATTTTCGTTTTTCGCATCAATATTCAGTTTATGCATGCCGCACCCCCCTTAAACTAATTCTGTATGATTAATAGTAAAGCTTATCCGTTTTCGGCACGTTTTCAATAAGGTAGTTTTTGCAAAAATCAATAACAGCTTTATGTTCAGGATCGTCAACGCTGAAGCGTCTGATTTGCCTGCGCATAATGCGTGTGTAGCAGATGATTGCGGACATACGCTCAATCTCTGCAATACGTTCCTCGCTTTCGCCCTCAAAGTAGAATTTAAAGGTGTCCTCAAGGAACTGCGTTGCCTGCTCGGGCTGGATATTCAGGAACCTTGCGCTGCAACTTGTGTCAACACAGCTGAAACCGCTGTACGCAGCAAAAATAGCGGCAAACTCAAAAATCGGGTGTCCCATTGCAAGCGTGTCCATATCAATCAGCAGGTTTTCACCGTTCTGGTTCATAATGTTTTTGATGTGGTAGTCGCCGTGCAGCATTGTGTTGGTTTCGGGAATATCTTTGAAGAGCTTAACAAGCTTTGTGCCGATTTCCTCCGGCAGATACTCTGCGGTGAATTCCGCCCAGCCGATTGCCTCCTCCCTCTTGCTCGGAAGCTCGCCCGGCTTGAGTTCTGTCGAGTGCATAGTCTTAAGGATATCCACGCTGTCCTTTGCAAGCTTTTCAACAGGCACGCCCTCTGCAAGCAGCTTGTTAAACGCCTTTGCGTCAAGCAGCTCAAACACCGAGCCGTAGCAGTCGCCAACCTTAACAACGTCGTAAGGGATAGCGGTTGGAATTCCCATAACAAACGCCTTCCTCGCGAGTTCGCGCTCGTTGTGAATTTCCTCAAGCGAATCGGGGCTCTTGTAAACCTTAACAATGGTGTCGGGGTCGGTGCGGTAAACAACACCGTTTGCGCCCTCACCTATAACCTCGCAGCCCTCAACCGACAGTTCTCGATATGCCTTTGAGATATCCATCATCTCGGTAAAACCGGTCATATCAAAAATCTCGTAAATCTCGGAATTGCAGTTGATAACCTCGGTTTGAGCGTTCTTCTTTTTAAGACGAAGAACCACGCGCAGACCTGCGCTTGATATGTACTCAAGTTCGGACGCGTCGATTAAAAGCTTACCATTGAAATCGCCGATTTCCTCAAGAATTTTCTGCTCTGTCTGCGCCGCGTTTGTTGAATCTATGCGGCCTTTTAATGCAATAGTTTTTTCCATAATATTCCCCTTGTAATTATAATATAAACGAGTTGTCAAAGTACACGCCTGCCGAATCCGTTAAATACAGTTCGTTGTCCGCGCTCGGTGCAACAGGTGTGCCCGCGCCTACAAACGTGTTGCCTACTGCGTCTGTGCTTTTGTTGCGAAGCGCCTTCCAGCCGTTTTCCGCACCGCCGACGTCAACAAGCCCTTTGATTTCGTTTTTAGTATACTGCGTTAAATTCTTTTTATAAAACGCCGTTTTGCCGCCGATAACATTAACCCGTGTTGAGCAGGTATTGGTTGCAGTCGGCTGCGAAAACCAGAACAGATGGTAGTTGCTCTGGTAAAACGTGCAGTCGGTGAAGTTAATTTCCTTCGGCGAATGATAACCGTAGTCGGATACGATGTAAACCGCCTGATCGCTGTAAGAATAACTGCCGTCTGACAGTAGTTCGGGCTTTGCGATTGAGCAGCCCGTCAGGTTCATAACCGCGTCCTTTGTGCCTGCCGCGGGACCGCCGAAACACAGCGTATCCGTGCCCTTGACGGTGGTATATTTTTCGCTGTTTTTAAGTGCGAACACGGCATTTGTGATGTCCGAATCAAGCACAAAGTAGCCTGCCATATCGTACGAGTAAAACTCGCCGCCGTTAACGGTGGTGTGCCGCGCCGTTGAGGACATACCGCGCTTTTTGCCGAACACCGTGAACTGACATCCCGAACCGGAATTAACGGTTAAATCCCCTGCCCCCTCCGGCACGATTATGCCGTTGCCGAGGTCGGCATTAGTATTTTCGCAAAAGAACGTGCCGCCGTTAATAACAATGCTTCCGGCATTTGCAAGGCGCATACCGTAGGTGGTGTGCGACGAATTGCCAACGGAAATGGTGATGTTCGCCCTTTCAATCAGCGTGCTGTCGGAATTGTAGGCGTTAATGCCTGCGTCAATTTCCGTCCCCTGCGTGTTGGTTGCCGCTGCGGTGATTTTGGTATTTTTTACGCTGACGCTCTTTGCCGCGTTTGAGGCATAAATGCCCGTAATGCTGCGGCAAACCGCCGCGTCAATATTTATATTTGTATACTTAATATCAGTATTGCCCGTTATGTTAACTGCCCTGTGGGTGAGCGAAGTGCTTGTGATTTTTGAGTTTATATCAACACCTGTAACGCACAGCGTGCCGCTGCCGCTTTGGCTGATTGCGCTGTCCGCGTTTGTAACGGCAACCGTGCCGTTTTCAACAGTCAGGTTTTTGCCAAACGTAAGGTACGCCGCCTCGCTGAAAGTGAGGGTAAAGCCGTTCAGGTACAGTTCTGCGTTTTCGTTGATTTCGAGAGCTGGTACATCGTCCGCATTCCTGAACAGCACAATTTTTGCACCGCCGTCCTCCTGCATACATATGCCAGCGGCTGCGCCTTCAAATGCAGTTTCCGCACCTGTAAAAGTCTGCGCGTTGACGTCTGCCACAGCGCCCTCAAGCGAGGAATAGTAGTAATCCGCCGTGCGCACAGCTTCAAACTCGGGCTTTGGTTCCACAGGAATCAAAGGCTCATCGTGTTCATCCTGCTCATCCTGCGCAGGCTCGTCCTTTGCAGGTTCCTGCTGTCCATCCGCCTTGGTTGTGACGCGTTTTTCCGCAGACCACACGGAATAATAACGCTTTGTCTTTTTGCCTTTGGTAACGTCCTTAAACGCCCTTACTTTTACAAAATAGGTCGTTCCGCTTTTAAGCGAAGTAATCTTTTTTGCGGCTTTGTCCGTACCCTTTTGCGTGATAGTCTTTGCCGCGCTGTTATTTGAATGGTAAGAAATCTGAAAGCCCGAGGTCTGCGCCACAAGCTTTTTCCACTTAACCGTAAAGCTGCTCTTGTCCGCGCTAACCGAAGTCACGGCAGTTGCACGTGGTATAACCCTGAACGTCTTTTTTACCGTGCCTTTGCTCTTGTACGCGCCGCAAAACTTAATTTTAACGGTGTACGTGCCTACCGCCTTCCTGCCCTTCGGGTAAGATACGGTATAGGTTTGCTTTGACTTTTTAACTGTTTTGCCCTTTGCGTTTGTTACTACCACCGCAGGGGTTTTAACCTTGCCGTTATACACATATGTTACTTTTGAAAGTGCAACGGACTTTATGCCGCCGTTTGCACCCTGTGCCGTAAGCGTAAACTGAAACAGCGTGCAAAAAACTGCAGCCGTAATCAGCAACGCCGTAATCTTTTTAAACATAACTGTTATTTATAATCGTCAAATACTCTGTTAAACAGTGATTCGTATTCCTTATAAGCCGCTGTGTCTGCAAGCTCGCTTGTGTAATCAAGCACTGTGCGGTGGTACCAGCGCTGTTCCTTCGGGTCCTTTTCGTTAAAGCGCTCAAACACCGCTGCACCGACTTCCTCATAATCCTTAACGAGTGAGCGCATATTCGACACCTTGTCGCTGACCCAGAGCATTTTGCTTTCAATCGGGCTGTCCTTGAGGACTGCAAGGCTCTCCTCCTTGCGGATTCGCCACGTGTGCTCGGGCGGCAGGTCGGGGCGCTTATTCTCGGTTTCATGCGCTACAAGTTCCGCAATGCGCTCGCCGAAATTATCCAGTATATCCTGCGCCGTTACGTCTGTGTCCTCAACCGTGTCGTGCAGCACAGCCGCTGCAATAACGTCCTCGTCGTGAGTCATTGTGCCTGCGATTACCGCTACCTCAAGCGGATGAAGAATATAGATACTGCCGTCCTTGCGCTTTTGCCCTCTGTGCGCTCTTGCGGCAAATGATACTGCTTTTTCAAATACATCAGTCATAAAAACACCTCTAATACTGTGGTATAATATTTTATTATACTATATTTTTTGCCGAATGTCATCAGTTTTTATCAATATAATCAGCGTTTTAGCATTTCCGACGTAACCGGGAATTCAAAATACGTCGACGGATACGGCTCGTCCTTGAGAGTAAAGTGCCACCACTCGCAGTCAATAGGCTCAAATCCGTACTTTACCATAACGCTTTGCAGCAGCATTCTGTTTGCATACTGCTCGTCGGTTACGCCGCGGTAATCGGGGTGCGATTCCTCGCTGAAAAAGTCAAACGGGCTGCCCATATCAACTTCCTTGCCCGTTGCCATATCAAGCAGCGTTAAGTCAACGGTGCTGCCGCGGCTGTGGCTCGACTTGCTTGCTATGTAGCCGAGTTCAAAAAGCGCCTGCTTTTCAAGCTCGGGGTAGAAAAAAGGCTTCATCCGCTGATCCAGATCCTCTATACCCCAAAGCACAAAGTGCTTAACCGCGGTTGCTGGACGGTAAGCGTCAAAGATTTTAAGGCGGTAGCCTTTTACGTTCATTTCGTTACTGACGGATTTGAGCGCACGCGCAGCCTCCTTGGTAATAATTGCGCAGGGCTGCTCGTAGCCGTCAATCCTGTCGCCTATAAAATTGTATGTTGAATAGTAACGGATTTCCTGCACGATAGACGGAACATAGTCCGACAGCAGAACAAAACCCGATGCGTCGTTAATTGCACTTTTTTCAAAATCCATGGTGCGCCCCCTGCAAACTGATACTATAATTATATATAATAACATATTATTAGCAGTTTTTTGAGCTAAATTTGTTTTTGTATCAAATTTGTTACCATTTTACACGCTAAATGTGTTATTCTTAAAGCAGCAGTTCAGACAGGGGTGTGATTGATGGCTGATAAAATTAAGGTTGAATTGATAATTGACGGTGCTTATACCGAGCCGGAAGTGACAATCCGCGCGGGCAAAAAGAGCGAGCTTACCGACAGGATAATTGAAGCGATTGAAGGCGCTGCCGAGGCAGAGTTTTCGAGTATTCCGGCATACTCCGACGGCAAGCTTGAATTTGTTAAGCAACGCGATATTATGCGCATACGCACCGAGGGCAGGCAGATTGCGCTCGATACAGAGAGCCGCTGCTATATTGTAAGGCAAACGCTTACGCAGCTTGAAGAAGAACTTGAGCGTTAAGCAAAACAGTCCTGTGGACTGTTTTGTAGCGAGAGGTGGCGAAATCGGTACCGCAGCCAAAGGCTGGGGTGATGAGCCACAACTAAAACCAAATCAAAAAGCAGCGAAGCGAAATTTTGATTTGAAAGGAAAAACATATGTAGTGATTGTTAGTATTTTGCGTTGCAAAATGCTTTAATCACGGAGTATGTTTTGACGCCCCACCGTCAGGAAAAAACCTCACTTGTTATACAAGCAAGGTTTTTTCAATGAAATTCATTCCTGCGGAATGAGTGAAATATTTCTGCGTAATATGAAATACACTTTGTGTATGAAATATGCTGCGCATATGATGTGTGCCTGACGGCACATTTTTTATTGCAAACAACCTTCGCTATCAGGCGAGGTGCGATAACGAAGGTTGTTTTTCATGAATTGTATTTTTTCAGGCGTTCATTGATTTTCAAAATATATTTATTTTTCTCATCAAGCAAGTCATAGTAGCGGCCTGTGCTTCTGAGCCTGCCCCTGATTGCAAGAAGCAGCGTGTCCGTAAACGACAGGCGACAGTTTTCCTTAATAAACGGTTTGATATATTCGCGCCGAATATTTCTGTCCTGCATTTTTACATATCTCCACCATCTGTTCGCCATATATTCTGTTGTGTAAATCCAAGGTTTCAATATGCTTATATAATGCACGATTAGCGGATTTAACTGCGCCTGTTTCATATTCTTTTTGCCGTAGATTTTATGAAAGCCTTTGTCTTTTTTTGTGATTACAACAGTTTGCGCGTTATACTTTATCGGCAAAAGTTTAATTCCGCCGTAAAGCGCATAATTAATCGCGTCCTGGTCTTTGTATAGCATCTCTTCTTTGAGTCCTGCTTTTTCAAGTTTCTCCCTGACCTCGGGGGCGGCATTAATCTCTTTAAGATTTATCAGCAAAACGCCGCTGTTTATATACTGCTTGCGGTCGGGAATTCCGATTCTTTGCGCGTGCTTACTGTACTTTTTATAAAACTGCAGGGGGTCCGCAACTCCACCGACATAATATCCGCTTATATCTACGTTATAAAGTTCTGAAATATCGCCTTCCACGACCAAATCACAGTCAAGATAGATACACTTGTCAATCTGAATACCAAGCACATTATCAACAATATCGGGAATCTCAAGCCTGTACATTGAAGCGTTTGAAATATACGCTTGTGAAATCCCCACTTTATCGTACTTGTCGTCCATATTCAGCACTGTAATATTTAGCTTATTAAATCTGTCGGCGAGGGAATTAATAAGCGCCATATTTTTTTCAGAATAACCGCCCGGGCACAGAATGTAAGCGTTGATATCAGCCGAACCCTTGTAGTTATACATCATTGAAAAAACAGTAATGTAAGTCTGCACCGCATAATTGTTATCTGCGTTAAAGAAAACAGGTATAAAATCTGTGTTTTGCACATTGTCTGAACCTTTTTGAGGCATGTCCCCTTGTCTCCTTGATAGCTGAAATTTTTATTATTATAACATAGCAGGATATATATAGCAATACAGGAATAAACTTATGATACGTCAATCTTATTGCCAATTTTTTTGACGTTCATCTCGGACAGAAAGCGAAATTTTGATTTTTATTGCACTGTCTGCTTCATTTTGCTATAATGGTTTAAAGAGGTGCGCTTATGATTTTGGAAATGATTAAAAATATTAAAAATAAAAAGCAGCTTGCGATTATTTTTATAATCGTGCTTTGCGTTATAATAATCGGCACTGTGTACTACAAAAACGTTATTGCAACCGCTATTGATTATAAGGAAGCGGCGTCGTGCTACGAAGATTACGATTACCTTAAAGCGTATGAAAAATTTAATGCGCTCGGCGAATATAAGGACAGTAAAAAGCGCGCCGCGGAATGTAGCCAGAAGTACATAGACCACAACTTTAACAAGGCGATTGCACTGATGGAAAAGGAAGATTATGAGGGCGCGCTGAAGCTGTTTAAGTCGCTTGGCGACTACCAGGGCAGCAACCAGATGGCGGAAAAATGTCAGGCGCTGCTTGAGCTTGACAAACAGCACTCAAAGATCGACCCGATGTACTCGCAGTACTACAAAATCGCACACGAGTATATGACCGAATACGGCAAGCCCAAAGTAAAAAAAGACCCCGACAACAAAAAATCTTACGTTGTCTGCGGCGTTAACACCCTGAACCTTATTGACTTTAACGGCGACGGCACGGAAGAGCTTGTGGTCGGCGGCAAGAGAAACACCGATGAAGCAGGCGAATACGCAATTTACACCTACAACAGCGGCAGCGTGCTTAAGATTTATGAGCAGCAGTACAACCACCACTCGGGCTACTACGCGTTTGAATTGCTTAATAACGAAAACGGCTGGCAGCTGTACAGCGGCAATACCGACAGGGGCGAACTGCTGTCGTTTGACGGCAACGAGTTCAAAACCGAACTCAGTTGGGAGAATAACGCTGACGACAAAGAAGCAAAGGAAAAGATTTACAGAATCAACGGCAAAGATGTATCCAAAAATAAGTACCAGAGCCTGGCGCCGAATTACTATGTGGCGGATATCACAGGCGGCTTTGCATCGCCGTTTAACACCTGCGTTGTATCGAGCGGCAGCTACAGCATTTACGTGGGTTCGCATATGTCAAAGAGTGCGGCGTTAAGCCTGCAGAGCACATACGTTTTGCAGACGTACGAAACGCTTAAAGCCTCGCACGACAGAACAAAATAATACAAAAAGGAAAGCACGGTAATCATTGCGATTGCCGTGCTCTTTTTTATGCTTCGTATTCAAGTCCGCGGATGCGGTACATATCACATTCCCAGGTGTAGGTGTCCTTCCACTTTTTGCCGTTTTTGTAGGACGAATCCTCGCACCACACGCCGGCAAGATACTTTTCCCCGCCGTAGCGGAAATAGTACATAATGCCGATTTTGCCGATTTTCGAGGTAACCTTTTTGCCCTTTACAAACAGCTTAAGCGTTTTCGCTTTGCCGGGCTTGATAACAACATTTTTGTTGCCCTTAAGGTACAGGTGGCGCGTTTGCGAATCCTTATCCGCCATGCACGCAGCACCCTTAGAAACTACCGTAAGCGGCTTTGTGCCGTAGTTTTTAAACTTAACAACAAAGTAATTATCCTTTTTGTTGTATTCCACAAGCGTTGCTGCAAAATCGGGCAAAGCCTTAACAACCTTAACATTGCAGGTGTACTTTTTGCCGCCGCATTTTGCAGTGATTTTGCACTCGCCAACGCCCTTTGCCGTAGCCTTGCCCTTTGCGTTAACGGTGGCAATTTTTTTGTCAGAGGTTTCCCAGGTAACCTTTTTAGTTGTGTAAAGAATCTTGAGAGTTTTTGCGCTTGCGTTTTCAATTTCAAGCGTTTTTTCGCTGATTTTAGGCGCCGGATTTGTAACGGTAACCGCACATTCGTACTGCGTGCCGTTTTTGAGCTTGGCGGTAATAACGCATTCGCCCGCCTTAACGCCTGCAATCTCGGCAAAATTTTTATCCTTGGTTACAATCTTTGCAACTGTTTTGTCGCTCGTTGTCCAGCTTGCCGCGCAGATGGTATCCGCAGGTGCAAGCGCGGTAAGCGACAGCTTTTTAACTGCGTCAACCTTAACTGCAGCGGTTTCGGGCAGCTTTGCCTGCTCGGCAAATCCCGAGTTCGTGTACAGGCGCATTTTGCACTTCATCATCTGTGCAATATAGTTGTTCCTGTTCGGCACGGCAAACGCTGTGTACTTGCCTGCCGGAAGCGCCTTTTTAACACAGAACAGACGACTTTCGGTAAGTTTGTTTTTGCCGAGGAAAATATCCGCCGTTTCTACAATCTGCGGTGCATCCTCGCCGTCGTTACTGATAATATAAAACTTAATACCGTTTTTGCCGTCGAGCTTGTTTGCATACGAATTGCCCACAAACTTTTCGTTAATGCTGAGGTCAAATTCAGCATAAACCGCGCCCTCATTTTCAAGCGTAAAGTTGTAGCGGAAGCCGTCCTTGCCCACAAGGTCGTTGTGCGTTTTAAAATCAGAATATGAAATTGTTTTTGTTTTAATCGGGTCTTTAGCATAAGCAACGGTGCTAACCGGTAGCACCGCGCTGATAATTGCTATAATCGATAATAATATACTTATTATCTTTTTCATTTATATAATTCACTCCTGAATGTTTTTGAATTGCTTTTTATGTGAGGTTAAATATAATCCTCACCTCTTAAATTATAAATATCTTGCTCGTACCAATAGGTTGCGTACCAATTCTTTCCGTGCTTATGGGTTGAATCAGTTGACCAAACCGAGCCGAGATATTTTGCGCCGTTATACTTGAAATAGTATCTGACGGTAAAATCCTCATAATCAGGCCACGTTGTGTTGCCTATAACATAAAACCTTACCGTTTTTGTTTCATTCGGCTTTATCGTAATATTTTTGTTGCCTGAAAGATGTAGTTTTCGGTCGTATGACTTATAGTCAACATCCATACAGTACGCACCGTTGGACTGTATAGTAAGCGCTTTTTTACCGTAATTCTTAAACTTTACAACAAAGTAATTGTTGCGCGTGTTGTAATCTGTAAGAAGTGCTGTAAAATCAGCCCACAGCCTATAAACCTTAACCTTGCAAGTGTACGTTTTTCCACCGCACGTTGCGGTAATTTTGCACTTACCGATACCCTTTGCGGTAACTTTACCCTTTGCGTTTACCGTGGCGATTTTGCTGTTTGAGGTAGACCATATAACTTTCTTTTTTGTGTTCTTAAGCTTAAGCGTTTTTGAGCTTCCGTAAGGTATCTCAAACGAATTAGTGTTTAACTTTGGCGTAGCCTTCTTAACAGTTACCTTACAGGTATACTTTTTACCATTTTTGAGCGTTGCCGTTAATGTACACTTGCCCGTTTTAACACCTTTGATATAAGCAAGATTCTTTTCTCTATAAACAATTTTAGCAATTTTTTTGTTGCTTATGCTCCATTTTGCAGCACAATATGTGTTTGATGGAGAGAATTTTGAAAGAGCAATCTTCTTTTCATCTCCCACTTTTACTGTTGCCGACTTTGGCATCTGTGCCGTTTTTGCAAAGCCCGAATATGTGTATAACTTAAACTTACAATCTGTTGCTTCTGCAACCATATTATCTTTCAAACTGCTAATCATTATTAAATAATCATCAGCCGGTAACACTTCACCTGTGTAATACCAATACGAACCGTATGTATCGTTTTTGCCGAGCTTAAAGTCGAAACTGTCATACTCAGTGTAATCGTCAAGGTCGTTATCATAACTTAACACAGTAACAGAGATACCGCTTGTGCCGTTAAGCTGTTTTTCATATGTATGACCTACAATGTCCATATCAACTTCAAGTTCAAATGTGGCATACAGTGCGCTTGGCTTTTTTAGTGTAAATTCATACCCGTACCCGATACCGTCATAGTCGTATCTTTCAAGGTCGTAATAATCGAGTGTTTTGGTTACAATCGGCTCTTTTGCATATGCAACGGTGCCTGCAGGAATAATTGCGCAGATAAGCGCGGTTACTGATAAAACCAAACATAACAGCTTTTTCATTATAAACACTCTCCCAAATGTTTAAACGTTGATTTCTACTTCAAGACCGATGAGGTCTTTATTCTCTTCAAGTATCGGATTAACAACTTCTTTCAGGAAGTCCGCAGTCTGCTCAGGCGCTCTGCCCACAAAATTCTGCGGCTTGAGGATTGCAAGTATTTCTTCCTTCGTCGTCATAAACGCAGGGTCTGCGGCAATTCTGTCCACAAGGTCGTTCTGTCCGCCCTCAACCTTAACTACTGCACCGGCAGCCATTGAGTGCTGACGGATTTTTTCATGCAGTTCCTGACGGTCGCCGCCCTTTTTAACAGCGTCCATCATAATATTTTCAGTCGCCATAAACGGCAGCTCGCTCATAAGACGAGCCTCGATAACCTTGGGGTAAACCACAAGTCCGCTTGTAACGTTGATGTAAAGGTCAAGTATACCGTCGGTTGCGAGGAACGCCTCTGCTACGGAAACACGCTTATTTGCAGAGTCGTCAAGCGTCCTCTCAAACCACTGGGCGGAAGCTGTCCAAGCAGGATTGAGCGCGTCAATCATAACGTAGCGCGAAAGGGACGCAATACGCTCGCTGCGCATCGGGTTGCGCTTGTAAGCCATGGCGGACGAGCCAATCTGATTCTTCTCAAACGGTTCCTCAATTTCCTTGAGGTTCTGCAGCAGGCGCAGGTCGTTAGAGAACTTGCAGCACGACTGTGCAATCAGCCCGAGGCAGTTGCACACGATTGTGTCAAGCTTGCGCGCATAGGTCTGACCGCTTACCGGGAAGCAGGACTTAAAGCCCATTTTCTCTGCAATAATTCTGTCAAGCGCCTTGCACTTTTCGTGGTCGCCGTCAAAGAGTTCAAGGAAAGAAGCCTGCGTGCCCGTTGTGCCCTTTGAGCCAAGCAGCATAAGCGTGTCAAGCACATGGTTAACTTCATCAAGATCCATAACAAGATCCATAAGCCACAGCGTTGCGCGCTTGCCGACGGTCGTCGGCTGTGCCGGCTGGAAGTGTGTGAAGCCGAGGCACGGCATATCCTTGTACTCGTCTGCAAACTTTGCAACAGACGCAATTGCGTTAACAAGCTTTTTCTTGATAAGCAGCATAGCCTCGCGCATGGTGATAACGTCGGTGTTGTCGCCAACGTAGCACGAAGTCGCGCCAAGGTGGATAATCGGGCGCGCGTTCGGGCACTGCTCACCGTAAGCGTGAACGTGGCTCATAACGTCGTGGCGGAACTTCTTTTCGTACTCTCTTGCAACGTCGTAGTTGATGTTGTCGGCGTTTGCTTTGAGCTCGTCAATCTGTTCCTGCGTTACGCCGAGACCGAGCTCGTGCTCTGCCTCCGCAAGTGCAATCCACAGCTTGCGCCATGTTTTGAACTTGAAGTCGGGTGAATAGATATACTGCATTTCCTTGCTGGCATAGCGCGCAGCAAAGGGTGAATTGTAAATGTCGTTAGCCATTAGTCAAGTCCCACTCTCTTCATCATTTCGGCATACGCTTCCTCAACGCCGCCCATATCACGGCGGAAACGGTCTTTGTCAAGCTTTTCGTGGGTGTTGATATCCCAGAAACGGCAGGTGTCGGGGCTGATTTCGTCAGCGAGGACGATTGTGCCGTCGCTTGTCTTGCCGAATTCAAGCTTGAAGTCGATAAGCTCAACACCGATTGAGGCAAAATATTCTTTAAGGACATCATTAACTTTGAACGCAAGCTCTTTGATGCGCTCAACCTCTTCGCGTGTGGCAAAGCCGCAGGATACAGCGTGGTAGCCGTTAATCAGCGGATCGCCAAGGTCGTCGTCTTTGTAGGAAAATTCGATTGACGGGCAAACAAAATCCATACCCTCTTCAAGACCGAGGCGCTTGCAGATTGAGCCTGCCGCACGGTTGCGGATAATAACCTCAAGCGGTACGATAGTAACCTTTTTAACAGCGGTTTCCCTGTCGGAAAGTTCCTCAACAAAGTGAGTCGGCACGCCCTTCTTTTCAAGAAGCTGCATAAGGTAGTTGCTCATCTTGTTGTTAACAACGCCCTTGCCTACGATTGTGCCTTTCTTTTCGCCGTTGAAAGCAGTTGCGTCGTCCTTGTAGTCAACGATAACGATGTCGTCGTTCTCTGTTGCCCAGACTTTTTTTGCCTTGCCTTCGTAAAGTTGTGTTGTCTTTGTCATAATGATATCCTCCTTGTGTAAACACATTTTTAACTGAATTTAAAATTAGTCTAAATTAATCTCGCCCTCAAAAACAGTGGTTGCGGGACCTGTCATAAATACACTTTCGTTTTCGTCACCGCTCCAGCTGATTTCCAAATCGCCGCCGAGCAGGTGAACCGTAACGTCATTATCGCAGTAGCCGTTAACGATAGCGGCAACCGCGCTTGCACACGCACCTGTACCGCAGGCAAGAGTTTCGCCCGAGCCGCGTTCCCAAACGCGCATTTCAAGATTCTTCCTGTCCTTAACAAAAATGAATTCCGTGTTCGTTCTGTCAGGGAAAACCGCGTTGTTTTCAAACAGCCTGCCGACGCACTCAACGTCGAACTCTTCAGGCGACTTGTCAATGAACACAACCGCGTGCGGATTGCCCATTGAAACGCAGGTCATCCTGTATTCCGTGCCGTCAACGGTAATCGGGTAATCAACCGCCCTGTCGCTGTCGCATATAACGGGAATGTCCTTTGCATTGAGCGACGGTGCGCCCATATCAACCTTTGCGCTGACAACCTCGCCGTTTTCCACCGTAACGTCAATATATTTAACCGCGCCCATGGACTCGATAGAGATGCTTGTTTTGTCCGTAAGCTGATGGTCGTAAACATATTTTGCAACGCAGCGTATGCCGTTGCCGCACATTGCGCCGCGCGTGCCGTCAGCATTGTACATCACCATTTCAAAATCAGCATTAGTGCCTTTTTTGATGATTATAATTCCGTCGCCGCCTATGCCGAAGTGACGGTCGGAAAGTTTAATCGCCGCAGCGGATTCGTCTGCAATACTTTTTTCGGTGCAGTCAAAATAAACGTAGTCGTTGCCGCAGCCGTGCATTTTTGTAAACTTCATAATTTTCCCCGCAATAGTTTTATAAACCTGTTAAATTAATATTTTATATTATAGCACCAATGCCTGAACCTATCAATAGTGAATAAACATAAAATTAATTGTTTGCAAAAAATCGCTTTTGTTAATCTGTCACAAAAAAGACTTTGATTTTATGTCATTTTGCACAAATTAATAAATAATTATAAAAATTCTTGTAACAAAATAACCAAATAGTACTTGAATTGCTGCGCCTTATCTGTTATTATTAATATGTAGTAATATCATAGTGGGGAAAAGCACCTTCGCTTTTTCTATGATGAGTAAAACAAGGAGAAATACTATGGCTCAGATTAAAGATGAATATCAGTTGCCTGTGTATCTGTTTCACGACGGAACAAATTATAAGGCATATGAATTCTTTGGTGTTCATAAGATAAAAGAGAACACATACGCGTTCAGAGTATGGGCACCGAATGCAGAAGCTGTCAGTGTTGTAGGCGACTTCAACGGCTGGGATATGTATGCTCACCAATGTCTGCCCGCTGCCCCCGGAATATGGGAAGCGATTATTGAAAATGTCAATGTTTATGATTGCTACAAATACGCAATCACGGCAAAAGACGGCAGAACACTGATGAAGGCAGACCCGTATGCCGTGCATCAGGAAACACGCCCTGCAACAGGTTCAAAGGTTTACGAGCTTTCAGACTACACCTGGCACGACAAAAAGTGGCAGGACGGCAAAAGCAATTCCAACATTCTGGAAAAACCTGTAAACATCTACGAGCTGCACTTCGGCTCGTGGAAGCAGCACGACGACGGCAACTTCCTCACCTACCGCGAAATGGCAGACGAGCTTGTACCGTACGTTAAGGATATGGGCTACACGCATATCGAGATGCTGCCGATTACGGAGTATCCGTTTGACGGCTCATGGGGTTATCAGGTTACAGGCTACTTTGCCGCAACCTCGCGCTACGGCGTGCCCGAGGATCTGATGTACTTCATCGACCAGTGCCACAAAAACGACATTGGCGTTATCCTCGACTGGGTACCTGCCCACTTCCCCAAGGACGCACACGGCCTGTACGAATTTGACGGACAGTGCTGCTACGAATACAGCGACCTTAAAAAGGGCGAGCACAAGGAATGGGGCACGCGCGTATTTGACTACGCTAAAAAAGAGGTGCAGTCCTTCCTGATTTCGTCGGCGATGTTCTGGGTGGAGAAGTTCCACTTTGACGGACTCCGCGTTGACGCAGTTGCTTCAATGCTCTACCTCGACTACGGACGTGAGAACGGACAGTGGTCGCCCAACAAAAACGGCGGACGCGAAAATCTTGAGGCGGTTGAGTTCTTCCAGAAACTCAATATGGCGATGTTCAAGGAACAGCCCGGCGTTATGATGATTGCAGAGGAATCCACGGCGTGGCCGATGATTACAATGCCGCCCGATATCGGCGGACTCGGCTTCAACTTCAAGTGGAATATGGGCTGGATGAACGATATGCTACGTTACACCTCGATGGATCCGCTGTTCAGAAAGGGCAACCACAACTGCATTACGTTCAGCTTCTTCTACGCTTTTTCGGAGAACTTTGTTCTGCCAATCAGCCACGACGAGGTTGTGCACGGCAAGGCAAGCCTGCTCAACAAGATGCCCGGCGACTACGATATGAAGTTTGACGGTATGCGTCTGTTCCTTGCGTATATGTTTGCTCACCCGGGCAAAAAACTGCTGTTTATGGGCAGCGAGTTCGGTCAGTTTATCGAGTGGAACTACAAACAGGGACTTGACTGGGTACTGCTTGATTACGAGAAGCACGCAAAACTCAAAGAGTTTACAAAAACGCTTAACAAGTTCTACAAGGCGCACAGCGAGCTTTGGGAAATTGACTACGGCTGGGACGGTTTCCAGTGGATTTCCAGCGAGGATAACTGCAACAGCGTAATCGCTTTCAGACGTATTAACAAGAGCGGCGACGATATTATTGCCGTATTCAACTGGACGCCGAACAGCTTTGAAAGCTATAAAATCGGCGTGCCCGAGGCGGGCAAGTACAAGGTAGTGCTTGACACCTCGCTTGAAAAATTCGGAGGCGACAAGCCAAGACTTACCGGCACATACAAGACGGTGAAAGAGGCGATTCACGGTTTTGATCAGCATATTGACCTCAAACTGCACGGCCTTTCGGCTATGTACCTTAAAAAAGTTGAGGAAAAACCAAAAACAAAAAGCAAAAAATAATCAACATAAAATTTTGGAGGCATAATATGAAACACAAAACAGATGTTGTAGCAATGCTTCTTGCTGGTGGACAGGGCAGCCGTCTGGGCGTTCTTACCAAGAGCATTGCAAAGCCTGCAGTTCCGTACGGCGGCAATTACCGTATAATCGACTTTCCGCTTTCGAACTGCGTTAACAGTGGTATTTACACCGTAGGTGTGCTTACGCAGTACCAGCCGCTTGTGCTTAACGATTACCTCGGCAACGGCCAGCCGTGGGATCTGGACAGACTTAACGGCGGTGTGCACGTTCTTTCGCCTTACGAGGCTATCGGCGGCGCAGAGTGGTACAAAGGTACTGCAAATGCAATTTATCAGAACATTGCGTTTATTGAAAAGTATGATCCCGAATATGTTGTTATCCTTTCGGGCGACCATATTTACAAGATGAACTACGCAAAGATGATTGACTTCCATAAGAAGAACGACGCCGACTGCACAATCGCAGTGCTTGAGGTTCCGTGGGAAGAGGCTTCGCGTTTCGGTATTCTTGCAACTGACGAAAACGACAAGATTTACGAATTTGCAGAGAAGCCTGCAGAGCCTAAATCAAACAAGGCTTCAATGGGCGTTTACGTTTTCTCGTGGGACAAACTTCGCAAGTATCTCATCGAGGATGAGGCTAATCCGGATTCTTCAAACGACTTTGGTAAAAACATTATTCCTGCAATGCTTAATGACAACCAGAGAATGTTTGCATTCCCGTTCAAGGGCTACTGGAAAGACGTTGGCACAATCGACTCACTCTGGGAAGCTAACCTTGACATTATCAATCCGAATGTTGACCTTGACCTTTCGGACAAGACGTGGAAGGTTTACTCTCGCAATCCTATGTCACCGCCTCACTACATCGGCGAGGACGCTGTGGTTGAAAATTCGTCTATCGGCGAAGGCTGCGAGATTAACGGCATGGTTGATTACTCTGTTGTGTCCCCCGACGTTATTATCGAAAAGGACGCAGAGGTTAAGTATTCCGTAATTATGCCGGGCGCGGTTGTTAAAGAAGGCGCAAAGGTTTATTATTCAATAATTGCAGAAAACGCTGTTATTGAAAAGGGCGCGCAGGTCGGCGAAATCCCCGAGCAGCTTGAAAACAGCGAGGACTGGGGCATTGCTGTAATCGGCTCAAACGCAACAATCACAGAGGGTAAAATGATTGCACCCAAAGAAATGATAGCATCGGGAGAGGAGGTATAAGAATATGAACGGAAAGAAAGTTCTTGGTTTAATTTTTGCAAATATTCACGAGGAAGCGCTTGAGTCGCTGACCAATATGAGAACAATGGGCTCTGTTCCGTTTTGTTCACGTTACCGCCTGATTGACTTCCCTCTTTCAAATATGGTTGAAAGCCAGATTTCAAATGTAGGCGTTGTTACAAATTCAAACTTCAACTCGCTTATGGACCACGTAGGCACAGGCAAACCGTGGGATCTGTCAAGAAAATCTGACGGTCTTTACCTGCTTCCGCCGTACTCACTCAGCAACACAACAATGTGGGGCAACCGCATTGACGCAATTTACGGCAATATGAATTTCCTTGACCAGTCAAATCAGGAATGGGTGCTGATGAGCGACTGCTACAACATTATGAACATCGATTTTGAAAAGGTGTTTGAAGCTCATGAAAAAACGGGCGCGGCTGTTACAATCGTTGGCGTTAAGGGCAAAAAGCCTGCTAATATGAGCAGCGTGCTCGTTATGGACGACGTTGCCGAGGACGGCAAGATTAACTCTGCTGTAATCGACCCTGATTCAGAGGGCGAAGTATTTTACTCCTGCAACATTGTTCTTATTAAGAAATACCTGCTGCAGACTCTTATCACAACTGCTCATTCAAAGAACGAGGTTTCGTTCCAGAGAAGTATACTGATGAACTGCATCAATTCAGGCAAGGCATACGCTTACGACGCAACCGATTGCTTTATCGGCACGGTTGACAGCGTACAGAGCTACTACGATATTTCGATGAGCCTGCTTAACAAGGACGTTAAGCACAAGCTGTTTGTTAACGACAGACCGATTTACACCAAAGAGCGCGACGATATGCCGACTCTTTACGGTCACGAATCAAAGGCTAAAAACTCGCTTGTCGCTGACGGCTGCGAGATTAACGGCATAGTTGAAAACAGTATCCTCTTCAAAGGCGTTAAGGTTGAAAAGGGCGCCGTTGTTAAGAACTCAATTCTTATGCAGGACACCGTAATCGGCGAAAACACAAAGGTTAACTACATCATCGCAGACAAGAACGTAAACATCAAGTCAGGCGTTGAGCTTTCAGGCGCGGAGAACTTCCCTGTTAGCCTGAGTAAGGACACCAGAATCTAATTATGAATTCGGAATGCGGAATGCGGAATTTTCGGTGGGCGTTGCCCACACCCGATTAAATATTATCGGAGCAAAGCGACCCGGTAATTCCTAATTCCGAACTCCTAATTCCGAATTAAAAAAGGAGACTACTATGAAGGTATTATATGTTGCTTCAGAGGCACTGCCGTTTATGGCTTCAGGCGGACTCGGCGACGTTGCAGGCTCACTGCCCGTTGCACTGCGCAAGCGCCTTATCGGCTGCCGTGTAGTAATGCCGCTTTACGATTCCATCAAGCAGGAATACAAGGATAAGATGAAGTTTATCACTTCCATCTCCGTACCTGTTTCGTGGCGCAGGCAGTACTGCGGTATTTTTGAGGCAAAGCACAACGGAGTAATTTATTACTTCCTTGACAATCAGTATTATTTTAAGCGCGACGGTATTTACGGTCACTACGATGACGCAGAAAGATTTGCTTTCTTCGCAAGAGCCGTGCTGGAGATTATTCCGCACCTCGGCTGGAAGCCGGACATCATCCACTGTAACGACTGGCAGAGCGCGCTTACCCCGCTGTATTACAGCTGCTATTACGCAAACCAGATTGGCTGGGAAAACATTAAGACTGTTTTCACAATCCACAACATTCAGTATCAGGGCAAGTACGGCGACGAGCTGTTGAACGACGTACTCGGCATTGCGCCGGAGCACAACAACCTGATTCTGTACGACGGACTTGTAAACTTTATGAAGGCAGGTATCGAGTGCGCTAACAGAGTTACCACCGTATCGCCGACATACGCTAAAGAGATTCTTGACCCGTGGTTCAGCCACGGTCTTGACCCGATTCTCAATCAGAGAAGCTGGAAGCTGTGCGGTATCCTCAACGGTATCGACACAGATAACTACAACCCCGAAACTGACAAGAACATTGCCGCAAACTACAACGCAAAGCACTTTGTTAAGGAAAAGGCAGCCTGCAAAAAGGCTCTGCAGGAGCAGATGGGTATGGCTGTTCGTCCCGACGTTCCGCTTATCGGCATAGTTAGCCGACTTGCAGGTCACAAGGGCTTTGACCTTATGAAGGAAGTGCTTGAAAAGAGCCTTTGGGAGCGCGACGTGCAGTACGTTGTACTCGGTTCGGGCGAGTGGCAGTACGAGAGCTTTTTCAGAGAGCTGCACGACAAATACCCCGACAAGGTTGGTATTTGCATTGGCTTTGTGCCTGAGCTTGCGCGCAAGATTTATGCAGGCGCAGACCTGTTCCTGATGCCGAGTAAGAGCGAACCGTGCGGACTTTCGCAGATGGTATCGCTTCGCTACGGCACACTGCCGATAGTTCGTGAAACGGGCGGTCTTAAGGACTCCATCACCGACTGCGGCGACGGCGAAGGCAACGGCTTCACCTTCCAGACATACGACGCATACGATATGCTCGGCGCAATTTACAGAGGCGTTGACGCTTACTACGGCGACAAGGGCATCTGGGAAGCACTTGTTAAGAGAGCGCTTGAATGCGATATGTCCTGGGGCAAGAGTGCAAACGAGTACATCAAGATGTACAAAGCACTGATGAAAGAATAAGAAATGTCACTTTGTTGACTCCAACATCATAAAGACAGAGGCAGGTTAATCCTGCCCCTGTTTTTTATCCGCAAAAATGTTAAGGGCAGGCTTGGGGCGTCCCAAGCCTGCCCTTTGTTGTGTTTTGCTACGGTGTGGTGAATCCGTCGTCGTATTCGCCGGTGCCGGTTTCAGATGAAGTGTCATCCTCATCGTCGTCCTTAAGTCCCGGGAAGAACGGCTGAGCCCATTCGTTAATGCTCGGGTCAGGATTCTTTTCGTAACCGTAGATGTACGAGGAATCTACAGAACTGTATTTTTCCAGGAATTGCTTATACTTCTTTTCGGAAACGATATATACCTGTTCCGCACTTGCAATATGCAGGTCCATAGTACGCCAGTTGTTGAAGCGGTGAACGTTGATATAGAACGTGTTAATATCAATCGTATCGCCGACCATACTGCCGTAGAAGTCGTATGCAAAGCCGTCAAGGTCAATATCACCCTGCGGTGCGTACATCAAAGCACCCAAAGCACCGCGCAGTGCGTAGAAGTTTACATCGCCCTTATATGATGCAAATGCGTTTGGCAGCAGTTTTGCATCGTTAGGCGTTGTTTCCGAGGTTTCGGAAGCAAAGTTAAGGTTTGTAAAGTTTACGTCGCCCCTGTTTGCAATAAAGTACGTTGAACGGATTCTTGCCGTGGTGGCAACATTAATCTCGTTATTCGCATAAATTACAATCGGTTTAGGATTGGACGTGTTCTGTGTTGAGTCGTATGAATCGAAGCCCTTATACGTCTTATTCTCGCTAAGACCAATGTTACCCTTCATACTATCCCAGAATGCATCCCAGGAACTGAAGTCGGTCTGTACGTTGTAAATCGGTGCCCAGCAATCGAAGTCGTGACCCACAAAGATAAGCGAGCTCTTACGCAGTACCGTCTGACCGAATACCATTGTGTCGTACGTGCCGAAGATAGACGTATTCGTGTTCATATTCAACTGACCGAGCGAGTAGATACTACCCGGTTTAGGCTCAAAGTCCTCTTTAAGGTCGTGGCCTATCTTCTGGAAGGTCGTTGTAAGCGTTGACCACAGAGTATCGTTCCAGCCGTCCGGATATTCAAACTCGGTTGTGTGGTAAGTTGTGTTGCCAAATACTTCCGGAAGTACCCAGAGGTCTGAGTTATGACGAAGTGTGATGTGTGTGAGCGCAAGCACAATTCCGCCGGATACGGTACGCGTGTACGCATATTCACGGACATAGCTTGTGTACGAAATAATGTTACCGCCAACGTAGAACTCACTGCCTACCGCAAGGTCGCTGTCGTCGTTTTCAAGCTCTGCGTCATCGTTTACGGCAATCTTGTCGTCGGTTGCAGAGTTTTCGGTTTCGGTATCGTTATCGTTACCTGCGCCCGGAGCAACTTCGTTGTCCTTACGTTCGTGCTCGTCGCCGTTATAGCCAAACTCGCCGCCGTCAGTAACAGTTCCCGTTTCGTCAATTCGGTCATCATCGTGAGCGTCGCCCGCTTCATTCAGATACTTCTGAATTCGCTGGCTCTTAACGCCTCTGTAGAAGTTTTCGTCATACTTACCAAGCTCGATATAAGTCGGTGAAGTCATATTCTTGCCGACATAACAGGTTATCTGATCTCGCAGCTTGATGTTGGATAGCGTTGCGGTCATATTTCCGCCGACATACAGTTCAGAGTAAGCACCGCCGTCGATTGACGTTTGCGCCTTCATATTACCGCCTACATACAGCCGCGCGTCGTGTCGTAGCGTGATGTAACCGTTGGATATATTCTGCGCTTCCATATTACCGCCGACCCGGACGGTTGTAGACGCGTAAATCTTGGTGTACTTGCTACTGGTCATATTGCCCTGAACGTACATATAACCTGCGTTGCTGAAGTAGTAATCCGTATCGTTTTCGGTGGTCTTTTTGTACTGATCAAGCCGTGCTTCGGTTGCGTCGGCATTGCCTTCACTAAGCGACTTACCTATTTCGAGGTAATCCTTGGCAATCAGGTCGCCGTAGATATACGTCTTTGTCATATCTCGTATCTTACAGGTATCGCGTACAAATGCGTTACCGTTTACAACGAGTTTAGAGCAGATATTCATATCAAGCAGCATATATGCAAACAACGTACATCTTTCGCCGTTAAGCAGGTTAACAAGGTTCTTAACGTTACCTACAAGTATATCGGTAACGCCCGGACCGTAGGAAAGCGGATTATTCTTCTGGTCTGAAAGCTCGTCAAGACCGCGTGCCTTCCAGTTAAGGTTGCCGTTATTATCATAGATACCGTTGCCCTGACCGCACAGAATCATTTTAACATTCTGCTTTAAGTAGAGCTTCTGCGGGCAGTAGAAGCCGCCGCCAATAATAATATTTGCGTTAGACTGAATATCGATATCACGCGAGTGGTCGTAAGGTACAAGGTCACCAAGGAAGTTTGTAACAGCCGAGTTTTCAAGGTCACGACCTTCAATGTTTGCATAAACACTTCCGCCTACACGCATATAGCATGCTCTGTAACCGTCGTCATTTGAGCCGAGCCAGCCTTTACCCTTGTACTGTTCATCTTCAAAGTAAGACAATACGTTACCTGCTGTACCGCCTGCATGATAATACCTAAACCACATATTTACTTTGAGCGGTCGTTTTGCTCGCAGGTCGCCGTCGCAAATAAAGATACTGTTCTTTCCTGTCGCCAGAGCGGCACCGCTATAGCATTCGCCACCGATAAAGGTGTTAGAATTTTCTGTTGCCATAATTGCGGTCATATAGAATGCAGGACCACTATCAAAGGTTTCGCCACCACCGTAAGAATAAACCTTACAGTTACCACGAGTATAGATTGTACCTTCGTTCAGCAAAGTACCCGCTTTCTTTTGCGACTCATAGTCACCAAGCTGCAAATTACCGCCGACAAAGAGTAACGCATTCTTAAAGATATGACCTTCACCGTTATTGCTGGAGGTGTCGCCGTTAACTTTGTAACCACCATTCATAAATGCGAATGAACGTGAATCCGAACCGTTAATGTTAAGCCATCCAACACCATTATCACGTGCGTCGCTACCTTTACGGATAGAGAAATCCTGATAATTATTATTATCCAAACCGCCGTTAATAAGGTCTCCGCCAACATACATCTGACCGCAGTTAAACGCTATTTCTGAATATGTCAATCTGCCGTCGCAGCCGTAGGATGTGTTCCACTTGTTGAAGAAGCGGTTACCGTTACAACGGAACTCACCCGAGAATTGCGTGTCTGAGCCTGCATAGCCGACAAATGCATAGTCGCCGTACATTCCTGTTTGAGACGTATAGCCTTCAACGCTCAAGCCGTAGTTCATCTGGAAGCTGCCGGCATTCTTGAAGTAGCCCTTGAATGTACACAGTCCGCCCTTGTTACCGTAGTTATATGCGATAAATGAAGCGTCCGTTCTGCCTTCTTCCCAACCGTTTCTAAACGACCAGCCTTCATAAGGCTTTGACTTTGTGTCTTTGTTATCAGTAATATATTCCGCACTGTTATCCATGGTGAAGCCGCCGTAAATGTGCAGCTTACCAAAGTTCCAGATTGTACAGCCAACCTTAAAGTCTTTCTGACAAACTAAACCTGCACCTTCCATAGAACGGAATGCATTGTCGTTGCAAAGCGTTACATTACCGCTAACATAGGTCATACCGCTCTTAATATACATAGCTGTACCGCGGTTACCAACCTTGTTGTCGCTGTTATCGGAATAATTTGTTACATTGAGGTTACCGTCGATATAAACATCACCGTGTCCCTCGTAATAGCCGTAATTCCATGTACCGGTCTTTGTACCGTTATAGTAAATCTCGCCCATGTAGATTTCGCCGCCGTCTTTAAGCGGGAAGTTCGGGTCGTTCTTACCGCCGGTTCTTGCAGCACCGAGGTCTGTGCCGCCGTAAGCCCACAGTCTGCCGTAGCTCGTGTACGAGCAGCTGTTCTTAAGCGTGGTGCGACCTGCAACAAACAGCAACGCTTTGCCGCTTGCCGTAGAATCAGCGCCAACCTGAATCCAGTCGGTAGTGATGTTACCGTTACAGATTACCATACCGTAGTTGCGGATATCCACAGTAGTCAGCTTGTCGCTGTTCTTACCGTAATCCTTGTTAGGCAGGTAAAGCGTACCGTTAATGTAGAGATTATACTTGATATCATCGCGCGTATTAGCTTCGCCGAGGAATACCTTACTGTTATTATCGCGGTGGTCGTCAAGGTCGATGCTGATATTTGCCGGCGTGGTTGTGAAGTACGCACCGGTGTAAGCATACAGCGTTGACGCGCCGTTAACCGTGATTGCCGAGGTGTTGAGCTTACCGTCTACAAACAGCTTTGAGCCGCCGGAAAGAGTAGTAGCCCCACCAAGGTTAATGTTGTTGTTGTGGTTACCCTCAACAGGATGGTTGTTGCTGTCCTTTACACTGTTACGCGTGATAAGACCTGAACCGTTTGTAAGAGTAATTGAGTCGGCTGTGCTGATTTCGCCCTGTACAAACATACCCGAATTATCTTCGCTGATGGCGCCAACGTTTACAAGGTTGCCTTCAACGTTCATTCTCGAGCCGTTTGTCATGGTCAGGGCGCCGCCTGTGCTGCCGTTTGCAACAGTAAGCGTGCTGCCGCAGTTAACCTTGGACGCGTTAAGAGTCATCGACTGGCATCTGATAACGCCCGTTACAATAAGTCTTGATCTTGTAAGCGTGATAGCGCCGTTAACCACAAGGTCGCCGACAATCTTAATTTCAACACGCGTACCGCGAAGGCTCGAGGTTGTAATATCTCTGTTAAATACAACGTTTGAAAGTCCGGTCAGATTTGCTGCCTGGCCTTCAACAATGTCAACCTCAACAGGTGCAACTACCTGTCCGCCGCTGCCGTCCTCAATATTTGTACCGGAAGCGTTAACCTGATTCTGTACGTTAAAGATAGCCGTACCGGAAACATCAATTGTGTCCGCAATGTCTGCCTGGTTAGGTGCGTAGAACATTGATTCGCCCCACATTACAACCTGCTTAACATTGATGTTCTTGTTAAGTGTTCCATGGCCGTCAAAGTTTTCGGTCAGTGCGTCTTCAACAAATACAAAGTGCTTGCCGCCAACGTTGATAACCGCGTTAGGTGCGTCAAAGCAGCCCTTGCAGTAAGTAAGACCGCTGTACTTAGGCGTTGTGTTTTCGTAAGTGCCTTCAACGTAATCCTGTGCAAGTGTCCTGCCGTAATCGTAGGAACCTACAAGCCAAGCGCTCTTCATATTCGGGCAGTCAATTTCGCCGTTTACGTAGAGCCTGCCGGCATTGTACAGGCACGAGTCGTCAGCCGAGCCTGTGCCGCTGAGATAAAGGTCTGAATTAAGATATATTGTTGAGCCTTGCTGCTTGTTGCAAAATGCTTCAAGCGTGTTGCCAAAGCAGTCGTTGTTGCCCTTACCGTTGCCGAAAATGCTCAGCACGGTGTTCGGCGACGAGTCGTCGTCGTTACCTGTTGCATTGTACATCCAGATGCGCTTTGCGCCGGAGTCGTTCGATTTAACGCAGCCGTGTACAAAAATTCTGGTGCTGCCCTTAACTTCAAGCAGGTTGTTACCGTTTTGCGTGCTGACACCGTCGTTACAGGTTATAATGTTGCCGTAAACGTAGATGTTGCCGCCGTACGAATAAAGTACAGATTTTGCACTTACTGAACCTGCAGTAAGGATGTCGCCGAAGTTGCGGATTGAACGGCGTCTGTCATTGCCGTCAACATTGTTAATGGTTGCGCCGTTAACTGTTAATACAACAGTTGACGGGTTAGTGCTGTTTGTAACTCTGCCAACGTACATCTTGCCGTAGTTTTCAAGGTAAGCGTCGTTGTTATTGCCGACTGTGACGGTGCCCTTACACTTAATGCATACGTTCCTGTAGCTTGTTGTGCCGTTAATCAGACCGCCTCTTGCAATAAGGTTGCCGAAGCAGAACAGGTCTTTCATATTGGTTAAAGTACCTGTTGCCGTGATGTTACCGTTAACAATAAGGCTGTTGTTATTTGTAATTGAAGCAGCTGTCAGATTACCGTTTGCAACAGTAAAGTTAGATGTTGAACCTATTGACAGGTCGCCTGTAAGCGTTACGGTGCCGTCAGTTTTGACATTGCCGGTAAAGGTGAGCGAATTAGCTGTGATGCCCGACCTTGCAACAAGGTTAATACAGGTGATTGAGCCTGTGCCCTGTACCGCGCCGCCGCAGGTAAAGATAGCGTTTGTAGTGGTTGCAGTGCCTGCAAAAATGAAGTTGCCGGATGCCCTTACTGCGCCCTCTGAACTGAAGTTACCTGTTGCTTCAAGGTTGCCGCCCGTATACATCTGTGCGGCATAGTTCTTGATTGTGGCGCCCTTGATGCCGGTGCTTGCATAAATGTAACCGCCCGAGCTGTTTGTGATATCGCCGGTATTGATGTTAGCAGCTGTACGAATCTGCGAGTTGTTGCTGTTTTCTATTGACGAAGGTGCAATCTCGCCGTTTGAATAAACAAACGATTTTTCTAAGTTTTTGAGCGTTGAGCCTGTAAGTCTGCCGCCTACAACGATGAACGCCCTTGCGCCGCTTGGGTTGTTTGAATAGTTGTTCTGAATATCCCCGTTAACGCTCATATTACCGTTAACACGGATAACTGCGTCGGGGTTATTGTTTGCACCGCTGGTATACGAAGTACCGGGGTTGTTAATAACCTTGTCGTCAGTAGTAAGGCTACCGCCGACTTTAACCATGGTAGGTATATCGTATTTTGTGCCGTTTGCTTCTACAGAATTCCAAGCCAGGTTGTTTCTCAACTGACCGTTAACGTAGAAGTTGCCTACTGTTTCTATTGTACCGTAGTTATATACCCAACGGTCTTGTGAACTTGTACCGAGAACGCTTACAGCACCAGCCCTGATTGTGCGACCTGTTTTGTTTGTTAAGTCGCCGTCACCTGTCTGTACGGTACCAACGCAGTTAATGGTACTGTCATTAATAATAGCTTTAGACGAAGTAAGATTACCGTTAACCGTTGTGGTAGAACCGCTGTTAATCTCGATATCGCCACCTGCAGAAACATTACCTGCAACACCGTTAACTGTGCTTGCAGTAAGAGTGCCGTTGTTAGTAATCTTGCTTGCACTGCTCATTTTGAATGTGTTAATAGTGCCGTTATTTGTAATTGAGCCGGAACGTGTTGTAACCGTGCCGCCGCAAACAATAGTACCGTTATTTGTGATATCATTATAAGTAATAATATCGCCCGATACATAAAGAACTGCGCCTGAATTAACAGTAAGATGTTGCCTTACTTTAAGTGTACCATTAACCCACATTGTTGAGTTAGTATCAACAGTAACATTCTTGCTGCCGGCTGTAGAACCAACATCACCGTTAACCTTAAGCGTTGAGCCGCCCTGAACTGTAATATTGCCGTTGGTGCGAAGTCCAAGATTATAATTAGTATCGTCAATTGACTGAGTGGTCTTTTCTTCGCCACTGATCGTCACTAATGATGCGTTATTAACTTCAACGTCACCGTTAGCATATACATAGTCACCAACATGTACGTCAGAATTATCAAACGTTAATTTTCCGTTTGTTGTGAGATAATCAACTATTTTTGCATTGGAACTGCTGTTAAAGCTCGCAGTGCCATTTGATTCCATTTTGGTGCCTACACGAATTTCGGCACCGTTTGATACGAATGTAGAACCGCTGTAAAGATTGTTATTGGTCTTAAATTTTACACCGGAATTCATAGTAAGCTTATCGTTAACTTCAAACTTACCTTTAACTTCAACCTTGGAATTGGTATGCAACGTTTCTGTTGTATTAGAATTGTTGCCGATATAAACATTGCCGTCTGTGTAGAGATTTGCACCACCGTTTGAATCACCAAAGTTGATATTTGTATCGTTATTACCCGAATCAACTGTGATGTCACCCTGCGTATATAATGTAGCGCCTTTTTTGATATTAAGGCTTCTGCCGCCGGTTACAGCGGTAGTACTTCTTCCGTTAATAACAATACGTCCTCTAACATAAGACCTGCCATTTTCGGGAACAATAATGCTTAGATAGTCCCTGTTTTTAACGAACACAATATAGTGCTCATCATATGGGTTATCAATATAATTGAAATAGCAATTGTTATATAACTCATAATACCATTCACCATGCTTACCAACCTTACCGGTAAGGTTAATATCCCATGGAGATACACTAAAGTTACCAAGTTCACTATCGGACTTAATTTTCGCAACATTCGGGCTGCTTGGTGCGCCTGGGATTGACAGGCTGCTTGCACCGCCATAGCTGAATGCAGATGCACTTGTAGGTGCAGTGATTGAAGTTTCCGAATACATTGAGCTAACGCTCGGAAGCGCAACCTCGCTGTCCTGAACTGCGGTAGGAAGCTGTGCGTCGGTTACCTGATTGCTGTTAAGCTCGGTTTCAAACGTATTCGCTGTGCCGAAGAGCTTGCTTTGCGTGCTCTTGAAGAAGATGCCGTTTGTATCGTTGATAGTTGCAAGCGGACTTGTAGGTGTTGCAAGTACCTTTTCACTTACGGAAACTGCGCCGCCCTCGCCTGTAATATCTTCGATTGCGTATTTATCTACAAGGGAAATTTCGTTGTTAACTCTCTTCTTTTCCTCTTTGTAGGACTTGTTGTTTTCATCACCGTCGTCAGCGTATTCAGTCTTAATTTCGTTCTTCTTGGTCTGAACGGCGTTCATTTCCTGTGTGCCGTCCTTGTTCTGGAACTTCTGATGAGTTGCAAGATAGTTAACCTTGTTGTGACCGAACCAATTGTTGTTCTTATTATGAGTATCGTACTCGTTAACAAACTCAAGCGCAGTCTTAAGGTTGCCCTCGCTGTTGTAAAGCTCAAAGCCCTTATACGAATGGTTAGACATACTTACGCCGCCGAGCGTCTGCTCGTTTGTGGTAAGAGTAGTTAAACCGTCGCTCTTATTGGTCTTGAAGTCCTGGAACAGAAGGTTCCTTGAATACTCGTTAGTATACTTGGTGGAATCCGAATACGTGCTGTCGGTATACTCAACCTCGTCTGTAATCTCCTCAAGGTCGCTCTTCGCCTGCTGAACTGCAACCTGAACGTTACGCGAGCCCTTGGTTTTACCGTCGGTAAACTGGCCGCGCTTTTTGGTTGCCGAACGGATTGACTTATTAATCTGACGCGTAAAGAACGGTGCAAGGTTAGGCATATCAATGTAATCGCTCTTTTCCTTAAACGTTCTTACAATAGCGTACTTCGCGCCGATATTCGTCCTTGTTCTCTCCGCTTCGGTAGAAGAACCCTGGTAGGACGCGTTGTTAACGTTATCCGTATTTCTGTTAACCTTATTACCTGTTACGTGCAGGCTGTAGGTGTATTTAAGGGTTGCGCCTTCGGTTCCTTTCGGAACGTTCTGGTTATCCTTTTCGTAACGCTGAAGTGTAATATTTTCAGTCTGGTTATCGCCGATTGAGCCGCCGTCTTTATCCGCTGTGCCCTGGAATACAAAGCCGCTTGACGACTGCTGGTCGGTTTTATACTCTTGGTCGTGATTTGAGCCAAGCTCTTCAACGAGCATGTCAAATCTGCCTTTTCTCACTTCCTCTGCATCGTTACCTTCAACCTCAAGCGACGAGTACGCGTCAAGGTACTGCGCAGATACTTTCTGGTTAACTCTGTAAACGATGGATTCCTGTGAAGCAAGAGTAAGCGTTTTGTTTGTGCTGTCAAATGTAAGGTTGAGTTCCTGCGCAAGAACCTTGCTCTGAATAGTTTCGGAAACGGCATTATTCTCTTTGAAATAGCGCTTTGCAGCAATTTCAAATTTACCGAGATTGTCGTCCAGCGCACTTGAGCAAAGCGCGTTAGAGCCCGAAGATGTGCAGGAATCTAAATCAATTTCATTAAGAATATTAATTACGTGCTGAACAACCTGCGTTTTCTGCTGGTTTTGAACGTAAACACGGGTCTGTTCAGGTTGATTATCAAGATAATTGTAGAGAGCCCAGTTAATTGCGTTGCCCGCTTTGTCAAAAATATTATTTGCCTGCGCTGCCTGGGTTGCAGCGTTTGCCCTTTGCTGAGCATAGCGGGAATAACCGAAGTCGATAGTATCAACTGCGGAGAAGTGAACCATGCCGTAATCGTCGGCGTCCGTAAGTCCGTTATACCTGTCGTCCGTATTCTGAACGTAGTTATAATCGGGGTCGGTTTTCGCCGCTTCTACCGAAGTGCCGTCATAGTCGTTATCTTTTGAACGCGCTGCGTTGAGCGCCTGAACACCGATAAGAATATTCGCGTTTGAGTGCGCGTCGTTATTCATTATCGCTTCTGAAAGGTTGATGTTTACGAGTTTGTTATAATCCTGTGAAAAGCTTGTGCCGAATGTATCATTCATCCAGCCTTTTAAGTTCTGAACAAAGTCATTTACGCCGTTAATTGTGTTTTCTGCAACGGCAACAACAGACGATAAAGCAGTTTCCCCCGAACCTGCGCCGGTACTGCCCTGAATATCCATTGCGGGGTTTTGTGCGTCGATATATACGTTATTCTCGTCGGCGCTTGAGTCTTTGTCGCCCATTTCAGCGCCTGCAAAGATACTGTATTTAAGTGCCTCCGGCATACCGTCATAATTTGGCTTAACTATAACGTAAGATACCTTCCTTAAATGAAGGGAACTGATGCCGAGTGCGTTTGCAAAAAGGGTACTGTCATCAACGTCGACCGTAACCTTAACAAGGGTATAGTCAAGATAGTCATCGGACTCACTGGTGGATTCATAAAACGCGCCGTTAACAACGCCTTTAATCTTAACATCCGCCGTGATCTTGTCCTTGTACTTGCCTTTGTAGTCATATCCGTTTTTAGCAAGATACTCATAGGCGCACTTATCAAGACTACCTTCATCGGACTCAATTTTCTGTCCGACTGCAGTAGCCGCTGCGTCTGCCGCATTTTGCAGCTTTGCGCCCAGATAGTGGTGCAAACCGATGTCTATGCTAAGTGCAGTAAAGCCAAGCAAGACGGTCAGCATAACTGCCGTCATTACTGCGATTGCGCCGCTCTCCTTCATACATTTTCTCAACTTTTTCAAGGCTAACGCCCCCTTGTGCTAATTAATATTATATATTAATACTATTAATATATGTTACTTCTTAATATCCTCTGCTTTAGAGTGCGCAAGTGAGAATTCAGTCTGCAGACGGTAAATCAAATCTTCCGCCTTGTCAATTGCACTTTCGTAAACCTGTGCAATTTCCGAATACTTTTTGCTCTCGTCATCAGAGATACCTGATTCAACCTTACCCTCAAGGTCGTTAATTTTGTTTCTGTTCTTGTCAACCTTCTTGGTGAGGTGTGCAACGTCACGCTGAAGATCGCGGTTCTGTTCCTCAAGTTTTCTGTTGTCGTCCTGCAGGAGTCTGTTTTTTGTGAGCGCTTTCTGCAGTTTTTCTTCAAGCGCTTTAACTTCCTCTGTGTTATCTGCAGGCACAACTACCTTGCGGTCAGCCTTTGCAAGTTTTGCGGAAAGGGCGTCCCTCTCCTCCTTGCACTGATTAAACAGGTTGCGCATTCTGTCCGCTTCCTGCTTAGCCTGATCAAGCTCGTAATTGAGCATTTCGTTTTTGTTCTTAAGGTCAACAATGCGCTGGTCAAAAATTTCCGTAGCGCTCTTGTTTGTTTTTTGCAGATTTGCGATAACTTCGTCTACCTGCCTTGGATCATATCCGCGCAAAACCTTATCAAAATCGTAGGACTTTGAAGCTGCACCGATAATGTCTTCTCTTTTAATTACATCGTCTGCCATAGTGACTGTCCTTTCAAATTTTTTACTCAACAAACGTCAGCACGTCGCCGACTGCAATGCCGAGCTTGTCGCAGATGCCGGAATTGAGTTCAAGCATCTGATAGCCGCCTTTAACCTTTTTGCGTGCTTTACGCGGCGGCACTGCCTTGTCAATAAAAAGTACTTCCCCATCCTTTGACAAGGCAACCGTGTCAATATCAAACCGCATACCGAAGGTGTGTATTTCGTTACACGGCGTCAGCAAAAGTCCGTGGTCGTCTGCCATTTCCTTGCGGTACATAAGCCCCATGAACCTTCTGAAGAATGAAGACGCGTCCTCAACTTCGCTGATTAATATTTCGTCATTTTTTTTGAGTTTCAGTATTTTCATTTTTTTATCCGCCAAACATAGGACCTACACTCTCGATAACCGAGAATATTACGGGACCTAAAATGATAAGAATAATCGCCGGAAGAATGAAGATTACCGTGGGGATAGTCATCTTTGTGGGAACCTTTGAGGCAACCTCCTTGATTTCCTCACTCTTGTTCATTCTGAGCTGTTCAGCCTGCGCCTCAAGTACGTTTGTAATCGGGATACCAAGCTGGTTAGCCTGCGTTACAGCCGAAACAAATGTCTTGAGCTCGTTAACATCGGACGCGTCTGCAATTCCTTTTAACGCGTCGTTTCTGTTTTTACCGAGCTGAACCTGCCTGAATACAGTCATAAGCTCGTCGATAAGCGGACCTTCCATTCGCTCTGCAATTTTTACAAGCGAAGCATCAAAGCTAAGACCCGCTTCCATACAAACGCTCATAAGGTCGATAGTATCTGCAAGCTGCATTTTGATTGCTTCCTGATGCTTTTTAACCTTAAGCGTAAGGTACAAATCAGGTGCGATTACAGCAAACACTATACCGCCGACAACTATAAACAGCGCCGGTTTAACCATCTGGTACAGGAAAAATACTAAACTGATACCGATGGACAGGACAATTACTACAGCAGTAAATGCCGTTTTGAAAAATGTAAAGTTTGCCGCCGACAGGTGCAGACCTGCCTTGCGGAGCTTCGCGCCGAGAAGCTCTCTGTTTTTCTTTTGTCTTTCTGATTTTGTGGCGTTTTCGCCATAACGTTCCGTGTTATTGATTTTGTCAAGCATAGGCTTGATAACACGGTCGTAAAACGATGTGTCAACGTTTTTGTAGTCCGCCTTAACCGTCTCTTTACCGAGTGCCTGCTTACGGCGGAAGTTGTTATCCTCTTCCGTACCCCTGCGGGAAAGAAGAATAATTACCAGTCCAAATGCAAACAGAGCATATGTTATAACCAGTACGGGAATCCAGACTTTCATATAACTAACCCCTCCTTACATTTTAACCGTTGTGATTTTCTTGATGAACGCAAACGCCATACCCTCAAGTCCCGCTGCAATCGCAAGCAGGATGTTACCCTTCGGGTCTGTGTAAAGCACAGATACAAAGTCGTAACTGATAAGCGTAAACATACCGAGAATAACTACAGGCATTGCGCCAACGATGATACCTGACATCTTACCTGATGATACGGATGTTTTGAGCTGTCTTTTCAGCTTCATACGTTCACGGATTGTGTCCGAAATATTTTCAAGAATATGCGACAGGTTACCACCGGTCTGCCTCTGTACAAGTACAGCGGAAACCATAAGGTCAACGTATCTGCTCTTGATTCTTGTTCCAAGGTTCTCAAGCGCTTCATCCATTGAGTAACCCATATTTACCTCTTTTACAACAGTTGCAAATTCGGTAGAAATAGGCGCGTCCATATCTTTTGAAATAGTTTCCATAGCCTGGTTAAAGCTAAGACCTGAACGCAGGCACGAGCAGCAAATCATAAGTGCGTCACAAAGCTGTTCTTCAAACTTCTTTACACGCGATTTTTGCTTACTCTTTACATAGATAATCGGTGCAACCGCGCCGCCCACTATGAGGATAAGCGTAAGAATAACGTTGCCCGTAAATACTACGGTAATCGCACCCGGGAAGAAAGCAACGAGTAACCATACAATCAAAAATTCCTCAGGGCGCATTTTGATGTCCGCCGACTGCAATTGCTTATAAATCGCGTTGCCGACTTTTTCGTCAAATCTGCTGTGCTGCCTTTGGCGCTCTCTTCTGTTTCTTCGCGTCTTGCTCTCATTTTTTACAAGAGCAACATCGTCACCGTCGCCTTCGTTTTTGTTAAGCTCTTCAAGACGTTTTTCAGCAGCAATTTTATCTGCCGAAATCGCAGAGATAACAATAAACGCAAGTGCAAACGCCAGAAGCGCAAACGTTAAAGACAGTACGATAATACTAAGAATTGAACCAGTCATTGCTTACAATCACTCCGTTCTCTCTTATTTTGTCAATGCACTTCGGCACAATGCCGGTTGCCTTGAATTCACCCTTGAACTTACCGTCGGTATCCATTTCACCGCTTGTTTCGTAAGCAAAGATTTCCTGCATACGGATTACGTCGCCTTCCATACCGACAATCTCGGAAATGGAAACAATCTTTCTTGTACCGTCTCTGAGACGAGCCTGCTGAACGATGATGTTGATAGCCGATGCAACCTGGTCCCTGATAGCCTTTGACGGCAGCTCGGAACCTGACATCATAACCATCGTTTCAATACGGGATACGGAATCTCGCGGTGAGTTGGCGTGGATTGTGGTAAGCGAGCCGTCGTGACCTGTGTTCATAGCCTGAAGCATGTCAAGTGTTTCGTCGGAACGAACCTCACCTACGATGATTCTGTCAGGTCTCATACGAAGGGCGTTTACAACAAGGTCTCTGATACTGATACGACCTTTGCCTTCCATGTTTGCAGGACGGCTTTCAAGTGTGATAACGTGCTCCTGCTTAAGCTGTACTTCGGCAGAGTCCTCAATGGTGACGATACGCTCGTCATCGGGAATGTAGCCGGAAAGTATGTTAAGAAGCGTTGTTTTACCTGAACCGGTACCGCCGGATACGATAATGTTAAGTTTACCTTTAACCGCAGCTTCAAGGAACGCCAGCATTTTGTGGTTGGCAGAACCGAGCGCGATAAGCGTCTGTGCAGTAATCAGCTTTTTACTGAACTTACGGATTGTAAGTACAGGACCTACAAGCGACACAGGCGGAATAATTACGTTTACACGGGAACCGTCGGGAAGTCTGGCGTCAACCATCGGGCTGGCTTCATCAACGTGACGGCCGACCTTTGTAACAATTCGGTCGATAATCTGCATAAGGTGCATCGTGTCTTTAAACTGAATGTCGGTAAGAACGATTTTACCTCTCTGCTCTGCGTAAACCTGGTACGGTCCGTTAACCATAATTTCACTGTATTCATCGCTGTTTACAAGCGGCTGAATAGGACCGTAACCCATAATATCGTCAAAAAGCTCTTCCGCAACTGCGGTACGGTCAATACGCGGAATACCGTATTCCGGCTTTTCGACATATTCCTTAATCATTGCGCGCATACCGTCATCGGTAATGGCAACGTTTTCGGAAATCTGTTTTTCTACTATTGCGTTGTGGATTGCCGTTTTAGTTTCGGCAAACGGATCTTCGCTCTGGAGTTTAGTGGCTCTTATGGCGCCTCTTTCTTCCTCCTGCTCCTGAGGGGCGTTAGCCTCCTCAATAGAACCGTATCTGTCAAGAAGTCCCATTATTTAGCGGCCCTCCTCGATTTCTTTGCATGTTCAACCTTGCCTTCTCTTTCAAGAACCATCTTGTCAACAAGTTCAACAATGTCCCTTGCGATAGGTGAACGCGGTTTGTAAGTGGTAACCGGCTGACCGTTGTTAAGCGACGAGTTTACGGTTTTGAAGTCGCTTGAAATAACAGAGTATGCCGGAATACCGAGAAGATTTTCAAAGTCCTGGATAGTAACGTTATTCTTCTTAACGTTTTTGTTGATAAGAAGACGAGCCTTATCCTTCTGGTTAAGCTGCTGAATAACGTTGAGGCAAACCTTTGCTCTCTTGAGCGAAAGGATGTTGACGTCGTTAACTGTAAAGATAACGTCCGAGCTTTCGATAGCGGTGATAACCGGGTCTGTCAGCGCACAGCCACAATCGATAAGTATGTACTCAAAGTAATTTCTTGCTACATCGATAATTGATTTTACCGCCTTGCTTGTAACATATTCAGCAAGTTCGGGTGACGGAGGCGAAGCAAGAAGCGAAAGACCTGACGGATGTGATGTGCAGCAAGTAGTCAGGTTGTCGATTGAAACGCCGTTGCCGTCTCTTGAAATATCAACAATTGTTTCAGTGGGGGTAAGATCGAGCGCCATATCAGCGTCGCCAAACTGAAGGTCAAGGTCAATAAGAAGAGTCTTTTTACCTCTTGTGGCAAGTTCAACTGCAACGTTTGCAGCGATGGTTGTTTTGCCTACGCCGCCCTTACCGCTGAAAAAGCCGTAAACAGTCGAACGAGTTCTCTTCTCACTACCTGTGTCAGAATTGAACTTTCTTTCTTTTGTAACAAGTCTGTCCATCGTGCTGCAGAACTCTTTGCCGTCAATATTGATGTCAAGAACCTGCTTAACGCCTGCCTGCGCAGCCATATTAACGATGTCAACAGTTACCTTGTCAGTAAGGATAACCGGAACCGCACCGATTGCAGAAAGGTTCATATCCTCGATGAAATCCGTAAACTGAGGATTGATATCGTAGCTGTCAACAAGGAAGGCAACGATATCGGGAACGAAACCCTGAACTCTTACTTTTGCACCGGGTTCAATATCCGAATAGCCGATAATGGCAAAATTTTCATCTACAAGCTTGTTTTTAAGGGCAACCTTGTATTCTGTATCATTTGAACAAACAACTATATTTATCTTTTCCATAAACTTACTCTCCGATTTTCAGGTTTTTATTCTTGATTTGTGGTCTGCGTTTCCGCCTTGGTGGTCTGCTCTGCCGTCTGTGAACGCGGGTTAAGCACGAGCTTGAAGGTGTAGTCGCTTTCAATTTCATAAAGCTGAAGCGCCTGTGCCTCTGTTACCTCAACGGTAAGTGTGCCGTAGTCGCTGATGGCTGTTCCGCTTGCGCTTGCACTTGCATCGGCAGACGCGTTGGAAACTCTGAGAATCTTAAGATTCTTGTAAGCAACTCTTGTCTTGGTCTTGCCGTTATCATCTTTTTCATAAACAATAACGTCAACTGTATCGCCAAGTCTGATGTATCCGTCTACACCGTTAACAGAACCGGCGCTGAACGAATATGCAACGTGACCTTTTTCAAGCTTTTGTGAAAGACCTACATCCGGAGAATCTTCATCAAGAAGTCTGTTTGTGTTCATCAGCTCATCTGTATAAATTGTGGTAGCCGTAACCTTGCCGACGATTTCTGTAAGGTCTTTAATCATCGTATCGTTTACCATGCCTTCAATTACGTTAACCTGCTTAAAGTAACCTGCGTCCTCGGCAATCATCTCTTCAGTGATTTGCGTATTGTCCGCAATGTCCTGAGCAGCGGCATAAACAATTTCAGTGTCCTTAATGGTGGTCTTTTTGTCGAGCTGATTTGCGAACATAAACGTTGCAAACATAGCGAGCAGTGCGAATACAACTGCAATCAAATAAACTTTTTTCATAAATCTTACCCTCTCTTACTCTAATCCTTTCAGGATTTAAATTTTTTAATATATATATAAGATTCCGCACTTGCGGACGGAATCTGTTATTTGCTTTTTAATTATGAAGTCTCTTCCGGTTGCTTCTCTACTTTAAAAGTAGAAGTAGAAACCAGTTTTTTCTTCATATGATCTGCAGAAACGCCCAATACGGGTGTCAATACATGCGCGTCGCCCTGAACGGTAACCTTGACATCGCCGTTATAGCGATTTGCGATTTTCCACGTTGTAGGTTCATTTACAATGGGTTCGCTGGTGTCGTATGTATACTCTACAGTAACAATAACACCTTCTTTATCAATTCCCGTACGTTGTATTGAACGCGCCACCTGCACACAGATTTCCTTTTCACCGTCGGAATAAGGCACTCCACCCTCAGTAGCGCTGCTGTAGGCAGCCTTATCCGTAGCGTTTTCACTCGGCAAAGGCAAATCACGTTTTATGATTTTACCCTGACCGCCCTCCTGTGAATCATACGCTACATCTTCATAGTCCACGCACGCGACACGCGCAGCGTTACGCGCAGCATTTTCCATTGATATATAGTTATAGAAAAGAAAGCCGAAATCAAGGATACCCATGACCAGCAGAAGGAATATCGGAAGTACGAAGGCAAATTCAACCATCGCCTGACCTTCCTCTTTTCTTTTTTTCTTACAATTCTTCACTCTATCACCAACTTTGTGATAAATTTAGGAAAAATTGGGGACAGGTTGCCCCGTCCCCCGTTTTTTCTTTTACTTAGCCAATTATGCAGCGTCGTCTACAGCGTTGTTAGCCTTGTTGAAGAGAGACTTGATCTTCGGACCAAGAGCTACAAGAACAACGATAGCAACGATAGCGATGAGACCAAGGATAAGAGCGTACTCTACCATGCCCTGACCGTTTTCATCTTTAAGAAATGTCATTGTCAAAATCCTCCTTCTTAAAAATTTTAATAATTATTTAATTAATTAATTATTATCAATCATTAATTTGTGCGACCATCCGCATCTCCGGCAGCATTATTTGCCTTACTGAACATAGCTTGAATTTTAGGTCCGAAAGCTACAAGAACAATAACTGCCGCTATTGCAATAGTACCCACTATAAGCGCATATTCGACCATGCTCTGACCGTTTTCGTCTTTTAAAAACATCATGTTATTTACTCTCCTTAATTTTAAATCATAATGTTTACGTCGAATAAACTGAAAACGGAAAAACACATCGTTATTACGGTTCCCGCTGACAGGAACGGACCCATAGGAGCCATAGTTTTCATTCCGCCTTTTTTGGTGATTTTAAGGTATACATAATACAGTGCCACAAACAGTGCCATAAAAATCATTGCTTGAAAATAGCCCGTTGCGTACAAGCAAATGCCTATAACTGCATTGTACTTAATATCACCTGCACCCATAGGAATTTTGAGTAAGCTGGGGATAAGACAAACCACCATTCCTACGAAAAATCCTACAAATATACTCGGAATAATTTCCATAGATTTTGTTGACACACAGTGGTAAATCACGTATGCCAGTTCAATCACCAACATTGACAGCAGGCACGAGTTCGGTATTTTGCGAACCAGAGCATCGACAAACGAAAGGCTGAAAATGGGGATTAGCAGAAGCAAATTCCTTATGTACAAGTCGGGTGAATCGGCTGTGAACGAAACCCCGAATGAGGCCGCCAGACCCAGAACAACTGACAGGATTTTTATCCCCGTTTTATTCAGAGGAGCCGCTTCTGCAGGGTCCTCCGTTCTGGATAGCGTGAGTTTTTTTGAAAGTGGAACCGTTACAAGCCCTAACGCAATTCCGTATATAATAGATACGATAATTTTGAATATCATGCTTTGATTCCTCTTCAAACTCCTGCCGATTCGTATTGTAAGCAGGCGTTTTATACACCTCTTTACAACCAAATTATAACAGTTAAATAATACAAATACAATAAAAATCGTATTTAAAGTAGTATTTTCGTGAGTTTTGAACAAATTGTGAACAAAGTTTTTGTATATTTAACACAAAGAATTTGCCGATTTATTCACATCTTGCTGATTATTTACAAAAAATTTACATTTAAATCGGTGTCCAAACACCTTTGATAATGTATATTCGCAACGTTTGTCTATTATGATCTCGATAATCATTTTGTGTACTGTTTTATTTCAAATTTGTCTTCGTCGTAGAGTTTCAGCTTTGATTCAAAATCTTCGCGCATTCTGCCCTCTTTTTTCTCGTTATAATATTTGATTTTGCGGTTGTTGTTCGCCGCGTCGTAGTACATCTTCTTGCCGCTCTTTGCTGTGGCAAATGCATACTGGTGGATTGTGCGCCTGCCCTTGATTACATCGGTAAACTCAATCTCGCCTTCGCTGTCGTAGTAAAGGGCAAACTCTGCCATGCCGCCGTCGTAACCCGTTCCGCTTTTGAACTTGCGCGCAAGCACTCCGTTAAATGCGTCAAGCGCTTCGCCGTCATAACCGAAGCCGGCAAAGGTTACAGAGTAATCCTTTGTGCTCGAAATATCCTGCGCCTGCATCTGTGTGCACTTTTCAATATCAAACTTCATGCCGCACTCCGCAAGCGCCTCAAGCCAGCCGAGCCAGCCGTATTCCGCCGTGTAGCGTTCAACGCTGATGAGCGTGCCGTTTTCCGCAAGATGATTTGCAACAGTCTTGGCAAATCCCATAAACGCATTTTTGTACGACTCTTCCCTCTCCGGTCTGTAGCCGACAAAGTTCAGACCCTGCGTTGTCATCTCGCACGCGTCGAGCAGCGAGCGAAAAGATGTAACGCAGTCAAACTTTTTGCCGAGGTCAAGTTCAAACACGTCCGCACAAACAAATTCAGCATTCGTAACGCCGAGGCGCGCCGCAAGCTCCTTTGCGTTTTCTATAGCAGCTTCATTGATGTCTATGCCCACAAAGCTCTTGTCGGGAAACTGCTTTGCCATAAAGCACGTTACAATACCGCAGTCGCAGCAGAGGTCAAGCACGCGGCTGCCGAAAAGTTCTGCGTTGTCAATCGTAAGGTTGCCGATGTGCCTGAACACGCCGCCGTCGAACGCAGCAGAAACGTAAACGGAACCGTCGAGCGATCTGTTTTTGAGTTCGTAAAAGTGGCTGTTATCCACAGGCGCACCCTCGCCGCGCGAGTTAAGCTCGTACGCCATATCCTGCGCGTACTGCTTATCGGTTTTAACGGCAAGTCCTGCAATAAAATCGTTGGGCGTCTTAATGTATTTAAGACCGACCTCTTTCATATAATCTTCAACTTGTTCGTAAGCAATCATATTAGTTCTCCTGTAAAATAGTAAAAATATTATAGCACAAAATCTTTATATGTGCAATTGATTTAACACATAAATAATGTTATAATATAGAGCGGTGATGATATGGAAAAGAAAAACCGTGCTTTGGCAATTCAAAAAGCGGTGATGTACACACTGTTCTTTCTGACGTTCGGCATTATGATGTGCATAGGCACCACAAGGGATCTGGAAATCAGCAAATTGATGTTCAACTACCAGAATACCTTTGCCCGTTTTATGGAAAGCTATTCAATGCTGCCTGTGTATTCAATTCAGCTGCTTGCGTTCAGCCTGCTGTTTACTGCATACCACAAGGTTGACGACGCACTCGATATTGCCCAGTCGTTTTTGCCGTTTATAAGCAGAATACGGGATATAAATGTAATAAGAAAAATAGTATTTATTATACATCATATTATATATGCACTGTTTTTGTATGGCGCATTTCAGGGCAGCAATGAGTTTTTAAACTTCATTTTCAGTGCCTCCGGGCGCGGAAATCTGCAGGATATCCTTGTGGATAAAGGCGCGCCTAAAGTGATTGCAATTATTGTGTGGACAGTTGCACGCGTGGCGCTTTTAGCGCTTGTGCTTATTCTTATGCGGAAGATTGACAAAAAGCACCTTAAAGCATTCGAGTTTATGGCGATTGCAGGACTGTTTTTATACCACGCAAGCGACGTTATCAACTTGCTTAAAGGTCACTTCCACCGCGTACGGTTCAGGGAAATGGTTGCATACTCGCACGCACTGATTGACCAGAACGGCGTTACCTCGCGCGGCGACGCAGATATGCCCAAGGAATGGGTAAAAACCTCGTTCTTTACCGCATACACGCCGTGGTATAAACCGGGCAACGATTACGGTGTGTACAGTAATTCGGACTCTTTTCCGTCCGGTCACACGGCAGCCGCTGCATTTTCAATGCTGCTGCCTATGCTTGCATCAAAAGCAAAGAAAGCGACAAAACTGTTTGTCCCCGCGTTTTTGCTCGGCTTCGGTTACACGCTTGCAACAGGCTTTTCGCGCATAATTATCGGCGCGCACTATCTTACTGATATCTCCGCCGGTGCGATAATTATGTTTGCAATGCTGATTGTAATTATGGGAATTATGAACGCATTCGAGCGCCATTCGGACAAAAAGCTGCGAATAATTGCGCGTAAACGAATCAGGGAAGAGGAAAAAGCGAAGCTTCTGTCCGACAGCAAAGAGGAAAAGAGGTAGTTTATGGATATAATTGTATTGGTTATTATTGCCGTTGTTTTTGTGGGCATTGTGCTGTTTATGGGCGCACGCGCAAAAAACGATTTCAGCGGCGAGGCAGTGTTTACAAAAAACAGCAAAATCAGCGACATTCTTGCCGTTGACGACGATATCGCAAAGGTGCTTGAAGCGCAGGGGCTCAACTGCATGGGCTGCCCGTCCGCTGCAGGCGAAACGCTTGACCAGGCATGCACGGTGCATAACCTGAGCACCGAGAGGATTCTGCTTGCAATCAACGCATACGTTAAAGACAAGGACTACGTGATTAAAACCTACACAGACGGCTGCCCCGACGAAGCTATGCAGGTTCGCCAAACGGTATTTGTTGACGAGCAGCACTTTGAGGATGAATTTGACGAGATTGACGACATCGCAACTCATTATGTGCTGTTTGACAAGGACAAACCAATCGGCTGCGCAAGATCGTATTATGACAAAGAGAACAAGGCTTACCGCATAGGCAGAATGGCTGTTATCAAGCCATACAGGCATATGCGCCTCGGGCAAAAAATAATGGCATACGTTGAAGAGGATTTAAAAAAGAAGGGCGCAAAAAAGATTCTGCTCTCCTCACAGATGCGTGCAAAGGGCTTTTACCAGTCTATCGGTTACACGCCTTACGGCGAAAAATACTACGACCAGCACTGCCCGCATATAGCAATGGAAAAAACACTTTAACAAAAAAGGCTTTCTTAACTGAACTAGTCAATAGTTCATTAACGAAAGCCTTTTAATTATCGGTTATTCAATTATTCAAAAATAATATCCGCGTCTGTCTGATCCTGCATATAAAGGGTTGCGCCGTAATCGGGTCTTCCCTCTTTATCATACGCCTGGAACTGGCTGTAAATAACCACATTTCTGAGCACTCGCTGCTCAAGCGTGTCGGTGGAAACAGCTTCTATACCAAGCTGCTTTTCGTTTAATCTCAGCGGTTCGTTCCAGTAGGTATCAAGATCAAAATGCACCTTGATTTTGAAGTCAGTCTTATTGTTGCTTGACGTAAAATAATTTGTATCGCCGTCAAAATCCCATACGGCATAACTGCCGTTGATATCATCTTCAAGCTTGTAGACGTGCTTTGAAAAGTCGAACCACCAGTTCTTAACGGAAACATCGTATGTAATATCGTAAATATTCTTATTTTCCTTATCCTGAACAACGTGAACCTCCTTAACGTCGTACAGAATTTTATGCCTGTGACCCCACCACATATAGTAGGCGCCGTACATACCGATTCCGAGGAATACGAGTATAAGCAACACTGCGATATACGGTTTGACCTTTTCAGCCATGGTTAACCCCCCGTTTTTGCCAAATATATATCAATATTTTAACACATTTGCATAAATAAATCAACATACTTTGTTAAAATAGTATCACTTGCTTATAAGTAATTAATATGTTATAATGATTAATTGTTGAATAAATTATTATTTTTAGAAAGAGGAGTGGCTCTTATGGGTGTTAGAAAAACATTTAGAAGAGGCGTACATCCCAAAGGCGGCAAGGAATTTTCGGCAAACGTGCCGATTCGCAATATTGACGCCGAGGATGTTATGGTGTTCCCACTGTCGCAGCACATCGGCGCACCTGCAAAACCCCTTGTTCAGAAGGGTGACAGGGTGCTCAAAGGTCAGATGATTGCAGAGGCAGGCGGATTTATCTCCGTGCCGATTTACTCATCGGTTTCGGGTACGGTAAAGAACATTGAAAAACGCCTTGTAGTCAGCGGCGCGCAGGTCGACAGCATTATTGTTGAAAACGACGGCGAATACGAAACAACTGAAAACTACGGATACGAAAACGACGTTGACGGCATGACCGCGGACGAGGTTGTCGGCGTTATTAAAAACGCAGGTATCGTCGGTCTCGGCGGTGCAGGCTTCCCGACTGGCGTTAAGGTTTCGCCGAAAAACGCCGAGGATATTGACTATCTTATCATCAACGGCGCAGAGTGCGAGCCGTATCTCACATCGGACTACCGTCTTATGATGGAACGCCCCGAGGAGATTATCAGAGGTATCCAGGCTCTGCTCAAGGTGTTGCCGAAGGCGCACGCAATTATCGGTATTGAGGATAACAAGACGGACGCGCTTGACGTTATGGAGCGTATGGCGCGCATTGACGACAGGATTGACACCTGCAAGTTAAAAACAAAGTATCCGCAGGGCGGTGAGCGCCAGCTGATTTACGCAATCACGGGCAGAAAAATCAACTCGAAAATGCTGCCTGCCGACAAGGGCGTTGTGGTTGTAAACGCGGCAAGCTGTTTTGCAATTTATGAAGCGGTTTACAAGAATATGCCGCTGATACATAAGGTTATGACTATCACGGGCGACGCGGTAAACGAGCCGCAGAACGTTGATGTTCCGCTTGGTATCAGTCACAGCTATCTGCTTGAACAGTGCGGCGGCGCAAAGGACAGCGTTGTAAAATTCATCTCCGGCGGCCCTATGATGGGTATGGCTATGAGCACGCTCGAGGTGCCTGTTATCAAGACCTCCTCGTCAATACTCGCTATGAGCAGCGACGATGTTGAGGCGGCGGCTAAAATTGAAACCGCCTGCATACACTGCGGCAGATGCGTTGCAGTTTGCCCGCAGACGCTTGTACCGCAGATGATGGGCAGGAGCGTCAAGGCAGGCGATTTTGAACGATTTGAAAAAATCAGCGGTATGGAATGTATTGAGTGCGGCTGCTGCTCATTCGTATGCCCTGCAAAAATTCCGCTTACCCAGATGTTTAAGCTCGGCAAGGCGCAGGTGCGCGAAGCCGCCGCTAAGAATAAGTAAGGAGGGGAAAATTTAATGTATAACGTATCAGTATCCCCTCACGTCAGGGCGAAAACATCAACCAAATCTGTTATGCGCGATGTCGCTATCGCGCTTGTGCCGACTCTCGGCGTGGGCGTGTGGCAGTTTGGCTGGAAGGCGCTTATGCTGATTGCGGTGTGCGTTGTCAGCGCAGTCGCAAGCGAAGCGTGCTTTGAATTTTTAATTAAAAAACCGATAACCGTATTTGACTACAGCGCAGTTGTAACGGGCTTGATTTTAGCCGTTAACCTGCCGCCCACGGCAACGTGGTGGATGGCAGTGCTGGGCAGCGCGTTTGCGATTATTCCTGTTAAGCTTATGTTCGGCGGTCTTGGTCAGAACTTTATGAACCCTGCGCTTGCAGGACGCTGCTTCCTGATGATTTCCTTCACAGGCAGAATGACCGACTTCGCAGTTGACGGTATGTCCTCTGCAACGCCGCTTGCGCAGCTTAAGGCAGGCGAAAGCGTTGACCTTATGAGCCTGTTCATCGGCACACACCCCGGTTGTATAGGCGAGGTTTCAGCAATCGCGGTGCTTATCGGCTTTGTTTACCTTGTAATCCGCAAGGTTATCACACCTGCAATCCCCTGCACATATGTGCTTTCAACAATAGGATTCCTTACTATAATCGGTCTGTTTAAGCACGATCAGATTACAGCAAACTACCTGCTTGGCGAGGTTCTGTCCGGCGGTCTGCTTGTAGGCGCTGTGTTTATGGCAACGGACTACGCAACAAGCCCGATTACACAAAAGGGCAAAATCTGGTTCGGTATCATCCTCGGTCTGCTTACCGCGCTGTTCAGAGCGCTCGGCTCAACGGCGGAGGGCGTATCGTATGCTATCATCATCGGCAACCTGCTTGTTCCGCTGATTGAAAGAGTTACCGTTCCGCATCCGTTCGGCGGCGAAAAGAAGATTACTATTGCGCATGGCGACAAGGGTATTTCCGCATTCCTTCCGTTCAGCCCGCAGAAGAAGAGAGGGGGCAAGGCAGATGAGTAAACAAAAATCAGGTATGATTAAAAACGTTGTTTCGATTTTCGCAATAACTCTCGTTGCCGTGCTGCTGCTCGCAGTTGTTAATCAGGTTACAAAGGACCCGATTGCACTTGCGGAAATTAACGCAAGGAACGAGGTTTACAAAACCGTTATGTCTGAAGCGACAGGTTTTGAAGAGATTATGAAAGAAAATGAAATCGCCGAAAAGGGCGAAAAGGCACTTGCAGACGCAGATATCACAACCTGCGTTATCAACCACGCAATGTCGGCTCTCAGGGGCGATGAAAAAATCGGCTACGTTATCGCAGCAACCTCAAAAAGCGGCTACGGCGGCGAGGTACAGATTGCCGTTGGTATTGATATGGACGGCAACATCACAGGCTTTAACGTAATCAAGCACAGCGAAACCGCAGGTCTTGGCGCAAAGGCTAAGGAGGATCCGGCTTTTGCTGAGCAGTTTAAAGGCAAAACCGCAAACGAAAACATTGAGTTCGTTAAAGGCGGCGGCGCAACAGGCAACCAGATTGACGCCATCAGCGGCGCTACAATCACATCGAATGCAGTTACAGAGGCTACTAACGCCGCAATTGCGTTCTACAATTCGTGTCTGAAGGGAGAGTGATAGAATGAAGGGAGCAATTGAAAGACTGTACAACGGCATTATCAAGGAAAACCCGACCTTCGTTCTGATGCTCGGTATGTGCCCGACGCTTGCCGTAACAACAAGCGCTAAAAACGGACTCGGTATGGGACTTGCCACAATGGTGGTACTTATTATGTCGAACCTGCTCATTTCGCTGCTTCGCAAGGTTATTCCGGACAGCGTCAGAGTACCTATCTATATTATAATCATCGCATCGTTTGTAACGATAGTTGAGATGCTGATGCACGCTTATGTAAACTCGCTTTACGACAGCCTGGGCATCTACATTCCGCTTATCGTTGTTAACTGCATTATCCTCGGCAGAGCGGAATCCTACGCATCCAAAAACGGTCCTATCCTGTCGATTTTCGACGGTATCGGCATCGGTATCGGTTTTACAATCGGTCTTACAATCATCGGCCTTGTGCGCGAGCTTATCGGCAACGGTACAATCTTCGGCGCACAGGTTATGCCAAAATCATATGAGCCTATTTCAATCTTCGTAATGGCACCTGGCGCGTTCTTTATCCTCGCGCTGCTGTGCGCATTGCAGAACAAGCTTAAGCTCAAAGGCGCAAACCGCCACGTAAAGGCAAACGATAAGGAGGTGGAAGCAAATGTCGAGTAATCTGTTTTTGATTCTTATAACCACCGCGCTTATCAACAACGTTGTACTCAGCCAGTTCCTCGGTATTTGCCCGTTCCTCGGCGTTTCGCGCAACGTTAAAACCGCTGCAGGTATGGGCGGCGCGGTAATCTTCGTAATTACAATCGCATCCGCTGTTTCAAGCCTGCTTTACACCTATGTGCTTGAAAAGTTTAACCTTACATACCTCAAAACAATCGCGTTTATTATGGTAATCGCGTTCCTTGTTCAGCTTGTTGAGCTGTTCCTCAAAAAGGCTTCCCCGTCGCTTTACAAAGCGCTCGGCGTGTTCCTTCCGCTCATCACCACAAACTGCGCAGTGCTCGGCGTTGCGCTTACAAATGTGCAGAGCGAATATAACTTCCTTACAAGCGTAATTTCGGGCTTCGGCACGGCTGTGGGCTTTTGCATCGCTATCGTTATTATGGCAGGCGTGCGTGAAAGAACAGAGCTTAACGACTTCCCCGAATCATTTAAAGGCACACCTGCAGTGCTTATGACTGCGTGCCTGATGTCCATCGCCTTTTACGGCTTTTCCGCGCTCAGCGCGATTGCTTAAGGGGGTGCCGCAATGAATATAAACGCTATTATTACTGCTGTTGTGGTACTTTGCATTATCGGCGTTATCATCGGCGTTGTGCTCAGTATTGCAGAAAAGGTTTTCCACATCGACGTGGATGAAAAAGAAATTGCCGTGCGTGAAGAGCTTCCCGGTTCAAACTGCGGCGGCTGCGGCTTTGCAGGCTGCGACGCACTTGCAAAAGCCATTGCAGAGGGTAACGCGCCCGTAAGCGCCTGCCCTGTCGGCGGTATGCCCGTTGCGCAGAAAATTGCTGCGATTATGGGGCAGGAAGTCGGCGAAATGGAACGCAAGGTTGCCTACGTTAAGTGCGACGGCACAAGCGAAAAACGCGAAAGCGACTACAACTACTTTGGCATTGACAGCTGCGTATACGCTGCAAAAATGCCGGGTTCAAGCCCATACGCCTGCAAGTACGGCTGCCTTGGCTTCGGCACGTGCGTTAAGGTGTGCGACAAAGGCGCAATCCGTATTATCAACAAAAAGGCTGTTGTGGACGAGAACCTTTGCATCGCCTGCGGCAAGTGCCTTAAGGTATGCCCGCACAACCTGATTGAGATTATTCCTGCAAAGTCAAAATACCGTGTGCAGTGTTCATCCTGCTCGCGCGGCAAGGACGTTAAGAACGCCTGTACAGCAGGCTGCATAGGCTGCGGAATGTGCGCAAGGAACTGCCCGAGCGACGCAATTGTGTTTGAAAATAACATTGCCCGCATCGACCAGAGCAAGTGCACCGCCTGCGGACTCTGCGCAGAAAAATGCCCGGTTAAGATAATCAAAAAATACTAACTTTCGCGAAGAATTATAATTCATAACTCATAATTCATAATTATGAAAAAGATACTCTCACTCATCATCTGCATATCACTTACATTAACCCTCTGCTCTTGTAGCGGAGGGTTAAAACGCTTTGAAAAAAGCTTTCTGGACGTGTTTGACACAGCGTCAAACATCGTGGCTTACGACACGGATGCAGACACTTTTGAGGTGCATTACAACGAATTGCACAGTATGCTTGTGCGGTACAACAAGCTGTTTGACATCTACAAATCGTACGACGGTATTACAAGCCTTAAGGACGTTAACGACAATGCAGGCACTTCCCCCGTCAAGGTCGACAGCGACACAATTGACCTGCTTAAGTTCGGCAAAGAGGTTTACGGCATAACGCACGGCGCAGTCAACATCTGCCTCGGCAGCGTGCTGCAAATCTGGCACGAATACCGCGACGAAGGCACGCGCGTGCCCGAGATATCGCTGCTTAAAAAAGCGGCAGAACACACCGACATAAACGACCTTGTGCTTGACGAAAAAGCGCAGACCGTGTACTTTAAGGACAAGGATTTAAAGCTTGATGTGGGCGCAATTGCCAAGGGCTACGCGGCGCAGAAAGCGACCGAATACGCAAAGCAAAACCTGTGGGACGGCGCGCTGATTAACCTCGGCGGCAACGTTACGGCATACGGCTTAAAGCCCGACAATTCCAAGTGGAACGTGCAGATTGAAAACCCGAATCCCAACTCAACCGAAGCGCTTGAAACGCTGAAAATCAGCGACGAATCGGTTGTTACAAGCGGCGATTACCAGCGCTGCTACGAGGTAGACGGCAAGCGTTACTGCCACATAATTAACCCCAAAACGCTTATGCCCGCAGAGAATTTTTCGTCTGTAAGCGTGATTTGCAACGACTCGGCACTTGCCGATGCGCTTTCCACCGCGCTGTTTATCCTGCCGCTGGACGAGGGCAAAAAGCTACTGCAGCGCTATCCGGACGTGAAAGCGTATTGGGTGGATGAAACATATCAGGTCATAGAATAGCAACAACCCCCGACGTCCGTCGGGGGTTGTTTGTGTTAGTTAGTGTGTAGCCATATTGCGGCTGTATGGGGTAGTGCACTCAGTCAAGCGTATACGTAAAACGAAAGCGCATTGTTCTATTTGCAAGCTTACAGAATGAATTTCTGTCGTACTCGCGATTATCAACCAAGGGATTTCCCGCCTCGGTGATAGTAAAGGTTTCGCCGAGCTCCGCCGTCAAAAACTGCGTATACAATGCCGTGTAGCGCTCCGTCACATCCGCTTTATCCACTTTTCCGTAATGATACCGCCAAATATCAAAATCGTGCATTTTGCGGTCCAATTCGCTGCGACGCTGTACTACATCACGGCACAAATCTACGCCAATCAGTTTTAAAAAGGGGTCGTTTTGCGCCACAACGGCTTTCACAAGCCGAGAATGCTCCACGTGCCGCTCTCCGCCCTGATTGTCAAGTGTAACAATCGTTGAGTTAGCCACCGTATCGTCTTCTATATTGCATCCCGTACAAAACCGAATTGAGCCGGTGATAATATTCACACCGTTTTCGGTTTGGTATTTCCCTTGCTTGGCTGCCTCGGTAAGCAGTTTTTTCAAGCACCTGACGGTTTCGTATGGCGGATGGAAAACAATGTCCTTCTTGTGCTTTTCATATTCCTTTACTTCGTTTTTTAAATCATCTGCAAAACTCATATGGCACCTCACAAATATGATTTATACGTTATTATACAAGATTGAAACCGAAAAATCAACTGCTACCCTCCCCCTACCCCCGCAAAAGGAACAAAAAAATCAGCTCCCCTTGAAGGAGAGCTGAAACACAGCTGTTAAGCAGCAATATTTTTAGGTTTACGACGAGAACGAGCCGGTAAAGTCAGGCTCAATGAACAGTCCGCCAACATCGGATACCGTCCTGCGCACGCCCTCTTCGCCGAGGTGCGTTTTAAGCGGCAGACCAACGAAGTTGAAGTAGTAAACCGTGAGGTCGGGGAAGGTCGGCATAGCCTCGTTAACAACCCTTACCGTGTCGCCCTCAAAGTAGAAAGTAAAGCGTCTTTCGTGCGCGCTTTCAACGGGGCGAATCCAGAGTTTGAGCGAGCCGTCCTCCTGCCATGCAGCCTGCGAAAATGCGTGGAAATGCAGGTCGCCAAGCCTGATTTCGCTCATACGCAGTTCGCCGTCCATACCTGCTTCAATCGTGTTGACATATTCCTTTTCGCGCCAGTTGAAGGTCAGCGAATTTTCGCCGAAGGTGAACTTCATCATATTGAGTTTGCCCGGCTTGTTAAACAGCATCTGCGTTGTTGTGATGGTAACAACCGAGGTGAATTCGTTTGTTTTGCAATCAATCTCGCGGCCCTCAATCTGCTTTTCCATAGCGGTGTTGCGCGGCTTAACTTCAAGCTTCGGCATTGAGAGGGAAGCGATTTTTGCGTTCATCTCATCAACGGATTCCTTGTTTTCCTCAACATCCTCGCTCTTAAAGCACATCGGGAAGTATTTCCAGAAAACTTCCATTACCTTGTAGTCCTCCGCCTCGCCGCAGTTAAGCACAACAAGCGCGTCGTAATCGGGGAACATAAAGCAGCGCTGACCGAAAAGTCCGTCCGCGCGGAACGAGTTTGCAACAGGGTTTTTCCAGAACTGATAGCCGTAGCCATTGCGGATATCAGGCGTGCCGTCGTGCACGGAATCTGTCTGCTTTTTAAGCGCTTCCTTAACCCAGTACTGCGGAATTAACTGCGTGCCGTCAATCCACTTGCCGTCGTGAATATAGGGCAGGAAAAACTTTGCCAAATCCTCGCTCTTCATATAGCAGCCCCAGCCGCCTGCGCTGTTGCCCTTGCCGTCCGATTCCCAGAACGGCTTTTCAATACCAAGAGGCTGGAACATCTTTTTATCAAGATAATCGAGCGCGCTCATGCCCGTAACCTTTTTAACGATTGCGGAAAGCATAAACGTGTTTTCGCTTACATAGTTGAACTTGCTGTCCGGCTTAAGCATAAACGGCGCTGCAAAAAACAGCCTTATCCAGTCGGTCTTGCCCTTTTCCTCAAACGGGGTAATAAGCTTGTCGCTGCGCATTGTAAGCAGCATTTTAACAGTGAGCTGCCTGTTGTGCGGCGCTTTTGTGAGCAGCTTATATTCGGGGAAAAAGTCAACCACTTTATCGTCAAGCTTAACCAGTCCCTCATCAACTGCAAAGCCCACTGCAGTGGATGTAAGGCTTTTGCTCATTGAATACAGCACGTGCGGATACTCGGCTGCGTACGGTGCAAAAAAGCCCTGCGCGCACACCTTGTCGTGGCGCACAACGGTAAAGCTCTGCAGCCCGAGCCCTTTATCCGTAATCTCTTTTAAAAAGGCAGTTATAGCACTGCTGTCAACGTTAACCTCTTCGGGTGTAACGTGTTTAAGTTCAGTATTTTTAAGCATAGTTTTTCTCCTTATGCAGTTATATTTATTTTATATCACAAATAAAAAATCTTATCAAGATAATATTTACACATCTTTAAATTTGTTAATATATAAATATTAGGACTTGATTTTTATTATATTTTATGTATAATGGGCTTTGTAACAATATTGTAACTTTTGAGATTATTGTGTAACAATTAAAGGAAAGTTTTATTATGAAGACATTTACAAAAAAGGCAATAGCGATTATTCTGAGCGTCATTATATTCATGACGCCGGTGTCCATGACTGCTTCGGCTGTTACGACATCGCAGATGCAAAACACAGTTTTGTCGATTGCAAGTAACGAAATCGGCTATACAGGCAACGGCTACTACACCAAGTACGGCGAATGGTACGGCTGGCAGGGCGCATGGTGCACCACCTTTGTGCTCTGGTGCTTCCACAAAGCAGGTGAAAAACTTGGCGTAAAGATGTATTCCGTTATCATCCCGAGCGGCGGTAACTGCAACTCGATGATAAGCTGGTTCCAGAACAGGGGCGAATACCATTCCCGTGCTTCAGGCTACTCGCCTAAAAAGGGCGACTTAATCTTCTTCGACTGGAGTCACAACGGCTCGGCGCAGCACGTCGGAATTGTCAATTACACCTCGGGCGGCACGGTTTACACGATTGAGGGTAACAACCGCAAAATGGTTAGGGCTTGCTCGTACAGCATGAGTTCCGCTTCCGTTATGGGCTACGGCCGTCCTAATTGGGAAAGCCTGTCAAACGGCAAGGCAGCACCTGTGCAGACCACCAAGGCTACCACACAGCAGCAGAAAACCAAGCAGGCGGCTACCAAGAGCAGCAAGAGGAAGTCGAAAAAGAAAAAGACCACCACTCAGGCGCAGACCCCGCAGGAACAGACTACAACGTCAAGCAGCGACGACACCTCAACAACAGAGGAATCGACCACAAAGAAAAAGCCGAAAAAGACTACAACCACAACAAAGCGAATTATTGCAAAGGATATGAAGCTTCACGCTTCCACCACAGACCTTGAGGTTGGCGACAGCGTAAACCTTGACTACACGATTGAGCCGAAGGGTGCACAGGCGGTAGTCGGCTACTTCTGCGACGAGGAAAATATAATCGAGATTTCCGAAGCAGGCGTTATCACCGCTACCGGCGAAGGCAAGGCAACAGTTGTTGTTTGCGCAAATGACGAAATCTACAAGCAGTGCGACTTCACCGTTACCGAAGCGAGCGTTAACGTAACCCAGCACACGCCTGACAGCGTTGAACTGGAAACCACGGAACCGCTTAGCGAAAAGACGGTTATGCAAAAGCTCAACGACGTCGGCATTAACGCAGACAAGCTTATTGACCACTCAAAGTACTTTATTTACCCTGCAGCGATTATCGGCACAACGGCAGTACTTGCGGGCATCATCGGCATCGTAAAAACGATTGCCTCCGCCATCCGCAAAAAAAAGGATACCAAAGAAAGTGAATAAGAGTTGCTATTATAGTCTTATTGTATTATAATTAGTTCACTACTTATTTGGTGATGTAATGGGAAAAGAAATACATAATCCTGAACAGGAACTTGAAGCTATTGAAAAAGTAAAATACCGCGACAGTCGATTTTCCGCCACGCTGAAAAAAATCAGCCTCGGTATAGTTGACATCGCTCTGTTCTTCGTTGCAAACCTTGCAATCGCAATGACGGACACAAAGGCGTTTATCGTTACCACATATACCGAACTCGCATTTTCATACCTGCATTTTATTGTGATGGCTGCACTCGTTGTGGCAATACACTACTCGTTTGGCTTGTACCGCAGCGTGTGGAGTTTTGCAGGCTCGGATGAATTTGTGCGCGGCGTTGCTGCGGCAACCGTGGATATGGGTATGCTGATGCTGATGGACAGGCTCGTGTTCGAGCAGCTGCTTCACTACAACGCGCATATCGCCTTCTGGCGCTATATATTCGGCATCGTTATCGACGCGGCGTTTATCGTCGGCATACGCTTTGGCTACAGAATTCTGCGCAGAGCGGTGGCTTTCAGCAATGTTGACAGAAGCACAGAGCATCCGCGCGTTATGATTGTGGGCGCAGGCTTTATGGGTAACTTTGTTATTGAAACCCTGCGTAACGACGCTTACAAAGACGGCAAACCCATCATTGCGCTTGACGATAACCCGTCTAAATACAAAAAGGTTATTAACGGCGTTAAGGTTGTGGGTTCCTGCAGCAAAATACCGGAAATGGTGCGCAAGTACAAGATTGACACAGTTATCCTCTCGCTTCCCTCTGCCCCGCAGAAAAAGCAGAAGGAACTGCTTGACCTCGCTATGCAGACAGGCGCCAAGGTTAAAATCAGCCCCTCGATTACAGAGATGTTTGAGGAGGGCGGCAACAGGCGAATCCGTAAGGTTGACATTGCCGACCTGCTTTCGCGCCCCGAAGTTAAGCTTGACAAAAAGGTCTGCCGCTATCTTATTGGCAAAACCGTGCTTGTTACGGGCGGCGGCGGTTCAATCGGCGCAGAGCTCTGCACGCAGGTTGCGCGTTACGACCCCAAAACGATTGTAATTTTTGATATATACGAAAACTGTGCTTACGAACTGCAAAACGACCTTAAAGAAAAATACGGCGACGTTATTGACATTCAGGTGCGTATCGGCTCGGTTCGCGATATGGACAGGCTGCGCGAGGTGTTTGGTGAATTCCACCCCGACGTTGTGTTCCACGCAGCGGCGCACAAGCACGTTCCGCTTATGGAGGACAGCCCGTGCGAGGCAGTTAAAAACAACGTTTTCGGCACATACAACGTTGCGCTTATCGCAGACGAGTTCAAGGTGCCGAAGATGGTTATCCTCTCAACCGACAAGGCTGTTAACCCCACAAACGTAATGGGCTGCACAAAACGAATTACGGAAATTATTGTGCAGTATATGGATAAATTCAGTGATAACACGGAATACGCCGCAGTGCGTTTCGGCAACGTGCTTGGCTCGCACGGCTCGGTTATTCCGATTTTCAAAAAGCAGATTGAAAACGGCGGTCCCGTAAAGGTTACGCACAAGGACATCACACGCTACTTTATGACTATCCCCGAAGCGGCGCAGCTTGTGTGCCAGGCAGGCGGTCTTGCAAAGGGCGGCGAGGTGTTTGTGCTCGATATGGGCGAGCCGGTTAAGATTATGGATCTGGCTGTAAATCTGATTCAGCTTTCAGGCTACACGGTTGACGAAATCGGTATTGAAATCACAGGGCTTCGCCCCGGCGAAAAGCTGTACGAAGAGCTTGCTATGGAAAGCGAGCTTGCCACAAGAGAAAAAACGGCTAATGAGAAGATTTACGTCACCCAGCCGCAGGATATCGACACGGAAGAATTTGAAAAGATGCTGGCTGAACTTTCCGACATCAATGACGAAAACGTAAGGGGCATACTTATGAAGTATATCCCGAACTACAAACCCGATAACGCATAATGAGAACAAAGAACAAATCCCTTACATACCCCAAAATAACGGCAATCAGCTTTGCCCTGCTTATCCTTGCAGGTACAGGGCTGCTGCTGTTGCCCATAAGCTCTAAAACAGGCGGTGCGTCATTTATTGATGCACTGTTTACTGCTACTTCGGCGGCTTGTATTACGGGACTTGTTCCTTTTGACACATTTTCAAACTGGACTGTATTCGGTCAGATTGTAATTATATCGCTTATCCAGATAGGCGGTCTGGGCTTTGTAACAATCCTTTCCGGCGTGGTAAGGCTGCTCGGCATGAAGATGAGCCTTAAGCAGCGTATGATGCTTAAAGAGAGCATCGGCTCAATGACACTTGGCGACGCTAAAAACCTTGTGCGCTCGGTAGTTATCTTCACCGTTTTGTGCGAGGCTGCAGGCGCGGCAATCCTCTCGTTGCGCTTTGTTCCTGTTGCAGGTATGCGCCGCGGAATATATATGGCGATATTCACAAGCATATCCGCTTACTGTAACGCAGGCTTTGACCTTATGGGGCAGTACATCCCCTCCTCCTCGCTTATAACCGTTAACGGCGACTATGTGATTATCATCACGCTGTCGCTGCTGATTGTGTTCGGCGGTCTTGGCTTTATTGTGTGGGAGGATATGCGCCTTAGGAAGTTCCGCTTTTCGCACTTCAGCGTTCACACCAAGCTCACGCTTATCACAACAGGCGTGCTGCTGCTTAGCGGTACAATAATGTTTTTCTTCTTTGAATACAACCACACGCTTGCAAATATGACTCTTGGCAAAAAGCTGCTCAACGCATTTTTCTGCAGCGTTACGCCGAGGACGGCAGGCTTTAACAGCGTTGATATCGGCTCTATGACGCCGCTTTCAAAAATGCTGACCACTCTGTTTATGTTCATCGGCGGCTCAACGGGCTCAACCGCAGGCGGTGTTAAAACAACCACGATTACCGTAATTATCCTGTGCGTTGTAAGCGAAATCCGCGGCAAGGATCAGGTTAACGTTTTCGGCAGGCGCATCACGCTTGAAACGATTAAAAAATCCGTATCAATAGTTGTAATCAACTTTATGCTGATTTTCGTGGCGTGCATAATAATAAAATCCGTGCAGTACGGTGCAACGCTGATTGATATAATTATGGAGTGTACCTCTGCAATCGGCACGGTAGGTATGAGCGCAGGCATTACGCCGTGGCTGTGCCCGACGGCAAAAATTGTAATCATACTGCTGATGTACATAGGCAGGCTGACGAGCTTGATTCTGGCGTTGTCGTTTGTTCAGACAAAGCCAAAAACAAACGCTAAAAAGCCAAAATGCAACATAATGGTAGGATAGCAAACACCTATTAAAAGGAAGGAATTATACAGATGAACACTACACTTGTTATAGGCGCAGGCAGGTTTGGCAAGCACCTTGCGATTGAACTTTGCAAGCTGGGCAACGAGGTTATGCTTGTTGACAGGAATGAAAAACTGATTGACGAGCTTTCGCACAAGGTTACGGCTGCGGAAATCGGCGATTACACACTTTACAGCAATCTTGAGGCGCTTGGCATTGAGGACTACGACTATATTTTTGTATGCATTGGCAAGTTCCAGGAAAGCCTTGTTATCGTTGACCACCTCAAGCGTCTTGGTGCAAAGCAGGTTATTGCAAAGGCGTCGTCGTCCGTACACGAGCGCTTTCTGGGCATGGCAGGCGCTGACTCAATTATTTATCCCGAACGTGCAAGCGCGTTTACAACCGCCGTTGAGTATTCAAACCGCAACATCTACGATTTTATCAAGCTCAGCGACGACGAGGGTATTTACGAAATCAGAGTGCCTAACTCGTGGAGCGGCAAGAGCCTTGTTACCCTTAACGTGCGCAAAAAGCTCGGCATAAGCGTTATCGCCAGCAAGGACGAAAACGGCACTGTTACGGCAATCAAAGACCCTGAATATGTGTTCTCAAAGAACGAGCATATAATCATTATGGGCAGCAAAGATGATATCAAGAAATTAACATAACATAATCCCCACTTGACGTGGGGATTTGAGGCTGTCGAAAAAGTGCATAACCACGCCGAAATACTATTTAGGAGAAATAGTAGGGAGCGGCGACCCCGACGCTCCGCGTGCGAAGCACCTGATAAAAAACATCTATGAAAACCCGCAGAAACATTGAGTTCCTGCGGGTTTTGGCGTTTCTCGTTTTTTGCTCACAAGCGGTACCGTCGTACAGCAAAGTTCGCAAGAAAACGGGATTCTGCATCTTTTTCGTTCATCCTCACAGCGTGTCGAATTTGTTTCTTGGATTTTTCGACACGCTGGAATCCCCGTTTGACACGGGGATTTTTTGTTGAATAATGTAAGTCTTTACTTTTTATACAAAAACAGGTATAATGTAAATAAATCAGGGCAAAATAATATAAAAACGGAGGGTTTATTATGGCAAACAAATATGCAGGCACAAAAACAGAACAGAACTTAAGGGCTGCTTTTTCGGGCGAATCCGAGGCGCGTAACAAGTACACCTACTTTGCTTCAAAGGCAAAGAAAGAGGGCTTTGAGCAGATTGCAGCGCTCTTCCTCAAAACTGCAGATAACGAAAAAGAGCACGCAAAAATGTGGTTCAAGGAACTTGAGGGAATCGGCGACACCGCGCAGAATCTTCAGGCTGCAGCCGAGGGCGAAAACTACGAGTGGACAGATATGTACGAGGGCTTTGCAAAGACTGCCGAGGAGGAAGGCTTTACCGCCCTTGCAGCGAAATTCCGCATGGTTGCCGCTATCGAAAAGGAACACGAAGAACGCTACAGAAAGCTGCTCAGTAATGTGGAAACACAGCAGGTGTTTGAAAAGAGCGAGGTTAAGGTTTGGGAATGCCGCAACTGCGGTCACATTGTAGTCGGCACAAAGGCACCGCAAATCTGCCCCGTGTGCGCTCATCCCCAGGCATACTTTGAACTCAACGAAAAGAACTATTAATAGCAAAAAAGACGGTATGGTTATCCCGTACCGTCTTTTGTTATGTATCGACTATTGTCCGGCTATTCGCCGAATTCCTCGTTGATGTAATCTGCGATTATGTCAACGATTTTTTCCTTTTCCATCTTCGAGGTGTTAAAGCACATTGCGTAGTTATCCGCCTTGCCCCACCTGCCGTCGCCGATGTAGTTGTAGTACGTTGCGCGCTCTCTGTCCTTGCGTTCAATAAAACGGCGTGCCGAGCGCTCGTTCATACTCTCGCGCTCAAGGTAACGCGCAATGCGGTGTTCCATATCCGCGCCGATGAATACGCTTACTACGTTGTAGCCGTCCTCAAGGATTTTATCTGCACGCCTGCCAACGATTACGCACGAGCCTTTATCCGCCGCCTCGGACATAACCTTGCGCTGCGCCTCCACAACCTTGCCCTCGTTAACCGCGCTGTCAATCGCGTAAGGATCCATCACTACGGAAAACAGGAAGCTGCGCGTGGGCTTTTCGTCAAACATATCAAATATGCCGTCCTCAACGCCCATTTCCTTTGCCTTTGCGCGCAAAAGCTCGGCGTCGTAAAAGTCAATGCCAAGGCGTTCAGCAAGCATTTTGCCAACCTGCCTGCCGCCGCTGCAGAACTGCCTGCCGATGCAAATAACATAATTCTTCATACTTCCACCTACTTTAAATCTTTGATTGTAAGCCCTTGCATATCATCGTTTTCGATGTAATCAAGCAAGCCTTCAAGCGAGTCAAAAACCACAAACAGCGCCCTGCAGCTCTCCTTGATAAAACCCTCTTCAATCGAGTGGTTAATCGAATTATCAAGCATATCGTAGTAGCCGTCGATGTTGTAAACCGCAATCGGCTTCCTGTGCCTGCCGAGCTGCTTTAAGGTAAGAATTTCAAAAAACTCCTCAAATGTGCCGATACCGCCGGGGGTAATAATAAACGCGTCCGCCAGATCCTCCATAACGAATTTACGCTCGCGCATGGACTCTGTGTAAGTCATCTCGTCGCAGGTAAAATCAACAAACTCGTTTAAATCCTCTTTAAAGAAATTCGGTATAACGCCGTGCGTTTTGCCGCCGCCTTTCCTGAAGCCGCGCGCAGCCGCACCCATATTGCCCGTGCTGCCTGAACCGAACACAAGATTGTGCCCGTTTTTTGCAAGGTGCTCGCCCATAATCTCCACCGCGTCGGTGTATTTTTTATCAATCGTGACGCTTGCCGCGCCGAATACGCAAATATTCATATCTGTACCTCGTGCTATTTGATATTTATGTACCCTGCCGCATCTGCAAGCAGTAGTGAGGTGACCTTTTTCACACTATCACCCCATATATTCGTATGAATATATTTTAATACTTTTTTTACTTATAGTAAAGTATTTTTAAAAATTTATTGCAAAAAGGTTTTTTATTATTTATAATAAGAGCATATTATAACCCGGAGGCTGAACTATGAATAATTTTGAGGCAGTAAAGGCGCTTGTAAACTACGCTGTAAAGAATAATCTTATCGAGGAAGCAGACCGCATCTACGCCATCAATTCCGTTTGCCAGGTAATGGATTTTACGGATTTTGAGGACTGCGATATTGACGAGTCATGGGAGCTTGAGGATATCCTTAAAACCCTGCTTGACACCGCGTGCGCTAACGGTCTTTGCGGCTACAGCATTGTTGAGCGCGACCTGTTTGACACAAAGATTATGGGCGTTCTTACCCCGCGCCCGTCCGAGGTTATTAAGAGATTCGACGCATTATACGCCGAATCCCCTAAAGCTGCCACAGATTATTACTACACACTTTCCAAGGCTTCCGACTACATACGCACATACCGCATTAAAAACGACGTTAAATGGATTACCAAAACCGAATACGGTGACATTGATATTACCATTAACCTCTCCAAGCCGGAAAAGGATCCCAAGGCGATTGCCGCTGCCCTTACGATGAAGCAGAGCGACTACCCCAAGTGCCAGCTTTGCAAGGAAAACGAGGGCTATATGGGCAGGTTCAACCACCCTGCAAGGCAGAACCACCGCATCATCCCGATGCAACTTGCAAACACACCGTTCTTCCTGCAGTATTCGCCGTACGTTTACTACAACGAGCACTGCATAGTGTTCAACAGCGAGCATATTCCCATGGTTATCGACCGCGGCGCGTTTGATAAACTGCTTGCGTTTGTTGAGCGTTTTCCGCACTACTTTGTGGGCTCTAACGCAGACCTGCCGATTGTCGGCGGCTCAATCCTCACGCACGAGCATTTTCAGGGCGGCAACTACGAGTTTGCAATGGCTAAAGCGCCTGTTGAAACTCCGCTCACCTTCACGGGTTATGAGGATATTGAAGCAGGCATAGTTAAGTGGCCGATGAGCGTTATCCGCATCGCTTCAACAGACAAAACAAGGCTTGCCGAGGTTGCAGATAAGGTGCTTGCCGCTTGGCGCGCATACACCGATGAGGACGCATTTATTTATGCCGAAACCGATGGCGAGCCGCACAACACAATCACCCCGATTGCACGTATGAGAAACGGCAAGTTCGAGCTTGACCTCGTGCTGCGCAACAACATCACAACCGACGACTGTCCGCTCGGCTACTACCACCCGCACCCCGAGTACCACCATATCAAAAAAGAGAATATCGGTCTTATCGAGGTTATGGGTCTTGCCGTGCTGCCGTCGCGCCTCAAAGAGGAAATCCATGTTCTTGCGGACGCTATGGTTAACGGCAAGGACATCGCTGCAGACGAGCGCATTGCAAAGCACGAAGAGTGGGCAAAGGCTATTATGCAGAATAACGTTATTACCGCCGATAACTGCGAGGATATCCTCAGGGCGGAAATCGGCAAAGTGTTCACCGCTATTCTTGAGCAGTGCGGCGTGTTTGAGCGCAACGATACAGGCAAAGCGCAGTTTATCAAATTTGCAGAAAGCGTAAAATAAATTATCCAATGAAATACAACCTACACACCCACACCGTCAGGTGCTTCCACGCGCAGGGCGGTGATGAAGAATACGTTGAATCCGCGATAAAAAACGGGTACACGCAGCTTGGTTTTTCCGACCACAGCCCGTATATTTACGACGGCGACTATGTCAGCCATATGCGTATGGCGCCCGACGAAGCGCAGGATTACATCGACAGTTTTCGCTACCTTAGCGAAAAATACAAAAACGATATCGACATTAAAATCGGGTTTGAGATGGAGTGGTACCCTGCCCTTATCGACGGTCAGCGCGAGTTTTTAAAAACGCTTGACATCGACTACCTGATTTTAGGGCAGCACTTTACCGAAAACGAGCAGGACAAGAGCTCGCAGTACACTGGCTCGCGCACGTTCAGCACCAAAACGCTGGACAAATACATTTCACAATTGCTCGACGGCGCGCGCAGCGGATGGTTCACCTACGTCTGCCACCCCGACCTGATCAACTTTGCAGGCAGCAAAAAAGTATATGACAAAAAAATCGGCGATATGCTTGAAGAGCTGAAAAAGCTCGATTTGCCGCTTGAATACAACTTTTACGGCTACAGCGATAACCGCTGGTATCCGTACGACCGCTTCTGGCACATGGCAAAAGAAATCGGCAACGACGTTGTAATCGGCATGGACGCACACACGCCCGACCTGTTTGATATGGAGGATTTGCGCAATGAGATGCTTGCCCACATCACCGACGACCTCGGCATAACCCCATTAGAAGAAGTAAAAATCATTAAACCGCAATTTTAAAAGGATGGCACTTGCCATCCTTTTTGTGTTCAGAGTTCGGTGTTCGGTGTTCAGTGTTCGGTTTTCAGTTTTAGTTTACAGTTCGTTCAGCAACGCTTCGCAGCCGGACCTGATGTCGCTGAAAGCGAGCGCAAAGTTGCCCGTGTACCACGGGTCGGACACATCGTTGCAGTTGGTAAAATCGAGCAGCTTGCAGATTTTGCGCTTTGCCGAATCGCCGAGTATACGGTGCATATAGCGTATATTTTCGCCGTCCATACCGATGAACAGGTCGTATTTATCCGCGTCCGCTTTGGTCAGCAGCGTGGCGCGCTTTCCATCGTCAAACGGGATTTTGTTCTTAATCAGCTCGCGCTGCGCAGGCGGATAAATCGGGTTTCCCTTCCCTGCCCAGATTTCGTCCGTGTGTGTGGCGGCGGAGGCAATGTAAAAATCCTCGTCCATTCCCCTGTCGCTTACCAGTTTTTTCATCACAAACTCTGCCATCGGCGAACGGCAGATGTTGCCGTGGCAAACAAACATAATTCTGGTCATAGTATCACCTACACTAATATATTATTACGGGCGCGATTTATGCAAAAAATGCGTTGATTCCGTTTACAATGCCCTGCGCGATTTCCGTTTGATGCGCAGCGGAATGGTCGCTCGCCCTGTCGCCCACCTCAACGAGTGCGGACGGTACGGTTGAGTACGAGGTCTGCGTGAGGTCAATTTCCGTTTTCCCCTCGCCGTAAATCTTCACTCCTGCGCTACGCTCGCCCTCAATAATCGCGTCGCCGAGGCGCAGATGTTCCGCAAAATGCGACTTCACGGGTTCCATAGCGCGGTAGGATGCAATGTCCGGCACGGTGCAGCAGAACAAGCCCTTATCGTTTTGAGTTGAATCGTAGTGCAGCGCGATGTGGCAATCTGCATTGTTGTTAGCAATCACCGTGCGCGCAATGTTGTCAAGCTGCGCGTCCTCGTCCGTGCGCACCATAAGCACGTCGTAACCCTCGTCAAGAAGCAGCTGCTTAAGGATAAGCGCAAGCTGCAGCGTTGCGTCGCCCTCTGAAGTACCGTCGGGGAAGGTTGTGCCGCTGCTTATACATACCGCTTTTATTGAGCCTGCCGCGGTGCTGCCGCCCGTAACCTTGGGCGTTTTATCGGGGTGGCAGTAGGTGTATTTATCCTGCGCGCCCCTGCAGCCGTGGCCTGCGTTAACGCAAATCACCCTGTTTTTCCTGCTGTCGGCGCGGCTGTAATACAGCGTTGCCGCGTCGGTGTGAACAGCAGAATTTTCGGCATACTGCCACGACGGGTCAAACCTCACCTGCTCTGTTTCGGGCAGGGGTTCGGTTGTGGTTTCTGTAGTTTCAGCCGTTGTAGATTCGGTAGTAAGCACGGTAGTGTCCTCTGTAATCGGCGCGGTGGTTGTTTCCTGCTGAACTTTGCCGCCGCAGGCAGTCATAGCAATGCACAAAGCGGCGCACATAAACAGCGCTGATATTCTTTTAAGTGCCGATTTTAACGCCATCCCATATCCTTTTCGTAAGCAACTATGGTGTTAAGGTTTGCCTTTTCAATGCTGTTGAAGGTGCTTTGCGCGTCCGCCATATCGTTGAATGCAGGCACGTACCAGGACTTGCTGTTGAAGTAATCCTTGTACTGCTTTTCCTTAAAAATGTAACCGTGGCGCGCATACATCTCGTTAAGGATAAGGCGTGTTTCTTCCCTGCCTACGCCGTCAAGATAGCTGTATGTAATGTACTCGGTGTCGGACGGGTAAAGGAAGCCGTCGTCCGAATAGCGGTATCCCTCGTAATCGTGGTAATAGTAGTTGTAGTTATTTATAACCGTGGGCGCCTCCGTTTTAGCCTCGGTAGTCGCCTTGGTAGTGGTTTCCTTGGTAGTGGTTTCGGTAGTGGTTTCCGTAGTCAGCACCGCGGTGGACATAGCCTGCGTGGTTTCAGCCTTGTTATCGCTTTTAACAATAACGATTGCCACTACGCCTGCAACGATGATTGCAACAATCACAACAACGGTGATGAGTATCGGCACAAGATTGTTCTTCTGCGCCGGCTGAACATTGTTTTGCATATTAGGATTGCCGTAGCCTGCGCCCTGCGGATTAGGTCTTATAGGCTGCTGCGGAAGGTTGCTGCCGCACCGCATACAAAAAGTGTTGCCGTCGGGGTTCTGCGCCTTGCATTTTGGACATTCTTTCATATTTAACACCTGCAATTCTTAAAAATCTGATAGTGATATTATACAATACAAACAGCAGTATTGCAACAAAGATTACTCGTTTTATTTATCGTTTTGCGGCTGCAGTAATTCGCGAATCATACGCACAATCTTCATATCGGGATTTGTACTGTAAAGCGAAAATACTACCACAAACAGCCCTGCACAAAGTGCAACAGCCGATGTAAAAAGTTTGATTATCTTCATTTATATTCCCCCTTTGCACAAGAATAATAAGGGGCGTTAAAGCCCCTTACATATTTCTATTTTACCTTAAGGTTTTTCGCCTTTGACCAAGAGCTGTAGAATTTCGTTTTGCCAACCGTTTTGTATGTGCGGATGCGAACGTAGTACTTTTTGCCGCTCTTGAGCTTTGCAACGGTTTTTGCCGTTGTTTTATTTTTGGTTACGGTTGCCTTCTTCGTGGTTTTTGCCGTAAACTTTGAGCTTGTGCTGTACTGAATCTCGTAGCCCGTGGTCTGCGTTGTCTGCTTGTTCCACGTAATCTTCAGCTTTGCCGCCTTCGGTGAGGTAAGCTTTGCCAGCGTGGTTGATTTAGGGTTAATCTTAAAGGTCTTTGAGATTGTATCCTTGTACTTGCCCTTGCCCGTAATCTTAACGGTTGCGGTGCCGACGTTCACATTGTTTGAATAAGCAACTGTGTAGTCCGTGCCGTTTTTAAGCACTGTATTACCGAGCTGCACCTTAACCGACTGGGTGAGCTTTTTGCCCGTATAAACCTTTGCGCTGATGCCTGTTACCTTTGCATTTTTGATTGAGGTTTTTGCGGTGGCAGTCGGCGCAGGCGTAGGCGTCGGGTCGGGAGTCGGAGTCGGCGCGGGTTCGGTGGCGCTTACAACCTCAAACTTTGCGTCGGAAAAATCTGCCGACGGTGTGCTGCTGCTGATTGCGCTGTTGTGCACAACAACCGTGTTGACGCTCTTATCCACAGCCGTAATGCTGCTGATTTGCCAAACGCCGAGCGGTGTGCTGCTGTCAACGGCAAAGGTAGCCTCATACCTGTTCGTTTCGCTGTTAAACGCCATCTCAATAATCTTGTTATCTGTGGTTTTGCCGCTCGGGCTCTCAAACACAGCCGTAACAGTCATAATCTGCGACTCGTCCGTAACGTTAACAAATACGATTACATTGTCGCCTGCTTTTGCCTTTTCCCTGCTGTCGGGGATAGTTCTGCCGATGGAAGCCGCGTCGATTTGGGGCGGTGTTTTGTCGCCCGTGTCGCCTGCAACGGTAAAGTTACCTGCGGAAAGGTCTGCTGTTGAGGAACTGCCGTTGAGGTAGCCGCTGAGTCCGCCCAAAACATCGTTGATTGTGTCGGACGAAACATTTACGTTTGCAAGGTACGACGTGTTGTCGTACTCGTCAACCGCCTCAATTGCGGCAACTCGCCAGTCGCCTGCTTCCATTGCGGTGGTAATTGTAATCGCCTTTTCATAGCGCTGTGTTTCGCTGTTATAAGTGAGCGGATACTGCTTTAAGCCGTTTGGCGAGGTGTAGTTAACCGTAACGCTTGCGATGCCCGAAGCGTCTGTTACCTTTGCGGAAACCTTAACCACATCGCCGGGCGAAACAGTACGTCCGCTGCCGTCGGAAGTAAACGAGCTGACAGTCGGCGCGTCGGTATCGCCGCCCGTGCCTTCAACAGTAAAGTTACCTGCGGAAAGATCCATGCTCGTTGACGTGTTGGAAATTTTGCTGTTAACCGTAGTAACAGTTTTTGGCAGCGTGCCGGGCTTATAAACACAGGTAATGCTGTAAATGCGCCACAGTCCGCTGAGCGTAGAATTGTCAACCGTCATCTGATATTCATACTTCTTTGAGGTGCTGTTATAAGTCATCAGGTTGCCGAGCGTTTCGCTGTTGCCGTCCGGCTTATACATAACAATTCTTACAAGACTGATATCGTAACTGCACGTAATTTTTACCCCTATTGTAACTGTGTCGCCTGTGGTTGCAGTTGCATTGCCGCTTGAAATCGTGGCAGTCAGCGTGCTTGCGTCAATTACAGGTGCGTCATCCGCATACGCCGTAAGCGGCACAACGGACAAAAGCATTACTATTGATAATACAAAAGAAATTACTTTTTTCATACCGAGACCTCATTTCTATAGTAATTAATTATAATATAGCACAAACCTATCGAAATAACAACTGTTGTTTTTCACTCTGCTGACTGCAAACGGAAATAATATAACGGCATCCGAAGATGCCGTGTATATTATTGGCTTCAAGGGCTGTTGCCAACAAGGTTCTGACTTGCGGCGAGCAAGTCAGGTTCTTATTTCTCACGCTCTGCGCCGTATTCAACATCGATATTGAAGTGAATAAGCACTTTTTCGTATTTAGGTAACCACTGGTCACCGACTTTAGTGTTTTTGTTAAAGTCCTCTTCGCTCGCGCCAACGCACATCTTCTGCACGCCCTTGAGCTCGCCGTCCTCCTGGAAGCAGGTCTCCCAGAAAGCGTGGTGTCCGATTTCCTTAACGCTTGCAGGAACATACATATAGTTGATGCCCTTGTCCTTTGTAAAGCAGTCGGAACCAATCTTTTCAAGTCCTTCGGGAAGCGACTTGTACTGCGATTTGAACGTCTTAACCGCATTGTAGGTAGTGTCGGTAATCGGTTTGTCGTAGGTGTAGGAATTGAATTCCCAGATGTTACCGCTGTCGAAGAAGCCCATCGAGCCAATCTCTTTAACGCCTTCGGGGATGTAAACGTAGTTGATGTTTACATAGGTGAAGCAGAGCTCGCCGATTTTTTCAACGCTTGACGGGATAACGTAAGTACGGATTTTGTGATTGTAATCGTCAAAATACTTTTCGTCGTACTTTTCGCTTGTGCCCCAAAGCTCTTCCATCTCTCTGCCGTCGTCGTCCACAAGGTTGGAAATCTGCCTTGTTTCGCCTGTTTCCTTATCCTTGCCGATTTCGGCATACGGTTTGCCGTTGAGGTCCTTGTTGTTCAGACGGAGATAACGGTCGTGGTCGATAGGATAGTAAACGATTTCCTTCATATCCTTGGTGTAAACTACGCCGTCAACGTCGCAATAATTCGGGTTAGCGTCGTCAATGTCAACGTACTGAAGCGCCCAGCAGCTGTAGAACGACTTGCCGGAAAGCTTTTTAACGTCCTTGCCGACAGTGATTTTTGTAACCTGGTCATCGCAGTTGAATGCGAAGTCTGCAAGCTCTTCAATCGGCTTTGATTCGTCCTTATTGCCGTCGTCGTCAACATAGTAGTCAACAGTAACGTCCTTAACCTCGCCGGGGTTGGAGAAGGAATAGAGGTAATATGTACCGTCCTCGCGCTGCTTGAAGTCAAACTCCTTAACGTAAAGCGCACGCACGGACATGAAAATACTTGCGGAAATAGCAACAAGAAGAATAATTACAACAATAATCTTTTTCTTCGGTGTGTTGTTCTGCTTTGCCTTTTCGCCTATACGCGGCTCCTGCAGTCCTTCAATCTGGTATGTCCAGATTTCCTCATCAGGCACGTCAATAGTGTATTCAGCTGCTTGCTCGGCAGCCTCCTCAGCCTCTTTTTCAAGGAAATCGGGCTCGTTATCAACGGTGATTATATTCTTTTTGTCTTTTTTATCTTTTTTAGCCATTATGACGTCACCTCCACTTTTTCAGCTTCAGCAGCATCGGCTGCATTTGAATCAGGTCTGGAATCGTCGCCCGCTTTCATCTGCTTGCGGGTAACTTCCTCACGTCGCCGCAGAACTTCCATAACCTTATTCTGTTTTTCGTCCGTGTAATCCCATGTCATATACGGAATTGACATCAGGACATAACCGACAATATCGAATATCAGCGGAATTACGATAATATTCTTCCTTACACTGTCTACAAACAGTACGTCGTAGTTACTGTTAAATCCGTAGCGCAACAGCAGAACGGGGATAATCAGGCTGACAAACGAGGTAACGGGACCCGTAAACCAGCCGAATACGCCTGCAAAGTTTTCAAGCCTCTCGCCCGACAGGTACATCTGGTAGTCCTTAACACGGATTTCCATATCGTGGTTAACGGTTGTAGGCACGGTTTTAAACATTTCCATAATAAACAGCATAATAACGCTGACTGTACCGCACAGCATAAGGTTATCGCCGAAGAACCAATATACGCAAACAATAATCGAGTAGCCTATCGCACGCGAATACTGGAAGAATACCATTATCTGTTTATACGTGTATTTCTTGATAAAGTACGGCGTAAACAGGTCGGGCGGCGTACCCGCAAAGGATACGAGCGCAACGAGCAAGCTGTATGCCGCACCGCTCAGTCGGAATGTGTACAGATAAAGTACCGTTGCAAACGCAAGCATACCGTTACCGAGCGAATCAAGCAGACCGACCGCAGTGTAAATCCAGTAGTAGCGGTTTCGCATAACTCCGAACATACCGTCCCAGAAGTTGATTTGTACCTTCTTTTCAAGCGGCGGCTGCGGAATACGCTCCTTAACTCTGCCTGCAAATACAAGCGTGAGTACAACGAAGATGAGGAAAGAAATCGGAATAACCCACTTGAACATTGCGATATCTTCCCACTTATACTTGAGCTTGCCGATGATAACAGGCAGCACCATTGCATAAATAGAATAGAAAATGTGTGAAAGTTTAATCGGATACGAACGAACAAAAATACGCTCACGGGTATTCGGGGAGATGTTCTGGGTGCAGGTTTCAATATTATTTGCAAAGCCAAATACATTGTAGATAGCAAACAGCAGATTTGCAATCCACACTCTGTCAACCTCGCTGTACAAACCAACGTTGTAGTACGGCGCCCAGCCGAGTACGAATACCATAATAACCTTAGGTATAGCGTCGCAGTAAAGTGCATACTTATAACGACCGAACTTCGGTATAAGCTTTTTACGCCAGAAGATATTACGCGCGCCAACCCAGCCGTTGAACATAATATTTGTGCCGAGAATCTTAATTGCGGAAGCGCAGCTGATACCCTTCAGTCCGTTCATAAACTGCACAAACGCGTTTTGCGAGCCTGCAAGCATATTGTCAAACGGGAAGAATATCATAAATACGCCTGCTGCAATCATACAGAAGTATAGCAGGTACAGCTTCCTCTCTGTCTTTTTCGGCAGGAAGCCGAGGTTGTCGCAAACAAACCACCATATGAGAGTCCATATGTAGCTCAGCGGCATATTGATGATGTTGATTACCGAGTACGACAGATACGGCAGCTTATAGTGATACATCATCAGCATACAGCTTGCGCCGAATGTCAGGTACTCAAGAATCTTGGAGCCGGCATAGTTATTACCAACGGCAAAGACTATGTCAACATACTCACGGTACGGAACATACTTGCCCTTGGCAGGCGTTTTCCAGTGAGTCTTAACTTCGGTAAAAAGCTGTTTTACCTTTGAGTTTCCTTTTTCGGACATAACTCCACTTTCCTTTCTTATTAATAACAAAAACATTATAACAGATAATTAGTTAAAATGCACGAATTTTTTTATCATTTTATAGAAATTTTAGTAATTTAATAAAAACAGCGCCTATTTTTCTACATATAATGCATAAAAAACGTGCATATTCGGTGGAAAAGCACGGCTGAATACTGTATCATATAGTTGAAAATATGATTTTGAGGACAAGAATATGAGGAATACCGAAATAAACGGCAAAGAAATTTTGTTTTCCCGCGCAGGCGAATTGGTGCGAATCACCCCCTGCCACGAAAACGCTGTGCGCTTTGAAGCGTTTTGCGACTGCAAGCCCGACAGCGAAAACTATACCCTTATGCCGCAGGACGCAGACTGCGTGATTGAGGATAAGGGCTACTGCGTTTTTATGACCGTGGGCAAGGTAAAAATTCAGCTTGAGCAAAACGGCAAGGTCACCGTTTACAGCAACGGCAAACCTGTGCTTGAGGAACAGCCCGAGATGACTTTTAACGACGGCTACCGCCACTACGAAACAAACGGCAGCAGATGGTCGGCGCGCGTGACGTTCAAGGCAAACGAGGGCGAGCATTTTTACGGACTCGGTCACGAGCCGTCGGGTATGTTTGACCTAAAGGGCTGCTCGTTTGATTTGCGCCACCTCAACACAAAATGCACAATTCCGTTTGTGTATTCGTCGCGCGGCTACGGCTTTTTGTGGAACAATCCTGCAATCGGCAGCGTTGAGCTGTCAAACAACCGCACGCGCTGGAGTGTGGGCGCAACGCATAAAATCGACTACGTTGTTATCGCCGGCAACCCTGCCGAGGTAAGCGGCACGCTTGCAGACCTCACAGGTCACGCTCCTGTTATGCCGCACTGGGCAACGGGCTTCTGGCAGAGCCGCCTTCGCTACGAAACGCAGGAGGATTTGCTCGAGGTTGCAAGGCGCTACCGCGACGAGGGCATACCGCTTTCCGTTATTATCTGCGACTACTTCCACTGGACGGAACAGGGCGACTACAAGTTTGACCCGCAGTACTGGCACGACGTGCCTGCAATGACAAAAGAGCTGCACGAAATGGGCACAAAGCTCGTTGTGTCCGTGTGGCCTACGATAAACGAAAAGTCGGAAAACTATTGGCATATGCGCGATAACAATATGCTTATCCGCACCGCAAAGGGCTCGGACAGAGTGTTCCCGTTTTACGGCTGGCAGGCGGAAATCGACGCCACCAACCCCAAAACGCGCGAGTTCGTTTTCGCCAAACTAAAAGAGAATTATCTCGAACAGGGCGTTGACGGCTTGTGGTTTGACGAAGCCGAGCCGGAAATCCACCCCGAGCACTTTGACAACCTGCTGCTGCACGCAGGCAGGGGCGACGAGGTGGGGCTGATTTTCCCCTACTACTACACGCAGATGGCGTACGAGGGATTTAAAAAAATCAGCGACGACGAGCCCGTTACACTCACACGCTGCGCGTACCTCGGCAGCCAGAAATACGGCGCGCTTGTGTGGAGCGGCGACGTAATCTCCACGTTTGAGAGCCTGTCGCAGCAGGTAAAGGCAGGGCTTAATATGTCGATGTGCGGCGTACCGTGGTGGAACACCGACATCGGCGGCTTCTACGACGGCGACACGCAGAGCGATATGTTCCGCGAGCTGATTGTGCGCTGGTTCCAGTACGGCGTTTTCTGCCCCGTTATGCGCGTGCACGGCAACAGATACCGCCACGGCGAAAAGAAGCGCGACGTTAAAGAACCGTCCGGCGACCCGAACGAAATCTGGGGCTTCGGCGAGCGCAACTACGGCATACTAAAAGACCTCATTTTACTGCGCGAGCGCCTTCGCCCGTACATTGAAAAGGAAATGGCAAAGGCAGCAAAAACGGGAATCCCCGTTATGCGCCCGATGTTCTTTGACTACCCCGACGACGAGGTTTGCTACTCGCTCGGCGAGCAGTACATCTTCGGCGACGATATAATCTTTGCCCCGATTGTGAACGAGGGGCAGACCGAAAAACGAGTTTACCTGCCCGAGGGCGAGTGGATTCTTACAAAAAACAAAAAGCCGTACGCTGCCGGATGGCACAACGTAACGGCTGAAATCGACGAGTTCATTGCCTTTGTCCGCAAAGACTCAAACGTAATAGATTGCTTCTGATTAGTAGGGGCGGGTTTCCCAACCCGCCCGTTTTTTATGAGTGTGAGCAAAGCTCACCATATAACTGAAAACTGAAAACTGAACACTGAACACTGAACACCGAAAGCTGCTTACTTAAAATAAATCGGCGTATACGCTTCGAGTATACAAAACTTAAATATCGCCACAAAATGCAGTGCGCTGCCGAGCAATATAAACAAATGGAACACCGAGTGGCAGTAGCGTACCTTTGTGCCCTTTGCAAAAAAGATTATGCCCAGCGTGTACGCAAGTCCGCCACCGAGCAGCCACAGCGGCATCTCTATGCCGTACGCCTTGTACAGCGGATAAAACACAAGTATTGCCGCCCAGCCGATTGCAAAGTACCCTGTCATTGAAACATAGGCGTACCGCTGCCAGTCAATCGCGGTAAACACTATGCACACCGCGCAGCCTGCAAGCACAAGCACCGATACAATTATAAAAATCGCGGTGTTCTGTTCCCTTACACCCGTAAACAGCACCGGCACATACGAGCCGAAAATCATTGCAAAAATCGAGCAGTGGTCGAGCACCTGCAGCACTTTTTTCGGTTTTTCGGAAATCAGTCCGTGGTACACGCTTGAAATTGTGTAAAGGTAAATCATCATCACGCCGTAAATCGCGCTGCCGACTATTCCCCACACGTTGTGCTTGATTGCCGCAAACACCACGCAAAGCACAAGTGCAACCACGCCGAAGCTCGCGCCCACAATGTGCGTGACCATATTCATTATCTCCTCCCCGCGCGTGTAGTCGGGAAGCTGTCTGTCGTCAAGTTTTGTTCTTTTCATGTCCGTTTCCTATACTATTTGTAAATTATCACTATAATCCACATCACAATATACAACACTGCGTATATTGCAGGCTGGTGCGCGAGGTAGAACCAAAGGCTGTTCCTGCCCACAAACGCCAGCGGCTTTGCGTGCTTTTTGTATGTCCATCCGGGGAATTTTCCGTCCTTTGCGTACTTGCCGAGGAACGCGCCGAACAAAAACATAAACAGCCAAGGTATCAGCGCAAAGTAATCCGCACTCTCAAACGTGCTTGAAAATATGCCCAAAGGCATCAGCAGATTGGTAGTATACCACTGCTGCGGCAGTTTTACAAGACCGAAAAATAATGTCCCTGCGGAAATGCCGTAGCCCACCGCAAACAGCAGCGCGCAAACCGCCATACCGATTCGCGGATCCGTTTTTTCAATCAGCGGCATCAGAAGCCCCGTTATTATCATACACGAGCCGAGGCACGAGAGTATGCCAAAGTATATCTCCGCCCCCTCAATGCCCATTTTAGGCATAATCACGGCGGTTACAAGCGTTACCGCAAGCCCTGCGCCGAGCACGATAAATCCGCGCTTCAGCGTGTTCCTTGACAGCCGCGAGCATATGCCGGAGATTATTATGAATATCGACCAGAAAAACGGCTGCAGCACACACAGTTTATCAAACATCGCATAGCCCCAGTCGAGCCCGAGCACAAAGCCTATGTCGTAAAAAGTATGATGCACGACCATCGCAAGGATTGCAAATCCGCGCAGCTCGTCAAGCAGTTCAATTCTTTTTATATCCGATTTCAAAACCTATCACATCCCTACAAATAATACATCAATTAATTGTTATTGTAAATAGCGAATTTATATGTTATATTAGTATTAGTATTTCACGGGGGTGACGCGATGAAAGAATATAACGTAATGCAATACGGCGCAAAAGGCGACGGCAGAACTAACGACGCTTTTGCAATCCAGCACGCTATTGACGACTGCGCAAAAAACGGCGGCGGTCAGGTTGTGCTGCAAAGCGGCAAGACGTTTTACAGCGATTCCATACGTCTTAGGAAAAACGTCGACTTGCACATTCAAAAGGGCGCAACGCTTAAGGCGACCTCAAACATTGACGGCTACATCCGCCCAAACAAGCTGATTAACGACCCCAAAACGGCGCTTATCGGCAACCCTGTTACGGGCAAACCGAGCTTCGTTTTTATCTACGGTTTTGAAGCTGACTGCTGCACAATCAGCGGCGAAGGCACAATTGACGCAAACGGTCACGCCTTTGTTCAGCGCAAGGACAGGTACTACGTTACGGGCGAATTCTATCCGCGCCCGACTGCGATTTATATCGAAAAGAGCGACCACATCACCTTCAAGGACTTCACGGTGGTTGACGCGCCGTTCTGGACGCTGCACCCCGCGGGCTGCGACGATGTGCTCATCAGCAAAATCCGCATACTCAACGACCTTGACGTCGCAAATTCCGACGGCATTGACCCCGACCATTGCACCAATGTGCGCATACTCGGCTGCCACATCACCTGCGCAGACGACTGCATCTGCCTCAAAACCTCCAAGGGCAACAGCGAATACGGCGCAACGGAAAATGTAATTATCGACGGCTGCACGCTTGTTTCCACCTCGGCTGCAATCAAAATCGGCACCGAGGGCGTGGGCGATTTCAGAAATGTTATCGTTTCAAACTGCGTTATCAGCCGCACAAACCGCGGACTTTCCATTCAGATTCGCGACGGCGGCAATGTTGAGAATGTGTCCTACTCAAATATTATTATCGAAACGCGCCGCTTCTGCCCCGACTGGTGGGGCACGGCGGAGCCGATTGTTATAACGACCTTCAACCGTGACGAAAACACGAAGAGCGGTCATATTAAGAATATCCGCTTTTTCAACGTCACCGCCAAGGGCGAAAACGGCGTGCTGATACACGGCAACGCGGACAATATAATTGAGGACGTCACGTTTGAAAACTGCAACGTCTGCCTTACAAAAACGTCAAAGTGGGAGTGCGGACTCTACGACCTGCGCCCGTGCCTTGACTGGGGCGTTGAAAAAATAGACAATTCCGCCTTCTTCATAAGATACGCAAAGGACGTTACTATTATGAAAACAAAGACCTCTTGGGGCAACCTGTGCGGCAGCTACAAGCACGCGATTGACGCCGCGAATGTGGAAAATCTTGAGCTGCTGCGTTTTGAAGGCAAAGGCGCCGCGGAGGACATTGACGATATTAAACTTGATAACGTAAGATTAGTGAGGTAACAAAAATGATTGAACTTAAAGGCTACAAAATCGACTCCATTCAGTTTGAAAACAAGGTGCCGAACGGCACACAGCTCAAGCTGCAGAATCAGGTTAAGTACAACGTTAACTACGTTGACGCGGAAAACAGGTGCATCGGCATACTCGATTTCAGAATCACCGACGCGGATATGAACCCGTTTGAAATCCGCATTAATATGGTGGCTGAATTCTCCTACACCGAGGACGAGCAGAAACCCGATATCCACACAGGCTCGTTTGACCAGATGTTCCCCTTCCTGCGCCAGGCGGTTAACGGACTCACCTCAATGGCAGGTATGCCGGGGCTGCTTATCCCGATGATGAAGCTTGACAAAAGCAGCGTTTCCGTTAACAACAACGTTAACGACGACGACGGCGAAAGCTCGCCGCTCAACTGATATGGCATTGTGCGACGAGTGCCGCTACAACACGTTTGACGAGGAGAGCGAGGAATACTACTGCGACCTTGCGCTTGACGAGGACGAGTACGTGCGCTTTCTTGAGGAAACGAGCAAGGGTAAGCCCTGCCGCTACTTCATTAAAGACCTCGGCGAATACGGCGTTGTGCGCAAACAGAACTAAATAAAAACCGTTCAGTAATCAACACTGAACGGTTATTTTTTGTGTAAATTTTTAGTTTGCAGATGTGCTTGCTGCCGCGGTTGAAGCTTCGGTTGTCGCTGCCTGCGTTGTCTGCACCTCGCCGTAAACCTGCAGGATAATCTCCTCGCCTACCGCTACAACCTCGCCTGCTGCAGGCGCGCTGCCGAACGATGACTTAATCGTATTTGGCGAATGGCCGCCGTCGTTGTAAATCTCCACGCTGGAAACCTTAAAGCCAAGCGCCTCAAGCTCCTTGGTTGCTTCCTCAAGCGTTTTGTTGCTAACGTCCGGCACTTCAACAGTCTGTATGCCCTTGCTTACGGTAAGAATAATTTCCGTGCCTGATTCAACCTTTTCGCCTGCTGCGATGCTCTGCTTGAACACAACGCCTTCCTTAACGTCGGTTGAGTAGTCGTACTGGAACGTGATTGTAAACTGCTGGTTCCATGCGCCGTTATTCTCTACATCGCTCTTTGTATAGCCCGTGCCAACAAAGTTAGGCACCTCGTAGGACTTAAGTTCAACCGTTGTGCTTGTGGTGGTGGGCTTTGCGATAAGGTCGGTAAACTGAACAACGTAAATGCCTGCGCCGATTGCAGCCATAATCAGGATAACAAGAATTATAATGATAATTCTGCTCTTGGTGTTCTGCTTTTTATCGTATTCCTGATGCTTGGTGTAGTCGGTGGAAACCGCAGCCTGCGCCTGAACTGACGGCGCCGCGTCAAGACGTTCCCTGAAGTCGGAAATGTTTTTGATTCTCTTTTCCGGATAAATCTGCATACCGCCGCCGATTGCCTTGATGACGTGCATCGGAATAGTTTCCGCAATCGAGTTGGGTATCATAATCTTATCGTTATTCTCGCGTGCGATTGCGCTTGGCGGATTTGTGCCTACAAGCGCACGGTAAATGCAGGCGCTGAACGCGTAAATATCAGTTACGCCGCCTATTTTGTGGTTGTTGTCGTACTGCTCAAGCGCGGCATAACCCTCCTGCGGTGCAAAATCAAGCGCGCTTGTGATGTCGCACGCCTCCTGAATACAAAACGGCGTGAGCCTTACTTTACCGTCGCGGCACAGCACAAGGCTGTCCGGCGAGATTGAGCCGTGAACAATGCCGTTGTTGTGCAGCGCCTCAAGCGTTGTGAGCACGGGCATAAACATAAGTCGTGCATTGTCCCACGGGATATTATTATTTTCGTTACGCAGCAGGTAGTCGTGCAGCGGAATACATTCCATATGCTCAATAATCGCATAAACGGTGTTGTTCGCCTCTACCATATCGTAAACAGGCACAGCGGCGGAAAGGCTATGCATTTTTGCCATAGTCGTCCACAGCTTGCAGAAGGACTGCCTGTACCTCTGGCAAGCGTCGGTAAACTTCTGGCGGTAGTGAATATCGTTTGAGCCCTCAAGCCTGTTTGCAAGTCCCCTCGGGTAAAATTCCCTTACGGTAATCGCCTTGTCAAGCTGCATATCGTAGCCTGCGTATGTTACAGCGTCACTCTCGTGCGAGATTACTGCGCCGATAATATATTTGTCCGCAAGTACAGTCTTGCGTGCAAGGTACATTGTATCGTCGGGCGTGTCGTTATCATAGCCGCATTCCGCACAGACTGCGCCCTCCGTAAGTTCTTTAAAACAATTTAAACAAAGATTGTCAATATCTCTCATAGTCATAACACTCCAAGTTAGTATTATCTTTATATAATATAGCAATTAAACTGTGCAAAGTCAAGAAGTGAGTTTAATAATATTAATTAAATTTCCTTGAAAGTGTGCGCCGAATCTATTATAATATTCGCAAGAATGTTTTTTGGAGGCGGCTTATGAACTTTACACAACTTCCCAACGGTATGTGCGACGGCTTTGTTGTGCTGCGCAAATGCGAGGAAAAGAAAACTAAAAACGGCAGCACCTACCTTGATCTGATTATAGGCGACAAGGACGGCGAAATGTCCGCAAAACTGTGGGATTACAACGGCGCAAGCGGTGTTTTTGAGCAGGAAATGGTGGTTAAAATTCGCGGCACTGTTGAAGAATATCAAAAAAAAGAGCAGTTTCGCGTTTCGCAGATTCGCCCTGTTAACGACAACGATAACTACAACCTTGCAGACCTTGTGCCGTCGTCCGACGTCGGCGGCGAAATGCTGTTTGATATGATGCTGCAGAAGGTTAACGCTTTTACAAACGACAACCTGCGCCGCATCGTGCTTGAAATCGTGAATGATAAAAAGGACCTTATGGTCACATTCCCTGCAGCGCTCAAGCTGCACCACGCAATGCTCGGCGGACTTATGTACCACACAATGAGCATTGTGCGCATGGCGGAGGAAATGTGCAAAATCTACCCCGCAATCAACCGCGAACTGCTGCTGTCAGGCGCAATTCTGCACGACGTTGCAAAAACGTGGGAACTTGAGGAAAGCAAAACCGGTCTTGCAAAGGGCTACACCAAGGAGGGCGAGCTTATCGGTCACCTTGTAAAGGGCGCAATGATTGTTGACGAAACGGCTAAAAAGCTCGGCATCGAGGGCGAGGAAGTCACCCTGCTTGAGCATATGATAATATCGCACCACGGCATACCCGAGTTCGGCTCGGCGGTACGACCGATGTTTCTTGAGGCAATCGTGCTGTCCATGCTCGACGACCTTGACGCAACGATTTACGAGGTAAACACCGCAACGGACAAGGTTGAGGCAGGCAGTTTTACCGACCGCCAGTGGGCGCTTGATAACAGAAAACTCTACAACCACGGTTTGGGCAATACGGAACACAAGGTGAATTTTTAATGGGAATGACTAACGCTGTGTCCGAGGATAAGTGGACAGAAATAAAAATCACCGTTGCGACAAAAGACATCGAAACGGCTGGCAATATTGCAAATATGGTGGTGCCTTACGGCATTTACATTGAGGATTATTCCGCCCTTGAAGCGGAAACTATGGAGATTGCCCACATAGACCTGATTGAGGAAAGCCTGCTTAAAAAGGACAGAACCAAGGGCATTATCCACATCTACGTTAACCCTCACGAAAATCCGCTTGAGGCGACTTCCTTCCTCAAAGAACGCCTTGAAAGCGAGGGTATTGAGCATACTATCGAGGTCGGCGACTGCCTTACCGAGGACTGGCAGAACAACTGGAAGCAGTACTACCACGCCATGCCTATCGGCAATAAACTGCTGATTCGCCCGCTGTGGGAAAACGACGTTGACGCAGGGGGCAGAACGGTGCTCAACATCGAGCCGGGGCTTGCATTCGGCACAGGCTCGCACCCCACCACAAAGCTGTGCCTTGAAACGCTGGAAAACTATGTAAACAACGCCACTACGGTGCTTGACATCGGCTGCGGCAGCGGCATACTTTCCATCGCTTGCCTGCTGCTCGGCGCAAAGAGCGCAGTCGGCGTGGACATTGACAGTCTTGCCGTAAAAACCGCGGTTTCAAACGCAAAGGAAAACGGCTTTGAAAAGCCTGTTTTCACCGCGCTGCAGGGCAATCTGTCAGACAAGGTGAGCGGCAAATTCAACCTTGTTGTTGCCAACATTGTTGCAGACGTGATTATGCAGTTTAACACGCAGGTGGGGCAGTTTTTGACCGACGACGGCGTGTACATCACAGGCGGAATAATAGAAAACCGCGAAGCAGAGGTGCTTACCTCATTTGCGCAAAACGGATTTGAAGTAATAACCCGCGCCGAAAACAACGGCTGGCTGGTGTTTGTAGTAAAAAAGGCTTCCTGACGGAAGCCTTTTTTAGTGGACAGTGGACAGTGAACAGTGGATAGTTGTCGGGCGATTCGTGAATCGCCCCTACTTTTTGGCGGCGATTTTTTTCTTTTTTGAAACAAGATAATTCGCAAAAAACATCGACGCGCCGAAAAGAATCAGCAAGCCGCCCACCGTAAACAGTGAAAAATCAAGCTCATTGAACACGAGAATAATAAAGGCAATAAACACTGTGATAATTCCTACGTTCAGTTCAAACAGCGATAGTTTATTGATTCCCTTGAGCACAAACGATATACCGATTACTGCAGCAATTATAAGTGCAATGATTGGACTGTTATCATATGAAACACCCAAGTCAAACGAGAACAGCAGGCTGTTTGCGATGCCTGCCCCGCACGCAATATAAAGAATACCGCCTGCTAAATTCAGCTTTATATCCGAACGAACAAAAGCAATGCTCAGGGCTGCAAGCAAAACCGCAGCGAGAGGAACAGTAAACATAAATATTTCATATGTATCATTTTTATAATACTCGCCGTATTCCAAGTCGTAAAATAATATAGAAACCAGCGACACTACGCAGATTCCGATGCTTCCGAGCACTCTGAACGGCAAGGTGTAGCCCTTTTGCCTTTCGCCGATTACGCAAAGCGAAACGGCTACTAATATAAGGCTCGGCAAAACAAGCATTTCGACTGTTCCAACGCACAAAACTATAATGTTGACAACAAGCGCAATCGCGCTTATCCACACGGCAAATCTGAATCTTGCGTCGGCGCCCTCCTTTTTTATTACAAAAAACGTGTATGCTGCGCCTGCCAAAAACAGCGGTATTATAGCAAGCTGAACAAAAACGTTAAGATCGGAATCTATAATCTCGCAGCCAAAAATAATCTGAAACAGATAATACACGGGCAGAATGCTTACGCACCTGAACATCAGCATAACAGGTATCAGCAATATGCAGCAGATAAGCATTCTTGTGTGAAATTCAAAAAGCTCTGTGCTGCTGTTAAACAGCGAAACGCTTGCAAACACGCCTACGCACCACACAATGCTGCCGATTTCGCGCCAGACAACGCTCTCTTTTTTGTTTTCGTTGATATAAACAACGAGAACCGCGCCCACCATAACAGGCAAAAACGATAATATAACCTTAAAAACCGACGGAAAATCCTGCCAGAACGCAACAAAAAGTATTATGATTCCCGCTGCGCAGAACAGGCCGCCAAAAACGGAGAGAACGATTTTCATCACGTTGATTCTGCTTTCCGAATTCTCCTCTGTGCCCACATTTTTCAGGCTGCCGTAAATCATTTCCTCAACGGAAACACCAAATACCTCTGCAAGCCTTGCCACACTTTCAATATCAGGCTGGCACTTATCGTTTTCCCAGTTTGAGATCGCCTGCCTTGTGAGGTGCATCTGTTCGGCAAGCTGTTCCTGCGTAAGACCGCTCTGCTTGCGGAACTTTTTTATGTTCTTTGAAACTTTTATCATAATATTCCTCCTGACTACACCTCAACTATAACCTCTTAAGCCGCAAAAAGTAAAGCAAGGATTTGTTGCATTCGCTATTTTGCAACAAAAAAGTGCTGCCCGACAGTTTTGGCAGCACAAAGCTTTGCTAATTAATTATCCGAGCATAGAATAGCCGTAGCCGTTTGAGATTGCGTCAATCGGGTCGCCGTTCTTGCACAGCGGGCAGTCGTTTGCGTGGTAGAACTCATACGCAGGCAGGTCGGACATATCGAAAATCGTGTTAACGGGTATACCCTGAATATTCTCCACCGCGCTGAAAATGCTTGAAATTCCTGCAACCGTGCCGCCGTAGTACTGCACGCTCTCCATAGCACGCTCAACGGTGCGGCCGCTCGTGATGCACGAAATCAGCACAAGCACGTTCTGGTCCTTAATCATACGGATTAAGTTATCGCGGAAAATCAGGTTGCCCGAAGCGTCGTACTCCGAGCCGATAACATAAATTTCCCTTGTCGGGTTCGGGCTCATCATACTCGGGCGCGAGAGCTCGTGCACAAGATATGCGCCGAGCACCTGCGTTTCGTAAAGGCAGAGCACGGTATTAATCTCAATATCGTAAGTGTTATAGTACTCCGCAAGCAGCATTGCCGCGTCAACCGAAACCTCGTGATTATGCTTTATATCGGACGTGCCGATGTAGTAGTTAATATGGTTATTTGCCGACACAAAGTGCCCCGGCATTGCGTGAATAAATACCCTGTCATCTCTATGGGATATAATTGTATATACTGGATTCAAAATACCACTCCTTTCCTTTAATTTTACACTATCGCGCAGTTTATTGCAACAATAACGCCTGTACAAATTTAGCAGTTGCTTTTTGTACAAAATCAACAAAGTATATTATATATTGATTATTTTAAAGTATTGTGTTATATTAATTGCCGAGGTAAAATTATGGATATTGGAAATATACATTTTGACCACATAGCCTTTCTGGCGCCTATGGCAGGCGTGGCGGACAGAGCGTTCCGCGAGCTCTGCACTCACTACGGCGCAGCGTACACCGTGACGGAAATGGTATCCTCCAAAGGCTTAACGATGGGCGACAGAAAAAGCGGCGAGCTGCTGACTATCGGCAGCGAACACCCTTGCGGCGCGCAGATTTTCGGCGACGATCCGGAGATTATGGCGCAGGCGGCGGTGAAATGCCTTGACTATAAGCCCGAAATTATTGATATAAATATGGGCTGCCCTGCCCCGAAGGTTGCGATGAACGGCGGCGGCGCAAGCCTGATGAAGCACCCCGACCTCGCCTTTGAAATCACAAAGGCAGTCTGCGGCGCGGCGGATGTTCCCGTAACCGTAAAAATCCGCAAGGGCTGGGATGACGAAAACGTAAACGCCGTGCAGATGGCAGAACTTGCGGAAAAAGCAGGCGCGGCGGCAGTTGCTGTGCACGGCAGAACGCGCGTGCAGATGTACAGCGGCGAGGTGGATTACGGCGTCATCAAAGCCGTTAAGCAGGCGGTGTCAATCCCCGTTATCGGCAACGGCGACGTGACCGACGAGCAGAGCGCAACCGTTATGCTTGAAAAAACGGGCTGCGACGCGCTGATGATCGGCAGGGGCGCGCTCGGCAATCCGTGGGTGTTCTCGCGGATTAACGCGTACCTTGACGAATGCAGGGTGCTGCCTGCCCCGACGGTTACGCAGAAAATGGCTGTTATGCTGCGCCATATAGAAAAGATTATTGAATACAAGGGCGAATACACCGCCATGCGCGAAGCACGCCACCACGCCGGCTACTACACCAAGGGTATGCGCGGCGGCGCGGCACTGCGCAAGGAAATATGCACATTTGAACACTTTGAACAACTTGAAGAACTTGCATTTAAAGTAGCAAAGGAACAAGGCTGATGATACTAAAAAACTGCACCTTTTTCAACGAAGTATTTGAAAAAGAATTCGGCGACATTAAAATTGAAAACGGCAAGATTGAGGCTATCGGCTATTTTGACGGCGACGGCGTGGATATGAGCGGCAGGATTATTCTGCCCGGCTTTGTGGATATTCACATTCACGGCGGTGGCGGCGGCGATTTTTCCGACGGCAAGCCTGATGCGTTTGACAGCATAAGCACCTACCTTGCCCGGCACGGCGTTACCTCCTTTTGCGGCACGACTATGACTCTGCCGCAGGACAGATTGCTCGGCATCGTTAAGGCGGCGGAAAGCTACACCGCGCCAAAGGCGAAATTGGTCGGCATAAATCTTGAGGGTCCGTACATCGCGCTTGGCAAAAAGGGCGCGCAAAAGGCGGAATACGTGCGCCCCTGCAGCAAAGCTGAACTTGACGAACTCACCGCTGCGTGCGGCAAAATCAAGCTGATTACCGTTGCGCCAGAGGCGAGCGACAGCGCCGATTTTATAAAATACGCAAGCAAAAAAATGACCGTTTCCATCGGTCACAGCGAGGCTGACGAGGCAGAGTGCAACACGGCGATTGCAAACGGAATCACCCACGCAACGCACCTGTTTAACGCCATGACGCCGATGACTCACCGCAGCGCAGGAATTGTAGGCGCGGCGCTTGACAGCGATATCACCTGCGAGCTTATTTGCGACGGCGCGCACATCTGCCCCACCGTTTTGCGCAATGCGTTTAAAATCCTCGGCGAGGACAGAGCCTGCGTTATCAGCGACAGTATGCGCGCTGCAGGGCTCGGCAGCGGCGAATTTGAACTCGGCGGTCAGACCGTCTATGTTCGCGAAAACGGCAAAACTGCAGTGCTGCCCGACGGCACAATCGCGGCTTCGATTACCAATCTGTTTGACGAATTCAAAAACCTGCTCGACTTCGGCATTGACTTTAAATCCGCGCTCAAAGCCTGCACCATTAACCCCGCGCGCGTTATCGGCGAGGATAAAAACATCGGCTCAATCGCACCCAACAAGTGCGCCGACCTGCTCGTGCTGAGCGAAAATCTTGAACTTGAAAAGGTATACATAAATGGAATACTCGCTTAACATCGTGCTCATCGAGCCCGAAATACCGCAGAACACGGGCAACATCGCGCGCACCTGCGCCGCAACGGGTGCAAGGCTGCACCTTGTGGGGCCGATGGGCTTTCACATCACGGACAGGCAGGTTAAGCGCGCAGGGCTTGACTACTGGGATAAGCTTGACATCACGTTTTACGACAGCACAGCCGAGTTTTTTGAAAAGAACAAGGGCGGCGCGTTTTACTACTTTACCACCAAAGCAGAGCAAAACCACAGCGACATTGAGTACCCCAACGGCTGCTACCTCGTTTTCGGAAAGGAAACGAAGGGCTTGCCCGAGGAGCTGCTTAAGGCGAATCACGACACCTGCGTGCGCCTGCCGATGCGCGGAATTATCCGCAGCCTTAACCTTTCAAACGCAGTTGCAGTCGGCACTTACGAAGTTCTGCGCCAATGGAACTACCCCTCCCTTTTGCAAAAAGGTCAACTCCACGACCTCAAGTGGTAACCGGTGTCATTGGGGACAGTCCCCAATGACACGTAAAAACTGCTTGATTATTGGGTTGTTTTATGTAATAATATAATATCTTAAATTTTAGGAGAAAAACCGTGGATTACAAAGCACTTGCCGGGAGATTATTCCCGACCATAGACAAAACCCCCGATTACTGGGAGGAAAAATATCCGCCGCGCGACCTCAAAGATGGTGCGCGCGTTACACGTTTTGCGCCGAGCCCCACTGGCTTTTTGCACTTCGGCAACCTGTTCACCTGCCTTGTTTCGTACAAGACGGCAAAGGACACAAACGGCGTTTTTTACGTTCGTGTTGAGGACACAGACCAGAAGCGCAAGGTTGAAGGCGCAATCGAAGTTATGCTCAAAGGCTTGTCCGTTTACGGCATTGTGCCTGACGAAGGCGTTGTAGGCGAAGACGAGCAGGTGGGCGACTACGCGCCGTACTACCAGAGTCAGCGCAAGGAAATCTACCAGACCTACGCAAAATCACTCGTTGAGCAGGGGCTTGCATACCCGTGCTTTATGACTCCCGAGGAGCTTGACGAAATCCGCACCGCGCAGGAAAATGAGAGCATCAAAGGTATCTGGGGCAAGTGGGCAAAGCACCGCGACCTCGGCTTTGACGAGGTTGAGCGCCGCCTTGAAAATGGTGAAGCGTGGACGCTGCGCCTTAAATCCCCCGGCACGCTTGACGGCAAATGCCGCTTTGACGACCTTATCCGCGGCAAAATCGAAATGCCTGAAAACGTGCAGGACGTTGTAATCCTCAAATCCGACGGCATACCGACCTACCACTTTGCGCACGCTGTGGACGACCACCTTATGCGCACCACGCACGTTATGCGCGGCGACGAGTGGATTGCAAGTGTGCCGATACATCTGCAGCTGTTCCGCGTGCTCGGCTTCAAACCGCCTAAGTACGCGCACATCGCACCTATTATGAAAGAGGAAAACGGCGGCAAACGCAAGCTCTCAAAGCGCAAGGACCCCGAGGCAAAGGTAACCTACTACGCCGAGCAGGGCTTCCCCAAAGAGAGCGTAACCGAATATATGCTCACCCTCGCCAACTCAAACTTTGAGGACTGGCGCAGGATGAACCAGAACGAAAGTATTGACAAGTTCCCCGTTAACCTTAAAAAAATGAGCGTATCCGGCGCGCTGTTTGATATGGTCAAGCTCACCGACGTGAGCAAAAATGTAATCTGCAAAATGAGCGCAGACAAGGTGTTTGACTTGTCCTACGAATGGGCAAAGGAGTACGACTCCGACCTTGCCGCACTTTACGAAAAGGACACCGCACGCGCGACGGCGATACTCAATATCGACCGCGAAAACAAAAAACCGCGCAAGGACATCGCAAAGTGGAACGACATACCCGACTACATCAGTTATATGTACGACGAAACGTTTGTACCCTGCTACGACCTTACGGGCAATGCAACGCCCGCGCTTGCAGTCAAGGTGCTTGAAAAGTACATTGACGCCGTTAACCTTGACGACGACAAGGACGCCTGGTTTGGCAGGATGAAGGACATCTGCCCGCTTGTGGGCTGCACGCCGAATGTTAAAGAATACAAGCAGAATCCCGACGCTTTTGCAGGTCACGTTGGCGATGTTTCAACAATAATCCGCGTGGCGCTCACGGGCAGAACCAACACGCCCGACCTGTTTGCAATCACCGCGCTGCTTGGCGAAAGCACCGTAAAAGCAAGGCTTGAAGCAGCGCTCAACCACTACAAGGAGGAAGTATAATGGCTATTGACGAGATTAAAAACGAAGAAGTTGCCTCCAACTTTATTCACGATTTTATAGACGAAGATTTAGCGGAAGGTGTGTACTTACGCGTACAGACTCGTTTTCCGCCCGAGCCAAACGGCTATCTGCACATCGGCCACGCAAAGGCTATCTGCATCAACTTCGGCGTAAAAAACAAATACAACGGCATATGCAACCTGCGCCTTGACGACACTAACCCTACCAAAGAGGACACGGAGTACGTTGAGGCTATTGAGGAAGATATCAAGTGGCTCGGCTTTGACTACGACAACGTGTACTACGCGTCCGACTACTTTGACTTTTTGTACGAGTGCGCAATCAAGCTCATCAAAAAGGGCAAGGCGTATGTGTGCGAACTCACGCCCGAGCAGATGCGCGAATACCGCGGCACGCTGACAGAGCCGGGTAAAAATTCCCCGTACCGCAACAGAAGCGTTGAGGAAAACCTTGACCTTTTTGAGCGTATGGCAAAGGGCGAATTTGAGGCGGGCTCAAAAACTCTGCGTGCAAAAATTGATATGGCGTCGCCCAACCTCAATATGCGCGACCCGATTATCTACCGCATTATGTATGCGCACCACCACCGCACGGGCGACAAGTGGTGCATCTACCCGATGTACGACTTTGCGCATCCGCTTTCCGACGCGTGCGAAAAGGTTACCCATTCCCTTTGCTCGCTTGAATTTGAAAATCACCGCCCGATTTACAACTGGTTTGTTGATGAACTCATCGAAGGCGAAAAACCGCGCCAGATTGAATTTGCGCGCATGAACCTCAACTACACGCTCACATCAAAGCGCAAGTGCCTGCAGCTTGTTAAGGACGGCATTGTTGACGGCTGGAACGATCCGCGAATGGCTACCATCAGCGGTATGCGCCGCCGCGGTTATCCTGCCGAGGCTATCCGCGATTTCTGCGAAAAAATCGGCGTTTCAAAGGCTTACAGCGTAATCGACTTTGCCCTGCTTGAAAGCTGCGTGCGCGACTCGCTCAACAAAAACGCGCCGCGCGCAATGGCTGTAATCGACCCGATTAAGCTGATTATTGACAACTACCCCGATGATAAGGTTGAGGAAATTGAGGTTGAATACCACCCCGACCACGAGGAATACGGCAAGCGCACCGTGCCGTTTGGCAAGGAGCTGTGGATTGAAAGAAACGACTTTATGATTGAGCCGATTAAGAAGTACCACCGCCTGTTCGTGGGCAACGAGGTTCGCCTTTACAAGGCTTACTTTGTAACCTGCACGGGCTACGACCTTGACGACGACGGCAACGTTACCGCCGTTCACTGCACCTACGACCCGGAAACCTTCGGCGGCGACGCACCCGACGGACGCAAGGTGCGCGGCACAATCCAGTGGGTATATGCAAACGACTGCAAGGAAGCGGAAGTCCGCCTTTACGACAGACTGTTTAACGTTGAAAACCCGAGTAACGAAGAAGGCGTAAGCTCGTTTGAGGACAACCTCAACCCCGAATCGCTCGTTACAAAAACCGCGTATATCGAAAAATCGCTTGGCACCGCAAAGCCCGGCGACAGGTTCCAGTTTATGCGCATAGGCTACTTCTGCGCGGACACCGACAGCACGGAGGATAACCTCGTTTTCAACAGAACCGTTGCCCTGCGCGACAGTTTTAATACGAAGAAATAATAAAGCCTTCCCCTTGAGGGGAAGGGGGACCGCTTGCGGTGGATGAGGTGGAAAACAATTTAACGCAACTTCGTTGCTACACCTCATCAGTCACCTTACGGTGACAGCTTCCCCTCAAGGGGAAGCCTTACAATTTGTAAACCAAACCACTCTTAATTCTCAAAGGCAACCACTATGGAACGTACAGGAATAAAAAACATCGCCATAATCGCGCACGTTGACCACGGCAAAACCACGCTGGTTGACGAAATGCTGCACCAGAGCGGCATTTTCCGCGAAAACGAGGTTGTGCAGGAGCGCGTTATGGACTCCAACGACCTTGAAAAGGAACGCGGCATCACAATCCTTTCCAAGAACACGGCGATACATTACAAGGACACAAAAATTAACATAGTCGACACACCCGGTCACGCCGATTTCGGCGGCGAGGTGGAGCGCATACTCACTATGGTTGACGGCGTTTTGCTTCTTGTTGACGCGTTTGAGGGCTGTATGCCGCAGACGAGGTTTGTTTTGAGCAAAGCGCTCGCGCTGCACAAAACTCCGCTTGTTGTGGTTAACAAAATTGACCGCGACGGCGCACGCCCCGAAGAGGTTGTGGACGAGGTGCTTGACCTCTTTATTGAGCTTGGCGCTGACGACGACCAGATTGACTTCCCCGTTGTTTACGCTTCCGCGCGAAACGGCTACTCAAGCCTTAACCCCGACGACAGGCAGGGCGATATGCGCCCTCTGCTTGACGCGATTCTGGAGAATATCCCCTCCCCGAGCGGCGACCCCGACGGCGCTGCGCAGATTCTGTTTTCGTCCCTTGAATACGATGACTACGTTGGCAGAATCGGCATCGGCAGGGTTGAGCGCGGCACAATCAAGGTCAACACGCCGTACGTGCTGTGCAAGCAGGACGGCACAGAGCAAAACATAAAATTTTCGCAGCTCTACCAGTTTGACGGCTTAAAGCGCGTAGCCTGCACCGAGGCGCAGTTCGGCGACCTTGTATGCGTTGCAGGTGTGCCCGACCTCAACATCGGCGAAACCGCTTGCGACCCCGAGCACATCGAAGCGCTGCCGTTTGTCAAGATTGACGAGCCGACTATCAGCATGAACTTCATCGTAAACGACTCCCCGTTTTCAGGCAGAGAGGGCAAGTACGTCACCTCGCGCAACCTGCGCGACAGACTGTTCAAAGAGGTGGAAACCAACGTGTCTATGCGCGTTGAGGAAACCGACTCGATGGACACCTTCAAGGTATCCGGCAGGGGCGAGCTGCACCTCTCAATACTGATTGAAACAATGCGCCGCGAAAACTACGAATTTGCAGTATCGCGCCCGCAGGTTATCCTGAAAAAGGACTCAAACGGCCAGACGCTTGAGCCTATGGAAAACGCGATTATCGAAGTGCCCGAGGAATACGTGGGCGTGGTTATGGAAAAGCTCTGCTCGCGCAAGGGCGAGATTGAGAATATGGACACGCGCTCAACGGGCATGACTCATCTGGAAATCAAAATCCCGTCGCGCGGACTCATCGGCTACCGCAGCGAATTCCTTACAGACACCAACGGCAACGGCATTATGAACCAGCTTTTTGCAGGGTACGAGCCGTACCGCGGCGATATTGAAACGAGGAACCGCGGCTCCATTGTCGCTCATGAAACAGGCACCACCACAGGCTACGGCTTGTGGAACACGCAGGACAGAGGCAAGCTGTTTATCGGCCCCGGCGTTGACGTGTACGAGGGTATGATTGTCGGCGAGTGCGCGAAGGACGAGGACATTGTCTGCAACGTGTGCAAGAAAAAGCACGTTACAAACACGCGTGCCAGCGGCTCCGACGAAGCGCTTAAGCTCGTGCCGCCGACCACGCTGTCCCTTGAGCAGAGCATGGAATTTTTAGCGGACGACGAACTCCTTGAGGTCACGCCTAAAAGCATCCGCCTGCGCAAAACAATACTAAACAAAGAACTGCGCCTGAAGGCGGAAAGCAGAGCAAGAAGATAACTATGGCAAGCAAAGCAGGACTGTATTTTCATATTCCGTTTTGTAAAAACAAATGCCCGTACTGCGACTTTTACAGCGTTATATACTGTGAGAGCGCGGCACGGGATTATTGTATTTCGCTGTGCGGCGAGATGGCAAAGTACAGCGGCGAGTTTGACACCGTGTACTTTGGCGGCGGCACGCCGAGTATTATCGAACCCGAACTCATTTGCACCGTGCTTGACTCCGCGCGCAGGCAGTTTGACATTGACGAAAACAGCGAAATCACAATTGAATGTAATCCGCGTGAGGATTTGAAAGAATCGTTTGAGCTTTACCGCAAAAGCGGCATAAACCGCGTCAGCATAGGCATGCAAAGCGCGGTTGACAAAGAGCGTTTTGCCCTTGGCAGAGCCGCAGGAAGAACAGAAGTCGCGCGCACAGTCACGGATGCAAAAAACGCAGGATTTAGCAACGTCAGCCTTGATTTAATGCTCGGCACGCCGCACCAGACGCTCGCCACGCTTGACGAAACGTTTGATTTTATCGACAAAATGCAGGTGCAGCACATCTCCGCATATATGCTCAAAATCGAGGACGGCACCAAGTTTGCCGAAATGCGCGACACGCTGCCCCTCCCTGACGAGGACGAAGTGTCCGAGATGTACCTAAAAACCATCCGCACCCTCGGCGAGCTCGGCTTTGCGCAGTACGAAATCAGCAACTTTGCAAAGCCCGGCTGCGAAAGCCGCCACAACTGCAAATACTGGGAACTTGCGCCCTACCTCGGCATCGGCAAAAGCGCGCACTCATTCTGGAACGGTCGCCGCTTTTATTATGACGAGAATATGCAAATTGTCGACGACGGCACGGGCGGCGGCACGGACGAAAAAATAATGCTCGGTCTGCGCCTCACAAAAGGCATAGACAAAAGCATTGTATCAAAACCGTACAGTCACCTTGTAAAAATGGGGCTGCTGCGCGAAACCGAAAACCGCCTTGCGCTAACGCCCGAAGGTATGCTTGTATCAAACGTTGTAATAAACGAGCTGATTTAGCACATACTGCTAATGAGGTGATATTTATGGGTAAAAAGAAAAACAAAAAAGACGTTTCAAACAAATACAAAAGCTTTGAAACCAACCCGACCGTCCAGCCCGACAGTACGACCGAAATGAATGTTCCGATTCCCTCCACGGAAAACGTCGAGCAATCAAAATCCCACGGCGAAACCCACGAGATGTAAATCCCAAAGCCTTCCCCTTGAGGGGAAGGTGGATTGCTGAAGGCAAGACGGATGAGGTGGGAAAAAATATGGCTGCCTTGCAGAATTACTTTCTGTAAGACAGCCTTTTCTTATAACTTCTCAATATTCTTTGAACTTACAAATTTATCAAACCGTTTTTGAATTTTGTCGCCGATGCGTTCGCTGAACTGCTGCACGCCGAACAGCTTGAAAAGCAGCAGGCGGAAGTACTCAAAGAACGCGCATACAAAGAACACCGCAAGCACGCACGCAATCATATGGAACACAAAGTACGGCTTGTCAAAGTACTGCATCGGCGCAATCGCTTTTGCCCAGAACCAGTCGGCAATATACCTGTTGTAGTGGAACAGGTAAATACCGAGCGTAAGGCTTGACAGGAAGGTGACAAAGCCTGCAAAGCGCGCCTTTTTTACCTTGATGTTTTTGAACGCGGCAAACACCAGCACGGACGAAATAAATGTGAGTATAAAGTTGAAGCCGCGCACATCCACATAATCCGCAAGCGCATAATCCTTGCCTGCAGTCATAATCGCAACAACAAGCATAACCACCGAAACAAGCAGGTAGTATCCAAGATAAGTGCGCACGCGTTTTTTCAACAGGTCTGCACGGCGGATGTAAGCCGCCACAAAGAACAGCACAATAAACCACACAACGTGGCTGCCGTAGTCAATTTTAGTCCACTGCCACGGCACAAGTGCAAAAACAGCAACAAGAACTATTACCGTTTTCTTTAACTGCCCGATTGTAAGGCGGTTTGAAATTGCAACAAGCAGCGGCGAAACCAGATAAAAAATGAAGTACGCCGACATATACCAGTACGCGTTTGACGTGATTGGCATAAAGCATTTTACCACGCCGATAAGCGACGCCTTTTGCACGCCGAGCGCAAAGGAAATCACCATACAAACCGCGTTTATTGCAAATATCTGCAGCCACAGGTATATTATTTTACTGAGCCTGAATCGGTTTTCCGTCATCAGGTAGCCGCTGCACAGGATAAAGCAGTTTACGCCGACTATCGACAAAATCTCGAACAGCCACGCAACGTAAAAGTTACTGTCGGAAAGCGTCGCCTTTCCAAGCACGCCGCCCTTGCCGAGGTAGTGCAGGCACACAATCATCACCATCGACACCACCTTGAGCAGGTCCAGATTTACAAGTCTTTTTTTAGTTTCCATAATGATATCCTTTAATCATCGTCGTCGGATGAGAGCTTAAGCACTGCGAGGAATGCCTCCTGCGGCACTTCTACAGAGCCGAACTGGCGCATACGCTTTTTGCCCTCTTTTTGTTTTTCAAGCAGTTTTTTCTTACGCGTAACGTCGCCGCCGTAGCACTTTGCAAGCACGTCCTTGCGCAGCGCCTTAACGGTTTCACGCGCGATAACCTTGCCGCCGATTGCAACCTGAATCGGTATTTCAAACAGGTGGCGCGGAATGTGCTTTTTAAGCTGCTCTGCAATCTTGCGCGCACGCGAGTACGCCTTTTCGCGGTGGATGATAAACGACAGCGCATCGATAACATCGCCGTTTAAGAGCACGTCAACCTTGACAAGTTCGCTCCTGCGGTACTCCTTAAGCTCGTAGTCAAACGAAGCGTAGCCGCGCGTTCTTGACTTAAGCGCGTCGAAGAAATCGTAAATAATCTCATTCAGCGGCAGCTCGTAGTGGATATCCACGCGCTCGGGCGTGATGTAGTCCATCGTCTTAAAAATGCCGCGCTTTTCCTGGCACATATCCATAACCGCGCCCACAAACTCGCTCGGCACATAGATGTGCGCGTCGGCAAACGGCTCTTCGCAGTAGTCGATGTTCGCGGGGTCGGGGTAGTTAGTCGGGTTGTCAATCTCAACCATTGTGCCGTCCGTCAGGTGAATCTTGTACACAACGCTCGGAACGGTGGCAATCAGGTCAAGCCCGTACTCGCGGTCAAGGCGTTCCTGTATAATTTCAAGGTGCAGCAGCCCGAGGAAACCGCAGCGGAAGCCGAAGCCGAGCGCGCCCGAGGTTTCAGGCTCGTAGGACAGCGAAGCGTCGTTAAGCTGCAGTTTTTCAAGCGCGTCGCGCAGCGCCTCGTAATCCGCGCCGTCGGCAGGATAGATACCGCAGAACACCATCGGGTTGACCTTGCGGTAGCCGGGCAGCGGCTCTGAAGCAGGGTTTGCGGCGGTTGTAATTGTGTCGCCCACGTGAGCGTCGCCGACTGTCTTGATTGACGCGGTGATGTACCCAACCTCGCCTGCCGTAAGCTCGTCCGCCTTTTCCATAGAGGTTGCGCGCATATAGCCGACCTCAACCACGTTGAACTGCGCACCCGTGGACATAATGCGCATTGTGTCGCCCGCCTTGATTTTGCCCTCTTTAATGCGGACGTAAACTATAACGCCGCGATAGGAATCGTAAACGGAATCAAATATCAGCGCCTTGAGCGGCTTGTTGTCGTCGCCCGTCGGCGGCGAGATTTCGTTAACAATATACTCCAGCACTTCCTCAACATTTTCGCCCGTTTTGGCGCTGATGCGCGGCGCGTCCATGCACGGAATACCGATTACCTCCTCGACTTCCTCGGCAACTCTGTCGGGGTCTGCCGCAATCAGGTCAATCTTGTTGATTACGGGCAGTATGTCAAGGTCGTGGTCAAGCGCAAGGTAGGTGTTTGCAAGAGTCTGCGCCTCCACACCCTGCGACGCGTCAACAATCAGTATCGCGCCCTCGCACGCCGCAAGCGAGCGCGAAACCTCGTAGTTAAAGTCAACGTGACCAGGGGTGTCAATCAGGTTGAATATATATTCCTCGCCGTTTTTGGCGGTGTAATTCAGTTTTACCGCGTGCGCCTTAATTGTAATTCCGCGCTCGCGCTCAAGTTCCATATCGTCAAGAATCTGTTCCTGCATATCGCGTTGCTGCACGGAACTCGTAAGCTCAAGCAGGCGGTCGGCAAGCGTTGATTTGCCGTGGTCGATATGGGCTATGATGGAAAAATTTCTGATGTTATTTTTGTTAACTGCCACAGTTTAGTTGTCCTTTTTCTTTACTTCGTTAATATCTTTTATCTCCCTTGCCGCCTTGCCGCCGTCGGTCACCGTTTTGGTGATTAACCGCTGCACGTAAAAATACGGCAACAGGTAGGGTGCCTTGTCAAGCACACGGTAAGTCCTGTGCATATATTCACTTGGCGGAAACAGCCTTGACAGCGTGTATTTCACCATCGAGGTTGAGCCGCCGTGGCTCTGTTTAAACTGCTCAAACTGCACCTCTCTGCCCTGGCTGCTGTCGCCGTAAAGCCCGAACCCGAGCACCTTTTGCGCAAATTCAAGCTGCTTTTCGTTAAGCTCGCCGCCGTCAATAACGGCAAACGCAAGCGCCCTGATTTCCGCTTCAAACTCCGCGAGTTCAAGCGACGCGAGCTTTGCGCCGACGTAGTCAGAATCAAGGTTTTGCGCCTTGGTTAAAATCAGATAGGTGTCCACGAGGAAACGCAGCCCGAAGCCGCCGAGCACGTGGTGCTTATACATATGCGCCACCGAGTGAATATAAATATCGCTGTCGCTCATTATGCACTTGTGCGGATTTTCCTCATCGCGCGCCGCATTTTCCCACACGAATGAAAAGTCCTGCAGCTTTTCAAAATCCTTAAAAAACAGCTGGCGGTGGAACTCAAACGTGTAGTACGGCTTTTTGCTGAAATCGTCTGAATTCTCACTCCACGAAAACAGCGTGTACCCGTGGTTTTTCATAATCTTCAGCAGCCTGTCGCGCCCGTTTTCGTCGTAAAGCACGTCAATGTCGCTCATCTGGCGCATACTCTCTTTGGGGTAAAACTCACGGATTCGCGCACCCTTGAGCAGCATAAAATCAATGCCGCCATCATCAAGCTCTGCTTCAAGCTGTGCAAGCTCGCTCTTCATTGCGATAAGGCGCACAAGCTCGCTTTTTGAGTAGTTATTTAGCCGCTGCGCCTGCTCGCTTGGCAAAAATTCCTGCGGCAGCACAGCCGCAACCACGGAGTAAACCTCCTGATTTTTTGCAAGGTTTATCAGCTTTTTCCAGTCGATATCCTCCTGCGGCTTCTGCACATTTTCGCCCTTTACCGCACAGCGGATGAGGTGCAAAAAATATTCAGTTTCGGGGCTGAAATATCTGTTCATAATCAGTCTAAAATTCCGAGTTCGTCAAGTTTTTCAAGCAGTTCCTTTACGTCCGCTGCGATTACCTCGCGCGGCGCGTCATACTTTTCGCACATAGCGTCAACTATGCTCTCCTGTGTCTGCTCTTTTTGCAGCAGCTCAAACACATATGCCGCGGTTTTGTTGTTGTTCATCAGACCGTGGACTTTTTTTGACAGCTTGCCCGTTGCAATCGCAAAGTCGTTGCCGTCAATGTTGCCGAGTACAACTTCTTTTTTCAGTTTCATATCAGTTTACCTTTTCAAGTATTTGCCTTGCGACATAGATGCCGCTTGCCGATGCGTGCGACAGCGAGTGCGTTACGCCCGAGCCGTCGCCTATTACATAAAGTCCCTTGTGCGCGGTTTCCAGATTTTCGTCAATGTCAACCTGCATATTGTAGAACTTAACCTCCACGCCGTAAAGCAGCGTGTCCGGATTTGCCGTGCCGGGTGCAATCTTATCAAGGGCGTAAATCATCTCAATAATACCGTCGAGTATGCGCTTTGGCAGCACAAGCGACAAATCGCCCGGTGTCGCAGCGAGAGTCGGCTCAACAAGACCTTCGTTAATTCGCCTTTCGGTGCTGCGCCTGCCCGACACAAGGTCGCCGAAGCGCTGCACAATTACACCGCCGCCAAGCATATTTGACAGCCTTGCAATGCTTTCGCCGTAGCCGTTGCTGTCCTTAAACGGCTCGGAAAAATGCTTTGCCACAAGCAGCGCAAAGTTGGTGTTTTCCGTCTGCTGTTCGGGATCCTCATAGCTGTGGCCGTTAACGGTTACGATGCCGTTTGTGTTCTCGTTAACCACGCTGCCCTTCGGGTTCATGCAGAAGGTGCGCACGTGATCCTCATAGTTCTTTGTGCGGTAGACAATCTTGCTTTCGTACAGCTCGTCCGTAAGGTGGCTGAAGATTACCGCCGGCAGTTCCACACGCACGCCGATATCCACACGGTTGGAGAGCGTCTTGATGCCGAGGCTGTCGCACACGCCTTCCATCCACTTGCTGCCCGACCTGCCCACGGAGATAATGCACTTCTGGCAGGTGTAGGTGCCGCCTTTGCTGTCCACCTGGTAGCCGCCGTCGATTTTTTCAACGCTGTCGATATGCGTGTTAAAGTGCCAGTCAACCTTGTTTTCAAGCTCGTTGTACAGGTTTTCAAGCACAATGTAGTTAATGTCCGTGCCGAGGTGGCGCACCGACGCGTCAAGCAGGTTGAGCTGGTTTTGCATACACAGCTTTTTGAACTTTGAGCCTGCCGTGGAGTACAGCTTGCAGTCCTCGCCGCCGTGGGTTACGTTGATGTGGTCAACGTACTTCATAAGCTCGGTGGCCTTCTTTTTGCCGATGTACTCATACAGCGTGCCGCCGAAGTCGTTTGTAATGTTATACTTGCCGTCCGAAAACGCGCCCGCGCCGCCAAAGCCGCTCATAATCGCGCACGTTTTGCACTGTATGCAGGACTTAACCTTGTCGCCGTCAATCGGGCATTTGCGCTTTGCAAGCGCGTTGCCTGCCTCAAACACGGCAATACGCAGCTTATCGTTTTTTGATGCAAGCTCGTAGGCGGAAAATATGCCGCCCGGACCTGCGCCGATAATCACTACATCATAATCAAAATTGCTCATCATATCATCCTTCATATTGTTCAGCCTCATCAGTCGGAATAATCTCGTACTGAATCATCTCGTCGTAAAGTTCGTTAATCTCGTGCTGGGTAATGTTTGTGCCCGTTTTGTTGTTAAGCGTAACAAGCGACGGCAGCAGCTGGTCAAGAGTCACAACGCGCGTGTTCGGGTTAAACACCTTGATGTTGTTTAGCGCGCAGAAGTCGGGGAACACAACCACCGAGCGCACCAGAAGTCCGTCGCGGTCTATGAACCTACGCACCTTGTGAACCTCATCCTCCACAAGCATAACGGGATTGTCAAACTTATCCTCCTGCGGACGCCTGCCGTAACCCATCTGCACGCGCTGAGTCCATTTTTCGCTGTTTTCCATACCGCTTATCCAGCCTGCAACCTTAACGTGCTTGAAAACGTACGCGCCGCTTTTTGCAAGCATAATCATATCAATCGGCTCGTCGCATTCCGGCAGCTTGCAGTCGAAGATAAACCTTGCGCCGCCCTGCTCAAACGACTGCAGCACGATGTGGCTGTGGTACGCGCAAAAGTCGTTGACGTCGTACGGCAGCGATGCAGGAGCCGAACGACCGTTGCTGAACACCGCGGTGCCCGTGCCGTTCGGGCTTGACAGCTTTGCAAACAGAAACAGCAGAATATTAATAACTAAAAGTACAATTGCTAACCCCTCGAGCATAAACACTTTCCTCTTTTTTGCTAATTGGTATGCAGAAAATTAATCCTGCTTGGGCGCCCTCGTTTTCCTGAGATACGCAATAAGTATGATTGCTATAATCAGCGACAGGCCTGCAATTACGCCTGCGATTATGATAAGCAGCGTCCTTGCCTCAATACCTGATTTGCTCTGCTCTTCCTCTTCCTCGCTGATTTCGGGAACCTTGCTGTAATTTTCCGCGTCAAGGTTAACCTTCATCGGCTTAACCTTTTTAAGCTCGTCAAGCACCTCGTGAGTTTCGGGGTTCTTGCCGTTTTTCATACTGTTGCTGTTTTCGCTCATGTACCACATAACATCGTTTAGCAGCACGCCCGAGTCAATAAACGCCTGTTCCTGCATTGCGTTGCAGTAGTTAGTTATGTACTGATGCGCCGCCTCGCTGTCGCCGAGTCCGTCGGCGGTTTCAAGCACTGCAGGCATACACTTTGTCATACCTGCTTCCGCCTGCTTCCAGTAATTCCTTACGGGCTTGCCGTAGGTCTTGATGTTATTTTGCTCGTAGCACAGCGTGGTGAGCGCCTTAAAGCGGTAGTACGGGTAGTCAACGTCAAACTTGCCGTATTCCTTTGCGTCCTGATTTTTGCCGTACGATTCGCTCACGCTCGTAGCCGCGTTGGAAAACGGAACAAACGTGCCGTAAATTGCAGGGCCCGTGCTCGCCCACGTTACGCAGGACATATCCGCCTCGTAGTTCGGGTAAATCTGGGCGATGTGGGCGTTAATCGCAATCTCCGTGCCGATTACGCGGATGTCCGTTCTGCCCGTTTTGTCGGGGTTGAACTCCGTGCCCTCAAAGCGGTTGCGCATAAAGCCCATCACGTCCTGAAGCGACACCTTATCCTCCGCCTCAAAGCAAAGCGGATAAGTGTCCTCTTTGTTGTACTCCTTGTAATCCTCGGGCGCAAGCAGCTTGTGACCCATCCACGTTCTTCTGTGCGAATAGTCGGTCAAGGTCGAATCGCCCGAGTAAGTTTTAACGAGGTTCAGCTCGTTGTTGTCGCCGTAAACCGCAAACTCGTTTTCCTTTGCAAGGCTCTCAAGCTCGGGGGAAGTAATGCTGTCCTCATAATCGGACAGGTATTCGAGCAGAAATTCGTTGCCGAAAGCGCACACCTTGTCGTCCGGCAGCTTAACCGCCGCGTACTGATGACCTGTGTACATCTCAACGTACCATACTTCCTTTTGGTCTGCGATAAAGGCGATGTTAATCTCGCTCGAGCCGTATTTATCTATGAGTTTGAAAAGGTTCTTAACACCCTCTTTTGCCGTCTTGCTCTGGCAGGTTACAAGGTCAACCGCCGTGAACTCGCAAAGACCTTTTTTGGCAAGCGGGTCGGCGGTAACCGCGTCGTGGTTGGAAAATGCCGTGATGGACATAATCATCACCACGCCGTACTCGTTTGCGCAGATAGCCGCGTCCCTGCCGTCGTAGTCGTTAGCAGACTTAACGCTGTCGTCAATCGGCGTGGAGGTATAGCGGTAGGTCGTAGCAGGAATCTCCGTCTGCACCGCACCCTTAAGGTCAACAGGCATAGTCCTGCCCTCCTCATTCTCAACGCGCTCGGTAATCTCAAGATGGTTAGCCCAGACGTGCTGGAAGTCGTTGGACTTGGCAAGAATAACCGTGCCGTCCGCACTCGCCTTTGAGCCAACATAGTAAGCCGTGCAGGCAAACGCCTGCGCCGCCCCGACGGTTGAAAACACAATAACCAGTATCGCTGTAATAATGTACTTTAATCCCCTTTTCATATCTGTATCTCCTTGTTTGTTGTAATTGGTTTTAAGCTTTAGGTTTTAGGTTTTAAGTTTTAAGCTTTCGGGTGGACTCCGTCCACACCTGTTTTTTTTATGGAATGTCGAGGTACTCCCCGATTAACGGGGAGATGTCACGAAGTGACAGAGGGGAGCGTCTGCGCTAGCAAGCCATTCCCTACAAGTCGTGCATTTATCGTAGGGAGCGGCCACCCGGACGCTCCGCATTATTGTCCGAGCGTAGCGAGTAACCATAAGCTCAACACTTAACACTCAAAACTCAAAACTTTATTAAGCAGCAACGCAACCGATTCCACATGCGGCGTTCTCGGAAACATATCCACCGGCGTAACTTCCTGTGCGATGTACCCTTTTCCATCCAGTATTTCCAAATCGCGCGCGAGCGTTGCCGTGTCGCAGGAAACGTAGACTATCCGCCTTGGCTGCATACGGCACACCGTATCGAGCAGGTCGGGCGAGCAGCCCTTTCGCGGCGGGTCAAGCACAACCACATCCGCCTTAATGCCGCGTTTTTCAAGCTCAAGCGCGCCGTGCTGCGCGTCGCCGCAGATATACTCCGCGTTCGTGATGCCGTTAATCTCTGCGTTGCGCCGTGCGTTTTCAACCGCCTGCGGCACAATCTCTATGCCGAAAATCTGCTTTGCGCTGTCCGCCATCGTCAGCCCTATTGTACCCGCGCCGCAGTAAATATCAACAAGCGTTTCGCTGCCCGTTAAACCTGCGCACTCGGCGGCTTTGGCGTACAGCTTTTCGCACTGGTCGTGGTTAACCTGGTAAAACGAGTTAGGCGAAATCTCAAACTTCTTGCCGCAAAGCACGTCCGTAACAGTTTTGCTGCCCCACAACACCGCGGTTTCGTCACCGAGAATAACGTTGCTGTTTGCGGTGTTGACGTTTTGGCAGATACTCTTAACGCCGCTGATGCGTTTCAGGTTATCAATCAGCACCTCGCTCATCGGCAGGTCGCTGCCGTTTGTAACAGCGCACGCCATAATCTCGCCCGTCGAGGTCTTGCGCAGATATATGTGCCGCAGCAGTCCCCTGCCGCTTTTTTCGTCATAAGACGTCACGTCCGCCGCCTCAACCCATTTTGCAAATGCTTCAAGGCAGTCTGCAAATTCGGGCGGCTGCAGTTTGCAGTTGTCGCACGGGATAATGCGGTGGCTCTTGTAGGCGTAAAAGCCTGCAATCAGTTCGCCGTCGCAGATTGCAACGGGGTACTGCGCCTTGTTGCGGTAGCCGTCTGTTTTGTCCGCGCCGATAACCTCGCGCACGGGTGTGTCAAGATGCCCTATGCGTTTTACAGCGTCCTCCACTCTGCTCTTTTTAAACCGCAGTTCTTCGGCGTAAGTCATATTCCTGAACGAGCAACCGCCGCACTTTGCAGAAACCGCGCAGTCGCTTTTTATCCTGCAGGGCGACTTTGTGATGATGTCCTTAACAATGCCGATTGCGTAGCGCTTTGAGGTTTTGATGATGTGGGCAATAATATCGTCGCCCGTAACAGCGCCGCGCACAAAAACGGCAATGCCGCCGTAGTGGCCGACAGCCGAGCCCTCGCTCGTCATATTGTCAATATGCAGTTGTATATCGTCGTTCTTTTTGATATCCATATTACTACCGCCACAGAATTAACCAAATTACATAATACCATATATTAAGTCAAAGGACAAGCGATTGTAATAATTTTTAATATATAAATTATAATTATGTAGGGGCTGGCGTCCCCAATTGAACAATCGTAGGGGCTGGCGTCCCCGACAGCCCGCAAATCGTAGGGGCTGGCGTCCCCGACAGCCCGCAAATCGTAGGGGCTGGCGTCCCCGACAGCCCGCAATAAAACAGGTGTGGACGAAGTCCACCCACAAACTGCACACTGCACACCGCAAACTAAAAAGGGTGCCTTAGGGCACCCTGCTTAAATAGTGTTAGGTTTTGGTTTTGGCTTTGTCCTTTTTTCCTAAAATCACTTTGCCAAAACTGCTTTGCACCCAAAAATGAGCATATTTTTTGTTAGAACAAAGCACAAAATCACCGTAAGGCTGTCGCCTTGCGGTGATTTTTAATGCAGTTATAGCGGAAAAGATGCCATTTTTGGGCTGACACTATTTAAGCAGGGCGCCCTTAATCATCTTCGCCTTCCATTATTTCAATTTCGTTGCCGGGCATTGAAAATGCAGGCGGTTTTGCCTTATCCGACTTGCCGCTGTAAACCGAGCCGGCTGTTTTCAGCTTTGCCTTGAACTCGTACACACCCTTGTACTTTTCGTCCGTGGTGATTGTAACAGTCGAGCCGTCGAGGTTAACCTTCTTTGTGTAGGTATCCCAATCCTTATCGCCCTCTTCCCTGACGTAAAGAATCAGCGTGTCCTCGGCGTTGCCCTTCATCGGCAGCACGATTTTGAAGGTAATCTTCTGGTTCTTGTTTTCAGCCTCCGTGGTCGCGGTGGTCATAGCCCACTTCGACACACTTTTGTATCCCTTCTTCTCGTTAACCGCCCTTATCTTGAAGGTGTACTTGGTGTACGATTTAAGTCCGTCAACCTGCAGCTGAGTCGCAGTCGTTTTCTTTGTAAGCTCTACAAATGTTTCGCCGTTGTCGCTGTAGCGAACCTCGTAGCCGTCGCACTTAACGCCCTTCCACGAGAGCAGAAGCGAATCCTTTGTAACCTTGCTCGCCTTAAAGCCCGTGGGCGTGCTCGGCACGGCAGGCTTAACCGTGGGCTTTTTGGTTGTGGTAGCCTTGCCCTTTGTAGTGGTTTCGCCCTTCTTGGTGGTTTCACCCTTCTTGGTGGTTGTGGCTTTTGCGGTTGTTTTGTTATTCTTTGCGCCGTTTGACTTTTTATTGTTGCCTGCGTTTGCGTTGTTGCTGTCGCCGCCCGAGTTCACATTAACGCGCTCTGTAACATTTTGCGTAACGTTAACGTACTCGCCGTCTTGCACCTTTGTAACGGCTTTGCCGTCGGTGCCGGTAACAATTTCCGTAACAGGCTGACCGTTCGCGTCCGTAACAACCACCGCCTCAATTTCCTCAGTAACTACCTCGCCGCCCTCGTTGGTGACAACCTCACCGTTTTCGTTTGTAACAGCCTGAGTCACGCTTTCCGTCTTGGGCGCCTGCTTGCACGCAATCAGCGAGCAAAGCAGCAAAACGGCTGCAAGAACGGCTGTAATGCTTTTATATTTCTTCATCTGACTACCTCTGTATCGTTTATTTGTATTCAGTATAACTCAATTTTGTTAATACAAAGTGAAATCTAAATTAATGTTATTTTAAATTTGAAGGACGCCGTTTCGTCCGGCTCAAGCACAGTCATGCCGCGCTTGTTTTCAATAACGTCGCTCTCATCAGAGCAGTTGGAAATTCCTGTCCACGGCTCAAGCGCAACGAAGTCCGGCTTGCCGACTGCAGACCAGATAAGGAGGTTCGCCATATCCTGATACTCAAGCCTTACGCCCTTGCCGCACTTGCCGATAAGCGTGGCGCACTTCGCCTCAATACTGTCAAAAATCATCGAGTCAAGCTCTTCAAAAAGCTCGTGGCGCATCGGGATTGTGTCGCTGTTATCAAGCATATCGTAGCGCACGGACACGTCAACAAGCCCCGTTTCGTGGTCGGGGCGCAGCGGACGGTGAGTCATCGCCCTGTCAAACACAACCCTGTAGTCCTCAAACGCCTCACCCTCGCAAAGCGGACAGTTAAACGCAGGATGACCGCCGATTACAAACGGCATTTTTTCATCTCCTGTGTTGGTGATGATGTACTCATTCGTCACCGTGTCACCCACGATTGTGTACTTAATACGCAGCTCGTAGTCAAAGGGATACGCCTTTTTAGTTTCCCCGCTGCTGCGCTGCACAAAGGTAATCGAGTTTGCGTGCCTCTCCAGCACCTCAAACGGCGAAATTCGCGCTATGCCGTGGCGCTTCATCACGCACTTTTTGCCAAAGGCTGTGCCCTCGTTATTCGGCAGCACGCCGACTATCGGGAAGCATACGGGCGCCTGATTGCCCCAGTACGCGGCGTCGCCCTGCCACAGATACTCCGTGCCGTCCTTTTTAAGCGAATTCAGCATCGCGCCGTCAAGCCCCAAAACCGCGCTTGCACTGCGACTTTTTATCTCAAATTGCATGGTAATCACCTTGTTTTAATTATGAATTATGAATTATGAATTTCGGGAGGGCTCCGCCCTCACCCATTGTATTATGGAATGTCGAGGTCGCCATTCCCTACAATCGTAGGGAGCGGCCACCCGGACGCTCCACATTATTGTCCGAGCGCAGCGAGTAACCTCAAGCTTAAAACTTAAAACTCAAAACTCAATGCTAAATTTAATTATACTTCAAAACAATTTGTATTGCAAGATTGAAATAACAGGAAATATGGTATACAATAGTAGTAGCATTTTACGGAGGAACTGCTATGGATTTGAAAAATTATATAGAGGAAGCGATTTTTGAGGAAAAGGAAAAATTTGCCCCGCTGTACAACCTGATTTGGGACAACTTTGACGAGGACGGCTTTGTGATTACCGACGAGCCCGACCACGAGGTGGACTGCATTTTTAAGGCGATGGCAATCCAGAACCTCATCGGCGAGTTCATCTACCGCCTTTACGACGAGGTTAACGAAACGGATTTTGAGGACGTGCGCGAGCACCTGCAGAACCTCGGCATTGGCGAGGACAAAATCATCGACTACTGCTACGAAAATCCGGAGATTGATACCGACGACGAGGACGACGACATCACAATCAAAAACGCCCTTGACTACACCACGGAAATCGTGGCGGACAAGATGCTTGAGCTGTTTTCCGCAGACGATTTGTTTGACTACTTCTTCTGCGCGACATACGACTTTGAGCAGGACTTCACCTTCGCATTTGAGGACACGGACGAGTTTGAAGCATTTGTGGACTCCAACACCGAGCGCCTCGACGCCTACAAAGAGGAATACCCGTCCGTAATGCTCTGGATCGAGCAGGGAATGATTGTTTAAAACAAGCCTTCCCCTTGAGGGGAAGGTGGCACGAACGTAGTGAGTGACGGATGAGGTGGAATAATGAACAAAACAAATAACCCCAAACTAAAGCCTTACGCGCAGAAACTACGCAAAGAAATGACGAAGGAAGAACGCCATTTGTGGTACGACTTTCTTAAAGGCTTACCTGTAACATTCAACCGTCAGAAGGTAATCGGAAGCTACATTGCAGATTTCTATTGCGCATCGGCAAAAATAATTGTTGAACTTGACGGCTCGCAGCATTATGAAGAAAAAGGCGTTAATAAAGACGAAAAACGCGACGCATATTTT
>JAFSRN010000012.1 GCA_017446095.1 Eubacterium sp. | reverse complement strand
GAGCATTTTGCAGTCGAAAAAGACACAGCCTAATATGGGCATTACCGCCCTCTATTGCCGTTTGTCCCGTGATGACGGCGTAGAGGGCGAAAGCAATAGCATACAAAACCAAAAGAAAATGCTGAAGCAGCACGCAAAAGAGCAAGGACTGGATAACACCCGCTTTTATGTGGATGACGGATTTACTGGCACAAACTTTGAGCGTCCTGGCTTTCAGAAAATGATTGAGGATATTGAGCACGGTTATGTAACCGCAGTTATCGTTAAAGACCTTTCCCGTCTGGGAAGGCGTTATGATACTGTCGGTTACTACACCGATACCTACTTTCCCGATCACGATGTCCGTTTCATCGCCATTACGGATAATGTAGACAGTGACGAGGGAGAAAGCGAGATTGCACCGTTTAAGAATATCATTAACGAATGGTATGCAAAGGATATCAGCAAGAAATGCCGTTCCTCTTATCGTATCAGAGGTAATTCGGGTGAGCCGCTATCGCAGCCACCTTACGGATATGTGAAAGACCCGAACGATAAAAAGAAATGGATTATTGAGCCTGTAGCCGCTGCTATCGTAAAGGATATCTTTCAAATGGCGTTAGAGGGTAAAAGCAACGAGGTTATCGCTCGCACCTTACAGGAATGCAAGGTAGTTGTTCCTATGATATATTGGGAAGAAAGAGGTGTTAAGCGTTCCGGTAAAATGCATCAGCCTGACAAATATCGCTGGTGTAAATCAACGATTACCAAAATCCTTACGCAACAGGAATACTGCGGAGATATTATCAACTTCAAATCATATACAAAGTCGTACAAGAACAAAAAGAAGATAGTGAATCCGAAAGAAAACTGGGCAATCTTCAAGGAGGTTCATGAGCCGATTATTGACCGTAACACCTTTGAAACAGTGCAGAAGATGATTACCAAAACAAAACGCCGTGCTCCGAAAAAGGAAAACGGCGAAAAGAATATGTTTTGTGATTTTCTGTATTGTGCGGATTGCGGCAGTAAGTTATGGCACCACACGAATCCTAACAATAAGGAGATTCACTTCTTCAGTTGTTCTAACTACAAGAAGGACACCCGTGGTAACTGTGAATCGAGGCATTATGTCCGTGCCGATGCAATTGAGCAAGTTGTAATGTTAGAGCTTCGCAGGCTTGCCAAGTATCTGGAAAGCAACGAGGAGGAATTTGCACAGCTTCTTGCAGACAAGACCAATGCAGATATGATAACCGAGCAAAAGCGATTAGAGTTAGAACTCAACAAAGCCCTTGCCAGAAACAGCACGATTACCAATCTGCTTGCCAAAGCCTATGAGGACAATGTCGGCGGTAAGCTGACGGACGAAATGTTTATGCAGTTATCTCACAAATATGAGGTGGAGCAATTTGAACTCAAAAATAGAATCAATGAGTACAGAGAACGCCTTGCTAAAATCGGTGAGATGAAGCAGAACAAGGATGATTTCATCAAGGCAGTCCGCAAGTTTATGGAAATGAAAACGCTGACAGCGCCTATGCTTCGTGAACTCATTGACCACATTGACATTTACGAAAAGGAAGGCGCCAGCAAAAACTACACGCAGCACATTGTGATTTACTATCGCTTTGTCGGTGTACTGGATTTACCTGACAGGCAGGAGAATTACAAGGCTGACACAAGAAAAGGCGTTGAGGTGGAATATATCCCCAAAGCCAAAACCGCATAAAAAGTGAGCAGGCTTAAAACCTGCTCACTGCAAGGAAACTGAATAAAAAATGGAGTGTTCATACCGAATCCGCTATGAACACTCCAACTGGTCGAGGTGACAGGACTTGAACCTGCGGCATCCTGCTCCCAAAGCAGGCACTCTAGCCAAACTGAGTTACACCTCGGTGATGTTTGATTTTGCGCTTTGCTATTTTATAATATAATTTGCTGTTTGTCAAGAAAAATCTAAACTTTTATTTATCTTTTTGCAGTTTGTTGCAAAGCGCTTTAACATATGATATACTTGAATCAGTAAATATGAAACGGAGAATATTTATGGGCAAAAAAACTAAAAAGGGGAACGGTCTTAATTATAAGCAAACCTTCCTTATCGGCTTTGGCTTTATGGCTTGTATGCTGATGTGGTCGGTTTATAATTCGTATGTTCCCGTAATTTTCAGGGCTAAACTTACCGAACTCACCGATGGCGGCGCAAAACTGCCTGCATTTCTGTCGGTTGCGCTGCTTGTCAACGCAATTATGACGATTGACAATATCTTCGGTGTAGTATTCCAGCCGTACTTCGGCAAAAAGAGCGACAAAACGTTTACCAAATGGGGCAAGCGTATGCCGTACATCATAATCTGCCTGCCGATTTGCGCGCTGTTTTTCAGCCTGATTCCTGTTGCCGCAACGATTAAAGCCACTGCGCTTAGCGTTGTGCTGATGATGACGGTAATCATCTTCTTCAACTTCACAATGTCGGTATGGCGTTCGCCCGTCGTTTCGCTGATGCCCGATTTCACGCCGTCGTCGCTGCAGAGCGACGCAAACGCCGTAATCAATATTATGGGCGGTATCGGTCAGATGGTCGGCTTCGTAATCGGCACAATCGCAACCACGCTTGTGGGACTGCTCGGCTTTACCGCGCTGCACGACGCGCTCAAGGCTAAAGCGAACTCGCTCGGTCAGATACTCGAGGTCGGCGCAGACGGCAAGCCTGTTGTTGAATACGTCAGCGGTTTTGACCCGTCAAAGTATAAGGACACGGTTGAAAACTTTATTGAATCGGGCAGAGACACGCTCTACATAAACGGCGAAAAGGTTGCCGAAAAAGTCGTAAAACTCGGCGCAAACGGCGAGCCGTCGTACGTTAACTACACGCCTGTTTTTGTTGTGGCGGCTATCGTTACAATCCTTTGCCTGCTTATCCTTATGATATTCTACAAGAGGAATAAGCAAAACGACCTCTCCAAGGACGTGCGTATTGAATCCGAGGACGGCGGCAAGGACAAGAAGGTTAAAATCAAGGAACTTCCTATTTCCAAAGAGGAACGTAAGAGCCTGCTCACAATGCTTGCGGCGCTGTTCCTTATCAATAACGCCACGGAGGCAATTGTGCCGAACTTCACAAACTTTGCGCTTGACACGCTCGGCGTAAAACCGATTTACTCAACGCTGATGATGGCGGTGTTCGCCGTGTCGCTTGCCGTGTTCGGCATCCCTGCAGGCGTTATGGGCAGAAAGCTCGGACGTAAACGAACAATCATCGTCGGTCTTGCCGTAATTGTCACTATGTTCATCGTGTACATCACGGTGTCGCAGGTGTTTGAAACAAACAGGCTCTTCGTGTGGATTACACTCTGGATTGCCCTTGTTGTCGGCGGCGCTGCGGTCGGCTGCATAAACATCAATACGCTTCCGCTTGTGCTTGCAATCGGCGGCAGGGAATACGTAGGCACCTTCACCGGCTACTACTACACCGCGACCTTCTCCGCAGCGATAACGGGACCAATCCTCTGCGGCTGGCTCATAGGTTTGTTCCACGAGGACTACAACTTTATGTTCCTGTTCTGCGCAATCTTTTTCGCAATCGGACTTGTGGTTATTACGCAGGTTAAGCACGGCGAATCCAAGCCCGAAGACGAGGAGTGGATTAAGGAAGCAGTCGAAGCAGCAGAAGATTAATTGTTAATGATAAATGATGAATGATGAATTGATGGTGGGCGTTGCCCACACCCAATTATATAATGCTGTGCGCAGCACCCGAAATTCATAATTCATAATTTATAACTCATAATTTAAAACGGACGGCATCGCCGTCCGTTTTGTTAATTCCGAATTCCGAGTTCCGCATTCCGAATTATTGCTCGAATATTCTCTCGCAAAACTCAAAAATATCCTTTTCGTACTGTTCCTTGTACTTGAAGTGCGAGTGCACGTGGCGTGCGGTGTCGTAGATAATCAGCTTTTTGTCCTCGCTTGCGCATGCTTCGTAACACTCCTCAACCATGTAGGTCGGCACAAAATTGTCGCGTCCGCCGTGGATAAACAGCGCCGGCAGCGTTGTGTTTTTCAGCGCTTCACGCGAGTCGGAGGTCTTTATGTCTATATCAAGAAACGCCTTTGTAAGCACGTTTACGCCCTCTGCAATCGGCGTTGCGGGCAGGTGCAGCACAGATTTTGTGAGGAACCTGAACTCATCGTAGCACGTTGTAAATCCGCAATCCTCGATGAATCCGACCACATTGTCGGTTAAATCCCTGTCGCTCGCCTGCATAATTGTCGCAGCGCCCATCGACGTGCCGTAAAGTATAATTTTGCCGTCGGGGAAGTACGAATTTACGCACTCAATCCACTTGATAAGCTCGTCCTTTTCGAGTATTCCGAAGCCCGTGAACTTGCCCTCGTGCCCGCCGAAGTGACGGTGGTTAACAAGAAAGCAGTTGTACCCGTGCTCGAGAATCGGCTCAACCATCGTGGCAAAGGCAAAGTCGCTGTCAGTGTTGTAGCCGTGCACGCAAACAACGGTGTTTTTGCTGCCGTTTTCGTTGATGTAAAAATAGCCCGGCAGGGTTAGCCCGTCGTCGGTGTAGATGCAAACTTCCTCGGGCGTGTACTTTGCTTTAATGCGTTCAATAGCCTCGTTTGTTTCGTTTGCGGCATCGGCAATATCGTCGTCGTAAAACGTGTTCGCCTTAGGCTCTTCGCGTTCCGGTTCAGGCGGTGAAATAAACGTTTTGTAAGTCAAAAACACCACGCCTGCCGTGTACGCCAGCGCAGTCACCGTAGCAAGCGCCGTTAGATATTTAGGTAATCGTTTCATATGCATATTTCCTTAAAATCAGGTGCGGACAGCGTCCGCCCGAAATTCATCATTCATCATTTATCATTCATAATTATAACATAAAATAAAAAAATATCAACAATACAAATAAAGTTCTTGATTTTTATAAATCTATCTGTTATAATGTATCAGCATTCGTAAAAAAAGATATGCGAATACGCACACGCGCGGTTCAGCCGAAGGTTACTAAAAGGCTGTTGCCAAGCCGCACGTGGAGGACTAACCTTAAAGGAGGAAATTATTATGGCAAACGTAGTTTCTATGAAACAGCTTTTAGAAGCAGGTGTTCACTTCGGACACCAGACCAGAAGATGGAACCCCAAAATGGCAGAGTACATCTTCACAGAGCGTAACGGCATCTACATCATCGACCTTCAGAAAACAGTTAAGAAGCTTGACGAGGCTTATATGTTCGTACGCGACCTCGCTGCAGAGGGCGGCTCAATCATCTTTGTAGGCACAAAGAAGCAGGCACAGGAATCAGTTAAGGAAGAAGCACTCCGTTGCGGTATGCCTTTTGTTAACGCAAGATGGCTTGGCGGTATGCTCACAAACTTCAAGACTATCCGCGGCAGAGTTGCACGTCTTGCTCAGCTTAAGAAGATGCAGGAGGACGGCACTTTTGACCTTCTCCCGAAGAAGGAAGTTGCAGGTCTTGAGCTTGAAATCGAAAAGCTTGAAAAGTACCTTGGCGGTATCACAGAGATGAGGAAGATTCCGGACGCAATGTTCATTGTTGACCCGAGAAAAGAGAGAATCGCTGTATCCGAGGCTATGAAGCTCGGTCTGCCGATTGTTGCTATCGTTGACACAAACTGCGATCCTGACGAAATCGACTACGTTATCCCCGGTAACGACGACGCTATCCGCGCAGTAAAGCTTATCGCAGGCGCAATGGCTAACGCTGTTATCGAAGGCAGAGACGGCGAGGACGCACTTGCTGCAGAAACTGCTGAAGATAAGGCAGAAGAAGCTGCTGAAGAAGCACCGGCAGAGGAAGCAGCAGAGTAATAAATGGAATTAATGGTAGTCTTGCCTTCCCCTTGAGGGGAAGGGGGACCGCTTGCGGTGGATGAGGTGGAATGATTATAACGATGCTTCGCATCTACACCTCATCAGTCGCATAAATGCGACAGCTTCCCCTCAAGGGGAAGCCTAATTTAAATAACAGGAGGATTTTAAAATGGCTAACATTTCAGCAAAAGATGTTAAAGAACTTCGTGAAAAGACCGGCGTTGGTATGATGGAGTGCAAAAAGGCACTTGTTGAAGCTGACGGCGATATGGATAAGGCAATCGACTTCCTTCGTGAAAGAGGTCTTGCAGCAGCACAGAAGAAGGCGTCAAGAATCGCCGCAGAGGGTGTTGTACTTCCTTACTACGACAAGGCTGCAAAGAAGGGCGTTGTTGTAGAGGTTAACTCGGAAACAGACTTCGTTGCAAAGAACGAAAAGTTTATGAACTTCGTTGAAGGCGTTGCAAAGACAATCCTTGCAACTGACCCTGCAGACGTTGAGGTTCTTAAGGAAGCAAAGTTCGACGGCACAGACAGAACTGTTACTGAAACACTGAACGACCTTGTTCTTGCAATCGGCGAGAATATGAAGGTTCGCCGTTTCGAGAGAATGGAAGGCATCGTTTCAACTTACATTCACGCAGGCGGCAGCGTAGGCGTTATGGTTGGCTTTGACGTTGCTGACGAGGCAAAGGCTGACACAGCAGAGTTTGAGGCTATGGGCAAGAACGTTGCAATGCAGATTGCTGCTATGAGCCCTGCATACCTTGACCAGGCATCTGTTCCTGCAGACGTTGTAGAGCACGAAAAGAGCATCCTTGCTGCACAGATGAAAGAGGACCCGAAGATGGCTTCCAAGCCCGAGCAGGTACTCGCTAAAATTGCAGAGGGTAAGATGGGCAAGTACTACAAGGAAAACTGCCTTGTTGAGCAGGAATTCGTACGCGGCGACATCTTCCAGGGCAGCGTAAAGGGCTACGTTGATTCAGTTGCAAAAGAGCTCGGCACAGAGATTAAGTGCAACGGCTTCATCAGAATGATGAAGGGCGACGGTCTCGAGAAGAGAGAAGAAAACTTTGCAGAGGAAATCGCAAAGCAGATTAACGGCTAAATAGTTTTAAAGCACCGCAAACGCGGTGCTTTTTGTATGTAGGGGTCGGCGTCCCCGACGACCCGTATTATTGTTTGAGCGAAGCGAGTGACCGAAAACTGCAAACTAAAACAGGACAGCCCACGCTGTCCTGTTTGCTATTCCATAAGGAAATCGTTTACCATTTTCTGGATTCTGAAGTTCGGTTCACCAATCAGCAGCACTGCAGGTGCAACGTGGTTTAATAGCAGGCTTTCAAGCTTATCCGGCAGAGGGAAGCCCGAAAAATCCATATAATGCACTGCGAGCGTCGGCATATCGGGGTAGGAATCGTTGCGTATGATTACCTTGCCCTCGTTGTCAAACACAAACACAAGCTTGCGCACATGGCAGCCCTCAAGCAGCCTGACGTAAACCGTAAGCACTCTCGGCGTAGTCCACGCAGCCTTTGTGCAGGCGGTGAACTTAAGCCCTGCAAGAGTAATCTTGTTGTAAACGTACTTGTTTTCCATACCAAGCACAATCGTGTTGACGTCAAAGCCCTCTTTCCACATCAGCGATAGGTCGCCGTTCTTTTCAAGGCTGAGTATAAATCTGTCTGTGTTGCCGCTGAGCTCATTCATAACGGTGGACATCGTTGCGTGCAGCATAGACGCAAACATCGTCGAGCGCGTTTTCAGTTCCTTCTGGTTGAACTTCTGCTCAAGCTTTGTGCTGCGCGGCTCAATCGGCAGATTGTCCTTGTCGCCGAGGGAACTCAGCAGGTCTTTGAGCTTATCCTCATACTCTGCAACGGGCTCGTCCCAAAGCGTTTCTGCCAGCTTGTCAACCGCGAGCGCAAGCAGCTCGTCCTTGGAAATACCTGCGTGGATAACAAGCACGGTGTCCTTCTTTTCAAACACATAGCCCATCTGCCCGTGCAGTCCGTACGCGCGGTATGTATCGGGTATCGATGTGCGCCAGAAGCCGTAGCCGTAGCCCTTTGTTACGTCAATCTGCCCTTTGTTAAGCGTTGGCACCTGGTACTTTGTAAACTCTTTAAGCTGTTCTTCGGGCAAAATCTGCTTGCCCTGCCACTTTCCGCCGTTTGCGCAGCACTGGATGAGCTTTGCGGTGTCGGTAATACTCATATAGAGCCCCCAGCCGCCTGCAGCGTAGCCGAAGTCGTCAACCTCCCACACAGGCTTTTCAATCTCCAGATGCTCAAAAAGGCGAGGGTAGAGGAAGTCGACCAGCGTTTCGCCGTAAACCTTGCCGATTATTGCGGACAGCATATAGAAGTTGTCGTTCACATACATATACTGCTTGCCCGGCTTTGCAATCGCAGGTGCGTCAAAGAAAATTTTAATCCAGTCCTTGTGGTGCCTGTTCTTCGCCATGCCTACCATCTTGCCTGCGGTCATCGTAACAAGGTGGCGCACGGTGATTTTTTCATTTCTTCTGTGCTTATCGTACTGCGGGAAGAACTTTGTAATTGAGTCGTTGAGCGAAATTTTGCCCTCGTCAACAGCGTACATAAGCGCAATCGCAGTAACGGATTTGGAAAAAGAGTACAAAACGTGCGGCGAATCCATTGTGTACGGCGCATGGCAACCCTCGGCAACGACCTTGCCGCCCTTTAGCAGCATAAAACTGTCGATACCGAGATTCTCCTTTTCCGCCTTATTAATAAAATCGTAAACCGCCTTGGGATTTATCCCGCTTTCGGTGCAGGACGCTCTTTCAAATTTGTACCCCATAATACTACCTCTTTTCAATTACAGTATAAAGCAATAACACCAACGTGTCAATTATTTATTTGTACACTTGCAAGACGGATATATAAATGTTATATTAATAATTAGGGTGATATTATGGTTAACAAAAACAGAATTCTAAAGAATTTCACATCTATGGTTGCGCTTGACAGCCCGTCATATGACGAAAGGCTTGTGTGCAACTACATAAAAGACTACCTGCAAACGCTGGGCATTGAGGCTCAGGAGGACGGCGCAGGCGCAAAAATCGGCGGAACTACAGGCAATCTGCACGCATACTTCGAAGGTGATATTAACGCCGAGCCGCTGCTGTTTTCCTCGCATATGGATACGGTTGAGCCCTCGCACGGCAAGCAGGCGATTATTCACGACGACGGCACCATTACCTCAAACGGCGACACCGTGCTTGGCTCTGACGACCTTGCCGGCGTGGTTTCCATCCTCGAGGCGCTGACTGTTATTAAGGAAAATAACCTGCCGCACAGACCGCTTGAGCTTGTGTTTACCGTGGCGGAGGAAACTCACGGCGGCGGTGCAACGGCGCTTGACTACGGCAGCATCAGGTCAAAGCAGGCGTATGTCTTTGACCTCGACGGCGAAATCGGCTCTGCCGCATCGTCAGCGCCCACAATCCTGACCTACACGGCAAAGTTCGTCGGCAGGTCGGCGCACGCAGGATTTGCGTCGCACCTCGGCATACACGCTGTTAAGGCGGCTGCACTCGCGGTTACAAAGATACCCTGCGGCGCGGTTGAGGACGGAATCACCGCCAACGTCGGCGTGATTGAGGGCGGCAAGGCGACAAACATTGTACCCGACCTCTGCACGATTAAGGGCGAAATCCGCAGCTTTGACGACGCGATGAGCGATGTGAAGTTTGCCGAGGTTAAAAAGATTTGCGAGGACGCGGCTGCGGAGTTCGGCGCGACCGTTGAGTTTGAAACATCAAAGTCAATCCACGCGTTCAGCGTTGCAGATGATAACCCGGTTATCACGCGCTTCAAGGCTTGCTGCAGCGAACTCGGACTCAAAGGCGAGTGCGCGCCCACCTTCGGCGGCTCTGACAACAACGTCCTTGCGCAGCACGGCATAGACGGTATAGTTGTGTCAACCGGTATGAACAACTGCCACAGCGTGGAGGAGTTTACTACAGTCGATCAACTCACCACCGCAGCAGAGTTGGCACTTAAATTAATGATAAATGATGAATGATAAATGATGAATTGAGGGTGGACTCTGTCCACACCTGTTGTAGGGGCGATTCAAGAATCGCCCGCCACGGGTCAATCGTGATTGACCCCTACTTATTGCCCGAGCGCAGCGAGTAACCAAAATTCATAATTCATAATTATATAAGGAGTAAAATTATGCGAAATCACGAAGTTACACAGGCTCACAAACTGCTTGACGAAAACGGTGTTCTTATCGAACCCGGCTGGTCTAAATCTCTTGTGCAGATTTACGACAGAAACGACATCAAAAAGCGCAAAACACGCATTAAAGAGTGGGATTACTACTACGTTATGCTCAACTCTGCGCAGCTCGTTTTGTGCCTTACGGTTGCCGACCTCGGCTACATCGGCTTGCACTCTGTAAGTATTGTTGATATGAAGAGCGGCTTTGCCAACACAGAGTCGCAGATAGAGGTTATGCCGCTTGGCAAGCGCAATATGCCGCCCACTTCCAAAGCGGGCAACGTTAAGTTCAAAAACGGCAAGGTTGCAATCGAGTTCCTGCACACGGACAAGGGCAGGGTGCTGCGTATGAACTACCCGTCCTACAACAAGGGCAGGGGAATCCGCTGCAATATTCTGCTGACTGACGAGCCGCAGGACAGCATGGTTATCGCCACCCCGTGGGACGACGACCCGCAGGCGTTTTACTATAACCAGAAAATTAACTGCATGCGCGCCCACGGCAAAATGGAATACGACGGCGTGACGTTTGAAGCAAATCCCGATACCGACTTCGGCGGTCTTGACTGGGGACGCGGCGTCTGGACTTACGACAATGTGTGGTACTGGGGCAGCGGCAGCGGTCAGGTTGACGGCGTGCCGTTCGGCTTCAACATCGGCTACGGCTTCGGCAACACAAGCGCCGCAAGCGAGAATGTTGTTTTCTACAACGGCGTTGCCAATAAGCTTGAGGATATAACCTTCAATATCAGCGACAATTACACCGACCCGTGGACATTTACCTCAAACGACGGCAGGTTCGAGATGGACTTTGTGCCCGTTGTTGACAGGGCGGACAGCCTTGACCTCAAGGTTATCCAGACCGAACAGCATCAGGTTTTCGGCAAAATGACAGGCTATGCAATCCTCGACGACGGCACAAAAATCGAAATCAAGGACTTCCCGTGCTTTGCGGAAAAAGTACACAATAAATATTAAGGTAGAGTATGAAACAAAAAGAGTTTTTTGACAGGCTTGATAACGAATTCGATTTCGATTTCAGAATCGATACTAAAACAATAGATAACCTCGACGACTTCAACTATTATCTGCTGAAGCCGTACGAAAACGGAAAGCGCATTTTCTACCGCGGCGAAAGCAGGGTCAGCATTACGCGTCCGCTGCTGCCCACAATTTTCAGAAACAAGGACGCGCTGATTCCGCAAAACCGCTTTGTCAGCCTGATTGACAGCGATTATATTTGCAACTACTACCGCAAAATGAGCGATTACTACAGCCTTTACAGCGATATAATCGGCGAAGTTGACCGCGATAATCTGTATAAATTCCTTGCCTTTTCGCAGCACTACATAGGCGTCAGTCCGCTGATTGACTTTACAAAAAGTCCGTATCCTGCGCTGTCGTTTGCGCTCAAGGACAGGGAGGAGTTTAAAGAGGATATCCTTTTTTACACGCTTGAAATCAAGGACGACAACGACTTTACCACCGATGCTGAAACCGCAAACAGGTGGCTTAGCGATTACAGCGTGCTTGTTTACCGCGACAAAGCGAAGTTTGAACTCAACTATAAGCTTGAAAATCCGTTTGAGGCGATTGACGACTACAGGCGCATACGCGAGCGCTTTGGCGGAACTAACTTTATGCTGCAGATGAATGCGCCGCACGCCAAGCTGATTGACGTGCCGACTAACGATCTGATGATATACCAGCAGGGCGTGTTCCTGCTGCTCGACGACTTCAGCCTTATGGGCAAGTCGTACCTTACAAAGAAAATCCGCGAAGAATTTAACGTCAAGAAGTGGCTGATAGACAAAAGCATCTGCCCCGATTTGCTCGACTTTTTGCAGAGCAAGTACCCGTATTATTCATACAAATACATTACCGACCTTGTTAAGGTTGCAAAAGCAATTAAAAAATAACGCATTATCCAAAGCCCACCTGTGCTAAAGGATAATAAGCCTCAGCTCTTATTCTTTTGCACAATAACATCGTTAGAATAAATAACCAAGGCAAAGGGTGTGGATGTTGTCCATGCCCTTATTACATTGTTCCAAGTGTTCCAAGTAAAAATGGTGTTTTTTTAGTTTTCTTTTTATATAGGAAATTACTATAATTGCTTGGAACACTTGGAACATAAAAACTAATTGTTTACATTTGCACTATATTGGTGTATACTGTATTTGTGAAAAGTCGGACTTTTTGCAATTACTCAATTGAGGTAGAATATGGGAATTAAAAACATTATTTATCTTTTCGGCGGGCTTGGGCTCTTCCTCTTCGGTATGAAGTATATGAGCGAAGCGATTAACCAGGTTGCCGGAAACAAGATGAAAAACCTGCTTGAAAAGCTTACAAGCAACCGCTTTAAGGGCTTTTTCCTCGGCGTTATTGTGACTGTAATTATTCAGTCGTCGTCGGCAACAACGGTTATGCTGATGGGCTTTCTCAACGCCGGAATTATGACTCTTGCGCAGGCGACGGGCGTTATAATCGGTGCCAATATCGGTACCACGATTACCGCCGTGCTTATCGCGCTTGACGTTTCGGCTATTGCGCCGATATGTATTTTTGTCGGTGCGGTTATGGCGCTGTTTTCAAAGAAACTAAACAGAAAATATATCGGTCAGGTTATTCTTGGTTTCGGTATTCTTTTCTTTGGTCTGAAGACGATGAGCGGCGACGACGCTATGGGCGTGCTTAAAACAAGCGCTGCCTTCCAGGGCTTTATCACACACGCAAACAACCCGTTTTTAGGTCTTATTATAGGTATTCTGATGTGTTCCGTTTTGCAGTCGTCAAGCGCTGCAATCGGTGTTTTGCAGATGCTTGCGCTCAAAGGGCTTATGCCTATTGACTTTGCGATTTATCTGATTATCGGTATTAACGTTGGCTCGGCAACGCCGCTGTTTTTGTCCTCAATCGGTGCAAAGACAAACGCCAAAAGAGCCGCAATGGTTTACTTTATATTCGACTTTGTCGGTATGCTGATATTCACACCTCTCGCACTGTTCACACCGTTTGACAGCTGGATAGCTTCACTTTCAGCCGACGGCTCCGTTCAGGTTGCGGCGGCACATATTATATTTAAAGTTGTTACAGCGCTTGTACTGCTGCCGTTTGTACAGGTTGTAGTTAAAATATCGAAAAAACTGATACCCGAAAAAGAGCACGAGTCGGAAATGCGCTTCAGTTATATTGATGTCAAGGTGCTTGACAACCCGATGGCAACCTCGCAGGAGGTCGTTGCCGAGGTTAACCGTATGGCGCAGGTAGTGCGTGAGAATATCGGACTGGCAGTTGACGCGTTTATAAACAGCGATACGTCCAGGGAGCGTGACATACTCGATAATGAAGAACTGATTAACTGGCTTAATCACTCGATTTCCGACTTCCTTGTAAACATCACTTCCCACGAGCTCAATGCCGATGTATCTGAGCGTATTGTCCGCGTGCTTCACACAATCACCGACCTTGAAAGAATAGGAGACCACGCGCTTAATATTCTTGAACGTACCAAGGATGCGAAGAGCAGCGAGCTGAATTTTTCCGAAGCGGCTATGCAGGAGTTTGAAAACGTTTACAAAGATGTTCTTGAACTCTATGACCGTTCTGTTGACGCGTTCAAAAACGGACGCCTTACCGATGCCGAGGGTCACGAGCTTCATATGCTTGAGGACGGCATTGACAGAAAGACCGGCGAGGCACAGGACAACCACGTTCAGCGTCTGCGCGAAAAGAAGTGTTCAACAAAGTCGGGCGTAGCCTTCACCAAGGTTATGCAGGACCTTGAGAGAATGGGCGACCACGCATACAACATCGCTTGGTCAGCGCGCCGCGACAAACAGCTTATTCACAGTATCAGATAATTTTGCTATGAAAGATAAACGTACACACATTGATAAACTCAACACACTTTTATTCGGCAAGGATTTGAGAATTACAGAGGGTGAACCTTTTAATAAGGTTTACCCGTTTGACTTTTCGTCTTACTATCCCGAGGACGATTATATCAGCGAGCAGGAAGTCCCGACAGAAAACATCTTTGACATCCGCGACTTCGGCGCTGACACCGCAAAGCACGACAACGCCGAGTGCATTAATTCCGCAATCCACGCGGCGGCAGAGGTCGGCGGCACTGTGCTTGTGGACGGCGGCGACTATGTGACTACCACCGTGTTTATGAAATCGGGCGTTACGCTGTTTATCGCAAGGGGCAGCGCGCTTTGCGCAAACAAGACAGGCGAGGGCTACAACCATCTCGGAATTATCCACGCTGACGGGTGCGACAACATTACTCTTACAGGCGGCGGCAAGGTCAAGGGCAACGGCGAATACTTCGGCAGAAAGCCGCTTTGGGACGCAAATCAGACCGAACACCCCGAGGTTATCGACGTTATACAGATGAGGCGTGACGCACGCGCGCAGCTCCGCTTTGCTCACCCGAACAAATACGGCGGTCCCGTTTACTTCAGGGATTGTACCAACGTAAAGGCGCATAACTTTATTATCGAAAACGCGGCGCACTGGTCGTTCAGGCTCGACAGCTGCGACGGCGTTGATATTTGCGATTTTGTCATCAACAACAACCGCCACACCGCAAACGCCGACGGCTTTGACATTTCAGGCAGCAGCAATATGAGTATCGACCACTGCTTTGTTTCCACCGCCGACGACGGCATTTGTATCAAAAACGCTATATGGCTCGGCAGCAAGGGGGAGATGCACAATATCACCGTCAGAAACTGCGAGGTTATCTCCTGTGCCAACGCGTTCAAAATCGGCACGGAAACCACTTATGACATCAGCGATATTCTTGTTGAGGGCTGTTCGTTTATGATGACGGACATCTACCCCGGCACCGTCAGTGGAATAGCTGTTGAGAGCGCTGACGGCTCAAAAGTCAGCAATGTCACGGCGCGCAATATTAAGATGAACCGCGTGACCTGCCCTGTGTTCATCCGCCTGTGTAACCGCAACCGCGCGGCAGAAGTTACGGCGGAAACCGCCAACGCAGTCGAGTTCGGCAAAAAGCGCGAGAAGGCTTCCTCTGCCGACAGGGACACCTTCAATATGCTCGGCGAGGTCAGGGATATTCATATTGAAAACATCACCGCAACCGACGCGGAAATTCCGATTATTGTCGCAGGCTTCAGGCAAAAGGGTATTACAAAGTATGTCGAGGACGTCACGCTGAAAAATATTGACGTTACCTATGCGCCGTACAAGGAAGTTTACGACAAAAGGGCGTTTATCCCCGAATACAGCACAGTTTACCCCGAGAGCTGGCGCTTTCGCAATTTGCCTGCCTACGGAATATGGGCAAGGCATGTCAAAGGCTTAAAGCTGCTTGATTACAACTGCTCCCCGCCGCGCTCCACTTGGAAAGAAAAGATAATTACGCAGGACGTAATATAATTCATAATTAACACACAGACCGCTTCACGCATACAATGCCGTGAGGTGGTTTTATGTTTTTGTCTGAACTTAAGGACGCTCAAAGCGGTGTTATATCGTCTATAAACGCAGATGCCGCATTCACGCGGCGGCTCGGTGAAATGGGCTTTACCGCAGGCGAAAGGGTGGAGTGCATATGCCGCAGCGCGTTCGGCTCGCCCATACTGTACTTTGCAAAGGGCAGCGCAGTCGCCCTGCGAAAGCGCGACGCAAGCCGTGTGGCGGTGACCATATGAGCCTGCGCACTGTTGCCCTTGCAGGCAGCCCTAACGTCGGTAAAAGCACGGTGTTCAACGAACTTACCGGCATGCATCGCCACACGGGTAATTGGATAGGCAAAACGGTCGACACAAAAGCATCTCAATTCTACTACAAGTTCAATAATTACTCGGTGGTTGATTTGCCGGGTACATATTCGCTGCACGCCGCTTCAAAAGAGGAAGCCGTAGCCGGCGAGTACCTGCGTGCGCACACTCCGGACTGCCTTGTGTGCGTGGTGGATTGCACCGTGCTTGAGCGCTCGCTGCCGCTTGTGTTCCAACTGTTTCACCTTACAGACAAGGCGGTTGTGCTGTTAAATCTCTGTGACGAGGCGCGCAAAAAGGGGATATACGTTGACGGCGAAAAGCTGTCAGCGCTGCTCGGCGTGCCTGTTGTAAAATCAACCGCGCGCTCGGGCAGAGGGCTAAACAACCTGCTTGAACAGATACACCTTGTGACCACGGGCGCGGTAACACCTGCGCCGATTACTGTTGACGAGGGCGAGGCGGCGTTTGCAAAAGCAAAGGAGTTTTCCGCAGCCGTAATAACCCAAAACAAGGTGCAAAAGCAGAGTATGCTCGACAGAATTATGCTCGGCAAAGTGACCTCGTTTGCGGCAATGGCAGTTATTTTTGCCGTGCTGCTGTGGCTTACCGTCAGCCTGTCAAACTACCCGTCCGAACTGCTGTCGCGCCTGTTCGGCTTCCTTGAAGCACGGCTTGCAGGCAGCATGGCGGCAATCGGTATTTCCGCGGTAATAATCGACGCTCTCGTCCACGGCGTGCTGCGCGTTCTGTTCTGGGTGGTGGCGGTTATGCTGCCGCCGATGGCTATATTTTTCCCTCTGTTTGCCCTGCTTGAGGACTTTGGTCTGCTGCCGCGTATTGCCTTTAACTTTGACTACTGTTTTGAAAAATGCGGCGCGTGCGGCAAGCAGTCGCTTTGCACCTGTATGGGGCTTGGCTGCAACGCCGTTGGCGTTACGGGCGCGCGGATAATCGACAGCAAAAGGGAACGCCTTATCGCAATTGTTACAAACTCGCTCACGCCCTGCAACGGCAGGTTCCCGATACTGCTTGCGATAATCGGTATGTTTTTTGCAAAAAGCAGTTTCACTGCTGCGGCTGTGCTGCTTGGCTTCATCGCGCTGTCCACGCTCGGCACGTTTGCCGCCTCGTTTGTACTCGGCAAGACCGTGCTAAAGGGCAAAAGCGTGCCTGTTGTTATGGAACTTCCGCCGTACCGCACGCCGCAGTTTGTTAAAACCACGCTGCTCTGTCTGCGCGAAAAGGTGCTGTTCGTCCTGCTTCGCGCCGTTGTTGTAGCTGCACCTGCAGGGCTGATTATCTGGCTGTTTGCAAACATCAGGGCAGGGGACTTAACCCTGCTGGCGCACCTCTCGGGCGCGCTGGACGGAACAGGCAGAGCGCTCGGTATGGACGGCGTAATCCTGCTTGCGTTTATACTCGGCTTCCCTGCAAACGAAATCGTGCTGCCGATTGCGCTGATGGCGTATCTCTCGTCGGGAACGCTCAGCGAACTGTCCAACGCATCGTCGCTGCAGCAGATTCTGCTTGATAACGGCTGGACTGCCAAAACCGCGCTTTGCACCTGTGTATTTACGCTGTTCCACTTCCCGTGCTCAACCACGCTAATCACTGTGTTTAAGGAAACACGCAGCATAAAATGGACGCTTATGTCCGTCCTCGTACCGCTTGCTCTGGGCTCTGCGCTGTGCGGACTGATTAATATTTTGCTGTAATATATACATTTTGCCCAAATTGTACTTGTAAAAAATCGCGTTTTCTGTTAAAATATAATTTAGTTTAATGCTAATATGTTTTAAGGAGTAAAATAATGGGCGAAACAAAAAAGAACACCTACTCAAAAGGTGAGATGTTCGGTTATTTAACCGGTATGTTCGGTCAGAACCTCGTCTATCAGGTAATTGCTGCAGGTCTTGTAAGCGTATATCTCGGCTCAGTGCTGTACATACCTGCTGCCGCAGTAAGTGCTATCATCTTTATTGCGCGTATCTGGGACGCAGTTAACGACCCGATGATGGGTACTATCGTTGACAGAACACATACTAAATGGGGTAAATGCCGTCCGTATCTGATTATCTTCCCGGCGATTATCGGCGCAATGACGATACTGTGCTTTATGAACGGTATCTACACAAACCCCGGCGCAAGCAAGGTACTTATCGTTGCGTGGGCTGCTGTATCCTACATCGTGTGGGGTATGCTGTTTACCGTTTGCGATATTCCGCTGTGGGGCATCACCTCGCTTATGACTGATGACCAGAACGACCGTGCAAAGATTATCGGTCTTGCAAGGGTTGCTGCAGGTATCGGCGGTATCGGTACCGTTGTAAGCTTTGTACCCGACGCTTTTGCAGGTATGTTCAAAGGCAAGTACGACGCTATGGTTAAAGCAGGCGAAATCACGCAGCAGATGGCTAATAACGAAATTAAAAAGGCTTCGTGGATTTTCACCGTAGTTGTACTCACCGTTATTGCTACTATTCTGTTTGAAATCGCAGGTCTTGTTACACGCGAGCGTGTACCCGGCGACGCAGAGGATAAGCGCGGTATTATTGATAACTTTAAGATTATGTGGAACTGCAAGCCGTTCAGGCAGATACTTATTTCCGGCGTGCTTCGTTCACCGCTGCAGCTGCTTATGATTCTTGCTATGCCGCTTCTTCTGTACTACTACACGGACTTCAACCTTATGGAAAATGCTATGAAGTACGACGGCGGTATGCGTATAGTTAAGATTGGTATTATCGGTCTTGCAGTGTTTGTGCCGCAGTTCGTGGCAATGGCAATTACGCCTAACCTTGTTAAGAAGTTTGAGAATAAAAAGCTCTATAACTTCTATTCCGTTGTGGGCGCAGTTCCGTACCTGCTGCTGTTTGTGGCATACAAGGTTTCCGGCGGCAACCTGCTTCCGTGGGTCTGGATTATCGTAACTGCACTTTGCATCGGTCTTGCTGCTGCTTCAATGGGTGGCATCAACGTAATGCAGTCGATTATGATTGCTGACTGCGTTGACTATGAGGAATACCACAAGGGCTACCGTCCGGACGGTGTATTCTTCTCGGGTCAGTCGTTCCTCACCAAGCTTTCAGGCGGTATCGCAGCGCTTATTCAGGGCGTTGTTTACACGATTGTTAAGTTCTCGGGCGAGAATCTTGATAACATCAACTTCCGCCTTGCACAGGGCGAACACTTCTATCAGCTCGACGGCGGTAAGTACGCTGCGGCAATGTTCTTCCTTATCTCTATCCCGATTGCTATCGGTATGCTGCTGTCCGCACTGCCGATTAAGAACTACGCTATGACGGATTCGGAGCATGCACAGATGCTTGAAAAGCTTGTTGAAAGAAGAAACAGCGCAGAAGCAGATTAAATACAATAAAAGAGCCCCGCGGGGCTCTTTTTTGTTACTGTTTAATCATCTTTTAAATAGAGTTCAAGTATCTCTTGAGGAACTACTTTGTTTACAAATTCGCTGTTCTTTGCAAGCTCGCGCGCTTCCTCCAGGGTTTGCGGCAGCTTTTGGTATTTTGCAACGGTTTGTGCGTCCGCTGTGTCAAAGTCAAACTTTGCCTCGTCCGGCAGCGTAAGACGGTTCTTTATGCCGTAAAGCGCCGCGTGGATTATCAGCGCAAACGCAAGGTACGGGTTCATCGCGGCGTCGGGGGAACGCAGTTCTGCTTTGTGGAAGTGTCCCACAGTCTGCGGTATTCTCAACAGCTGCGAGCGGTTTTCGCTCGACCACGAAATATATTCCGGCGCTCCGTATTTGCCGAACCTGCGGTACGATTCCTCGTAGGGGTTAAAAAACAGCGTCATATCGGCAATCTTTTCCAGTATACCTGCAACCGCGTGGTTCAGGCTGTCCGTCTTACCGTCGCTCGACTGCACGGAAAACGTGATGTGGCAGGAGTTGCCGGGGTGGTTTTCGTAAGTCTTTGGGGAAAAGTCAGCGTACAGATTGTTCCTGTCCGCAATAACCTTAATCAGCGTTTTTGCAGTCGTAATATTATCGCCTGCGGTAATCGGGTTGGAAAACGAAAAATCAATCTCGTTCTGCCCGTGGCCGCGCTGGTGGAACATATTGCTCGGCTTAACCTCCATTTTTTCAAGCGACCTCGTGATGTTACGCCTTATGGAATCGCACCTGTCGTCGGGCGGAATGTCAAGGAAAGTCGCCTTGTCGTGCGGAATGTCAAGCGGCAAGCCGTGTTCGTCGGTTTTCATCAGATAGTATTCAAGCTCTGTGCCGAAGTAAAACTCGTAGCCCTCAACCTCCGCAATGTCCATTGCGTGCCTGAGCAGGCTTTTTGTGCCGCGCCTTTCAAACGGTGTGCCGTCGGGCAGTGTCATACTGCAAAACATACGCACCATACGGTCGTCCTCTGCCTGGAACGGCAGCTCGGACATTGTGTCTGCAATAGGGTGCAGAACTAAATCGGTGTACACATTTTCGCCGAAGTTCTTAACGTCGCGCGTGTTGATTGTTACGCCGTACTGGAACGCGTCAAGCACTTCCTCCGGCGTGATGGAAATACTTTTTTCCCACCCGTAAACGTCGCAAAACGCAAGACGGACAGACCTAATCTTTTTTTCGCGAACATAGCGGTAAACATCGTCACTGCTGTATCTCATTAAATAATCACCTTGCCTTAGAATAGTCGCAAAAAATATATGTCCTGATAATTCTAATATATCTTATGCACAGGCAATTGTCAACAAATATCGGGCGGCAAAATACATTTTATTGTGCAAATTTAATGAAAAGTGTTTACTTACTCGCCGTTTGGTAGTATAATACCTTTGTAATATTATTTTGCTTTTAAGAAAGGGGTAAAATATGGCTAAACAATTTATCATTTCTGTCAGCAGAGAGTTTTCAAGCGGCGGTCACGACATTGCTAAAAAGATTGCGGAACATTACGATATTCCGCTTTACGACAAAAATATCCTTGCCGAAATCGGTAAGGAAAAGGGCGTTGATATGAGCGACTTTTCAGGCGAGGACGAAAAAACGATTAACGTCTTTACTTCAAGAACGGTTAACGGCTTTAACAGCTCGCCGTCTTACGCGCTTGCGCATATGCAGTTTGATTTTATCAAAGAGCAGGCGGATAAGGGCGAATCGTTTGTTATCTGCGGCAGATGCGCCGATTATGTGCTTAAGGATAACGAAGCGCTTGTGTCCGTGTTCATCTACGCGGACGACTACAGCCGCATCGAACGCACAATGAAAAAGCACGACTGCTCAATGCCGCAGGCGATTAAGCTTAATGAGAAAAACGATAAGCGCCGCAGGGAGTACCACAACGAGTACTGCAAAACCAAGTGGGGCGAAATGCGCAACTACGACCTGTGCATCAATTCCTCCTGCCTCGGCATAGACGGCACCGCAGCCGCCCTGATTGACTACATAGATAAACGCAGGTAAAAAAAGCCCCATCGGGGCTTTTTTTAGTGGACAGTGGATAGCAGGGAGCGGCGACCTCGACGCTCCGCATGATGTCATTGGGGACTGTCCCTAATGACACCAATTATTTGCGGCCGATTCGTGAATCGCCCCTACCGTAGGGCGCGATGACCTCATCGTTCCGCGGGCGGATTGGGAAATCCGCCCCTACGTTATAATGTTTCGGCTATTTCGTAAATAATCTGCGGTGTATCCTCTCGCGGATAAAACGTAACGGTGTAGGTTAAACCGCTGATTTGCATATCAATTTGACGTATTTCACCCTCTGATTCCCAGTCAACTGAACCGACATCGGTTTTGTCGCAAAAGTAACTCCAGCTATCCCAATATATTCCGTATATATCGTTAAAGGTCTTTGCTTCTGCAATACCGTCGTCGCTTGGATTAACAACGGTGTAAACAATTCTGTCCTCCTCATATTCTGCGGAAAATTTTACACCATTTTTGCCGTAGGTGAACTCCTTTTGTAGCTTGGGATTTGACGGAGAATACGCTAAATCGGAGTCGCTGTTTGTATAGGCAAAAAGTCCTGTGTTAAACTCAACGATAAACTGAATATAACCCTCGTGATCCCTGTGTTCATCGCTCCTGTCAATAATCCTGCAACCCGCAAGCGAGAATACAGTTATCAAGCTCAATATGATACATAAAATCTTTTTCATAATAATCTCCTTTTTTATGCGGGCGATTCGTGAATCGCCCCTACGGTTTTACGGACGAGCAATGCTCGTCCCTACGTTTGTAGGGAGCGATGACCACAACGCTCCGTGGGCGGGCACGGAGATCCGCCCCTACGTGTTTGCTTAATATCCCCAAGTCAACAGCTCCCACTGACCGTCGGACTTTTTGCCGACAATCCAGTTCCAGTCAGTGTATTCCGCATCGGTGTTAAACGCACCGGCTTTTGATGAACTTTTGACAGTCTTAAAATCAGAGTAAAACACCATAACCTCTTCGTGTTCATCATACCATTTTTCTTCGAGCGAATCGCTGTCGCCGGCATAGCGTACGCTGTGCAGTGTTTTAACGCCTTTCCAAGTCTTTATTTCGGCAAGTATCAGCTCTACGCCAGCCTCTCTGTCCTTTTGCGAAAACAGTTCGCTTTCGCCGTAATCAATTTTTACATCCTTTATCCTGTTTTCGCCCGTATTACTGCAACCCGCAAGCGAGAATACAGTTATCAAGCTCAATATGATACATAAAATCTTTTTCATAACAATCTCCTTTTTTATGCGGGCGATTCGTGAATCGCCCCTACGGTTTTACGGACGAGCAATGCTCGTCCCTACGTTTGTAGGGGACGGCGTCCCCGACGTCCCGTAAATTGTCCGAGCGCAGCGAGTAACCTCGGGCTGCTAACGGCTAACTGCCTGCGCCCACACGCCGAACACCTCGCGCGTGAACTGCGTTGGTTTTGCCCATTTGGTTGAGTTTGCAGGGATTGAGTATGCCGTGAGTCCGTTCTTTTTGCAGATGATTGACGCACGCTTTTCGTGGTAGTCGCTTGTGGCGATTGCAACGTCCTTTGACAGATTGTTGTCCTCAATAATTTTAAGCGAATTTGCAATATTTTCGTCGGTGCTGTGCGACTTATCCTCAATAAAAATGCGGCTGTCGTCAATGCCTTTTTCAACAAGCAGGTCGTGTATGCACTGCCCCTCGCTCAGATTTTCGTCCTTGCCCTGACCGCCCGATGCGATAACCACCGCGTCGGGATTTTCTTCAAGATACCTTGCAGCGGCAGAGCAGCGCGCCTTCAGTGAGCCTGACGGGTTGTCGCCCTTTATCCTGCAGCCGAGCACTATAACTGTCGTCTGGTCTGTCGCCGTCTGGTGCGAGGCGCTGACAATACTGCCGAGCGTGCCGAAAAACGCCGCGAGAAATGCAATAACAACCGTGCAGATAACAACAAGCGCGATGATAATTTGTTTTTTGTGATTGCACTCAATTTCACCGCGGATAAATGTAATTAGTGCGTTAAGGAACACGCCGAACAGCACAATTGCGCCGCCTGCGATATAGCCGAACAGGTTGCCGAGGTTGAGCTCGCCGAGCGACACAAGCGGCGGCAGATAAATGCGGATTATGTACAGTCCGATAAGTACAATAAGTATCTGTAAAACGAGCATAGGTAAACTCCTTTTTTGCAATGTGTTTTTCATAATTACTCCTGCTATGAAGGCGATTCGTGAATCGCCCCTACTTTTTGAATTCCAGTATATCACCCGGCTGGCAGTCAAGCGCGTCGCACAGCTTTGCAAGCGTTGAAACCTTAAGCGCCTTTGCCTTGCCGTTTTTCAGTATTGATATGTTAGCCATCGTAATGCCGACCTTTTCGCTGAGCTCTGTAACGCTCATCTTGCGTTTCGCAAGCATTACGTCGATGTTAAATACAATTCTATTGTCTTCCATATCGTCCAAACATAATTCGTGATAAAAGCATTTTGCTTTGCAAAATACTAACTATCACTACATATGTTTCTCCTCCTCAAATCAAAATTTCGCTTCGCTGCTTTTTGATTTGTAGGGAGCGATGACCACATCGCTCCTTTATTGTTTGAGCGTAGCGAGTAAACCTAAATTCTAAATTGTATAGTCGCTCTGGTCCTGCAGCACCGCAGCATTGTCAAGCAGCGACGACAGCGCAAAAGCACAAATGCTCACCGCAAGGAATATCGCAATTATCAGCGAGAATGAAATGAACAGCGCGAGGAACGACCTGCCGAGTACAAACAGCAGCGTGTCCGTAACAAGTACAAGCGCCGTGTTTATCGCCATAAGCGTGCCGAGTACCCTTGAATGAACTGCATTTTCCTTGCAAAACGACTTGTTATTCTGCACGTTGCCTGCGATTTTCCACGCAGGGAAGAGCGCGGCAAAGCACGGCGCAGCGCATACATAAAGCGAGTACAGCCACATATTGTGCGTTATCGGGCTGAAGCCGGGCAGGATATAGTCGAGTATCCTTGGCATAAGCACGCAGCATATAAAGCCTGCAATGCCGAGCAGCACGATTGCCGTCTTAATCAGTATGCCGATTGTCTTTTTAGTCATAGTAAACCCTCCGTTTCATCTGACTACAATATACCACACCGTTTGCAAAAAGTCAATAAATATTTATCGTAACACGATAAATGATTGACGCAATTATGAATGAATATTAGGCTCAAGGCTCAAGTAGGGGTCGGCATCCTTGACGACCCGTTTATTGTTTGAGGCAAAGCCGAGTAACCTCAATTCATCATTTATTATTCATAATTCATAATTCAAATAAAGTTTGACAACTTCGCCCTAAATATATATAATATATTAGCACTAATAATAAGCGAGGTAACGCTATGATTTGCAATACAATTCTTGACGCTATCGGCCACACGCCGATGATAAGGCTGAATAAAATGACGGGCCCCGACGATGCGGAGATTCTTGTTAAGTACGAGGGTGTTAACATCGGCGGCTCGATTAAAACGCGCACGGCTTACAATATGCTCAAGCAGGCTGCAAAGCACGGCAAGATTAACGAGAATTCGATTATCGTTGAGCCGACAAGCGGCAACCAGGGCATAGGCATTGCGCTTGTGGGTGCGGTTATGGGCTATAAGGTTAAAATTATTATGCCCGATTCCGTGTCCGAAGAACGCCGCAAGCTCATTAAGAACTACGGCGCGGAGGTTATTCTGATTCACGACGACGGCGATATCGGCGCGTGCATTGAGGAGTGCATACAGACCTCTCTGCGTATGGCGAAAGAGGACGAAAACGTGTTTATTCCGTCGCAGTTCGACAATCCCGATAACCCGAAGGCGCACATCTACTACACCGCTACCGAAATTTTAGAGCAGGTCAACGGTGAGATTGACGGCTTTTGCAGCGGCGTTGGCACGGGCGGCACAATCAGCGGCATAGGCGAGGTGCTTAAAAGGCAGAACCCTGCTATTAAAATCTGGGCAGTTGAGCCGTCAAACGCTGCTATTTTAAGCGGCGGCTCGGTTGGCACGCACCTGCAGATGGGTATCGGCGACGGTCTGATTCCCGAAAACCTGAACACGAATATCTACGACCATATCTGCGTTATTTCGGACAGCGAGGCTATTGAAACCGCGCGCCGCCTTGCAAGTGAGGAGGGCATTATGTGCGGTATTTCAAGCGGCTCAAACGTGGCTGCGGCAATCCGTCTGGCACGCAGGCTCGGCAAGGGCAAAACGGTTGTAACCGTCCTTCCCGACACGGGCGAAAGGTATTTCAGCACAGTGTTGTTTGACGATTAATTTGTAGGGGCGGATTTCCCAATCCGCCAGCGGGTCGTCGGGGACGCCGACCCCTACAAGGGTTGGTACAATCCCTCCGAGCACTCGTTAACTCGCGCCCACCTCCCTTTACACAAGGGAGGCAAATATGTATATTGAAATGAAAATGTTACTTATTTACTTAAAAGAATACAAACTCCAATGCGTGCTTGCGCCGCTGTTCAAGATGCTCGAAGCGTGCTTTGAGCTGATAGTTCCGCTTGTGGTTGCGGCGATTATCGACAAGGGCATCAAAGCAGGCAACATGGGCGTTGTGTATTCGCGCTCTGCGGTGCTGGTGCTGCTTGCCCTTGTGGGTATGGTTGCGGCAATCAGCGCGCAGTATTTTGCAGCACGGGCGGCAACGGGCTTTGCAACAAAAGTCCGCCACGCGCTGTTTGATAAAATTCAAAAGTTTTCGTTTAACGAAATTGATAAGGTGGGTACTGCCACGCTCATCACGCGTATGACAAACGACGTCAACCAGGCGCAGAGCGGGGTTAATATGGTGCTGCGCCTTTTTCTGCGTTCGCCGTTTATAGTGGCAGGCGCGTTCGTTATGGCAATGCTCATCGACGTCAAGGCAGGGCTTATTTTCCTTGCCGTTATCGTGGCGCTTTTTGCAGTCGTTATCGCGATTATGAAAATCACTATTCCGCAGTACAAGCACGTTCAGGCAACGCTTGACGAGGTTACCCTTATGACGCGTGAAAACCTGAACGGCGCACGCGTTATCCGCGCGTTTACAAGCGAGCGCAAAGAGTACAACGAGTTCAACGAAAAGAATAACTACCTTGCACACTTGCAGCGCGTGGCGGGCAGAATTTCCGCGCTGATGAATCCGCTGACGTTTGTGATTGTCAACCTCGGTATTATCATCCTTATCCGCTACGGCGCGGTTGAGGTTAACAGTGGCAGGCTCACGCAGGGGCAGATTGTTGCGCTGTACAACTATATGAGCCAGATTCTTGTTGAACTTGTAAAGTTTGCAAACCTGATTGTTACTGTTAACAAGGGCTTTGCTTCCGCTTCGCGCATTGCCGATGTGCTGGATGTTGACAGCACCCTGCTGACAAGCGAGGATAAGTCAAAACATAACAACCACGCTGTTGAATTTGACGGCGTTTCGCTCACTTATCAGGGCGCAGGTGAGGAGAGCCTTACGGATATCAGCTTCACCGCGGACAGCGGCGAGGTTATCGGAATTATCGGCTCAACAGGCAGCGGCAAGACTTCGCTCGTCAGCCTGATTGCGCACTTTTACGACGCTACAAAAGGCACTGTCACCGTGGACGGCAGGGACGTTGCATCCTACACCACGGAGGAACTGCAGCGCAAAATCGGCTTTGTTATGCAAAAGGCTGTGCTGTTCAGCGGCACCGTGCGCGATAACATCAGATGGGGCAAGAAAAATGCCACGGACGAGGAGATTGACTCTGCGCTTCGCACCGCGCAGATTTACGATACTGTGTATGAAAAAGAGGGGCTTGACACCGTGATTGAACACGGCGGCGGCAATCTGTCCGGCGGACAGAAGCAGCGGCTTTCCGTTGCGCGCGCAGTAGTCGGCAAGCCCGAAATCATTGTGCTTGATGACAGCGCGTCTGCCCTTGACTTTGCAACGGAACGCGCTATGCGCGAGGCTATTCTTGCGCTCGATTACAAGCCGACTCTGTTCATTGTGTCGCAGCGCTGCTCATCTATTCTGACGGCGGACAAGATTATTGTGCTTGACGACGGCAAGTGCGTTGGTATGGGCACAAGCGACGAGCTGCTTAAATCGTGCGACGTTTACCGCGAGATTTATTCCTCGCAGTTTGACGATGCGGATAAATATGTAGGGGACGGCGTCCTCGACGTCCCGAAGAACACCGTAGGGGACGGCGTCCTCGACGTCCCAAATGACAAGGAGGGCGTATAATGAAGAATAAAGTCATTATCAAAAAAGTACTCTCCTACGTTTCAAAATACAAGCTGTTCATTGCGGCTTCGGTGCTGTTTGCGCTCGTAAGCTCGCTCGGCGCGCTGTACGTGCCTATCCTTATCGGTAAGGGCATCGACCTTATTATCGGCAGGGGCGACGTTGACTTCGGCGGCGTAATCGCGGTGCTTATCAAAATATTTGTTATTATCGCTGTGTGCGCCGCGTCGCAGTGGGTGATGAATTCGTGCAACAACAAAATTACGTTTAACGTGGTGCGCGATATGCGCCGCAAGGCGTTTGCAAAAATTGAAAAACTGCCGATTTCTTACATCGATTCGCACCCGACGGGCGACGTGGTTTCCCGCGTGATTGCGGACGTTGACCAGTTTGCCGACGGCTTACTTATGGGCTTTACGCAGTTTTTTACAGGCGTTGTAACGATTGTCGGCACGCTCGCGTTTATGCTTTACATCAACGTGTGGATTACGATTGTGGTTGTGGTGCTCACGCCGCTGTCCTTCCTGCTGGCAAGCTTTATCGCGAAGAAAACCTACACAATGTTCAAACTGCAGAGCGAAACGCGCGGCGAGCAGACCGCCTTTGTTGACGAGATGATAGGCGCGCAGAAAACCGTAACGGCGTACAGCCACGGCGACGAGAATATGCAGACGTTTGACGAAATTAACGCACGGCTTGAAAAGTATTCGCTGCGTGCGGTGTTCTTCTCGTCCATCACAAACCCCGGCACGCGCTTTGTAAACGCGCTTGTGTACGCGGCGGTTGCATTTTTCGGCGCAATGCTTGCTGTTAAAACAGACCAGAGCGCAATCACAGTCGGCGTGCTTGCAAGCTTCCTCGCCTACGCAAACCAGTACACAAAGCCGTTTAACGAGATAAGTGGCGTTATCACCGAGCTACAAAACGCCATTGCCTGTGCAGGCAGACTGTTTGAGCTGCTTGAAGAGGATGAGGTGCCGCGCGACAGCGCAGACGCTAAAGAACTCACCGAGGCGGACGGCGCGCTCGAACTCAAGAACATCGACTTTTCGTATACGGCAAATCAACATCTTATAGAAAACTTTAACCTCACCGTCAGGGCAGGTCAGCACGTTGCAATCGTTGGTCCTACGGGCTGCGGCAAGACAACGCTTATTAACCTGCTTATGCGTTTTTATGACCCGCAGAGCGGTACAATTTTGATTGACGGCAACGACTACAACGGCGTAACGCGCAAATCCCTGCGTGAGAATTACGGTATGGTTTTGCAGGATACCTGGCTTAAGACAGGCACTATCCGCGACAACCTTAAACTCGGTGCGCCCGAAGCGACTGACGACGAGATGATTGCAGCGGCGAAGAAGGCGCATTCGCACTCGTTTATTCGCAGACTTCCCGACGGTTACGACACAGTGCTCGGCGAGGACGGCGGCTCGCTCTCGCAGGGGCAGAAGCAGCTTTTGTGCATTACGCGACTGATGCTTTGCAAGCCGCCTATGCTCATACTTGACGAGGCAACCTCGTCTATCGACACACGCACGGAAATCAGAATACAAAAGGCGTTTGCCGCGCTGATGAAGGGCAGAACCACGTTTATCGTTGCGCACCGCCTTGCAACCGTAAGGGAAGCGGATATTATCCTTGTGATGAAGGACGGCGACATAATCGAGCAGGGCAGCCACAGCGAGCTGCTTAAGCAGGGCGGATTTTACACCGAGCTGTACAAGTCGCAGTTTCCGAGTACGGCAAATTCATAAAGTGTATAAATATAACACGTTCTGCATTTAAATTCATTTTTGATTTATACTTGTATAATGTGTAAGGATTTGTTATAATGGTTTGGCATTTGTTTAACAACCCTCGGCATTTATTTTTGAAAGGTGATGGAAATGGAACAGACTTCAGCGTGTGCTATGCGTACCAAAAGAAAAATGGCTGACGCACTGAAGGAAATAATGAACACAACTTCTTTTGATAAAATTACCGTTTCGGATATCGCAGAAGTTTCAAATATCCACAGGCAGACTTTTTATTATCATTTTCAGGACAGATACGAACTCCTTGACTGGTTACTTTATAACGAACTGCTTGTGCCGCTGCTTAACGATCTTAATCTTGACAATATGTACACCAAGCTTGAAGCGATGTTTGCCACAATGCAGGGCGATAAAAAATTCTACCAGAACGCGCTTAAAATCAACAGCGACGACCTTACAAGGTACGTAAGCCGCGTTGCAACCGAACAGTTTACCGAAGTTGTAAAAATGATTGGCGTTGAAAACGGCATTGAGGGTATCGACAGCGAAAGCGATAAGGTTATTGCAGAATTTTTCGGCTACGGTATCACAGGCGTTGTTATGAGCTGGGCAAGCAGAGGAATGAAGGAATCGCCGGCGGTTATGACTCAGCGTATTCAGAACCTGTTTAACTCAGTTGAGGCAGTTGCAGTTAAATAATATGATAAGTAACAGATTACAAAACAACTTAATATCTGTTATTAAAGAAGCACAGTTAAAGCTCGGTTATGAAAGTCATGCCCTCGGCGTGAATTATACCGAGCCTTCGCTTTGTCATTTGCTTGATTGTGACAAAAGCGAACTGCCGCAGCAGCTTGAGCAGTTTTGCAGCGACGGCAGGGACATTTTCGGCGAGATTACTTTTGCAAAGCGCGAGGGCGGCTACCGCTTTGACGTGCCGCAAAAGGGCGTGGATTATGTGCATTCCATACTGCGCGATGATGAATTCCTTGCCGTGTTTATCGGCACCGTAAGGCGTGCAGGCTGCACTGTTGACGACGTGCTTAAGGTGTTTTACAGGTACTCGGACGACGTGCATTTTGAAGAGGTGCAAAACGGCGAGTTCGACTTCCTTATTTACTTTGAGGACAGCGGCACAGACGACTTTTGGTACTGCTTCCACGACGACGGTCTGCAGCTTGAATACCACAGATTTATCAATGAGGATTATCTCGATTTTGATTTTTAATATTACGGAGCGTCGGGGTCGCCGCTCCCTACGGTTTCTTTTAAGTGTGCTTGTAGGGAATGGCGACCCCGACATTCCTTTTGTATCAAGATTGCCCTTGAAGTGACCTGCTTTTTGTGCTACAATATTTTAGTATGAACGGAGGGGATATCTTGAAAGGCAAAAAGGCAAAACCCGAAAATCAGCACCCTAATAAAATAGGAATTAAGGAAGCGGCTGGCTACGCCCTGGGCGACGGCGGCAACCTGTTTGTGCTTACATATGTATCGTCGTTTTTAAAGGTGTTTTACACCGACGTGCTTAAAATCGCAACGGATAAAGTTGCAACCCTTTTCCTTGTTACAAGGCTGTGGGACGCGGTTAACGATCCGCTGTGGGGCGCGCTTGTTGCAAAGCGTCCGCCCGGAAAAAACGGCAAGTACCGTCCGTACTTAAAGTGGATTGCAATTCCCGTTGCCGTGGCGCAGTTAATCTGCTTTTACGATGTTTCCAGGCACACCGACAGTATGGTGCTTATAATGGTTTATGCGTACATTACATACATTCTGTTCGGTATGCTATACACCGGCATCAACGTGCCGTTTGGCTCGCTTGCTTCGGTTATCACAGACGACCCCGAGGGCAGAACGCTGCTTTCTACCTTCCGCTCAATAGGCGGCGGTATCGGCGGCGCGGCGCCTCTGCTGCTTGCACCGATTATCATTTACACCAAAAAAACAGACGCCGCAGGCAACACATATAATGTTGTAAGCAGCGACGGTATGTTCAAGTTTGCAGCGGCAATGTGCGTGTGCGCGATTGTGTTCTATTTTGCGTGCTACGCCACCACCAAGGAACGCGTTAAGTCCGACCTTGTACCGAACATCAATGTTAAGGACGCGTACAAGGGTATGTTTACAAGCCGCCCGTTTATCGTGCTTGCGGTAACAGGCGTGCTTATCAGCGGTCAGCTGCAGTTTGCATCGCTCAACCAGTACCTTTACAAAAACTATTTTTGCAACACAAATTTGTCAATTCTCGGCTCAATCGCGCAGTATCTGCCGATGGCGCTGATGATTCCCGTAACGCCGATGCTCGTTAAAAAGTTCGGCAAAAAGGAACTTGCAGGCTTCGGCTCAATGTTCGCGGCGTTTTCGGCAATCGCGTGCTATGTGATTAAACCAAAGCCCGACCAGCCGTGGATATTTATGGTAACGCTGTTTATCATCGGCTTTGGCTATTCGTTTGTTTCAATCACCAACTGGGCGGTTGTGGCAGACGTTATCGACTACCAGTTTGTTAAAACGGGCATTAAGAGCGAAAGTACGATTTACGCGGTGTACACCTTCTGCCGCAAGCTCGGTCAGACTATTGCCGACTACGGCGGACTTATGCTGCTGTCAAAGGTAGGCTACGATGTGCAGAAGATGAGCAACGCCGGCTTTGTTGACGGTGTTTCCGAGGGAATACTCACGGTCTGCACAATCATCCCTGCCATAACGTATACGCTTATCTGGCTGCTGTACCGCTTTGGCTATCCGCTTACAAAGGAAAAGCTTGAACCGATATACAAAACAGTACACGAAAGTAATGAAGTTAATGAATAAAAAAATGACTCTCGGTTGAGAGTCATTTTTTAGTGGACAGTGTGCAGTGAACAATGGACAGTAGGGAGCGATGACCACATCGCTCCGTTAAGTCAATACGTAATTCCGTTCGTGGTAATAAACTTCGTGCCTGTGTCGGCGATTTTGCGCACAATGTCAAGGTCGTCAACCGCCCAGGTTGCGGTTTCAAGCCCTGCTTCACGGCACATACGCACCATTTTGCAGTCGTCTTTAAGATTTCTTTCGTCGTTGCCGTCAAAGCTTATGCCGCAGTTTTCAACTGATTTCGCCTTTGGGATATCGCTCTTTTTGATGTCGTACACAAGCAGGAACATCGGCGCGTCCGTCACCTTGCGAAGGTTCACAAGGTTCACGATGTCAAACGCGATATATGTTGTGGGAACATTATATTTTCTCGCGTACAAAGGCAGCTCGTAAACGTAACTTGCGCTGCGGTCGTACTTGATTTCAACAATCGCCTGCATACCGTATTTTTCACACATTTCGTAAAACTCATCGAGCGTGGCAAACTTAAGATTCGGGTAGTCTTTTATGTTGCTGCCTGATTTGTAGGTGAGCTGCATAAGCTCGTCGTAAGTGCTTTTTTCAGGGTTCTTGATGTCGCCCATCATGCGGTAGGTGTACGGGTCGTGGTGCAGCACCCACATTCCGTCTGCGGTGCGGTATATGTCACACTCTGCGCCCCAGTAGTGTGCTTCACCTGCTTTGACGTAAGCAGGCACGGTGTTTTCCGGCGCGATGGCACGGAAGCCGCGGTGAGCGATTAACTTAAGGTCTTTGTCCTCAAGGTCGGTGCCCTTGATGGTGCTGACAGGGTAGTCCGTTGGCTGCATATAGTTGTGTATCCAGATTGCACGTTCAATGCCTTTTGCAACAGCTGCGGCAGCCACTATACCGAGCGCCGCGCCTATACCTTTTTTCCAGTTACTGTCCATAACTAAACCTCGTCTTTTGTCGATTATAATTTAATTATAGAACTTTACGGCAAAAAATTCAATACATTTGTGCAAAAAGTGCCCGATGTTCAAAAAAATAACATTACGGTGTTGAAACTCGCTATAATTTATGATATTATATAGTTTAATTCAGTAACAAAACTTACGTTGAGGCTTGTTTATGGATATTATTTACGACAACGATTATCTTGTGCATCTTCTGTACTGCGCCGTGCATAACGTTCAGCCGCAGGAAAAACCGCAGGAAATTTCGTTTGAAAATGTGTTTACTCTCGGCAAGGAGCATGAGGTTGCAAACATCGCGTTTTTAAGCGTGGAAAAACTTAATAACAAGCCCTCTGCACAGCTGTATAACGAGTGGCAGGTGTTTTACTTCCATTCCGTTCAGCGCAACGCGCGCCAGCTTGTGCAGTATAACGAGCTTACTAAACTGCTTACGGAAAATAAAATCCGCTGGACGGAAGCGCAGGGAACTATCACAAAAACGATTTACCCCACGCCGGAAATCCGTATGATGAGCGACATTGACTTTATCGTTGATGTTGAAAGCCTTGATAAAATCGAGCAGCTTATGCTTGAGCGCGGCTGCGAAGTCAGGCACACGCACGAAAATGAACTGAACGTTTTCCCCGACAAGGAGTCGGAAATCGAGTTCCACACAGAGTTCTTTGCGGAGTTTTACAAGGGCAGCGCAGAACGCTACTCGGGCGCGATTAACCACCCGTTTGACTGCGGCAAACCGAGCGAGGATAACCCGTACAAGTATGTGCTTGACGATACGTATTTTTACCTATACTCGCTGCTGCACATCATCAAGCATTTTGAGTACGCAGGCTGCGGATTGCGCCGCATACTTGACTTGTACTACCTCAAAAAAGCGTATGCCGACAAAGTGGACAGCGACTATATCGACAGCGTGCTTGACAAGTACGATTTCAGGGAGAATTACGAAAAACTGTTTGCGCTTGAACGCTACTGGATTGAGGATATCCGGCCCGAGATTGATTTGTACGAGGCGGCTTGCGACGTTCTGGCAAGCGGCAACCACGGCATCTCGGATATCAAGCTGCGCAACTCCCTGCGCCGTGACGCAGAGGACGGCGGTCTTGCAAAGGCAAAACGCAACAGGGTTAAGCAGTTTTTGTTCCCTCCGCTTGAAGAACTTTACGAGGGTCATCCCGATTACAAAGAAAAGGGTTACTCGCTGTTCAAATGCCGTGTGCTCAGAGCAGCGGAAAACCTCAGCCCCAAGCGAATTAAACATATGCTCAACTTTTTCTCACGCGTAAAACATTCCGAATAAAGAGGTGCTATTATGGCGAATGAACCTAAAAAATCAAAGTATTTTAAGTCGGAAAATGACAAGCCGACTTCAAAGTACATTAAGGCTCAGGGCGAGCAGAAAAAAAGCAAATACATAAAAACGGACGCCGACCGTAATGCGGAAATTGAAAAGCGTGCAAACAGGTACGCAAGCAGTACTTCCTACCGCAAAAACGCTGCGTCAACCAACTTAAGCAACAGAACTGCGCGCGCTGAAAGCAAGACGGAAAACCGCGCCGATACCAAGTCTGCAGCCAAGACGGAAGAAAAGAAAACAAATATGCCCCAAGAGGTTACAAGCCTTGACGAGGTGCGCGAGCACAAGGGCGACCACACAAGCATTTTCACTAACGAAAAGGCTGACAGACAGGCGCTTAAGAACTACATTGAAGCAGAGGAAACACCCGACGATAACCGCCGCGCAACCCAGCTTATACGCAACGGACTTATCATCTTCGGCTTGCTTGTTGTGTCTATCCTCATCAACTTCATCGTTATCAACCAGCACGGCGAAATCAAGTTCATGCCGACCTTCCTCACAATGGAATTTTCGGCAATTCCGGAGTTTATTGCAACTCTCGCGTTCGGCCCCGTTGTCGGCGTGGCGATAGTGCTGGTTAAAAACGTTTTCCATATGCTCGTATATCAGGGAAGCTTTGTGTCCGAGATTTCAAACTTCATTCTCGACTCGTTTTTCATCTTCCTCGGCGGCTGGATTTACACACGCAGAATGTTCAATTTCAAGGCCCCGAAGAACCGCAACCTCAATACGAGCAGGGATATCAGAACACGCAGAATTATGATTGCGGGATTTGCCGGAACAATTGCCACATCTATAGCTACATTCTTTACAACGCGCTTTTTTGCGTTCCCCGTTATTGTAAGAGTTTACTCGCCGCGCGGCCCCGAGTATTCCGATTTGGCAATACTCACTTCGTACCAGGACGCGCTGGAAAGAATCCGCGCCGCTGCGCCTGCAATCGGCAAGCTGATTCCCGATATAGGCACTTCGTTCACGCGTGCTGTGCTGACGTTTAACGTTCCGCTTACCTTCATCAAGTTTGCGTTCATCACGTTAATCGTGGCGCTGCTTTATCCGCCTATCAGCGACTTCCTTCACTACAGAGTCAAGTCCAAAACAAAACGCAGATAACTATCGATTGGAACTAAAGTATGAGCGAATTTACGGTAAAAATGGCAAAACTGAATATTGCGGTCAACTGTCAGTTCGATTATACAAAAAAGTTCTGCAGCAATTACCTGACGGACGAAAAGGCTGACTTTGCCGTGTCTGTTAACGACAGCGAGATTGACGAGGAAATTGCAAACTCGCCCTATAACCCGAGCAGACAGTATGCGGAGAGTATATGCGCCTACCGCGCAATTGCGGAAAAGCTGCCGTATTACGACAGATGCGTTTTCCACGGTGCGGTTATATCGTACGATAAAAAAGGCTACATCTTTACTGCGCCGAGCGGAACGGGCAAAACAACGCACATCCGCCTGTGGCACAAGTACCTTGACGGTGTTGAGGTTGTAAACGGCGACAAGCCCGTGCTGCACGTTACAGCTGACGGCGTAACCGCTTACTCAACGCCTTATGCAGGTAAGGAGGGCTACCAGAACGGCGGCTCCATACCGCTTTGCGGCATCTGCCTTATCGAGCAGGCGAAGGAAAACAGTATTGAAAAAATCGCAGTTGAAAACTGCCTTACGCGCATTATGATGCAGGTTTACAGACCGTTTGATACGGTTGCCACGGTTAAAACGCTTGAGCTGCTTGACAGGCTGCTCAGAACCGTGCCTGTGTATCTGCTTAAGTGCAATATGGAAGAGGACGCTGTCAGATGCTCGTTTGAAGCGCTGACAGGTTTGAGTTTTGACGAAAGGAAAAAGACAGTTGAAGATTAAAGACGGATTTGTAAAATGCAAGGTTGGCGACAAGTTCCTTGTTGTAACCACAGGCAGCCTCGGCAAAGAAAATAACATTATGATTGAACTTAACGAAACCTCGAGTTATATCTGGGATTTCGTTGCAGACGGACTTTCGGCAGAGCAGATTGCCGATAAGCTCGTTGAAATGTACGGTATTCCGCTTGAAAAAGCGCAGCAGGATACCGAAAAAATTATCGGTAATATGATGCAGGCAGGCGTTTTTGAATAAACGTCAGCACGCAGTACGCGGCAAAAAACAGTATTGCGGCGGCAGGCGAGGTGTAAATCAGTATCAACCGCGCAAGGCTGCTGCCTGTTAAAAACTGTGCAATGTCGCTGCGGCACAGCACCGAGGTAAACAGGGATAATTCCGCACTCAGCAGGCAGAGCAGGGGTGCGGTTTTTCTTTTTACCAAAACCGCCTTGTGTGCGGTAATTATTATCGCAGCTAACAGAGCGAAAAGTGCAGTAACAGCGCGTTTTTCACGCGTTATAAGTGTTAAAAGCAAATCGTTATTTGTGCTTATGTACACGGGCGACAGCACGCTGCCGGACTTGCCGAACACCTCTAAATGCAGCGTGATTTCCCCGCCGTTTTGCACGTCCGACAGCGGTATAATTGTTATGCGCTCGCCGCAAAGCGCAAGTCCGCGGTCTGCCGTTTTGCAGATTACTTTTCCCTTTGTGTAAGCGTAAACTGCGATGTTATTCGTTTTTATCATCATACACTGCGCGCGGCTGCCCTGCGGCAGAGTAGTCCTCAGCGTAATGTCCTCGGTGAGGGTTCGTCCTGCTAAATCGTACCTTCTGCCGTTTGACTGCTTCCATTCGCGCAGCACCGCGTGCGACGGCTGCGGGTACAGCCGCATCTCGCCCGAAAAGCCGCAAAACAGCGCGCAAAAAGCGCAAAAGGCGGCAAGCACAGCGGCAACGCAAAATAAATTTGAACTTCTTATCACAATCACCTCCGCTTAATATATGAAATATAGTTTTGATTTATTCTGTAATGCTTGCAATTAACAGACAAATGTGTTATATTAAAGATGAAATAATCTGTTTAAATCAAGGTGATGGATACGAAAAAAATTATAAGGAGATTTTCAGCGGCTCTGATGTCCGCCATGTTGATTGCTACAACGCTTATGTCAATTAATATCGGCACGGCGTTTGCGGCAACCTCGGGCTCGTGCGGCACCAACGCAACGTGGAACTACAACTCATCCACGCACACGCTGACAATCAGCGGCACGGGCGCAACCAAGGACTACCGCGACACCACAAATAAGATTCTGCGCACCGAGCAGGCACCGTGGATTGACTACAAGGCGGAAATTCAGAACGTTGTTGTTAACGAGGGCATTACGGAAATCGGCGACTACGCGTTCTTCGAGTGTAATGCGCTTACATCCGTTTCGCTTCCCAACACGCTTGAAAAGCTGGACGGCTGGGGCGGCGCCGTTGGTAATGTTGACAAAACATACGGCTGCTTCCAGGCTTGCACCGCGCTCGTTAGTATTACGCTGCCGAACAGCCTTGTTGAAATTGAGCCGTACGTTTTTAACGGCTGCACCGCGCTTAAGAATATCATCATCCCGAACAACGTAACCACCATAGGCAAGTATGCGTTCTTCGAGTGCAGCGCGCTTGAAAGGATTACCTTCGGCAACTCGCTTACCACACTTGGCGAAAACTGCTTCCGTAACTCGGGACTTAAAAAGGTTAACTGGAACGACGCGCTTACAACTATCCCGAACTACGCGTTTCTGGGCTGCGGTTTTGTTGAGGTTGAACTGCCCGACACGGTTACGAGCGTCGGCACACAGGCGTTTAAAAACTGCACCTTCCTGCGCAACTTTACAATTAACAATGCAAGCACAACGCTCAGCGGCAACGTCTGCGAGGGCTCAAACCAGACTGTAACCGTTTACGGTCATTCGGGCTCCACCGCGCAGAGTTTTGCGGAAACCTACAGCTACAATTTTGTTTCGCTTGATTCCTGCTCGCACACGAACACGCACACGGTTGTGTCCGTTGAGCCTACCTGCACCACAGAGGGTACAGAGCAGATTATCTGCGACGACTGCGGCGCTGTTGTAAGGGAAAATTCGCTTGACGCACTCGGCCACACATGGGGCGAGCCTGTTGACGTGCAGGACGAAACTTTTGTTGACGGCCATATCTACAAGACCTATGTTTGCGAAACCTGCGGCGAGTCCAAGACAGACGCAATCCATCAGCGCACTGCAGATATCGACCTTGAAAATGTTGACCCGATTAACATCAATCCGTCGATTGACGAGTCAATTCTTAACGAAACTATCTTTGTATGGATTGACGGCTACTATTCAAAAACCGTTATCAGGGAGGCTACCTGCACACAGACAGGTCTGGAAACTTATTCCTGCACAGTTGACGGCTGCGTAATCACTAACGAAACGGGAATTACCACCAAGGCAACCGAGCCTCACGTTATACCAAAGCACCACACCGTTACCAACTGGACCGTAACCAAGGCGGCAACCTGCACTACCGAGGGTACTCGCACGGGCAAATGCGTTGAGTGCGGCGAAACGGTGACGGAAACTATCAAGGCTACAGGCCACTCGTACGACAAGGATAATCCTAACGAAGAATGGGATGAGGAAACCGACGGTCACACACATAAGCTCTACACCTGCGCAAACTGCGGTGAGGAGATTGAGGAGTGTTCACACAACGAGTGGATAGAAGGCTACTACACGCCTATGTCCACTACTTACGATAACTGCGAGCTGCCCGGCGTTGAGCTCGACGTCTGCGACCTTTGCGGTTTAAGGCGCACGGTTCAGATTCCTGCGCGCGGCGAGCACGATTATTACGAAACAAGCAGAACCGCGGCTACTTGCACAGCGAGGGAAACGATTTATCTCGCCTGCCACAACTGCAGTTTCACCACCGTTCAGTACGGCGACGCGCTCGGTCACGACTTTGTTAAGGACGCGGCTAACAGCGTTGATCCCACCTGCACCACCTCGGGCTCTAACTTCTACGTTTGCTCGCGCTGCTCACAGTCCAAGACGGAAACCGTAGCGGCGCTCGGTCACGACCCCGAAGAGGGAACCTGGGTGGTAGACACAGAGCCTACCTGCACCAAGACGGGTGAAGGTCACGGCTACTGCCTGCGCTGCGAACAGGCTTACGAAACGACTATTCCTGCGCTCGGTCACGATTATGAGAATATCGAAACCGACCTCACTTCGGAGGGTAAGCCCGGTCACGTTCTGTCCGTGCCGCAATGCACAAGGTGTAACGCGCGTGAGACCGGCGAGGTTGTTCACAAAGAGTGGATTGAGGGCGATTACACAGTAACCGCTTCCACGCCTGCAACCTGCACAGTCGGCGCAAACGAGATAAGACGCTGCACAGTCTGCAACAAGGTCGGCACTGTTGAAACAGAACCTGCGCTCGGTCATATGTGGGCGTACACAGGCACAATTTCAAGCACTGTGCTCGCAGGCGGCGCATCGGGTGCAAGCGTTAATATTCCGGGTGTAAACCTTGACGATATTATCAATTCCGGCAACGGCGAAGCGGTTGAAATTCCGTTTACCGGCGAGGTTACTGCAGAGGGCGTAACTTTCCGCTGCCTGCACTGCGGACGTTCAACTGTTAAACCTATGGCAGAGGTAAAAGCACTCTGGTCTTTTGATTTGCTCAACACCGCGCCGCAACGTACCGCGCCCGTTGTTCACAACGAGGGCGAAGAGGATGAGTACACAGAGGAAACAAATCAGTCCTCGTATCTCGACCTCAACGGCGACGGAATTATCAACGGCAAGGACTGGGCGTACATCAAAACTCTCACCGCACAGGAAAACGCTGCAAAGGAAGCGGCGCAAGCCGAAGAATAATACAGTCTGCTAACGGCAAACTGCACACTGCTAACTGAAACGGGGCACATCTGTGCCTCGTTTTTTACCGTTTTGTAACTATTTTTTTACTTCAAAATATTTACTTTACTTATAAAATATATTATTATATAAATAATAAATTCGGAGGTGAATACTTATGGGTATCGCTTATAAACGTGTGTTACTTAAACTGTCGGGCGAGGTGCTTGCAGGCGCTGCCGGCAAGGGCATTGATAACGAAACCGTTACCACCATCTGCCGCAGTGTAAAAAAGATTGCAGATATGGGTGTTGACGTCGGCATTGTAGTCGGCGGCGGCAACTTCTGGCGCGGCAGAACAAGCGAACATATGGACAGAACAAGAGCCGACCACATCGGTATGCTTGCAACGGCTATGAACTCGCTCGCACTTTGCGACGCGCTTGAGCAGCTTGGCGCTGACGTTCGCGTGCAGACCGCTATTGAAATGCGCCAGATTGCAGAGCCGTATATCCGCAACAGAGCTATCCGCCATTTTGAAAAGGGCAGAATTGTTATTTTCGGCTGCGGCACAGGTTCGCCGTTCTTCTCAACGGATACGGCAGCGGCGCTGCGCAGTGTGGAAATTAACGCGGACGCACTTCTTAAGGCAACCAATGTTGACGGCGTGTACGATAAAGACCCCAACAAGTTTGACGACGCTGTTAAGTTTGACACCGTATCCTTCCAGGAGGTTATCACGCGCGATCTCAAGGTTATGGATTCCACAGCCTTTTCGCTTTGCAAGGATAACGATATGCCGATTATCGTGTTCAACCTCGAGGATCCGGAAAACATCGTTAAAGTAGTCAATGGCGAAACTATCGGCACAACAGTAAAAAATCAGTAATTCATTTTAAGGAGTAAATTTATGGATAAAGTATTTGAAAACACCAAAAAAAGAATGGAAAAATGCCTTGATTCTCTTGAAAGAGATTATGACACAATCCGTGCAGGCAGGGCAAATCCCAATATCCTCAACAACGTTGTGGTTGAGTATTACGGCACACCCACACCGCTCAATCAGATGGCTGCTGTGTCGGTTCCCGAGCCGAGGCTTCTCGTAATCCAGCCGTGGGACGCAGGCACACTCAAGGATATTGAAAAGGCAATCAATATGTCCGATATCGGCATCAACCCGCAAAACGACGGCAAGGTTATCCGTCTGTCCTTCCCCCAGATGACCGAGGAGGACAGAAAGCGCCTTGTTAAAGACGTTTCCAAAAGAGCGGAAGAGGCAAAGGTTGCAGTAAGAAATATCCGCCGCGACTCAATGGACGACATCAAAAAACTCAAGAAGAATAACGAGATTACTGAGGACGACCAGAAGGACGGCGAAAAAGAACTGCAGAAAATCACGGACGATTACATCAAGAACGTTGATTCAATGGCAAAGAAAAAGGAAGACGAAATCCTTTCAATCTAACTTGTTTACGCGGGCGACTTACGGTCGCCCTGTAACTCTTTTTAAGGAGTAGGAAAATGGCACTGTTTTCTAAAAAAGATAAAGAAATCAAAACTTCTTTTGAAGTGCTTCCCACGCACCTCGGCATAATTATGGACGGCAACGGCCGCTGGGCAAAAAAACGCGGACTGCCGCGCAGCGCAGGGCACAAAGCAGGCGCAAATGTGTTCAGAACCATAAGCGATATGTGCGCAGAGCTCGGCATAAAGTACGTAACGTTTTACGCATTTTCTACGGAAAACTGGAAGCGCCCGCAGGAAGAGGTTGACGCGCTTATGCAGCTCTTCAAGGACTACCTGCTTGAAGCAAAAGCCGATATGCAAAAGGCGAAAAACAACAGAATCGTCTTTATCGGCGAGCGCGAAGGCGTATCGCAGGAACTGCTCGACCTTATGGATGAGGCTGAGGCTGAAACTGCCGACCATTCCGGCACAACGGTTTACCTTGCGGTGAACTACGGCGGACGGCAGGAGATTGTGAGCGCCGTCAATAAGCTGATTGCCGAGGGTAAAACCGAGGTAACAGAGCAGGATATAAGCGACAATGTGTACACTTATCCCGAGTGCGATCTGATTATACGTCCGTCGGGCGAGCAGCGGCTGTCAAACTTCCTGCTGTGGCAGGCGGCGTACAGCGAATTCTGGTACAGCGACGTGCTGTGGCCTGACTTCGGCAAAGAGGATTTGTACAAAGCCCTAACCGATTTTGAAAACCGCAACCGCAGATTTGGCGCATAGCTTCGCGGCTTTCGGTTTTCGGTTTTCAGTTTTCAGTAGGGGCGAATACCATTCGCCCTATATTCCAAAGGAGAATAAATATGAAACAACGAGTAATTACAGCCGCGGTGCTTTTGGCGCTGCTGGCGTTAGTAGTATGGCAGATATACACGCCTCTGTTTATTGTAGTAGTTGCAATCTTTTCCGCAATTGCGGCAGGGGAGATTATGAAATGCGCAAAGGTCACCAACAGGTTTTTATTTATCGTTGGCGTTGCAACAGCATTTTTTGTTCCGTTTTTCTCAAGCGAAAGCGTGCTTGAGCCGTTTGTGCCGACATATACATATATGAATTTTCTTAATTCTGTGCCAAAGGCGGCGTACGTTATTGTTATTGTAATCGCGTACTTCCTTGCTATGCTCAAGGATTACGAGCATACTAAGTTTGAGGATGTTGCAATCACTATTGTTGCAAGCTTCCTTGTACCGGGCGGCTTTGCCATGTTCGGCGCGCTGCGTGATATGACAGGCTACGGCAACCAGATCGGCATCTACCTTATTTTCTACGGACTTATCTGCGCACTCGGTACTGACGTAGGCGCGCAGCTTGGCGGTATGGCGCTTGGCAAAACGAAGATGTCGCCCAAAATCTCACCCAAAAAGACTGTTGAGGGCGCGGTTTGCGGAATTATCTTCAGCCTTGTGCTCAATATGATTGCGATGATTCTTTACAATAAGTTCGGCGATTTCAGGCTGACTAAAATGCAGTCAACCGTGCTGCTTGCGGCAGAGCCGTTTATAGCATTCTTAAGCATGATGGGCGACCTCACGGCGTCTGTACTTAAGAGGAATTTCGACGTCAAGGACTTCGGCAAAATCTTCCCGGGTCACGGCGGCGTTATGGACAGATTCGATTCCTCACTTTTCACACTTCCGCTTACATTTATTGTAGGATTTTTCATTACAGGTTAAATTATGACAAAAAATATTTCACTTTTAGGTTCCACGGGTTCAATCGGCACGCAGTCGCTCGACGTCTGCCGTATGCACGGCTATGGCGTTAAGTGCCTCACTGCTTCGTCAAACGTTGCTGTTATGGAACAGCAGGTAAGGGAATTCAAGCCCGAGCTTGTTTGCATGATGAACGAAGCCGCGGCAAAAGAACTCAAAACAAAAATAGCGGACACCGCAACAAAGGTTGTCAGCGGTATGGACGGTCTTATTGAATGTGCCGTTTACTGCGGCGCGGACACCGTGCTTAATTCCGTTGTGGGTATGGTAGGACTTCGCCCCACGCTTGAAGCGATTAAGGCAAAAAAGACTATCGCCCTTGCTAATAAGGAAACGCTTGTTGCAGGCGGTCACCTTGTTACCAACCTTGCAAAAGACTACGGCGTTGATATCCTGCCTGTTGACAGCGAGCACTCTGCGATTTTTCAGTCGCTGCAAGGCTGCCCCGACGATAAAGCGGTTAAGAAGATTATCCTCACTGCTTCGGGCGGTCCGTTCTTCGGTAAAACGCTCGACGAGCTTGAAAACGTCACCGCTGCCGACGCCCTCAAGCACCCCAACTGGGATATGGGCGCAAAAATAACCATCGATTCGGCTACTATGATGAACAAAGGTCTTGAGTTTATCGAGGCGAAGTGGCTGTTTGATATGAAGAACGAGGATATAGAAATCGTTGTTCACCGCGAGTCGGTAATACATTCGGCTATCGTTTATCGGGATAACTCAATGATTGCGCAGCTCGGCGTGCCCGATATGCGCATCCCGATTCAGTACGCGCTTACGTATCCTGAAAGGAAGCCGAGCCCTGTTAAGGAACTCTCGCTTGCTGACTACGGCAAGCTGACTTTCTTCGAGCCGGATTACGACACATTTAAGTGCATCAACGTGTGCAAGGACGCAATCGAGCTCGGCGGACTTCACCCTGCTGCGGCTAACGGCGCTAACGAGGAGAGCAACAGATTATTCCTTGAAGGTAAAATTAAGTTCGGCGATGTTGCATATCTTAATAACGAGGCGATGAAAAACGCCCCCGAAGTCAGCGACTTCACCTTGCAGGACGTCCTTGACGCGGACAGACAGGCAAGAGATTTTGTTTTGGAGACGGTTAAGTGTTAACACATATCTGGAATACGGCATACCCGATTATCATTGCAATTCTGTTTTTTGAACTGATTATCATCATCCACGAGGGCGGTCACTTTGTTGCGGCGCGTCTTTGCGGCGTTAAGGTTAACGAGTTTGCAATCGGTATGGGGCCAAAGCTTTTTCAGTTTAAAAAGGGCGAAACCACATACAGCCTGCGGCTTATTCTGTTTGGCGGCTACTGCGCTATGGAAGGCGAGGATGAGGACAGCGACGACGAGCGTGCCTTTTCCAACAAAAAGGTAATTCAGCGCATTTCTATTGTTGTTGCAGGCGCGGTTATGAATCTGCTTTTAGGGCTTGTCATCACCGCAATTATAGTAAGCTCGCAGAATCTTGTAGGCACGGCGAGGATTGCAAAGTTTGATAAGACTGCCGTGAGCTCGCAGACACTGCAGGCAGGCGACAGAATCAAGAGCATTGACGGTATGCGCGTTTACTCTGCAACCGACGTAACAACAGGGCTCACTCGCAGCCCCGACGATACGCTTGATATGGTTGTTATCCGTGACGGTAAAGAGCAAAAGCTCACCGTTAAATTTGACACGGAGAAATACGAGGGCAGGCAGTATATCAAGATGGACTTCTGGCTCCTCGGTGTAAAAAAGACTGTGCCGAATGTGCTTAAGGAAACGTTTTTGCAGTGGATGTCCTACGCGCGAATGGTGTTCCTCTCGCTGCACGATGTACTCACCGGCACTTACGGAATGTCCGATTTAAGCGGACCTGTCGGCGCGGTGGACGTTGTGTCAAAAGCCGTCAAGTTCGGCGGCATCTCAATGCTTCGTATAATGGCGCTGCTCACAATAAACGTCGGGCTGTTCAATTTATTCCCGATTCCCGCGCTAGACGGCTGGCGGCTCTTCCTTCTGATATTTGAAGGCATATTCCGCAAAAAGCTGCCGTCCAAATGGGAGTGGGCAATCAACGGCGCAGGACTTATCCTGCTGCTCGGATTTATGACAATCATCACATTTTCAGATGTTTCAAAGTTGATTCACTAATCAACTTAAAATTGAGAGTTGAGAATGGAGAATTGAGAATTAATGGTGGGCTTTGCCCACACCCAATTGTAAAGGTTTCTATATGAGTAATGTTGCAGAAGAAAAATCATTACAGTTAGCAAACAGAATTGTTAATTTGTATAATTATCTTGTAAATGAAAAGAAAGATTATGTTTTATCAAGACAAATATTAAGGTCGGGTACAAGTATTGGTGCAAATATCGCAGAAGCACAGGATGCTCAATCAAGAAAAGATTTTGTTTCTAAAATGAGCATCGCTTTAAAAGAAACCAGCGAAACAAAATACTGGCTTAAAGTATTGCTAAACGGTACCTATATTTCAAAACAGGAGTTTGACTCGCTTTTTGGTGATGTTTGTGAAATGCATAAGATTATCTCAAGCATTGTTTTAACTACAAAAGAAAACTAAAATCGGGTGCGGGTGTCCCGCCCTGAATTCTCCATTCTCAACTCTCCATTCTCAATTCACCTATTAACAAATCTCAATTATTAAGGTTTTCAAAAAGGAGAAAAAATGACTCGTAAAGTAAAATTAGGTAATACTTTTCTCGGTGGCGGGGAGCCTGTGCTCGTTCAGAGTATGCTCAATATTCCTGCAAGCGATATCGACGGCAGCGTTATGCAGGCTGTCGAGCTTGAAAAGGCAGGCTGTCAGGTTATCCGCTTTGCTATTCCCGACGAGGCGGCGCTCGCGCTCGTTGAGCCAATCAAAAACGCGGTTTCCGTTCCGCTTGTTGCCGACATTCATTTTGATTACAGGCTTGCGCTCGGTGCGGCTGAACGCGGCATAGATAAAATCCGCATCAACCCCGGCAACATAGGGGCAGAGGATAGAGTCAAGGCGGTTGCGGACATCTGCAATCAGAAGCAAATCCCTATCCGTATAGGCGTTAACTCAGGCTCGCTTGAAAAGGAAATTCTTGCAAAGTACGGCTCACCCACGCCCGAAGCTATGGTGGAAAGCGCTATGTACCATGCGTCGCTGCTTGAAAAGTTTGATTTTGGCGACATCGTGATTTCCATAAAATCCTCTAACGTAAACACTATGATTAAGGCGTATGAGCTTGCGCACGAGCGCTGCGATTATCCGCTGCACCTCGGCGTTACGGAAGCAGGCACGGAGCGCATGGGCATAATCAAGTCCGCTGTGGGTATCGGTTCGCTGCTCACTCACGGCATCGGCGACACAATACGCGTGAGCCTTACGGACAACCCTGTTAAAGAGGTCTACGCCGCATTTGATATTTTAAAGGCAATCGGGCTTAAAACCGACACGCCTTACCTTATTTCCTGCCCGACCTGCGGCAGAACAAAGATTGACCTTGTAGGGCTTGCAAATCAGGTGGAAGAGCGCCTGCGCGACGTTAAAAAGCCTATAAAGGTTGCAGTTATGGGCTGCATAGTTAACGGTCCCGGTGAAGCGAAGGAAGCCGACGTTGGTATCGCCGGCGGCGACGGCTGCGGTCTTATCTTCAAAAAGGGCGAGATTCTTCGCAAAGTAGATGAGGACAAACTGCTCGACGAATTAATGAAAGAGATTGACAAATTATAATGAACGAATTTTACAACTATTTTTCCCAGTACATAGATAAAGACGACCTGGCGGACATCGGGTTTGGCGAGATTACGCACCTTGTCCTTTACCGCGATGACAGGCGCGCGCTTGTGGAAGTTATGAATCAGAAGCTGCTTACGGCAGAGATGATTGACCGCGTGCAGAAGTCTCTTGCAGGCGGACTTAAGCTCAGCAAGGTTGAACTTAAAGTCAAGTACCCAAAAAGTCTGTTCAAGGTTGATGATATAGAAAAAATCATTTCCCCCGTGCGCCTTTCAAACCAGATGGTTAACGGATTTTTTGACGGCGCAGAGGCTGAGGTTGAGGACGGCGTTTTAACCGTGTTCCTCAAAAACGGCGGCAAGGATATACTTGAAAAGCAGGGGATAGATAAAGAGATTTCAAAAATCATATACAACGCGTTTGACCTTGACTTTGACGTGTCGTTTATGGAAGTGCAGACCTTTGACGTTGAAAAGGCTGTGCACGAAGCCTTTGAACAGCAGCGCGAAAAAGAGAAGGCGGAAAAAGAGGAAAAGGAGAAGAATGCAGTTCACACAATACTTACCGGCACGCCGCTTTATGCGGACACGCGCAGGGTTGTGTTCGGCAGGAATATCCGCGAACTGCCCAAGCCGATTGCCGACGTTAAGTACGACGACGGCGTTATCACCGTGTGGGGCGATATCCTCAAAAGCGAGTGCCGCGACACAAAGCGCGGTGATTCCAAAATCCTCACCTTCGATATTTCGGACTACACATCGTCAATCACGGTTAAGGTTTTTGACCGCAACAACGTGGTTGAGCCCATCCTCAAAACTGTTGAGGACGGCGGCACGGTTATCATCAACGGCACGTATCAGTTTGACAAGTTTTCCAACGAATCCGTACTGCGCCCGAACTCTATTGAAAAGGTGCAGAAGGCGGAGAAAATGGACACCGCTGACGAAAAGCGCGTAGAGCTTCACCTGCATACCACTATGTCCGATATGGACGGTATGACTGCGCCAAAAGAGCTTGTTAAGCGCGCTGCAAAGTGGGGGCACAAGGCGATTGCCGTTACCGACCACGGCGTTGTTCAGGCGCTGCCCGAGGCGTATTCCGCTGCAAAGGCAAACGGCATTAAACTCATCCTCGGTATGGAAGGTTACCTCGTTGACGACGAGCTCTATCCCGACTTTATGAATATGAAGCTTAAGGAATTCCGCCGCCACCACATCATCCTGCTTGTTAAAGAGGACAACTCGTTTGACGACTCAATCCCCAAGGAGGAACGCAGGTACGGCAGGAAGAACCTTTACGAAATGATTTCGCACTCAAACGTAAAAACGTTCAAGTCGCGTCCGCTGATTCCAAAGTCGATGCTTGCCAAAAAGCGCGACGGCATACTGATTGGCTCCGCCTGCGAGCAGGGCGAGATTATTCAGGCAATTCTGCGCGGCGAGAGCGACGACGAGCTGCTTAAGCTTGCCGCATTTTACGATTATCTTGAAATTCAGCCAAACGGCAACAACGCGTTTATGATTCGTTCCGAGCGCGAATTGCATCAGAACGTCAACAGCGAGGACGATCTTGTGCGCATCAACCAAAAGGTTGTTGAGCTTGCGGACACGCTTGGCAAGCCCGTTGTGGCTACAGGCGACGTACACTTTATTGACGAAAAGGATTCCAAATTCCGCGCAATCCTTATGGCTTCAAAAGGCTTTGAGGACGCGGACGAGCAGGCGCCGCTGTACTTTAAAACAACGGACGAAATGCTTGAGGATTTTGCCTGGGCAGGCGACAGGGCAAAGGAGTTTGTTATCGACAACCCGAACAAGATTGCCGATATGATTTGGGACGATATTCCGCCTATTCCGCCCGGACAGTTTGCACCGCACATTGACGGCGCGGACGACGAGCTTACGGAAAAATGCTGGTCTATGGCAAAAGAGCTCTACGGCGACCCCGTGCCCGAGTATATCGCAGCCCGACTTGAAAGGGAACTCAACTGTATTATTTCAAACGGCTACGGCGTGCTGTATGTTATTGCAAAGCGCCTTGTTGAGGAGAGCGAAAGGAACGGCTACCTTGTTGGCTCGCGTGGTTCGGTTGGCTCATCACTTGCCGCTCACTTCGGCGGTATTTCCGAGGTTAACCCACTCGCACCGCACTACTACTGCAAAAAGTGTAAGCACTCGGAATTCTTCCTCAACGGTGAATACGGCTCGGGCTTTGACCTGCCGGTTAAAAACTGCCCCGTCTGCGGCGAACCTATGAAACGCGACGGCCACGAAATCCCGTTTGAAACCTTCCTCGGCTTCAACGGCGACAAAGAGCCTGATATCGACCTTAACTTCTCCGGCGAATATCAGTCGCGCTCGCACAAGTTCACCGAGGAACTGTTTGGTAAAGAGTACGTGTTCAAGGCAGGCACAATGGCGACTGTTGCGGATAAAACCGCCTACGGCTACGTTGTTAAGTACCTTGAGGAGCGCGACCTGCTTGCAATTACGTCAAAGGCGGAAATTGACCGCCTGACTGTAGGCTGCACAGGCATCAAGCGCACCACAGGTCAGCACCCAGGCGGTATGGTAGTCGTGCCCGACGAGTACACGGTTGAGGACTTTACGCCTATTCAGTTCCCCTCAAACGACGAGAAAAAGGGTACATACACCACACACTTCGACTTTAAGAATTCGCTGCACGACACGCTTCTTAAGCTCGACGAACTTGGTCACGATAATCCTACGCTGTATAAGTATCTCGAGGATTCAACGGGTATTCCCGTTATGGACGTTGATTTGTCCGACCCGAATCTGTACAAGCTCATCACGTCTACCGAGCCAATCGGCGTAAGCCCCGAGGATATCGACTGCGAAACCGGCACCCTCGCTATTCCCGAAATGGGCACGCCCTTCGTTATCGGTATGCTTACCGAGGCGCAGCCAAAAACCTTTGCCGACCTGCTGCAGATTTCCGGTCTGTCGCACGGCACGGACGTATGGCTCGGCAACGCGCAGGAACTCATACATAACGGCATCTGCGACATCTCAAATGTTATCGGCTGCCGTGACGATATTATGACTCACCTTATCCACGTTGCGGAAAAGTATGAGCGCGATACGGGCGAGGAATCGCCGCTGTCAAAGATGGACTGCTTCAAGATTATGGAGTACACCCGTAAGGGCAAGGCGCCAAAAGAGCTGCCACCGTTTGAGGACGCTATGAAGAAAATCGGCGTTGAGCAGTGGTACATCGATTCGTGCTACAAAATCAAGTACATGTTCCCCAAGGCGCACGCTGCGGCTTACGTTATTGCGGCACTGCGTATTGCGTGGTACAAGATATATTATCCTATTCATTTTTACGCGGCATACTTTACCGTGCGCGGCGGCGCGATTGACGCTGTAGCGGCTGTGCAGGGCAAGGCGGCAGTAAAGGCGAAGATGGAGGAATACAAGCGCAAAAAGGCAAACAACATTGAGATTACGCAAAAAGAAGAGGACACCTACGTGGTTAACCAGATTGTAATTGAAATGCTGGCGCGCGGCTTTGAGTTCCTTCCCGTTGACCTTTATAAGTCCGACTGGCGTGTGTATAAGATTGAGGACGGCAAAATCAGGCTGCCGTTTTCCGCAATAGACGGCATCGGCGGCAAGGCTGCCATCTCGATTGCCGAAGCGGTTGAGCGCAATCCCGACGGCTTTATTGCTTCCGACGACCTTGCTAACGAGCCGGGTGTCGGCAAGTCTGTTGTTGACGCTCTGCGTGCTGCAGGCGCGCTTGGCGACCTGCCCGAGTCAAAGCAGATTTCGCTGTTCGGATTTTAAACTGTAGGGTTCAATCATTACCCACGCGGGCGATTCGTGAATCGCCCCTACGTGTAGGATCGTTACCCATGCGGGCGAACCTTGGGGCGGTCGCCAGACCCTTTTGTCACCTACGGTGACATTTCCCCTAATAGGGGAATCTCATGAATCGCCCCTACAATATAAAATAATTATTGACAACACCACTTTATTGTGTTAGCATATTAGCACGCTAAAGTGAAAAGAGTGAAAATCTATGAAAAAATATTCCAAAATTACACCCGAGGGCAGCCGCGATTATCTGTTTGAAGAATGCGACGACAGGCGCAAGGTTGAGCGCACCCTCGCTGACCTTTTTAAGGAAAACGAATACCGCAAGGTAATCACGCCTTCTATAGAATTCTTTGACGTGTTTGAGAGCGATAACACAGGCATTTCGCCCGACGAGATGTTTAAGCTTACAGACTCAAAGGGCAGGACTACCGTGCTTCGCCCCGATAACACTATGCCGATTGCGCGTATGGTTGCAACGCGTCTGGGCGGCGAAAACCTGCCTGTGCGCCTTTACTATAACCAAAACGTATTTGTACGCGGCAAGGATTTGTACGGCGTGCCTAACGAGATTGCGCAGAGCGGCGTGGAACTCATCGGCGACGGCTCTATGCAGGCTGACATTGAGGTTATCACAATGGCGGCGCAGTGCCTTAAACGCTGCGACTTCAACTCGTTTAAGATTGAAATCGGCAACGCTGCGTTCTTCAGCACTATCCTGTCGAATATGAATGTTGACGGCGAAACGAAGAAGAGCATCTGCAAACTGATTGAGGGCAAGAACTATGCAGCCCTAGGCGACCTGCTTGACTCGCTTGGCGACTCGGCAGAAACGCGGATTATCCGCAGACTGCCAAGGCTGTTCGGCGGCGCGGAAGTTATCGGCGAGGCGAAAAAACTGTATTCGGACAAAACCGCTTCCGCCGCGCTCGACTACCTCAAGAAGCTCTACGACGAGCTCTGCGGCGCAGGTCTTGGCGACAGCATTATGATTGACCTCGGACTTGTTAACCGCTCAAACTACTACACGGGCGTTATCTTCCACGGCTATGCGCAGGGCAGCGGACTCACGGTTCTTTCCGGCGGCAGGTACGATAACCTGCTCGGCGAGTTCGGTACGGACGCGCCTGCAATCGGCTTTGCTGTTGAGGTTTCCGCTTTGTGCGAAGCGATGCGCGAGGTTATCAACGTTGAGCGTCCAATCAGGATTGCGCTCACAAAGGGCAGGCTTGAAAAGAGTTCGGTAAGACTGTTTCAGACTATGGGGCTTGACACCTCGGAGCTTGAAAATAAGGGCAGGCGGCTGATACTTCCCGTTGATAAGTACGAGGCTGTGCTGTCAAAAGCGCCCGACGTTATAACGTACGTTGAACACGGCGTGTGCGATATCGGCATCGTCGGCAAGGATACTATTGTTGAGCACGGCTCATCGTTTTATGAGGTTATCGACCTCGGCATTGGCAAGTGCCGCTTTGCGCTTGCTTGCCCGAAGGGGACGGACTTCTTTTCCGGCTACAAGCGCAAGGTTGTTGCGTCAAAGTACCCGAAGGTTGCAAAGGAATTTTTTGAATCAAAGGGTATGGACGTTGCGGTAATCAAGATTGAAGGCAGCGTGGAACTCGCACCGCTGCTCGGACTTGCCGACGGCATTGTGGATATAGTCGAAACAGGCTCTACGCTTAAGGAAAACGGACTTGAAGTTGTGGAAGAAATCCTGCCGATTTCGGCAAGAGTTATTGTAAATATGGCTTCTATGAAACTGCGCAAGGCAGAGATTGAAGCGTTTCTTAACGACCTTGAACTTGCTTCACAGGTATAAACGGAGGACTTTGTTATGAAGATTACTAAAGCAAACGGCAAAGCCGAATATGCAGTTCTGGAAAATCTTAAAAAGCGCGCAGGCGAAACCGACCAGAGGATTGTTGACATTGTTAACAACATCATCAAAGAGGTTAAGGAAAACGGCGACGCCGCAGTGCTTGAATACACCGTGCGTTTTGACGGCGGTGTACCTAAAAAGACTGTTATAGAAAAGGACGAGCTTTACACATACCTCGGCGAAGTGGACGATGATTTTAAGGACGCGCTTATCAAAGCGAAAAAGAACATCAAGCGCTTCCACGGTCGCCAGTCGCAGCAGTCGTTTATGACTACCGATGAAAGCGGCGTTATTATGGGGCAGCGCGTTCGCGGTCTTAACAGAGTGGGTATTTACGTTCCCGGCGGCACGGCTGCGTATCCGTCGTCCGTTCTGATGAACGCAATCCCTGCAAGGCTTGCCGGCGTTAACGAGATTGTTATGGTTACGCCCCCTGCAAAGGACGGCAACCCGAATCCGCAGATTATGGCGGCAGCGGCTATCGCAGGCGTTGACCGCGTGTTTATGGTTGGCGGCGCGCAGGCTGTTGCGGCGCTCGCTTACGGAACGGAAAAAATTCCGAAGGTTGATAAGATTGTAGGCCCCGGCAACATCTTTGTTGCCACGGCAAAGCGCCTGCTTTACGGCGTTGTGGACATTGATATGGTTGCAGGTCCGAGTGAAATCTTGATTGTTGCGGACAAAACTGCAGACCCGTCCTTCCTTGCGGCTGACCTTATGAGCCAGGCAGAGCACGACAAGCTTGCTTCCGCAATCCTGCTTACAACCTCAACCGATATTGCAAAGCAGACGTTGCATGAAATTGAAAAGCAGATTAAAAAGCTTGAACGTCAGGAGATTATTCAGTCGTCGCTCGATAATTACGGCGAAATTATTGTGTGCGAAAATCTTGAACAGGCGCTTCGCTTTGCAAACGAGCTTGCGCCCGAGCACCTTGAACTTTGCATCAGCGAGCCGCTTAAGTACATCGGCAAGATTAACAACGCAGGCTCCATATTCCTCGGCAACTGGTCGCCCGAACCGCTTGGCGATTACTACGCAGGACCTAACCACGTTCTGCCGACATCGGGCACGGCAAGGTTCTTCTCACCGCTGTCCGTTGACAGCTTTGTTAAGAAAACGCAGTTTATTTACTACACCTGCGCCGAGCTTCGCAACTCGAAGGACGACATCATCCGCCTTGCAGAGAGCGAGGGCTTAACCGCGCACGCAAACTCCATAAAGGTAAGATTTGAATAATGTAACCAATTAGCCTTCCCCCAAGGGAGAAGGTGGCTGCCGTCAGGCAGTCGGATGAGGGGATAATACTATGAGAAACGCAACTGTTGAAAGAAACACAAAAGAAACACAGATTAAGATTTCGCTCTGCCTTGACGGCGGCGATGTAAAGGTCAGCACAGGCATCGGCTTTTTTGACCATATGCTTACTGCGTTCGGTGTGCACGGCGGCTTCGGTCTTGACGTTGACGTTAAGGGCGACCTTGAGGTTGACACGCACCACACCGCCGAGGACACGGGCATCGTGCTTGGTCAGGCGTTCAAAAAAGCGCTTGGCGACAAGGGCGGAATCCAGCGCTACGGCAGCTTTGCCGTGCCTATGGACGAGAGCCTTGCAAAGGCTATACTCGACATTTCAAACCGTCCGTTTCTTGTGTTCAAGGCAAAGTTTGAGCAGGAACTCTGCGGCGATTTTGAAACCGCTGTAACAGAGGAATTCTGGCGCGCATTTGCTGAAAATGCAGACATTACGCTGCACATTGAAGTGCCTTACGGCAGCAACGCTCACCACCAGATTGAAGCAATCTTTAAGGCTGTGGCGCACGCGCTCAAGGTAGCGGTCAAGCCGAATGAGGACGGCGAAGTGCTGTCAACAAAAGGGGTACTGTAATGCTGATTTTTCCCGCGATTGATATTATTGACGGCAAGCCCGTGCGCCTTTTTAAAGGCGATTTTTCCACCGCAGAGCAGGTTGCAGACGACGCGCTGCAGACTGCCGAAGGCTTTGTAAAAGCAGGCGCCGAGTGGATTCATATGGTTGACCTTGACGGCTCCGTGCAGAAAAAGCGCGTTAACAGCAGCACCTTTGTTGCCGTTGCAAACCGGACTCCGCTTAAGGTGGAAATCGGCGGCGGTATCCGCACCATGCAGGATATCTGCTACTACGCCGACCACGGCATCAGCAGGGTAATTCTCGGCTCGGTTGCGCTTAAAAACCCCGAACTTGTGCGCGAGGCGGTAAAAGAATTCGGCGACCTTATTGCTGTTGGCATTGATGCAAAGCACGGATTTGTTGCAACCGAAGGCTGGACAGAAGGCTCGACCACGCACTTTATCGACCTTGCAAAGCAGATGGAGGATATGGGCGTTACCACGATTATCTACACCGATATTTCAAAGGACGGCACGCTGTCAGGACCTAACGTTGAGCAGCTTACTCAGCTTAATGAAGCTGTGTCCTGCGACATTACGGCTTCGGGCGGCGTAACCAACATAGGCGATATTATCACCCTGCGCGACAGCGGACTTTACGGCGCGATTTGCGGCAAGTCGATTTACAAGGGCACACTTGATTTGAAAGAGGCGATTGACGTATGCAAATAGATTTAGACAAGTATTTTATAAAATCAGACCTTATCCCTGCAATTGTGCAGGAGGATTCAACAAACGAAGTGCTTATGCTTGCGTATATGAACCGTGAGTCGCTGCAAAAAACGCTTGAAACGGGTTACACCTGGTTCTGGTCGCGCTCGCGGCAGGAGCTCTGGAACAAGGGCGCAACGTCAGGGCATCTGCAAAAGGTTGTGGATATCAAGGGCGACTGCGATGACGACACGCTGCTTGTACGCGTTATTCAGACAGGCGCGGCGTGCCATACGGGTAATCACAGCTGTTTTTTTAATCAAATATATAATAATTGAGAATTGAGAATTGAGAATTGACAATTGAGAATTATGGGTGCTTCGCACGGCATTATACTATTGGGTGTGGGCAACGCCCTCCCGAAATTCTCCACTCTCCATTTTCCATTCTCCATTCTAAAAAACGGAGTTTATATGGACTATATCAGAAACGACTACGAAACCATTCTTGCGCGCCGCGAGGCGAAGGAAGAGGGTTCGTACACCTGCTACCTTTTTGAGCAGGGACTCGATAAAATTTTAAAGAAGGTCGGCGAGGAGTCGACCGAAATGGTTATTGCCGCTAAAAACGGCGTTAAAGAGGAAACTGTCGGCGAAATCTGCGACCTTATCTATCACACTCTTGTGATGATGGCGGACCAGGGCATCACTATTGAAGATGTTGAAGCTGTTCTGGCAAAGCGCGCGGAAAAGGCAGGCAACCTCAAAAAATTCCACAAGGTAGATAAGAATTCATAATGGCACATAAAAAATGGGTGGTTCGTCAGGCTGATAAGGACAGAGCCACGGCGATTAGCGAAAAATTTAATATTGACCCGCTGATTGCATATATGCTCACGGCAAGAGGTATGGACGACGATATCACCGCTTCCAAGTTCCTTGCGGATTCGTACGAAACGGTGTCGCCCTTCAATTTTGCCGATATGGAGGAAGCCGCGTTCACGGTAGGCGACGCAATCGACTGCGGCGAAAAAATCTGCATCTACGGCGATTACGACTGCGACGGCGTTACCGCCACCACGCTTATGCTTTTGTTTTTGCAAAGCGAGGGTGCGGACGTATTTGCCTATATTCCCGACAGGGAGCAGGAGGGCTACGGCTTAAACCGCGAGGCTGTTGACTATATCCATTCGCAGGGCGCAAACCTTATTGTCACCGTGGATAACGGCATCAGCTCTATTGACGAGGCGGAGTACATCTACTCACTCGGTATGCGCCTTGTTGTTACCGACCACCACCAGATTGGCGACGCGCTGCCGCGTGCGGAAGCGGTAGTTAACCCTCACCGCGAGGATAACGACCTCGATTTTCGCGAATACTGCGGCGCTGGCGTTGCGTTTAAGCTTATCTGTGCTATCAGCGACGAGGATGTTTCAACTCTTGTTGACAGGTACATCGACCTTGTTGCACTCGGCACCATTGCCGACGTTGTGCCGCTGCTTGGCGAAAACAGGTCGTTTGTAAAGCAGGGGCTGCACAGGATTAACACCGCGCCGAGGAAGTCTATTGCACCGTTTTGCAAAAACTGCAAGGACAGGATTGGCGTTACCGAAGTTGCGTTCCAGATAAGTCCGCGCATCAATGTTATGGGCAGGCTGGGCGACGCTATGAAGGCGGTTGATTTTTTGCTCTGCGAGGACGAAAAGGAGTGCGAGAAAAAGTACTTACAGCTGTCCGAGCAGAATGCAAAGCGCCAGGAGATTGAAAAAAATATCGTCGATTCTGTTGAAAAGCAGATTGCGGAAAATCCCAAGCTTGCCTCCGACCGCGTTATAGTTGTTGCAGGCAAGGGCTACCACCACGGCATTGTGGGCATTGTTGCAAGCCGTATTCTTGAGCATTACGGCAAGCCCACGTTCATCATCGGTATTGACGACAAGGGCTTTGCACGTGGCTCTGCGCGCTCTGTTGACGGGTTTAATATCGTTAACGCAATCAGCGCCTGCAGCGACGACTTACTCAAGTTCGGCGGCCATCCGCTTGCCGCAGGTGTTTCGCTTGAAGAGGAGAAAATCGACCTTTTCAGGAAGCATATCAATGATTACGCGTACAAGAACTATTACGTTATGCCTGCGCAGGAACTTGTAATAGATTGCAAGCTTGCGCCGCATTATATTAATGTGGATCTGGTTAACAATATTTCTGTGCTTGAGCCGTACGGCAACGGCAATCCTTCGCCCGTTTTCGGCGTGTATAAAATGAAGATTGCCGGTCTTGTTTCGCTTGCGGACGGCAAGCACACGCGCCTTGAACTTGAAAAAAAGGGCAAGCGTATTCAGGTTGCAAAGTTTTCCGTATCGCCGCAGGATTTGCCTTTTGACGTGGGCGATATTGTAAATGTTGCTATCAACGTTTCAAACACTCTGTTTAACGGCAAGCCGTCTTTGAGGGCGGTTGATATTGTGCTCAGCGGCGTTGATGACGACAGGTATTTTAAAGAGAAAAACGACTACGAGATATACAAATCACAGGGCGTTGCGGATAAATCGCTTTATCCTGACAGAGATGCCTGCGCGGCTGTTTACAAGTACCTTCGCGCAAAGGGCGGATTTAACTATTCGCTTGAGGATTTGTATTTCAGGCTGCAGAACGAGGTAACATACGGTCAGCTTATGCACGCTGTCAAGGCGTTTAAGCAGGCAGGACTAATTGAGTATAACGGCAAAATAATTCTTAAACAAAGCAAAGGCAAGGTTGACCTTGCTTCAACAAAGGTATTAACAACCCTGAAGGGAAGAATCACAAGTGGCTAACCCAGTAAAAACCGAGGAATACAACGACCGGTTTGACGAGTTTTTAGAGCAGGTCAAAAAAAATTCCTACTACGACAGCGAAAAAATTGAAAAGGCATACAACATCGCACGCGACGCGCACAAGGACCAGCGCCGCCGCAGCGGCGAGCCGTATATTATGCACCCCGTTGCGGTTGCCAGAATTCTGTTTGAAATCGGCATGGACAACGAGTGTATTATCGCTGCGCTTTTGCACGATGTTGTTGAGGATACCTCCTGCAGCCTTGACGATATCAGGCGCGATTTCGGCGACGAGGTTGCGCTTCTTGTTGACGGCGTAACAAAACTTACGCAGGTGTCGCTCGCCACACGCGAGGAAGTTCAGGCGGAAAATATACGCAAGATGTTCATTGCAATGAACCAGGACGTGCGAGTGGTTATCATAAAGCTTGCGGACAGACTCCACAATATGCGCACCTTAGAGCATATGCCGCCGCACAAGCAGCGCGAAAAATCGCTTGAAACGCTGGAAATCTACGCACCTATCGCGCACCGACTCGGTATCCGTGCGTTCAAAGAGGAGCTTGAGGACCTGGCGGTACTCTACCTCGACCCTGTGGCGTACCACGAAATTGAAAAATCAATCACGATGAAGCGCAACGAGGGCGAAGAGTTCCTTGAGGACATCAAAACACAGCTCAGGGAAAAGCTTACACCGCTGATGAAAAACGTAAAAATCACCTCGCGCGTTAAGTCCGTTCACGGCATATTCCGCAAGGTGTACATCAAGGGCAAAACGTTTGACGAGATTTACGATATTTATGCAGTCAGGATTATTGTTGACACTATGATTGACTGCTACAACGCGCTTGGCATTGTGCACGATATGTTCCAGCCGCTTCCCGGCAGGTTTAAGGACTACATCTCAATGCCGAAACCGAATATGTACCAGTCGCTGCACACAACCGTGCTGTATAAGGGCGTGCCGTTTGAAATTCAGATTCGCACCAAGGATATGCACAAAACGGCGGAATACGGTATCGCCGCGCACTGGAAGTACAAGCTCGGCAAGGGCGGCACGGACAAACTTGACGAGTCGCTTAAATGGATTAACAGCCTTATTGAAAACGAAAACAGCGACGATAAGTCGGAGATTATTGCAAACATCAAGGGCGACCTTTCGATTGACGAAATCTATGTGTTCACTCCTCGCGGCGACGTTAAGTGCCTGCCGAGGGGCGCAACGGTTATCGACTTTGCTTATGCTATTCACTCCGCTGTCGGCAACCGTATGACAGGCGCAAAGGTGGACGGCAGAATCGTACCGCTTGACACAACGCTTAAAACAGGTCAGATTGTGGAAATTCTGACCTCCAATCAGCAGGGCAAAGGTCCGTCGAGGGACTGGCTCTCAATAGTTAAAACGAGCGAGGCGCGCTCAAAAATCCGTTCGTGGTTCAAAAAAGAACGCCGCGACGAAAATATTGCCGAGGGCAGAGCGATTGTAGAGCACGAGTTCAGGAAGAATTATATCCGCCTGAGCGAAGATGATTACAACAACTTCCTGCAAAAGCTTGCCGAACGTCAGCGGCTCAATCATATTGAGGATTTTTACGCCGCTATCGGTTACGGCGGTATCAACCTTACGCGCCTTATGCCAAGCATCAAGGACGAGTACAACCGCACCTACAAGGATACAAAGGAAGATAAGCCCAACATCAAGATTGCAAACGATTCCGGCAAGTCGTCGGGCGGCGTTATTGTTGAGGGTATAGATAACTGCCTTATCAATATGGGCAGGTGCTGCAACCCGCTGCCGGGCGAGCCGATTATCGGCTTTATCACCCGCGGTCACGGGCTTACAATTCACCGCCGCGACTGTAAAAACGTGCCCTACGATGTGGAAAATTCACCCGAGCCCGAACGCTGGGTTATGGCGCGCTGGGACGCAAACATCAAGGTTGAGGCACGCTCAACGCTCAACATCTACGCAATCGACCGCGAGGGCGTGGTTATGGATATCACTTCGGCACTTGCAGGCGCTCACGTTAAAATCCACGCAATCAACGCGCGCGAGATTAATGACGGCAACTGCCTTACCACCATCACGCTTGCGGTTAACGGCAAGGAACACCTTGACAGCATTATCAAAATGCTCGGCAAAATTCAGGGCGTTTACCTTATAGAAAGAACGGAATTATAATGAAAGCAGTTATTCAAAGAGTACTCAGTTCACAAGTTGAAATTGACGGCAAAGTAGCAGGCTCGTGCGGTCACGGGTTTATGATTCTCCTCTGCGTCGTTGAGGGCGACACAAAGGACGACGCGGATAAGCTTATCAAAAAAGTGCCTGTGCTGCGCATTTTCGAGGACGAAAACGGCAAGATGAACAAGTCCTGCCTTGACGTCGGGGGCGAAATGCTTGTTATTTCGCAGTTCACGCTCGCAGCCGACTGCAAGCACGGCAGGCGACCTTCGTTCATCGGCGCTGCACCGCCAAGTACGGCTATACCGCTTTACGAATATTTTTGTGACGGTATGCGCGCGGCAGGCGTAAAGAAAGTGGACACAGGCGAGTTCGGCGCGGATATGAAAGTGTCGCTGATTAACGACGGCCCCGTAACAATAATTCTTGATTCAAAGGAACTGTAATATGAAAGTTATCACACTCACCTTCGGCAGTCTGGAAAATAACTGCTTCCTTGTTATTGACGAAAGCACAAACGACTCCGTGCTTATTGATTGCTCGGCTTATAACGAAAGGCTTGAAGCCGCAATAGGCAACACAAACCTGCGCTATCTTTTGCTTACCCACGGTCACTACGACCATATTTTAGGTGCAAAAGAGCTTAAGGACAATCATCCTGCCTGCAAGATTGCTATATCAAAAGAGGACGCGCCAATGCTGTCCTCTGCGCGCAAGTCGCTTGCAGGTTACTTCGGCTCGCCGCAGGGTAATGTGCTGCCCGATATCCTGCTTGGCGACAGCGACAGCCTTATTTTCGGCAGTACGGAAATCAGCGTGCTTGCAACGCCAGGTCACACCAAAGGCAGCCGTTGCTTTATTATCGGCAACTACCTGTTTTCCGGCGACACGTTGTTTAAGTGCTCGTGCGGCAGAACGGATTTTCCCGGCGGCTCATGGGTGGAGATGGAACAGTCGCTTGAAAGGCTTAAAAAGCTTAACGGCGATTTAATTGTCTGCGCAGGTCATAACGAAAACTCTACGCTTGACTATGAGCGCAGGAACAACCCGTATATGAAAAATCTATGATACTTAAAAACATAAATCATGACTGCGGCTACCACACGCAGAAGATTGCCACAATGTTCTTTCCGCTTGAAAAGATTACTGACGGCGGCAACAGCGACATTGAGGTAATCACCGCGAAGGATGAAAACACAATAACCGTAAGTGCAAGGGTGTACTCAAAAGAGCGCACCCTTTCTGCTGTGCTGCAAAGCGACGACACGGCGCACGAGCTTTCGCTGCTTATGTTTAACGTGCTGTCCGACATTACCGGCTTTGAGCCGCCGTGGGGAATCCTCTACGGCGTGCGCCCTGCAAGGTTAATGCACGCTACGGTGCAAAAACTCGGCGTTGACGGCGCAAGACAGAGGTTTGCATCAGACCTTGTTAAACCGCAGAAAACCGAACTTGCGCTTGAGGTTATGCAGCGCGAAAACAGGATAATCGAACTGTCGAAGCCGGACTCATTTTCACTCTACGTGTCAATCCCGTTTTGCCCCACGCGGTGCTCATACTGCTCGTTCGTATCGCACAGCATAGAAGCCGCGGCGCAGTTCATAGAGCCGTATGTAGACCTGCTTTGCACGGAACTTGAGGCAACGGCAAAGGCGGCAAAAGCACTCTCCCTGCGGCTTGAAACTGTTTACTTCGGCGGCGGCACACCCACCACGCTGTCTGCAGAGCAGCTGGCGCGCATAATGAACACAATTGCGGATAACTTTGATTTGTCAACGCTGCGCGAATACACAGTTGAAGCAGGCAGACCTGACACCGTCACGCCCGAGAAACTGCAGGCAATCCGCACCCTCGGCGCAGACCGCGTGAGCATTAATCCGCAGACGTTCAATGACGAAGTACGCAGAAAAATCGGCAGACGGCACACAACGGAGCAGACACTCGCCGCATTTGATATGGCGCGTAATGCAGGGTTTGACAATATCAATATGGACTTTATCGCAGGGCTTGCGGACGAAACGCTGCAATCCTTCCAAAGCGGCATCGGCAAAGCGATTGCGCTCGGCGCGGAGTCCGTAACCGTGCATAACCTCGCCCTTAAAAGCGCGGCGTACCTTGTTACGGAAAACGAGTTTTTTGACCTCACCGCAAAAAACACCGCAAGTGCGATGGTTGATTTTGCGTACGGCAAGCTTACTCAAAACGGCTACGCGCCGTATTATATGTACCGCCAGAGCAAGTCGCTCGGCAATCTTGAAAACGTGGGCTATGCAAAGGAGGGTAAGGAGTGCCTTTACAACATCTTTATGATGGACGAAACGCACACCGTCCTTGCCGCAGGCGCAGGCGCTGTTACCAAGCTGCGTGGCGCGTCATATAATAATATTGAAAGAGTTTATAATCTTAAATACCCCTATGAATACATTGACCGCTTTGACGACATACTTGCACGCAAGCAGAGAATTTACGACTTTTACGGTAATATATAATGATTATAATGAATAATAATTATAAAGTATTGCCTTAATTCCTCTTGCAAAAATAATGCCGATGTAATATAATGATGTCAGCGAGGTGTTTTTATGAAAAATCTTAACGACGTCTTATCCGGTGTTGACGAGGTGCTTAACAGCGCAAAACACGGCAATTTTGAGGACGTACTTACCAAAACAAAAAGCTATGCGGAAATCGCAACTAAAAAGAGTGCAGAGCGCCTTGAAATTTCAAGGAAGAAAATCGAACTGCTTGACTCTAAAACCAAACTTGCCAAAGCGTTTGAAAAATACGGCAGACTGCAGTACAGCGCTTATTTAGGCGAGGAACTTGACGAGGAAGCAATCGAAAGCGCACTGCAGGAAATCCAGCTGCAGAAAACGAGAGCAGACCTTCTTGACGAGGAAATTGCTCAACTCCGCGAAGCGTTTGTTGAAGGCCTGTCAAAAAGAGAGGCACGCCAGTACACAAAGCAAGAGAAAGAGGAAGACGAAATTATTGCCGAGGAAATAGCGGCAGAGGATGAATAAATCAATATAAAAATTAAGGCAATGCTTAATGCATTGTCTTTTTTTGTGGTGGTTTTATGGGCGACAAAAGCAAATACATATCCTCTGCGTTCCTGCTGCTGGTGAGTTGTGTTATCGTCAAAATTATCGGCGCGGTGTATAAAATACCGCTTACTGCGTTTATCGGCGCCGTCGGCAGGGGATACTTCGCTTCCGCATACAACCTGTATCTGCCCGTTCACGCTGTGATTATGGGCGCGTTCCCCGTTGCAATATCCAAACTCACGGGCAAGTACAACGCGCTTGAGGATGCGGAAACGCTGTCCGCACTCAAAAAGGGCGCAACTCGCCTTATGGTAAAAGTCGGCTTTGTCGGCATGGCGGTTATGCTGCTTATCGCAAAGCCGTACTGCAACTTCATCGCCGCGTCGCCGCAAAGCCTGTACACCGTGCTTGTGCTTGCGCCGTCAATCCTGTTTTGTGCAATGGCGGCGTCGTACCGCGGCTTCTGCGAGGGCTTTATGAATATGCGCCCCACCGCAGTATCGCAAACGCTTGAAGCGCTGTTCAAAATGGTGTTCGGGCTCGTGTTCGCAAGGGTGACAATGGCGTACCTCACCGAAGTTTACGCGTCAACAGGCGCGGTGCTCGGCACAGTTGCCCGTTCACAAAAAGAGGCGCTGTCGCTGATTTACCCGGTAACGTCTGCGACGGCAATGCTCGGTGTAACCTTCGGCTCGCTCGTCAGCCTTGCGTATGTGGTAATATATGACCGCATTAACCGCGGCACGCTGCCGAGGTGCGGCAGGGCGCGAACAAAGAGTGTGCAGGGCGAGCTGCTTAACTTCTCCTTCCCGATAATGATGAGCGTTGCAATACAGAGCGTGTTCCAGTTCCTCGACACCGCCACCGTGCAGTACGCCCTCGGCAGGGTTGACACAGCGGCACTCGGCGCAGCGTATGCAGAGAGTATAAAAATCGCAGGTGCGCGGCAGAGCGACCTTGTTACATACGTTTACGGTCTGATGAGCGCGGCGCTCGATTTCAAGAATCTTATTCCCGGCATCACAATGGCGCTCGGCGTGTGCGCCGTTCCTGCTGTGAGCGCGGCGGCAGAAAAAAATAACAGCGAACACTTGTCCGCCCTTATCAACGATATATACAAATACACCGTGCTGCTGTCCGTGCTTGGCGGCGTTTTCCTCGCCGTGTGCAGCAGGGAAGTGCTTGATTTCTTCTACGCTTCATCGTCGCCCGACATCCCAGTTGGGTGCGAAAAACTTGTTGCCGCATTCTCCCTCACCGTGCCGTTTTACTGCCTTGCAGGGTCAGCCGTTTTCTGCGTGCAGGCAATAGGCAAAGCGCAAAAGAGCATAGCACCATATATTGTGTCCGGCGCAGTTCGCAGTTTTTTGAATATTTTGCTTGTGAAAAACGAAAAATATCTGCTGTACGGTGCAGTGATTTCCGGCGCTGTGGGGTATATGATTATGGCAATATGGAATATTTTTGTTGTAAAAAAATACACAAAAACAAAAATTGACGTAAAAAATATTTTTGTCAAACCGACATTTATCGCTTTAATTTTGTTGATTGTTATGAAAAATGCGGCAGAATTTGTAGAAATTTGCCAAAAACCATTTTACAATTTATTGATTGAATCTGCCGTTTGCAGTTTATTATTCTGTATCTTGTGCCTTTTGTTAAAATCGCTGAAATTGAGTGATATTTTTTGCCGTTTTAATTGCAAAAAAAATGCCTGAAACACTTGCAATTAAAGGAAAAATAGTGTATTATTATCAAAGTAGCAAGGGGCTACATTTCCATTCTCATTTGAAAGCGAGTACAGTTATGTCTGTTGATTTTGATTTTAAAGATAGATATAACTTTGATGATTTTGTTAAAATTATCACCGTGCTTCGCTCGCCCGAGGGCTGCCCTTGGGACAGGGAACAAACTCACGAGTCCATACGCAAAAATTTTATTGAGGAAACTTATGAGGCTGTAGAGGCTATCAATAAAAAGAATCCTGATATGCTGCGTGAGGAACTCGGCGACGTTATGCTTCAGGTTGCGCTTCATTGCGAAATGGAACGCGAAAAGGGCAATTTTGATTTTAACGACGTTATACACGATGTTGTGTATAAGCTTGTTATCCGCCACCCCCACGTTTTCGGTGATGTTCAGGCTCAAAACGGGGAGGAAGCGCTTGCAAGCTGGGACAACGCCAAGGAAAAATCAAAGGGCAACAGAACCGCGAGTGAGGCGATTGACGCCGTACCGCGTGAGTTCCCTGCACTGATGCGTGCGCAGAAGGTTCAGAAGCGGGCTGCAAAGGTCGGCTTTGACTGGGATTCCTGCGACGGCGCGGTGGACAAACTGTATGAGGAAATGGATGAGTTAAAAATAGCTATGTCGCGCGGCGAACAGTCTGAAATTAAGGACGAATTCGGCGATGTGCTTTTTTCGGCGGTGAATATTGCACGCTTTCTGAAGGTGGACAGCGAGGAGGCGCTTACCGGCGCTACCGACAAGTTTGTTGCACGCTTCAAGGTTGTGGAAGAGCTTGCCGCAGAACAGGGCATTGATATGAAGGAAGCCACGATTGACGAACTGGACGCACTGTGGGACAAGGCTAAGAAAATAAAAAACGATTAATTTCGTAACGGAGGAAAAATCATGAACAAAACTGATCTCGTGGCAGCAGTTGCTGCAAAAGCAGAACTCTCAAAGAAAGACGCAGAAGCAGCTGTAGCAGCTGTATTCGCATCCATCACTGACGCTCTTGCTGACGGTGACAAGGTATCACTCGTTGGCTTCGGCACATTCGACGTTAAAGAGCGCGCAGCTCGCACAGGTCTCAATCCTCAGACTAAGGAAAAGATTGAAATTCCTGCATCAAAGGCTCCTGCATTCAAGGCAGGCAAGGCTCTCAAGGATGCTGTTAAATAATTAATTTTAACTTTTCCAAGGGGTTGTCGCAAGACAGCCCCTTATTTCGTAGAAAGGCTATGGTGGTTATTATGCGACTTGACAAATATCTTAAAGTATCGCGCATAATCAAGCGCCGCACCGTTGCAAACGAGGCTTGCGACGCCGGCAGAATAGAGGTAAACGGCAAGGTCGCCAGAGCGTCGTATAACGTGAAGGTGGGCGACAAAATCACCGTTTCGCTCGGTCAGGGCAGCCGCACGTTTGAGGTGCTTGAGGTGCTTGAACACGCCCTCAAAGAGGACGCAGCAAAAATGTATAAAGAACTGTAAGCACTGCAAAAGGCTAACGGCAAACTAAAAGGACGGATTCAATCCGTCCTTTTTATTGATGTGTTAAGTTGTACCAGTCCTGACCTGCAACGTGCATCAGGTCGTTTGCGTTGTGAATTTCCGTCTTGTCGTAAACGTACGACATTGCCTGCGTTATGCCGAAGATAATCATCAGCAGGATTATCTGCTTGGGCGAGTTGAATATGTAGTCCGTCAAGCCGAACAGCAGCAGCGCCGCAAGGCTTGCAGCAACCGCAAACACAAGCGTTATGCTGCGCGCGTTGTTTGAGTTGATTTCCATCAGCTTGCCGATTACGCACACAACCGCCGCGCCGAGCAGCACAATGCCGACTATGCCGAGTTCAACAAGAATTTCTATAACAAAATTGTGCGAGTGCGGCTTTTTCAAACCGTAGAATTCGCGCAGGATGTAGCCTGTCTGTTCCATACCGAAGCCTGTGCCGAATATCAGCGCCGGAATGTGGTGCGCCAGATAGTCGAGCATACTGCCCCAGATTTTGAAGTGCGCTATTGACGACTTAATTGCCTCTTCACCGTCGATTGCAGCGATGGTCGAGTTAACCGGCTGCTTGTGCAGGAATGATATAATTCCGTACCTTGTAAGCATCGACGGCACTATCGCAAGTCCGGTGGGAACAAAAACTTCAATAAGCTTTTTCGAGTGGCGCCTTATCTGCACAATAAACAGCGCAATCCACGTAAACAGCATTATAAAGCAGCCCGCGCGGCTCTGCGTAGCGGCTACGCCGCCGCACATTGCAACGATTGAGAGGAATATCAGAACCGATTGCTTTTTTGTGCTTGCGTTGATAAACAGGTAAATTGCAAGCGGGAACGATACCACCATAAATGTTGCGAGCAGGTTCGGGTTTGAGAAGAATCCGCTTGCGCGCTGCATCCACATTTTTGTGGAGATGTCAAAGGGCATCGCCTCGTAAACAATTTTGTCCAGCCCTCTGTAAAACGGGGTGGGAACCACAAGCCACTTCGGTATTCTGCCGTTGTAGTTGAGGATGAACGTCGTCATCTGCAGTGTTCCCAGCAGACCGTTGAGCGCGGCTGAAGCAACGATTGCCGCCACAACTCTGCGTATCTTCGCCTTTGTTCTTGCCAGGTTGTAAATCATTACCTGTATCAGGAACATACCCCACCACAGTCCTGCACAGCCGAGTGTGTCAAGCTTAGTGGGCGACCACAGCACGGACAGCAGCATATATCCCATCAGCGCAATTTCAATTTTACCTACTGTTCCGACCTTGGCAAGCCGTTTTTCCTTAGTCCATTGCCGCTTAAAAATTATAAACGATGCAAAAAGAATAAACGGACTGACGTATTCCGGCAGTATGAAAAATGTGAAAAGCGATATTTCAAGCCAGTACCAGGCAGGGTTGTTTTTGTACTTCTGCTTCAGGCTTGGCTTTGATGTTGTTTGATTTTTCATAACAAGCTCTTCCACCTGGAATAATCAAATTTAATCAAATATATACTACACTAAAACGCTTAAATTTGCAAGATAAATCTTATTTTGCTTGGACTAATCCGCGTATTTGACGAATATTTTGCGCAATATTAAAATTATTGTTGCAATATTAAAAATAATATAGTATAATTGTTAAAGTTAATTTCTAATAAAGGAGATTATTATATGAGCGATAAGTATAAAGATACCAATACGGACGAGCTCGAGGAAGAGCTTGAAACCGAAAAGTCAGACGGTTCCGTTAAGTATGAGGAAAACGATAACTGGGAGTTTGAGGCAACGGCGCACACTCTTGAAAACACTGTTGTTGAAAACGACGAGTTTGAGATTATTCTTCCCGACAGCGCAAGCGAGGAAAAAACAGTAACCGCTGCCGACGAGGACGAAAAGGAAGAAAAGGAAGATTCCAAGAAAGAATCCTCAAAGTACGAAACACGCGAAAGACCTGTCGCTAAAGACGATAAAGAGGACGACAGCAAAGCCAAGGCTGAAAAGCAGAGCAGCAAAGGCAAATCGAATATGCCAAAGATTATCTGCGGCGTGCTTGTTTCGCTTATAGTTATTGTTGTGCTCTCTGTTTTCGGCTGGCGTTACTACACGCTTCCGAACACGGACGAGAAGATGAACTACGGTAACGTTGCTCTGGTAGTAGGCGAGGAAGAAGTTTCCATCGGTATGTACAACTACTATTATAACTCGATTTACCAGAACTACGCTCAGTACGCGCAGCAGGGCTACTATCAGCTTGATACAACCAAGGACTTCACCAAGCAGAAGACTACTAACGCAAAGGGTAAGGAAGTCACCTGGGCGCAGCTCTTTAAGGACGACACTGTTGACAGACTGCAGTACATCCTTGCACTCTACCACGCAGGTGTTGAAAACGGCGTTGAGCTTACGTCCGACCAGAAGAAGAGTATTAAGGAAAATATCAAAGAGCTCAAGAGCTCTGCAAGCGACAGCGATATGTCGGTAGACGAGTATATTTCCGAACAGTACGGCGAGTATTGCGGACTTGCTACTATTGAAAAGATGCTCACCCAGGCATACATCGCAAACAACTACTACAGGCAGTTCCTTATTGAGAACAAGCCTACCGAGAAGGAAGTTAACGCTTACTTCAAGAAGAATAAGGACGACTACACACAGGTTAAAGTAGGTTATATTCCTATTCCTTATAATGCGGACGACGGCACTGCAAGAGCAGAGGCTGAAAAGAACGCAAAGAACTACGCAAAGAAAGTCAAGAATATCGACGACCTCAAACTTCTTGTACCGAAGGCTTGTAAGGAACTCATTGACCAGTACGTTGCTGCAGGTCAGTACGAGGACGCAGACGCCTGCGCGGAAGCAATCGCCGGTATGCTTGAAATCGATATTGTACAGAGCGACACATCATTCCCGTCAGAAGCAAAGGAATGGCTCTTCTCAAGCAAAACAAAGGTTAACCAGACCACAACCTTTACAGATGCGGACAACGCAGTTGTTTACATCCTGCTTAAGATGAGCGAGCCGAGCCTCAAGGACGACGAAACCTACTCGGTAAGGCATATCCTTATCAAGCCCGAATCGGATGAGAAAAGCGACGAGAGCAGCAAGTCCACACCAAAGTACACCAAAGAGCAGTGGGCGGCAGCTAAAAAGAAGGCTGACAAAATCCTTAAGGAATACAAGAAGGGCGACAAAAAGGAACTCAACTTTGCCTTCCTTGCAGAAAAGTATTCTGACGATACGGAATCCACCTCAAAAGGCTCAAGCGGTATGTACGGCGGTCTTTATGAGGGCGTAACACTCGGCCAGATGGTTCAGAGCTTTGAAAAGTGGGCAACCGATAAGTCAAGAAAATACGGCGACACGGGCATAGTTAAGTCCGATTTCGGTTATCACATTATGTACTTTGTTGAAGATGTTCCGTACTACTATCACGAGTGCGCGGAAGCAGTAATCAACGACAAGGGCGATGATTTTGTTAAGGAAGCGGTAGTTAAAGAACACGCTTCTGTAATGAAGAAAACAACGGTCGCAAAACCCGAAAAGGCTGAAGAAACCGACGACAGCGCACAGCAGTACGCCAACACAGGCGACGCAGAGGCTCAGACAGAAGCGGCTTCTGAAGAAGTTGTTGAGGGCGAGGACGACGAATAAGTATATTATCAAATTCATTATACAAGCAAAGGAAGAATAAAAATGGCTAAAGACGAAATCAATAAGGAGGGTAAGGAAACCCTTACCAAAGAGGAAAAAACAACTACCGCAGAAAAGAAAACCGCCGAGGAAAAGAAGGCGGAAAAAGAGGCGAAGAAGGCTGCCAAGTTAGAGGCTAAAAAGGAAAAGGCTGAAGCTAAAAAGGCAGAGCTTCGCGAGCAGCTTGACGACCTCAAAAAGCAGATTCTTGAAGAGAAGGACGAAAAGGCAAAGGACGCGCTTCGCAAACAGCGCGACGATATTGCAGAGCAGCTTGACGCCATCAAAAAGAGCAAGGACGGTATGACCATCCCGATGGCACCGCTTATGAAAAAGCGCATCACAGCCTGCATTTGCGTTGTACTTGTTATTGCACTGCTTGTAACCTACGTTGCAACGGGCGCAGTACGTCACGGTCTGCTCAGTTACTTCGGCGTGCCGCAGTCAACAATCACTGCCTGCACAATCACCGACGCAGACGGCGAAAAGCACAGCGTTAAAGTAAGCACATACAACTACTACTTTGCACTTTACTACAACAACCTGCGCTCACAGCAGGAGCAGTATTCACAGTACGGCGTTGACCTCGGCGACGACCAGGTTGACTTTGAAGATAAGCTCAAGAACCAGACCACCACAAACGACGACGGCGATACAATTACATGGGCGCAGAAGGTTCACGATGAGGTTATTGACAACATCAAGAACACTTACCTCTATTACTACGAAGCTGTTAAGGCTAACGACGGCAAAGAGCCGGAAATTACCAAGGATCAGAAGAAAGAGCTTAAGGAAACTATTTCTTCCTACAAGGAAACTGCAAACAGCAAGGGCTTTACCGTAAGCGGTTACCTCACCGCTGCGCTCGGCAAGGGCGTTGACCTCAACGTATTTAAGCGCGAGGCAAGAGTAAGCTATATTTCCGAGAATTACAAGGAAGAATATCAGGAGAAGCTTAACAACAAAGAGTACTCAAACAATGACTATAACGACTATTACAAAGAGCACAAGAGCGAGCTTCAGGTTGTTGACGTAAGATACTTTGAGTGCGACAGCGAGGACGACGCAAAGGCATTCGTTAAGGCGCTTGATTCCGACGCGTCTAACTTCTCTGAACTTGCAGTTAAGTACACCTCAAAGGACAATAAGTTTGACAAGACTGCAAACGCTGACCCTGTTGAAACTACTTACAAAGAGATTACACGTTCAACTTTCCAGTCAGTAGGCGCGGCTATCGCACAGGCTGACGAGGAAGAGGAAAGCAAAGACAGCGAAGAAGAACACGAGCACACATACTCGGGTCTTGACTGGATTTACTCTTCAAAGAGAAAGACAGGCGACGTAAAGCAGGTTTCCACTTCTGTAGTATACATCCTCAAAAAGGCTTACAAGTCCGATACAAAGACTGTTAACGTTCGCCACATCCTTATTTCCCCACTCAGCAAGGAAGATCAGGAAGCAGGCGAAAAGAAGGCTACTGACGCTACTGCAAAAGAATGGGCTGCCGCAGAAAAGAAGGCAAAGAAGATTCTTGCAGAATACAAGAAGGGCGACAAGACTGCAGAGGCATTCGGCAAGCTTGCTAAAAAGAACTCTACGGACAGCAACGCTGACGACGGCGGACTTTACGAAAACATTACGCCTAACCAGATGGTTCCAACCTTCAACGCATGGTGCTTTGACTCCTCACGCAAGGAGGGCGACACCGGCATTGTAAAGACAGAGTACGGCTACCACATTATGTACTTTGAAAGCTACGGCGAGCTTCCCGTTTGGAAGTACACCGCACAGCAGGCAATGGCTTCCGACGAAGGCACAAAGGCACAGGAAAAACTTGAAAAATCTTATAAGATTAAGGAAAACTGGCTCGGTTCACGTTTCTTTGAAGTTGATACCGACATTGACTACTAATTATGCCTATATCACCAAAAAATAAAGATATCGAACAGATAAAAAAAGAAAATGCAAGGCTTAAGGCTGCGCTTGCCGAGGCGGAATTTGAATGCCAGCGGCTCGAGATTATCAACGCTAATCTTCAGGTGCAGCTTGAAGAGAGTAACCGCGAGCTTGAAAAGAATATTGAAGTTCTGCAGAGCTTTAAAAGCGACATCGAAAACCTTGTAGTAAATCTTAAAAATGCTGAAAAGATTTCTTAAATAGTGGTAAAACCCCCGGGTAACGCATAAGGTTACTTGGGGGTTGTTTTTATGGCAGACGAATTCAGCAGGAAAAAGCATACGCTGTTTGTGGCAAACCGCGAGAGCGCGGAGATTTCGGGCGTGACCGACGTGGACTCTTTTAACGAGGAGGAAATACGCGCGCAGTCCGATTTCGGCGAGCTGATAATCAAGGGTGAAGCACTGCAGGTGGAATCGCTTGATATTGAAACGGGCGTGCTGAACATCAGCGGCAAGATTACCGCCGCCGTTTATACGGACAAGAAGCCTGCAAAAAGCCTGTTCGGGAGGTTATTTTCATAATACCGATAATGCTGCCGTTTTTCGTCCTCGGCTTTGCTTGGGGCGCGGTGTACGACGTTTTTACAGCGGCAGGGAAGATACTGCATTTTAAGGCTTTTGTGTTCATTTTTGACGTGCTGATGACGGTGATTTTTGCGCTGTCATTCTTTTCGCTGTTAATCGGTTACAACGGCGGGCAGATAAGGGTGCTGTTTTTAGCAGTTGCAGCGGCAGGCTTTGCGCTTTATTTGTGCAGTGTTCACAGAGTATTGGTACATACGTTTGGCAGATTGCTCAACAAGTTTCACCGATTTGTAAAAAAATCAGCAAAATCTTTAAAAAATAGTAAAAAAAGTTAAAAAATATATTGCAATTTACATATATTTATATTATAATCTATATGTTACCGACGCGAAAGGGGATTATGCTGATGGCACAGCTTAAACAGCGACTTGCATCAAAGAACTGGGGCAAGATTCTGACTGTTGGAATTATCGTTTTTGTAATGGCGTTCAGCGCTATATCTTTAATAAGCAATCACGCTGACATCAGCAGGCTCAAGGCACAGGCTGCAGAGTACGATGCACAGTACGCTCAGCAGGTTGAGGAAAACGAAAAGATTAAAGCAATCGTTGACGGTAAGAATACAGACGATTACATCGAGCAAAAAGCTCGTGAAAAAGGCTATGTAAAGGATAACGAGATTGTCTTTTACGATATATCCGATTAATTAACACAAGGCGGTTTGCTACCGCCTTTTTTTGTAATCTTTTTAGGTGTGGCTATGGATTTTAAAATGACGGCACCCTGCCTGCTCGGCGTGGAAGGCTTGGTTGCAGACGAACTTAAAATGATGGGTGCGCAGAATGTCTGCGCGGAAAATGCACGCGTGTTCTTTGAGGGCGACGCGTCTATTCTCGCGCGTGCTAATATATGCTCGCGCTTTTCAGAACGCATACTCATTGTGCTTGACAGATTTTTTGCAACCTCGTTTGAGGAATTGTATCAGCAGGTCAAGGCGCTGCCGTGGTCGGATTTCATCGGCTCACGCGATACGTTTCCCGTAAAAGGCTTTTCAATCAACTCGCAGCTGCACTCCGTGCCCGATTGCCAGAAGATAATCAAAAAAGCGGTAGTCGACTCAATGGCGGCGGACTACGGAATAACGTGGTTTGAGGAAAGCGGACCCGTGCATCAGATTCAGTTTTCCATAATGAAGGACGAAGTAACCGTAATGCTCGACACAAGCGGCGCGGCGCTGCACAAGCGCGGCTACCGTCCGCAGGGCAACGACGCCCCTATACGCGAAACACTTGCCGCCGCGATGTGCCAATTAAGCCGTCTGCGCCACTACCACACGCTGTACGACCCGTGTTGCGGCAGCGGTACAGTGCTGATTGAGGGCGCGCTGCTTGCAAACAACATTGCGCCCGGCATCAACAGGAACTTTGAGGTTGACCGCTGGGGACTTATCCCCGAGAGTGTGTGGATGGCGGAACGCGAGCGCAGCCACGATATTATAAAGACCGATACCGACTTTGCCGCCTTCGGCTCTGACATAGACGAAAACGCGCTTGAACTCACGCTCAAAAACGCAAAGAATGCGAAGGTAGACAGGTTCATCCGCACCGCAGTTGCCGACGTGCGCGACTTTACCCCGACTACGGAAAAGGGCACGCTTGTAACAAATCCGCCGTACGGCGAAAGAATGCTTGACATCAGGTCAGCGCAGGCAATTTACCGCGCAATGGGCGAAAGATTTGTGTCCAAATATGGCTGGTCGTACGGCATAATCTCGCCCGACGAGGAGTTTGAAAAGGTGTTCGGAAGGAAGGCGGACAAGCGCCGCAAGCTCTACAACGGCACAATCAAATGCCAATACTATATGTATTTTAAATAATTCGGAATTCGGAATGCGGAATTCGGAATTTGCTGCGCACTTCTACATTACGACAAATAATATCCCTCCTGCAATCTATAATAGGATTGCAAGGGGGGATTTTCATTGTAATTTACATAGATGTTCTGTTTGTAATCAACTTTTTCATCACGTTTTTTCTGCTGCAGGCAACGGCAAAAATCGCTAAAAAATCGGTGACCGTATGGCGGTTTATCCTCGCATCCGCAATCGGCGGATTTTACTCCTTTATCATACTTGCGGATATATCGCAGCCGCTTGTAACGCTTTCAAAAATCCTTGCCGCTACGGTGATAGTTACAGTCGCTTTTCGCTTTGGCAATTTTAAAAATTTTGCCGCGGTTTACGGGCTGTTCTTCTTTGCAAACTACCTGTTTTTAGGCGTTATTTACGGCGCTTCCGTACTTTTGAACACGGAATATATCACGCTGGCAAACAGCACGGTTTACGTCAATATAGGCGCGCGTGGACTGCTGTTTTCCGCCTTTTTTGCCTATGTTATTTCGTGCATTGTAGTGCGCATTTATAACCGCCGCCTTGCCGCAAATCAGGTGTATACTCTGACTGTTGAAAACGGCGGCAAAACCGCTAAACTGCACGCGTTTTCCGACACTGGCAACAAGCTGCGCGAGCCGTTTTCCGACTATCCGGTTATCATCGCGGATAAAAGCAAGGTTGAGGCTCTTATGCTGCCTGATAAAACGCGGATTATACCTGCTTCCACCGTCAACCGCAAGTCGTTTTTGCTGTCCTTCAAACCCGAGAGGGTGAAAGTTAAAACCGACAGGGGCGAGGAGGAAATTGAAAACGTGTACATCGCCCTTAGCGACGATATAAAAAACGGCGATTTTTCAGCCGTTATCAATCCGGAAATTCTTACTGTATGAGGTGCAAAATGAAACTGCTTAATATGCTTATAAACCTGCTTTTTTACAGGCGCTACTGCTACTATATAAACGGACCCGAAACGCTTCCGCCGCCGCTCACGCGTGAGGAAGAGGAAACCATTATGAACGAACTGCGCCACGGCGATAACTCAAACCGCGACCTGCTGATTACCCACAATCTGCGGCTTGTTGTGTACATTGCAAAAAAGTACGAATCGCCCACCGCAGGCACGGAGGATCTGGTGTCAATCGGCACAATCGGGCTGATGAAAGCCGTGCGCACATTCGACCCGGACAAGAACATAAAACTTGCCACCTACGCATCGCGCTGTATAGAAAACGAGATACTTATGTACCTGCGAAAAGCCTCAAATTCAAAGGTGGAAATGTCGTTTGACGAGCCGCTTTCAGTAGATTGGGACGGCAACGAGCTAACCCTGCGCGACGTGCTTGGCAGCGAGCCTGACGAGATAAGCGAGGAGATTGAGTACGAGGACGAAAAACGCCTGCTTCGCTACATTGTCGCCCACCTTAACCCAAAGGAAAAGGACATTATGTACGAGCGCTTCGGGCTTGACGGACGGCAGACGCAAACGCAAAAGCAGCTTGCGGATAAAATGGGCATTTCGCAGTCGTATATCTCCCGCCTTGAAAAGCGAATCCTTAACAAAATCCGCAGTGAAATGGAACAGAAATTGTAATTAATAGGCTCAATGCGCAAGGCGGAAGGTTATGTAGGGGTCGGCGTCCCCGACGACCCGCGGGCGGATTGGGAAATCCGCCCCTACGGTGGCGCACAAATTGTAGGGGAGTGTTTCCTAACACTCCCGCAATCTTTATGCTTTAATCATTGAGCGCTCTGTCCCTGAACAGGAAGCTGATGCAGTAAATCGCCGCAAGCCCTACAAGCGTGTAGATTATCCTTGCAAGCACAGCGTCCTGGCCGCCGCAAATCCACGCCACAAGGTCAAACTTAAACAGCCCTATAAGCCCCCAGTTGATGCCGCCGATTATGTTGAGTATCAGCGCAACTCGTCCTAATATTTTCAAAAAAATCACCCCTTTTGTACTATTGTGCACATCGGGGTGGTTTTTATACATTTATATTTTTGTAACAATAATTTCCATATTGCCGCTGACTTCGTACTCACCGTAATTTGCAGGAACAAACAGCGAATCACCCTTTTTAACAGCCTGCCCGTCAACGGTGCCGCTGCCGCCTACAACAAGTATGTGGTTAAAGCTTGCTTCGTCGGTTTTCAGCGTAAGCGTTTCTGTTACATCGTACTTGTTTACCGTAAACAAGTCACATTCAGCAAGAAGCCTTGACGTTTCGCCCTGCGTTTCGTGGCTTACGGGAATCCTCGGCGGCTCGGTTTTGGACACGTCAACCGCCTTGTCAATATGCAGCTCGCGCGGCTTGCCGTCTGCGCCGACTCTGTTGTAGTCAAACACGCGGTAGGTGCAGTTGGAATTCTGCTGAATCTCCGCAATCAGCGCGCCGCTGCCGATAGCGTGCACCGTGCCTGCTTCAATAAAAAACAGGTCGCCCTTTTTAACCTTAACGCTGTTGAGCTTGTCAAGCAGCGTGCCGTTTTCAATAGCGGCTTTGAATTCGTCTTTTGTAATTTTTTCCTTAAATCCGTAAATCAGTTCTGCGCCGTCGGTTGCGTCAAGCACATACCAGATTTCAGTCTTGCCAAACTCATTCTCAACCCTGCGCGCATACTCGTCGTCTGGATGCACCTGCACGGACAGATTGTCCCTCGCGTCAATCAGCTTAATAAGAACAGGGAAGTACGCAAAGCGCATACAGTTTTTGCCGCAAATTTTTTCTGCGCCCTCTGCTTCAATAACCTCGCACAGCGTTTTGCCATCGAATCTGCCGCCGCACACGGTGTTCATCCCCGCTTCGTGGCAGGAGAGCATCCAGCCCTCGGCAGCCTTGTCAAGCCCCGTGTCGAAGCCGAAGTCGTCCATCAGCCGTGTGCCGCCCCAAATATAGTCTTTAAAAACAGGATTCAGTTTAAGTATCTCCATGTTTCTCACCTTTATTTTTAAATTATACTAATAATATCAAAAAAGTACTTCACAATCAAGTCGATTTAGTGTAAAATAAGTAAGATTGTTACTATTATATAAAAACGGGGTTATTATGGCAGTCCTTGATGTTCAGAATTTATCACTTTCTTTTGGCGAAAACACACTGTTTGACGGTGTGTCTTTTGACATTAAAGAAAAAGAGAAGGTCGGTCTTATCGGCGTTAACGGCGCAGGCAAGACCTCGCTTTTCAGAATCATCAAGGGCGACTATACGCCGGACAGCGGCGCCTGCTTTATAGGTAAAAACGCCACAGTCGGCTATATGGAACAGCACACCTGCTCGGAAAACAGGACTATCTGGAACGAGCTTGTAAGCGTGTTTGACGACCTTATTCAGATTGAAAGCGAGCTTGCCGAGGTTAACTTCAACCTGCGTGAGGGCATCGGCGACCAAACTGCAAACATTGAACGTCAGGATTACCTCAACAGCAAATTCACGCGCGACGGCGGACTGACTTACAAGAGTATGACGCGTTCTGCGCTAATCGGTTTAGGCTTTGAGGAGAGTGAGTTTGATATGCTCACATCCAAGCTTTCGGGCGGTCAGCGCTCAAAGCTTATTCTTGCAAAGCTGCTGCTTTCAAAAGCGGATTTTCTGCTGCTTGACGAGCCTACCAACCACCTTGATATCAAGGCTGTTGAGTGGCTTGAGGGCTTTTTAAAAGACTTTTCCGGCGCGGCGCTTATCATCAGCCACGATCGCTATTTCCTTGATAAAATCACTACAAAAACCGTGGAGATTGAAAACGGCAAATGCCGTTCATACAAAGGCAACTACTCGGAATTCCTTGTTAAAAAAGCCGCCGAGCAAAAGGCGATTGAGGAAAAGTACGAGAATGATATGAAGGAAATTGAGCGCCTTGAGGGCATTATCGCCCAGCAGCGCCAGTGGAACAGAGAGAAGAATATCAAGACCGCCGAGAGCAAGGAAAAGGTGATTGAGCGCATCAAAGCGCAGCTTATTATCCCCGATAAAATGGTGGAAAAAATCCGCTTTGACTTTACGCCGAAAGCGATAAGCGGCGAGGATGTGCTCGACGTAAAAGACCTCGCAAAGTCCTTTGGCGGCAAGGAGGTTTTCAGCGGAGTTAACTTCAATATACGCCGCGGCGAAAAAGTGTTCCTTCTCGGCGATAACGGCTGCGGCAAGACGACTATGCTCAAAATTCTGATGAAGGATTACTCGGCTGACGGCGGCTCTTTCAAGTTCGGCACAAACGTTTTCTGCGGCTATTTTGACCAGGTGCAGGCAAAGCTCGACCTCACAAAAACCGTGCTTGAGGAGGTGTGGTCGAACTTCCCGGCGATGACGGAAACAAGCGTCAGAAGCGCGCTTGCGGCGTTTTTGTTCAAGGGCGACGAGGTGTACAAAAACCTTTCCGAATGTTCGGGCGGCGAGCGCGCAAGGGTGGCGCTGCTAAAGCTTATGCTCGGCAAATTCAACTTACTGCTGCTGGACGAGCCCACCAACCACCTCGACGCGTTTTCACGCGAAGAGCTGGAAAACACGCTGCTTGATTACAGCGGCACAATGCTTATTGTTTCGCACGACAGATATTTTATCAACAAGCTTGCAACACGGATTCTTGAACTTAAGCCAGACGGCGTGAAGGAGTATATAGGAGATTATGATAGGTACATTGAGAAACAAGCTGAACAACTACCTGATAAAACAGGGGTTCAGGCTGCTAAAGAGCCTCGCAAAAACGATTATAAAATCCGTAAAGAACAGCAGGCGAAGCTGCGCAAAGCCAGAACTCGACTGAAAAAGTGCGAGGAGGAAATCGAGCAGACCGAAACCGAGATTGCCGAAATTGAGGAAAAACTGACTTCGGCAGACTACGAAGAGCTTATAAAACTCACCGCGGCACTCGACGAAAAAACCACCCTGCGCGACGGACTTTACGAAGAATGGGAAACGCTGTCCGTGCAATTGACAGACGGCGAGCAGTAATATATAATACCAACTTATGGAAAACAAAAATGTTGTAATCATCGGTGGCGGCGCGGCAGGACTGCTTGCTGCTGCAGAGTCCGCAAAGCGCGGCAACAACACCGTGATAATTGAAAAAAACAGCCGTCCCGCCCGCAAGGTTATGATTACCGGCAAGGGGCGCTGCAACGTCACAAACGCGTGCTTTGACCTTGACGAGCTCATCGGCAACGTGGTAACAAATCCGCGGTTTATGTACTCCGCATTTTCCGCGTTTATGCCGTACGACACGATTGCGCTTGTTAAGGATATGGGCGTGCCTACAAAGGTTGAGCGCGGCTGCCGCGTTTTTCCGCAGTCGGACAAGGCGGTTGATATAGTCGACGCGCTTGTAAAAAACGCCACGCAAAGCGGCGCAAAAATCGTGGAAGGCACGGCAAAAGCCTTTGACTTTGACGGTGAAAAAATATCTGCCGTAATCCTTGAAAACGGAGATAGAATCGCGTGCGACGCGGTGGCTGTCTGCACCGGCGGCAAAAGCTACAGCAAGACCGGCTCAACGGGCGACGGCTACACGCTTGCAAAGAGCGTGGGGCATACGGTAATCACGCCAAAGCCCTCTCTTGTTCCGCTTGTGTGCAGCAATAACTTTGTGCCTGCGCTGCAGGGGCTGTCACTCAAAAACGTTGCTATCAGGGCATTTGAAGGCGACAGGGAAGTGTACAGCGACTTTGGCGAAATGCTGTTTACGCACTTCGGAGTGAGCGGACCGATAGTGCTTTCCGCCTCCTGCCATATGCGTGACAACACGGACTACAAGCTTGTTATTGACCTCAAGCCTGCGCTTGACGAAACGCAGCTTGACAAGCGCATACAGCGCGATTTTGCCGAGAATAACAATAAAGATTTTATTAACTCTCTTGCAAAACTCTTGCCACGCAAGCTCATACCCGTTATAGTTAAACTGTCGGGCATCGAGCCGTCGGCAAAGTGCAATCAGATAACAAAAGAGCAGCGCAAAGCACTTGTGAATCTGCTTAAAAACTTTACGCTTAACGTCACGGGTTTTCGCCCGATTGAGGAGGCTATCGTCACCTCGGGCGGCGTAAACGTTAAGGAGATTGACCCAAAAACGATGCGCTCAAAGCTCGTGCCAAACCTCTACTTTGCAGGCGAGGTTATAGACGTGGACGCCTACACCGGCGGCTTCAATCTGCAGATAGCCTTCAGTACAGGCTACCTGTGTGGAAACAATATTTGAATGGAAAATGGAGAATGGAGAATGGAGAATTTCGGGTGGACTATGTCCACACCTATTATATAATTGGGTGAGGGCAGCGCCCTCCATTAATTCTCAATTCTCAACTCTCAATGCTCAATTATAATCGACCGAAGGGAGAATAAAAATATGATCAACGTTGCAATTGACGGACCTGCAGGCGCAGGCAAAAGCACTATCGCAAAGGCTGCTGCAAAGGAACTCGGCTACATTTATGTGGACACGGGCGCGCTTTACAGAACTGTTGCGCTCAGCGCGCAGAAAATGGGCTTGCTCGACAGCCTCACCGAAGAGAATGTGGACAAAATCCTTGCAAACTCAACGGTAGAGCTCAAGTATATCGACGGCGCGCAGGCTGTATTTCTTAACGGCGAGGACGTGTCCTCACTCATCAGAACGCCCGAGATTTCCATGGGCGCAAGCACGGTTTCCGCTATTCCGAAGGTGCGCGCGTTCCTGCTCGATTTGCAGCAGAGCATAGCAAAAACCAACAACGTAATTATGGACGGCAGGGATATTGCAACTGTTGTTCTGCCGAATGCAGACGTTAAGATTTTCCTTTTTGCTTCACCCGAATGCCGCGCAAAGCGCCGCTACGACGAGCTTATTGAAAAGGGCGAAAGCGTTATGTACGAGGACGTTCTTGCAGACGTAAACCAGCGCGACTATCAGGATTCCCACCGCGAAATCGCACCGCTCAAGCCGAGCAAGGAATCCATTATGCTCGACACCTCCGAACTCAATCTTGAGGATTCAATCAACGCGGTAATCAATACAATTAAAGAAAACGTTTAAAATTATGAATTATGAGTTATGAATTATGAGTTTCGGGAGGGCTCTGCCCTCACCCATTGTAGGGGCGATTCAAGAATCGCCCGCGGGTCAATCGTGATTGACCCCTACTTATTGTCCGAGCGAAGCGAGTATCCATAATTCATCATTCATCATTTATCATTAATAATTGTTTCGACCGAAGGGAGAAAACTATAATGAAAGAATTTGACTATTCCGAGGTAAAGCACTACAAGTTTTACGGCATTGTTAAAACGCTCTTTGCACCTGCTGTAAAGGCGCTTTACCACGTTAAGACAAAGGGCATTGAAAACATTCCCCCAAAGGGCACGCGCTACATAGTTGCTGTTAACCACACCTGCGCCTTTGACCCTGTGTTTGCAGGCATGAGCGACAAGGTGCCCGAGCTTCACTTTATGGCAAAATCAGAACTTTACAAAAACCCGATTGTAGGCTGGGTTATCACGCATATGTACGGCTTCCCGGTTAAGCGCGGCACGGGCGACACCTCGGCTATCGAGTTTGGCGAAAAGATTATTGAAGAAGGTCACGTTATGGCAATCTGCCCCGAGGGCAAGCGCATCAAGGACAAGGACGGCGTGCCGCAAAAGGCGAAGTCCGGCGTTGCAGTAATCGCAAAAGCCACAAACGCAGGCGTGCTGCCCGTTGCAATCTGCTCAAAGGGCAAAATCAAGGTGGGTTCGCACGTTACCGTGTCCTACGGCAAACTGATTACCCCCGAGGAAATGGGATTTGATAAAGAGGAATTTGGCCCGCACGACATCAAAAAAGCCGCAAACCTCGTAATGGAACGCATTACGGAGCTCTGGCAGGCGGAAAGATAGGAATGTAGAATTGAGAGTTGAGAATTGAGAATTTAGGATACTCGCTTCGTTCAAACAATAATACGGATGCGGGTGTCCCGCCAATAATTCTCCATTCTCCATTCTAAATTCTCAATTATTTATATTATGAAAATTACTCTTGCAAAAACTGCGGGCTTCTGCTTTGGTGTAAACAGGGCGGTTGACCTGGTATACAAACTTGTTAACGAGGGCAAAAAGGTATGCACTTTGGGTCCGATTATTCATAATGCCCAGCTGGTCGGCGACCTCGAGAGTAAGGGCGTTAAAATTATCGATACCCCTGCCGACTGCCCCGATGGTTATATGATTGTTGTTCGCACTCACGGCGTGGAAAAAAGCGTGATTGACGATATCGAGAGCCGCGGCATTGAGTACGTTGACGCAACCTGCCCGTTTGTTACCAAGATTCACAACATTGTAAGCAGTCAGGACAGCACTACCTGCGTGCTGATTGCAGGCGACTCAAATCACCCCGAGGTACGCGGTATCCGCTCGTACTGCACGGGCGAATCTTACGTGTTCAAAGACGAAAATGAACTCGACTTAATTTTACAAAATCCCGAATTTGACAAAGGCAAAAAAATAATTTGTGTATCTCAAACGACATTTTCCCTGCAAGAATGGGTAAAATCTAAAAATTTATTAAAAAGGGTATGTACAAATATAGATTTTTTTGATACAATATGTAATGCGACATCAGACCGACAACTGGAAGCTGCGGAACTCGCAAAAAATTCCGACGCTATGCTTGTTATCGGCGGTCGCCATTCATCAAATACTCGCAAGTTGCAGGAGGTCAGCAGCGCCCACTGCCCGTCGTTTCATATAGAAACTGTCGGCGAGCTTTCGGGGCTCGATTTATCGCAATTTGAAGTAATTGGTGTTACTGCCGGGGCTTCGACACCCTCGGTAATTATCAAGGAGGTACTCAAAACCATGTCCGAAGAAATTAAAGAAAAGGAAGTTGAAACAACTTCAGCCGAAGCTGCAGAGGTTGTGGAGACAGCAGAAACCGCTGATAAGGCTACAGAGCCTGCTGTCGAAGCATCTGCTGATGGTGAGGCATCCTTCGAAGAATTACTTAACGAGTCTTTTAAGGAAAATTACAACAGCAAGGTAGTAAAGGGAACAGTTGAAAGAATTACTCCGTCAGAAGTATATGTTGACATTCCCGGCAGAAAGCAAACAGGCGTTGTTGCTTTTGATGATCTCAGTTCCGAACCAATTAGCAAATGTGAGGATGTTGTTGCAGTAGGTGACGAAATCGACCTTATCATCATGAAAACTGATGATAACGACGGTGTTCTTAAGCTTTCAAAGCGTTTACTCGACGCTTCAAAGGGCTGGAATGATATCGTTGCTGCCAAAGAAGCAGACGAAATTCTCGAAGGTACGGTAACTCAGGTTATCCGTGGTGGCGTTCTTGTTACCACAAACGGAACAAGAGTTTTTGTTCCCGCATCACTTACAGGCTTGCCGCGTAATCAGAATCTTGACGTGCTGCAGGATACAGACGTTAAGTTTAAGGTTATCGACATTAATCCTGCACGCCGCAGAGCAGTCGGCTCAATCAAAGTTGTGCTCGACGCTGAAAGAAAGGCACAGCAGGAAGCTGCGTGGGCAGCACTCGAAGAGGGACAGAAAATTACAGGTACAGTTAAGTCACTCACATCTTACGGTGCGTTTGTTGACCTTGGCGGTATCGACGGTATGATACATATTTCCGAACTCTCCTGGTCACGCATCAAGCACCCGTCAGAGGTTGTTAACGTTGGCGACACTGTTGAGGTTACAATCAAAGCCCTTGACGAGGAAACACGCAAAATCAGCCTTGGCTTCAAGAAGATTGAGGACAACCCGTGGGAAATCCTTAAGAGAGATTACCCCGTAGGCTCTGTTGTTGACGCAAGAATCGTAAGCTTTGCTACATTCGGCGCATTCGCAAACATCCTGCCGACGGTTGACGGTCTTATCCACATCAGCCAGATCGCATGGGAGAGAATTAAGGCACCTCAGGACGTTCTCAAAGTAGGCGACGTTGTTCAGGCAAAGATTATCGATATCGACTTTGACAAAAAGCGCGTATCGCTTTCAATCAAGGAACTGCTTGAAAAGCCTGAGGAAACAGAGGTTATCCCCGAGCTTGCAGTTGACGCACCTGCAGAGGAAGCGCCTGCTGAAGAAGCACCTGCAGAGGAAGCTGCACCCGTTGAGGAAGCACCTGCAGTTGAAGAGGCACCTGCAGAAGAGGCTGCACCGGTTGTTGAAGAAGCACCGGCAGAGGAAGCTGCACCTGCTGAAGAGGCACCTGCTGAAGAAGCAGCAGAGGAAGCGCCTGCAGAGGAATAATTTAAGAATTACAGCATCGCTGCGGCGGTGCTGTTTTTATGTGTAGGGGCGGATTTCCCAATCCGCCCGCGGGAGCATTAGGAAATGCTCCCCTACGATGGTGCTGTATTTGTAGGGAGTGCTGACCACAGCACTCCGCAATAATTGTTACGGCATTCTATCGGCTATTCTCGCAATAACTGCCTGCCCTCAAAACTGAAAACTCAAAACTATATTTGCAACTTTGCTTATAATATGTTATTATATTAAAAGCACAAATTTCGGAGGCTGTTATGAGCAATAATAACGATGATATAGATTACAAAGAATTACGCACCAATAACGACGACAACCCCATGCTTCGCTTTGACGCGCTTATGGCAGGTGTTAAAAACGGCGGCTTGCGTTCCGTCAGCACAATCAACCTGCTTGTGTGCTACATCGTTGCGAGTTTTGAGGGCAAAATTAAGGCGGACACTATCACAGCCGCGCTTGACGAGGGCGAGCTTGCAAACCACTTTGAGGTTGCGGACTCCATCGGCAGAATGATTAAAAGCGGCGTTATCTGCGAAAATGAGGACGGCACGCTGTCCCTTGGCGACACTAAAGGCGCGCCGATTGAGCTTATAGAAAAGGACTTGCCGCTTTCCGTACGCGACGAGAGTATGCGCATCTGCCACAAAATCCTTGCGCGTGAACGCTTTGAGCGTGAAAATAAGGTGGAGATTAACGAGGCAAAGGGCGGCTACAACGTGGTTATGCACGTCAGCGACAAGGACAGCGACTTTATGGTATTGAGCCTGTTTGTCGCCACGATTGAGCAGGCGGAGGTTATCCGCGATAAGTTCCTGAATAACCCCGTTTGCGTGTACGAAACGGTTGTAGAAAGTATTTTTGACAATGAGTAATCCGATTAAACTGTCTGCCCGTCTTGCCGCATGCGCCGCGCTGGTGCGCAATGGCAAACGCCTTGCAGATGTGGGCTGCGACCACGGCTATGTGCCTGCGTCGCTTGTGCTTGACGGCAGGATTACCTCCGCCGTTGCAAGCGATATCAACGCCGCGCCGCTTGAATCGTGCAGGCGGCTTGTGCGCGACTACGGTCTTGATGATAAAATCACCTGCGTGCTGTCGGACGGCTTGCAGAACGTTGACGGCGACTGCGTGGACGATATTCTGCTTGCAGGTATGGGCGGCGAGCTGATTGCCGATATCCTGCAAAACTGCCCCTTTGCGAGCGAAAAGCACATTATTATAAACGCAATGACGCACCCCGAAATTGCGCGCAGATGGCTGTATGAGCACGGTTTTGAGATTGCAAACGACATCATTGTACCCGAGGGCAGGCACCACTACAGCGTGCTTGACGCGCATTATACGGGTGTTGTAACCGGGGCGGACGACGTCAGATGCTTCCTCGGTGAAATCAGCGATTTTTCGGACAGGGAGTTTTTTATTCACCTGCTGAATTACCTGCACAACAAACAGAAAGGCGGCGAGGACTACACCGCAGTCATTGCCGAAATTGAAAAAAGATTATGACAACTGTTAAGAACATTTACGACTTCATCAACTCGATTGCGCCGTTTGACGCGCAGGAGGAATGGGATAACTCAGGCCACCTTGTGGGCGACTTCCGCCGCGATGTTAAAAAGTGCGTTATGGCGCTTGACTGCACCAAGGATGTCTGCCGCTTTGCGCGCGACGTCGGCGCAGACCTTGTGCTTACGCACCACCCGATTATCTTCCGCGGAATTTGCGACGCAAAGAGCGACAGCGTAGTCTATATGCTTGCAAACGCAGGCATTGCAGGCTTGAGCGCGCACACTAATTACGACTTTGCGCACGGCGGAATCAACGACAATCTGGCGCAGATACTCGGCTTGCAGAACGCGCGCCACATTGACGATTCGCTTATCGTCGCAGGCGACCTTGACTGTGAGATGAGCATCGACGATTTTGCAGAGTTTGTAAGCGACAGACTCGGCTGCGCAGGCATACGCTATACGGATACCGACAAGCCGATAAAAACCGTTGCTGTAGGCGGCGGCGCGTGCGAGGAGTTTACCGACATCGCTATGCAGAATGCGGACGTGTTCCTCACAGGCGATATGAAGTACCACGCAATGCTCGACGCGGCAGAGCGCGGCTACGCGGTGATTTCCGCAGGGCATTACGAAACAGAGTACGCCTCATTCATGATGCTTAAAGACAAGCTCGAAAGCATCTTCATCGACGTAGAGTTCATCTCTGCAAATCAGCTAAATCCAGTAAAATCAATTTGAACAATTTAGAATTGAGAATTGAGAATTAAGGATACTCACTTCGCTCAAACAATTAACGTAACGATGTGGTCATCGTTCCCTACAGTTGTGCCGTATTCGTAGGGAGTGCTGACCACAGCACTCCGCAATATAAATAGGTGTGGACGGAGTCCACCATTAATTCATCATTCATCATTCAGGAACAATGAGCTTTGACGGAATATTTTTACACTTAATCAAAAACGAAATAAGCGACAAGCTTGTCGGCTTCCGCGTGGATAAAATCTACCAGCCGTCGCGCGAAGAGCTGCTGTTCACCTTCCGCACCTTTGACGGCACGGAAAAACTGCTGCTTTCCGCAAAAGCGGAATGTCCGCGCATACAGCTCACCAATCAGTTTGTCGAAAATCCCAAAAAGCCGCCCATGCTCACAATGCTGCTGCGCAAGCACCTCGGCGGCGCAAAACTTCGGGAGATAACGCAAGATGGCTTTGAACGCATAGTCACCTTTGTTTTTGATGCAAAAAACGACCTCGGCGACCCTGTAACCTTCAACCTGGTCGTCGAAATTATGGGCAGGCACAGCAACATTATTCTTGTTGACGAAAACGGCATTATCGTTGAGTGCGTTAAGAAGATTGACGAGTTCACTTCAAGCGTGCGCGAGGTGCTGCCAAACCTGCACTACGAGCTGCCGCCGCAGCAGAGCAAACGCAACCTGTTTGAGTACGACACGGCGGAACTCGAGCGCAGCATAAACTCACTTGGCATAAAAAAATCGCTTGCGTATCAGGAGGTGCTGCAGGGCATCTCACCCATAGTCGCGCGCGAACTGGAATACGGTATGTCGCTTGCAGAACTGCGCACGCATATACGCAACCCAGAGCCGACTGTTGTGATTATCGACAAGCCGAAGGACTACACCTACTTTAAGCCAAAGCAGTACGGCGACCTTGCAGAGTACAAAACGTTCGACACATTCTCGGAACTCATAGACTATTACTACTTTGAGCAGGTGCGATTTGAGCGCATACGTCAGCGCAGCAACGACCTGTTTAAGCAGCTTACCGTCCTGCAGGAACGCGCTGTGCGCAAGGCGATTAACCGCCGCCGCGAGCTCAAGGAATGCGAGGGCAAGGAAGAACTTAAAATCTGCGGCGACCTGATTAACGCCAACCTTTACAGGCTTGAAAAAGGCGCGGCGTTCTATGAACTTGAAAATTATTACGACGACGGCAAGCCCATAAGGATTAAAGCCGACGTTGCCTTAACCCCTGCGCAAAACGCGCAGAAATACTACAAGGACTACCGCAAAAAGCAGGTTGCCGAAAGCAAACTCAACGCCTTTATTCAGCAGGCGGAGCAGGAGGCGGAGTACCTTGACTCCGTTATCGACGCACTCTCCCGAGCCGAAACGGACAGCGAAATAACGGCTATCCGCACAGAGCTGTTTGAGTCAGGCTTTATCGGCAAGCGCAACGTTAAGCGTGGCAGGGAAAAGAAGCTGCCGCCGCGGCGCTTTGTTTCAAGCGAAGGGTTTGAGATTGCAGTCGGCAGGAACAATATGCAAAACGACGAGCTCACGCTCAAAACCGCAAAGAACTATGATATGTGGTTCCACGTTAAGGACGCGGCAGGCAGCCACGTTATCGTTACCGCTGTAAAGGATAAACCCTTTACAGATAAGCTTATCCGCGAGGCGGCTATGCTTGCGGTTGTTCATTCAAAGGCGCACGCTTCGTCAAACGTTGCGGTTGATTACACGATTGTCAAAAACGTTCACAAGCCAAACGGCGCAAAGTTCGGCATGGTGATTTACGATAACTACAAAACGGAGTACGTTACCCCTAATGAAAAGGAACTCAGCGAGGTGATGGAAGTTGAGTAATGTAGCAATAGTTCTCGGCGCAGGGTCGGGAACGCGGATGAAAATAGAAAAATCAAAGCTTCTGCTTGAAATTGCAGGCAAAACCGTAATTGAGCGCAGCGTGGAAGCGTTCCTTTCAATCAGCGATGTGGACGAGGTTATCGTCACGGTGCGTGAGCAGGATTTGCAGGCGTTTTCAAAGCTGCTGACAGATGAACGCATTACCTTTGTTATCGGCGGCGAAACGCGTCAGCAGAGCGTTAAAAACGCGGTTGACACAATCGAGAGCGCAGAGCTTTTGATTATCCACGACGGCGCGCGTCCGCTTATCAGGGAAGAGGATATTGAAAACACGATTATCGCTGCAAAGGACTGCGGCGCGGCTGCGGTCGGCGTGCCTGTTAAGGACACAATCAAGGTGATTGACGGCGACAGCTTTATTATCGACACGCCTGACAGAAGCACCCTTTTTGCTGTGCAGACGCCGCAGATATTCGACTTTGAGCATTACAAACGCGCCCTGCAGCAGTCGATTGACGACGGCAAGGACTTTACCGACGACTGCCAGTTAATTGAGTACGCCGGCGGCAAGGTCAAGATGGTAACGGGCAGTTACACCAACATTAAGATTACAACGCCGGATGATATTGGAATTGCAGAGCGAATTATGATAAAATGAGTGTGAGCGGAGCTCACCCCAAGCTGAAAACCGAAAACCGAAAACTGAAAACTGTTTTCGACTGAAAGGAGAAAACAATGAGAATAGGTCACGGATACGATGTGCATAAACTTGTTGAAGGCAGGAAGCTGATTGTAGGCGGGGTTGATATTCCGCATACGCTCGGTCTGCTCGGTCACTCTGACGCAGACGTTCTGCTTCACGCAATTTCGGACGCACTGCTCGGTGCAGCCGCGCTCGGCGATATCGGCGGAATGTTCCCCGACACGGACGAAAAGTGGAAGGGCGCAGATTCGCTTAAACTTCTCGCGGCGGTTGCCGACAGGGTTAAGAGCGAGGGCTACACCGTTGAGAATATCGACTCAACGCTTATCGCGCAGGCGCCGAAGATGAAGTCGTATATCGCCGCAATGCGTGCAAATATCGCAGCAGCGTGCGGCATTGATATATCGCAGGTCAGCGTAAAAGCAACTACCGAGGAACGCCTTGGCTTTACAGGCAGGGAAGAGGGCATTTCCGCCCACGCGGTTGTGCTTATAAATTAACCCACTGGCACCCACTGGCAGCGACCGCTACCCAGCGCAAGCGAACGCAGCCGATATAGATACAGATAGAGATATAGATATAGACACAGACATTGAAATAGAAACAGATATAGTCATCGTCATTGAAATTGAAATAGTAATAGTAATAAAAACAGCAGCAGAAGCAGAAACAGAGGCGACTGCTGCGTTTTTTTACTACTAATTTAAAGGTGTTAAATGTTCACAAATAATTAAATAAATTACTTATTTTATACATTGACAACGCTGCTTTAGGGTATTATAATATAATTGATTAACAGCGTTAATTAACTATAACGAGGTGATTTGTTTGGTAGAATTTAAGGCTAACGAAAAGTCGCTTGACATCGTGCGAAACGGCGAGGTTATCTACACCCTTGCCGACAGCGTAAACGGTGTGTTCCCGATTTCTTTCGGCAGCGGCGAAAACAAATATGCAATGAGTCACGGCACTTTTAAGATTACCGAAACCGTGCGCGAAAAAACGCCCTGCACAATAACAGCCGTCACGGCTGAAGAGGGCGCGGCTACCGTAAGCGTTAAGCTTGTAAACGGAAGCGAAGGCACGGTTAACCTGACTGCCGACGGCGACAGAGTGCGCTTTGATTTTGACGGCTTTGACTCCTTTAACAGAATGTGGATTACGCTGCCTGCAAAAGCGGATGAATACATCTACGGCAGCGGCGAGCTGTTTTCCGAATTTAACATTCGCGGCAAAAAGGCAAACGTCTGGGTGGCAGAGCACATCAACGCGTCGCAGATTGCCAAAAAGCTGATAAAGCAGGTTTTCGGCATCAAAAACACCGTGGTTAAGCAGCCGTTTAATAAGTACGAAACGTACTACGCGCAGCCCACTTTTTTAAGCTCGCGCAAGTACTTTTTCCACTCGCTGACTACTGCGAGGAGTGAATTTGACCTCACGGCAGAAGCGTACCACACAGTCAAGGTGGACGAAATCGCACCGTTTTACATCGGCTTCGGCGACACGTTTGAGGATGTGATGACCGGTCTCACCGATATTGTCGGCAGGCAGCCCGAGCTTCCCGACTGGGTGTACGACGGTCAGATTATCGCGTCGCAGGGCGGCACGGAGTTTTACGACAACGCCATTGCCACGAGCGAGGAAAACGACCTGCATATGAACGGCATCTGGATTCAGGACTGGGAAGGCAGGCGCGTTACCGCCGCAGGCAAGCAGCTTTACTGGAACTGGGAATGGGACAGCGAGCTTTACCCCGAGCTTGACGAGCGCATCAAGGCGAATAACGCAAAGGGCATTAAAACGCTTGGCTACATCAACCCCTTCCTCGCTGTGGAAAAGCCGCTTTACAAGGAGGCTAGCGAAAAGGGCTACTGCGTTAAGGACAAAAACGGCAAGGACTACCTTGTTACGATTACGACCTTTCCGGCGGCTATGGTTGACTTCACCAACCCCGACGCGTACAACTGGCTCAAGGGAATAATCAAAAAGAATATGATTGACTTCGGTCTGTCAGGCTGGATGGCTGATTTCGGCGAATATCTGCCGACCGACTGCGTGCTGCATAGCGGCGAAAATCCCGAACTTGTGCACAACACATGGCCTGCACGCTGGGCAAAGCTCAACCGCGAGGTTCTTGAGGAAACGGGCAAGCTCGGCGAGATTATGTTCTACACACGCGCAGGCTACAGCGACACACCGCGCTATTCCACAATGATGTGGTGCGGCGACAATCACACCGATTTTTCTATCGACTTCGGCTTGCCGTCGGTTATACCTGCAATGCTGTCGCTCACGTGCTGCGGCTTCGGTCTGTCGCACAGCGATATCGGCGGCTACACCTCGTTCTTCAACCTCAAGCGCAGCGAAGAGTTGTATATGCGCTGGTGCGAAATGAACGCCTTTACACCGCTTATGCGCGGGCACGAAGGGCTTAACCCCGATCTCAACGCGCAGTTTGACTCGAGCAAGAATATCCTGCGCCACGGTGCAAAAATGGCGATGGTGCATAAAGCGCTCAAGCCGTATCTTAAGGACGCCGTTAAGTACAACGCCCAAAACGGCGTTGGCGTAGTAAGACCGCTGTTCTTCTACTACGACGAGCAGGAGGCATACGAAAACGCGTATGAATATTTGCTCGGGCGTGACATCCTCGTGGCGCCTGTAATCAGACCGGGGCACGTTAAAAAGGAAGTGTACCTGCCAGATGATGAGTGGATTCACCTGTGGTCGGGTAAAGAGTACACAGGCGGCACATACGTTGTTAACGCACAGCTCGGAGAACCGCCGGTATTCGTCCGCAAGGGCGCAGAGGTGATTGACGACCTTAATTCGGTTATTGTAATTCACAATTCATAACAGAACAATCAAACAATTAACGGGCTGTCGGGGACGCCAGCCCCTACAATGGGTGTGGGCAACGCCCACCATCAATTCATAATTCATAATTATTTGGAGGATTTAAATATGAAATACTTTTTAGACAGTGCAAAAATTGACGAAATCCGCGAGGCTTACGACACATTCGGCATCGACGGTGTAACAACAAACCCCAACCACATTATGAACTCAGGCAAGCCGTTTTACACGGTTATTGCAGAGCTTGCCGAGTTTGTTAAGGAAAAGGGCATTGAAGGATGGGAAACCTTCCCGATTTCCGTTGAGATTAACCCCCACCTTGACAGCGCGGACGATATGGTGGAAATGGGCACAAAGATTGCCGCAATGAGCAAGAGCTTTGTTATCAAGATTCCTTGCACGGAGGCAGGCATTGCCGCTGCTCGCAGGCTTGAGCAAAAGGGTATCAGAACTAATCTTACACTTGTTTTCTCTGCTTCGCAGGCACTTATCGCGGCTAAAAACAGCTCGCTGTTCGTTTCTCCGTTCATCGGCTGGAAAGAGAACAGCGGCGAGGACTGCGTTCAGTATATCCAGGACATCGTAACTATTTACGAAAACTACGGCTACATTGGCAAAACGCAGATTATCTGCGCCGCTGTCCGCAACGGTAAGCAGATTGTAGACTGCGCAGTTGCAGGCGCGGACATCGTAACAGCAGGTCTGCAGGTGTTCAAGGACAGCTTCTACCACGCGTTCACCGATTACGGACTTGCAAAGTTCCAGGCAGCGTGGGATAACACGATTACAGAATGATAAATTATTAATGATAAATGATAAGTGATGAATGATGAATTGAGGATACTCGCTGCGCTCGGACAATAAGTAGGGGTCAATCACTACCCCCGCGGGCGATTCTTGAATCGCCCCTACAATGGGTGTGGGCAACGCCCACCATCAATTCATAATTCATAATTAAATAAGGAGAAAAATATGAAAATCGGATTTATCGGACTTGGCATTATGGGCGAGTCCATGTGCGAAAATATTGTTAAAAAACACGACGACGCAGTTTACTGCTCTGACCTCAACAAGGATCAGGTTGCAAAGCTTGCGGCGCTTGGCGCAAACGGCTGCGACACCAATATCGACGTTGCCAAAAACGCCGACGTTATCATCACAATGGTGCCTAAATCAGAGCACGTTAAGGCGGTTTACACCGAGCTTCTGCCGTATATCACAGAGGGTAAAATCTGCATTGATATGAGCACGATAGACCCGTCTGTTTCCGTTGAGTGCGCAAATATGATTAAGGCAAAGGGCGCGCAGTTTGCAGACGCACCTGTTGTAAAATCCAAGCCGGCGGCAATCAACGGCACGCTCGGCGTGCTTGTAGGCTGCGACGAAGGTCTGTACGAAACCATCAAGCCAATCCTGCTTTATATGGGCTGCAACGTTATCCGCATGGGCGAAAACGGCGCAGGTCTTGCTATGAAAATCTGCCACAACACGCTTTGCGCAGAGATTCAGAACGGCGTTAACGAAACGCTGCTTCTTGCAAAAAGCATGGGCATCAGCGCGGAGGACTATCACACGGCTGTGTCCTACGGCGGCGCGCAGAACTTTTACCTTGACGCGCAGTGGGAGAATATTGCAAACGAAAACTGGACTACCGCCTTTTCGCTTGAAAACGAGCGCAAGGATTTAGGCATTTGCGAAAGGCTTGCCGCAGAGCAGGGCGTTGATATGCCTGTAATGAAGCACGTCAAGGGCGTTTACGACAAGGGCTTTGACGCAGGTATCGGCAAAGAGGACTGGCGCGCAACGTATAAAATCGTGAGAGGCGACTATGATTAATCGACTGAACGAAGTTAACGACGTCAGAATTTACAGCGTGTTCGACAGCGACTTTGCGCCCTACGGCAGAGTTGTAAAGGGATATGACTTTACAGAACTTTGCGATTATATGGAGGAAGAAACCGCTGTCCCCGAAAGCGGCAACGTCTATTACCCGAGCATTGAGGCGATGGAAAGCACGCCCGTTTTCGGCAAAATTCAGGCTACGCTCTACGGCGGTATGCCGATACAAATCGGCTACTGCAACGGAGTCAATACGACCTACAACGGCTTTGAATACCACAAGGGCAGCGAGATTAATATCGCCGTTACCGACTTTATGCTTGTGCTCGGTCACACCTGGCAGATAAAGGACAATCAGTTTTTTGTCGGCGATGAAAAGGTGTTCTTTGTACCAAAGGGCACAGCCGTTGAAATGTACCAGACCACGCTGCATCTGTCGCCGTGCAGAACGTGCGACGAGGGCTTTAAGGATATAGTTATCCTGCCGCGCGGCACAAACACTCCGCTTGACGAAAAGCCCGATATCACAGAGCCCGAAAGCGAACTCCTGCTTATGAAAAACAAGTGGGTAATCGCCCACAAAGACCGCGAGCCGCTTGTAAAGCAGGGCGCATATGTAGGGCTTGTTGGAGAGAATAAAGAACTGTTTTATTAATTGAGAATGTAGAATGGAGAATGGAGAATTAAGGGTGCTGCGCACGGCTAATTATAATGGGTGAGGGCGAAGCCCTCCCGAAATTCTCAATTCTCAATTCTCAACTCTCAATTCACAAAGGATTACATTATGAACTTTGAATACTTATACATCCCGATCGGCGTGCCGACTTTTCACCTTGAAAGTGCAGGCGCCGAGTTTGAAAAATCAGTAAACCTGCTTAAAGATATTGACTCTGCGGTTAAAGTGCCGGACGAAATGCTGCTCGGCATCGACAAGTTAAACACCTTTACAGCAGATAAGAACCCCGACCTTGTGATTGTGCAGAACATCACGTTTGCAAACGGCGCGTATATTGCAGAGGTGCTGCGCAGATTTGACTGCCCCGTGCTTCTGTGGACTCTGCGCGAGCCGGTGATTGACGGCGGCAGACTGCGACTCAATTCGCTTACGGGCGCGTACTCCGCAGCCAACGTGCTGCACAGCTTCGGCAGACCGTTTGAGTACATCTTCGGCGCGCCGACAGAGGATAACGTAAAGGCTAAAATTGCCTCCGTTATCCGCGCTGCAAGGGTTAAAAAGGCGATGAAGAGCCTTAATATTCTGCAGGTCGGTCACACTCCGCAAGGCTTCGGTTTCGGCAGGGCGCTTGATATGGAGATGATGACCACCTTCGGCGCAACGCTTAATTCTATCGAAGCACGCGAACTTATTGACAAGGCAAAAACCTTTACAGACGATGACGTAAAAGCTTACCTCGACGACGCAAACGGCAGAATCAAAAACCTCGATTCCGTCAAGGAAAAGAACGTGCTTGACTTCGCTCGCCTGTACAAGGCTTACGACGAGTACGTTAAGGCTAACAACATCGGTGCGCTGTCGTCGCGCTGCTGGCCTGATTTCTTCACCGCTTTCGGCACGCCTGTCTGCTCGGTGCTTGCAATGCTGAACGACCTTGGCGTTGCCGCTGCCTGCGAGGCTGACACATACGGCGCGCTGACAATGTACATTTCGCAGTTTCTTACGGGCAAGCCTGCGTTCTTCGGCGACCCTGTTTCCATGGACGAGGGCGAAAATACAATAACCTTCTGGCATTGCGGCACGGCTGCCTGCTCGCTTGCGCGTGAGGACACAGGCGCGTGCGCAGGAGTTCACTGCAACCGCAAGATTGGTCCTACTCTCGAGTTCGGCTGCAAGCCTTCGCAGTATGCCACAATTTTCAGAATCGGCAAAAAAGCCGACGGCACCTTCCGCTTCTTTATCTCAAAGGGCGAAGCGCTTGACAAACCGCAGCAGTTCTTCGGCACGTCCGTTGTTATCAAAACGCAAAACAGCGCGGCAGATATTGTCAATTCGTCCGTCAAAGCAGGCTGGGAGCCGCATTTCGCAGTTGCGATGGGCGACATTGCAGACGAGCTTGAAGCGCTTGCAAATATGCTTGGTATAGAGGTAGAAATGTTCTGATGTTCAGCTTCAAAGAAATACTGTTTTTTGTTGTAGTTTTAGTTTCAAACATAATACAGTGTATCACCGGTTTTGCAGGCACGGTGCTTGCAATGCCGTTTTCGATAATGCTTGTGGGGTACGACACCGCAAAGCCGATACTTAATCTGCTCGGCATAGTAGTTTCGCTCGGTGTTGTTACAATCAACCGCAAAGCGCTTAACAAAAAAGAGTTTTTGCGCATTATTCTTACAATGCTGTGCGGCATGGTCGGCGGCTTTCTGATTACTCGCGTGTTCAGCGTCAGCCCCGTGTTTCTGTACAAGCTGCTGGGCGTTATTGTTATCGGCTTTATGGGGCTCGGCTGCTACCACTCATTCTCTAAAAAGTATAAAGAAAAGCAGGAAAAACGCCAGGCGGAAAACAAGCAAAAAACAAGCGTATGGGCGTTTGCCGTGCTTGTAATTGCAGGCGTTGTGCACGGTATGTTCTCCTGCGGCGGTCCGCTTATGGTGGTTTACGCGTCCGAGCATCTTAAGGGGCGTGATGAATTCCGTGTAACCGTTTCCGCAACGTGGTGCGTGCTCAACTCAATAATCCTGTTTACTGATGTTAAGGCAGGGCTTTTTAACACGCACACCGTTGTGCTTACGGGTGTCTGCGTGTTCCTGCTGTTTGCGGCGCTGTTCATCGGCAACCTGATTTTCAGGCATATGAACAAGCGCTGGTTTATGATAATCACTTACGTTTTAATGGGCATCAGCGGAATCTCACTTTTGGTTAAGTAGGCGTTTTTTATGACGAAAGCATTGAATTTACAGTCGCTTAAAACTGAAAACCGTTCGCTTATACTTTACACCCTCAACCGCGAGGGTGAGCTTTCGCGTAAGGAACTTGCCGCAAAACTCGGGCTTACCCCTGCCGCGGTTACAAAAATCTGCGCCGCGCTTATCGACAGGGGATTTATCAGGGAAGTCGGCGAGGCGGAAGCCGAGGGCAAAACCGGCAGACGCGAAATCCTGCTTACCCTTTGCAACGACGGCAAGCTCTGCTTTGGCATAAATGCGGAAAAGGACGCGGTTACGCTGTCCGTTTCCACACTGTCGGGCAAGCTTGTTGCAAAAAAACGCCTGCCGTTTATCAGCGATGTTGACGAGGTAATCAAAGCAGGCAGGGCGTTCCTTGACGATAACAGTCAGTACCGCAGCCGCATTGTCGGCGCAGGCGTGTGCGTTATCGGCTCGGTTGACGAAAATGACTTTGGCATCTGGAAAGAGCATAATCTTTGTGAAAAGTTTGAAGCCGCGTTTGATATGCCCGTCGTAATCAAAAACAACGTCCGCGCGTTTGCGCAGAGCGAGCGCATTTTCGGCAGCAACAAGGCAAACGGCTCTGTGCTGTTTTTAAAGTGGGGACCGGGTATCGGCTCTGCTATTATGGCGGACGGGCGCGTATTTTCGGGCAACGACGCCTCTGCCGCGGAGATAGGGCACTACATTGTAAACCCCGGCGGCAGCAAGTGCAGATGCGGTCGCTTTGGCTGCCTTGAAACGGAAGCGGGCGAGGACGTAATATTAAAAGAACTTAATTCTGACCAAACTCTTGACGAAACACTAAAAAACTGTAATAATTATACTATGAACATTATTGACCACAAGATTGATATGGTGGCGCTCGCGCTGACGAACACCGCCACAATTCTGAATGTCGACGGCATTGTGCTTTTCGGCACCATGTTCAATAATGACTTTGTAGCCGGCAAACTCGCAAAGCAGTGCATAAGGTATAACTCAAATCTCACAGCGGATATGATTGAGGTGTCCGCGCTCAACAGGGATGTTGATTATATCGGCGCCTGCGCGGTTTGCGCAAAAAAATTCTTCTTTGAAAGTGAGGGCTAAAAATGGAAGAAAAATCATTAACCCACGGCATTAAACTCAAGGACAAAGTGGGTTACGCGCTCGGCGACGCAGGCGGACTGCTTACGTTTTCGCTCATTGGCGCATTTCAAAACCAGTTTTACACAAACGTGCTTGGTATCGACCCCAAAAAGATTCTTGTACTCATTCTTGTTGCAAGAGTGTGGGACGCTATCAACGACCCGCTGTGGGGCGCGTTTATTCAGTCGAGGAAGCCAAGCCCCAAAGGTCAGTTCAGACCGTGGATTTTAGGCTTTTCAATTCCGCTTGCAGTAGCGGCGGCGTTTATGTTCCTCAAAGTGCCGGGCTGGTCGGAGGGCAAGTACCTCGTTTACGCGTACGTTACATACATCGCGTACGGTATGATGTACACCGCGGTTAACATTCCTTACGGTTCGCTTGCTTCCGTAGTTACGGACGACGAGCTTGAGCGTTCCTCACTTTCCATGTGGCGTTCAATCGGCGCAGGCGTGGGCGGACTTCCGGGCACAATTATCCTGCCGATGATCGTTTACACCACAGTTGGCAAGTACCCCAACGGCGTTGACCAGAAGGTGCTCGACGGCGACAAACTCTTCTGGTGCGTACTGATTCTCTGCGTTGTTTCCGTCGGCGTATACTTTGCGCATTACAAGATGACTAAAGAGCGCATTGCACCGCAGAAGAAGATTAAGGATAAGAACCACAACGCAATCGCAACGCTTAAGGATTTGTCCAGAAACAGGGCGTTCATTATGCTTTGCATCGCTTCAATGCTGCTTATTGCGTTCCAGTTCTACTATCAGTCAACTTATACATATCTGTTCACCGACTACTTCGGCAAGCCGGGACTTTACGCGATGGTATCCATCTGCACCTACCTGCCGATGGCGATATTCATCCCGATTATGAACAAGCTCATCACGCGCTTCGGCAAAAAAGAGCTTTGCGCAGTCGGTATGGCATTTGCAACGGTGGCGGTACTGATGCAGTATTTTATCAAATTCACACCGCTTGCAGACGCAACAAACCCGATTGCTCCGTATGTATTCCTCGGTCTTACGTTCCTGTCAGGTCTTGGCCAGACCTTCCTTGTGCTTGAAGTATGGGCGCTTGTAATGGACGTTATCGACTACCACGAGGTACGTACCGGCAAGAGGGAAGAGGGCATGACCTACGCGCTGTTCTCATTTACCAGAAAGCTCGGTCAGACTCTTGCAGGCGTTGGACTTAACGCGCTGCTTGCGTTTATCAACTACGATGTTGACACCACCAAAAACGGCGGTCAGCTCAAGCCAGAGGTTATTGGCAACATCTACAACATTTCAACTATCGTTCCTGCAATTATGCTTGCGCTTATGGCAGTTGTGCTGTTCTTCGGCTACGACCTCTCCAAGAAAAAGCTTGCCGAAATCCACACCGAACTTGAACAAAAGCGCGCAGCAGAAGCAGAAGAATAATTTAGAATTGAGAGTTGAGAATTGAGAATTGCGGACGAGCAGCGGTCGTCCGTTACAATTGGTGTGCAGCACCATTAATTCTCCATTATCCATTCTACATTCTCAATTCCCAAGATTTTTAGGAGTAATTTATGGAAAATAATAAAGTTCACGTTGGTTTTGGTTTTCACGTTAACTGCTACCATTCCTACCGTGGCGATACTAACGACAACCTCGGCTTCGGCTCGGATATCCGCATAATCCGCCAGATTATCGATGTGCTTAATCAGTGCAACGAGGAGGGTATTCCCGTTAAAGGCACCTGGGACAGCGAAAACTTTTTCTCCCTCGAGCAGATTCTGCCCGAATACGCGCCCGATATAATTGACGGTATGAAGGAACGTGTGGAAAAATACGGCGATGAGAACATCATTATGGGCTACTCAAACGGCGCTCTTTCCGCAATGAATGAGGAGGAGTTTGAGGCTTCGATTGAGCTTGCCGTTACTAACGAGCAGGGCAGCGGACTGCAGGACATTTTCGGCGAGTACGAAAAGATTGTCCGTCCGCAGGAGGTTATGTTCACCCCCTCGCAGGTTAAGCTTTACAACAAAACCGGCGTTAAGGCGCTGTGCCTTTACTATTCCTGCGTGCCGTTTGACGCGTTCAGGACTATCGTTCCCAAGCTTCCCGACGAGCTTGCGTTCAATCCGCTTACATACACCTATAAGGGCGAAAGTATGACTATTCTGCCCACCTACAATAATTCCGACATCTGCGACGCAGGCTGCCTGCGCGCGTGGGTTAAGGATTTGCACAAAAAGCAGGTCGACGGCGAAATCAATCACGATGTGTTCATCTTTGTGAATATGGACGCCGACAGCCCGTTCTGGGAGCCGATGCCCGTGCCGGTTATTAAGGGCAAGATTGCCAACTCAAACGGCATTGAGGGCTTGGTGCGCGAGGTTGCAGACCTTGACTACGTTGTTTACAACACGCCGGGCGGATATATCAGAACCCACGAGCCGCTTGGCGATATCGACTTCACGCACGACACCGCGGACGGCAACTTCACGGGCTACGCTTCGTGGTCGGAAAAGCCGTACAACCGCAAAATCTGGACTGCAGTTGACCGCGCAAGAGCAATGGCGAAGGTCAACGCTAAAAGCGATTTTGACGCGCCGTCCTTCAGGGACAGGGTGCTTCTGCTTTCCACAACCCACTTCGGACTTGCCACTCCTGTGCTCAATATCCAGCGCGAAATCAAGGCAAACGAGCTTGCGGATAAGATTATCACAGAGGAAAAATCCGCGCTTGACGTAAATAAAAAACTCACGCTGCACAACATCACAAAATCTACGCTGCAGTGCGTTCAGCTTAAACTCAACATCGACGTTGACTCCGCGTCGCAGATTAAACTCAAGGCGACCAACCTTGAGGATTACGTCGTTATCCCGATGGACGACGATATGCAGACAGTGTTTGCGATTATGCGCTTTAAAAAGGTGCAGAGCAAGTACACCGTTGACGTGAATGTGGATAAAAAGAGCGAGGCAAAGCCGCTTGACATCGACCTTAAAACGGATAAGCTTGAAATCAAGTTTTCCGTCCACGGCAACATCTACAGCGTTGTGGCTGACGGCAGGGAAATAGGCGAAAAAGAGTTCCTTAAGAGTTTTGTCACCTACGACGGCAAGGACTTTGAGTTTGAAAAAACTGACGTTACACCGCTTGACCTCGGCGGTTCGGGCGAAGGCTTGCGCATAAGCGGCGTTATCAACCTGCCGAACCAGACAGAGCAGGGCAGCTTTGCGTTTGATTTCTTTAAGATGAAGTCGAGCGACGCAATCTTTGTGCGCACAAACGTTAACTACCCCTACACGCCAGAAACTACGTCGATTTCTACGGAAAACTCATCGCTCGGCAGATTCAGCGATATGAAGTGGACTCAGGCGGTACCGTTCCAGATTACGCCCGACCTTGACGGCGATATCCGCGTAATCAAGCGCAACTTTATGGATGATATTTCCACTTTCAGAACGCAGTCGTTCCCCGAGTGTGACGAAAAAAATAAGAGCCTTGCATCCTTCAACCACCAGCTTACCGCAGGCGTTGTGGGACTTGCGGACGAAAAGGGCGGTCTTATTATCGCAAACGCTCGCCAGGTGCTCAACTCCATGGCATACTGCCCGATGCGCCTTGACGAGGACAAAACAGTGCATATGAACCCGTTCGGTCACTACTACGGCAAGCAGCGCCACCACTGGGGCAGGGCGAAGGATCAGATTCTCGCCACCTACACAATGATTACGCCGCAGGGCAAATCGATTGGTCCGGCGTATAACGGTCAGGGCGAAACGGCTATGCTTGCGCTCTTCGGCTTCAGCGGCGCAGAGCCGACTGATGAGCAGATGGCGGACATCATCGCATTTGCAGACGGCGCAGTTGCTACCGATAACGAAGCAGGAGTGCTCACACCGTTTTACGGCGATAACGTGCGTATTAAGGAGGCAAAGGCTGACGGTATTCAGGAGGATAAACTCATCAATTCCGTCTGGTCGGGACTTGCCGGCAACATCAAGGACTACGCCACCAAGGGTACCGGCGCAATAGTCCACATTGTCAAATCACAAATTAAATCACGCAAATAAAAAAGAGCCGCAAGGGGCGCCCTACATAAATAGTGTCAGCCCAAAAATGGCATCTTTTCCGCTATAACTGTATTAAAAATCACCGCAAGGCGTCAGCCTTACGGTGATTTTGTGCTTTGTTCTAACAAAAAATATGCTCATTTTTGGGTGCGAAGCAGTTTTGGCAAAGTAATTTT
>JAFSRN010000011.1 GCA_017446095.1 Eubacterium sp. | reverse complement strand
CTTGAGGCGCCGACAAATTTTGACCGCTACGAAGCTCTTATTGCTCCCTTCATCTGCCACCGGCAGCGGTCACAAACGAGCCATCGCCCCAGTTGGCGCCTACGATAGCTCTTACCATAATGCTTACTCCTTTGTTAATTGAGAGTTGAGAGTTGAGAATTGAGAATTAATGGCGGGACCCTTGGAGCGGGCGCCTCACCCTTTTGTCACCTGCGGTGACATTTTTGCTGGCGCAGACGCTCCCCTCTGTCACTTCGTGACATCTCCCCGTTAATCGGGGAGTACCTCACAGGGGAATCTTCCCGCACCCGATTATATAATGGGTGAGGGCGAAGCCCTCCCGAAATTCTCCATTCTCCATTCTACATTCTCAATTCTATTAGTGGTGGAACAGGCGGATACCTGTCATTGCCATTGCGATGCCGTAGCCGTCGCAGCATTCGATAACCTGCTCGTCGCGTACCGAGCCGCCCGGCTGCGCGATGTACTTAACGCCCGACTTAACAGCGCGCTCGATGTTGTCCTCAAACGGGAAGAACGCGTCAGAGCCAAGTGCAACGTTGTCCATCTTCTTGTGCCACTCTGCTTTTTCCTCTGCGGTAAACGGTGCGGGGCACTCTGTAAAGTATCTCTGCCATACGCCGTCCTTGAGCAGTTCCTCGTAATCGTCGCTGATATAAAGGTCGATTGCGTTGTCCGCGTCGCACTTCCTTACGCCGTCAATAAACGGCAGGTTAAGCACCTTTTCGTTGCGGCGAAGCCAGAGCATATCCGCCTTGTTGCCTGCCATGCGCGTGCAGAGGATTCTGCTCTGCTGACCTGCGCCTACGCCGAGCGTCTGACCGCCCTGTGCGTAAACAACGGAATTTGACTGTGTGTATTTAAGCGTTATCATTGAAATAAGAAGGTCGATTTTTGCAATCTCGGGGATGTCCTTAACCTTGGTCGGCATATCGTCGAACAAGTCCATTGTGATTTTTGCATTGTTGCGCTTTTGCTCAAACTTGATGCCGAAAACCTGCTTTGTTTCCATTTCTTCGGGAACGTAGTCGGGGTTCATCTTAATCACAAGGAAGTTGCCGCGGCGCTTGCTCTTTAAAATTTCCAGCGCTTCATCCGTGTAGTCGGGTGCGATAATACCGTCGGAAACCTCTTTTTGCAGGAAGGTTGCAACTGACGCGTCGCATGTGTCCGAAAGTGCGGCGAAATCGCCGAAGGACGACTGGCGGTCGCAGCTTCTTGCTCTTACATATGCCTGAGCAATCGGGGAAAGTTCAAGTCCGTCAGGCACCATACAAACCTTACGGTCGGTGTCCGAAAGCGGCTGTGCTACTGCTGCGCCTGCAGGCGAAACGTGCTTAAACGAAGCCGCGCTCGGCAGACCTGTTGCCTCTTTCAGTTCTTTTACAAGCTGCCACGAATTGAACGCGTCAAGCAGGTTGATGTAGCCTGCAGCGCCGTTGAGAATCTCAAACGGCAGTTCCTGTCCGTCCATATGAATTCGAGCGGGGTTCTGGTTTGGGTTGCATCCGTATTTAAGTTTGTATTCGGTCATCCTGAAATCCTCCGTATTCATTTGTAAAATTCAACATTGCTATTTTACAATACTTGATTGAAAAATGCAAGATAACATATTATAATAATTACAAAGAAGGTGAAAAAATGACAGGTTTTCTTGTAGTAAATGCGTATCTTGAGGGCGAAAAGTTTAACACCTTGCACAACCATTTGTTAAACTGTGCCGAAAGTATGGGTATTTCGCTGAAATTGAAAAATAATGAGGAAATGCTTTTTTGCGATGAAGCGTGCGACTTTGTGCTGTTCTGGGATAAGGACGTTAACCTTGCAACGCTTCTTGAAAACAGGGGTTACCGCGTGTTTAATTCTGCGCGTTCAATCGAACTGTGCGACGATAAGGCAAAGACTTACCTTGCGCTTGACGGCATTGTAAAGCAGCCGAAAACGGTAGTTGCACCGCTATCATTCTATGGCGCGGATTACTGCAGCTTTGCCGAAAAAGCATCCCAAAAACTCGGCTTGCCGCTCGTTTTTAAGGAGTGCTGCGGCTCGTTCGGCGAGCAGGTTTACCTCTGCAATACGGTTGACGAAATTATGAGCCGCATTAACGGCAAACCGTTTCTTTTGCAGGAGTTTATCACTGATTCCGAGGGCGAGGACGTGCGCCTTGAAATTGTCGGCGGCAAATGGGTTGCCGCGATGAAGCGCAGCAATAAAAACGACTTTCGCTCGAATATCACGAACGGCGGAACTGCCGTGCCGTACACCCCGACTGACGATGAAATAAGCCTTGCCGTCACCGCCTGTAAAACGCTCGGGCTCACCTTCGGCGGCGTTGATATTCTGCGCGGCGGCTACGTGTGCGAAGTCAACTCAAACGCACATATCATCAACATTATGAACGTTACAGGCGTTGATGTTGCGCCGCTGATTTTTGACGAGATAATTGACAGATGAAAACGATTTTAGTTTATACAAAAGAAGAGGCGGCGCGTAACGCGTTTGCCGTGGAAAAGTTTAAAAGTTTGCTCGGCGCGGAGCTTGTAACGCCCGATTACAGGGGCGAAGCGGACGTCGTGATTAACCGCTCAAACGATTACGGAATTGCCGAGTTTTATGAGAGCAGGGGCGTTCGCGTGTTCAATCCCTGCGCCTTTACGCGCCTTGCAAACGACAAGCAGGCGGCTTACGATTTTATGGAGAAAAACGGTATTCCTGTTATGCCCACGCGCTACGGCACTCCGCCGTTTGTCAAAAAGCCCAAGGACGGGCACGGCGGCGAGGGCGTTGTTATGTGCAGCAGCGCCGATGAATATGACGAAAGCTTTGTGTGCCAGAAGCCTGCTTCCGACCTTGGCAAAGACCTGCGCGTTTGGGTGCTCGGCGGTGAAATTAAAGCCGCGTTTCTGCGTGTCAGCAAGACTGATTTCCGCTCCAACTTCTGCCTCGGCGGCGACGCTGTGCCGTATAATTTGAGCAGCGGCGAAACCGCTTTAATAAAAAAAATAATCGTCCTTGTTGACGGCGACTATTACGGCATAGATTTTATATTTGACGGCGGCAAAATAGTTTTCAACGAGCTTGAGGACGCAGTCGGCGCGCGTATACTCTACGCCAAAACAGAAACGGACATATTTGCCGAATATGGTAAATATATACTTGATAATTGTTCTAAAGCAGTATAAAATATACTTAACACTTATGAAAGGAGATTTGGTATGGCTGATTTTGATAGTGTTTACCAGTATATTGAGGAGGGCAATTCACCTGCCACCACTATAATCGGTATCGTTGTGTGCGTGCTTTTGATAATCGCCCAGTGGAAAATGTTTGAAAAAGCAGACGAGGGTGGCTGGAAGTCACTTATTCCGTTTTACAATCTTTACACACTTGTAAAAATCGTTGACGGTAACGGCGTAAAATTCCTTTTGTTCTTTATTCCGATTGTTAACGTTATTTACGGAATAATTTTTTGCGTCAGAATGGCAAGCGCCTTCGGCAAAGGCTTGGGGTTTGCAATCGGGCTGATGATTTTCCCGAACATATTCCAGCTTATACTCGGCTTCGGCAGCGCACGCTATCAGGGCCCGAGAGGCTGATAATAAAAAGGATTCGATTAATTCGAATCCTTTTTTTGCGCTTCAAAGTATGCGTAGTGCCCCTGCGTGTGGTATGAGTTAACGTCAAATTTGTCCTTAAGCATTGTGCGGAAGGTGTCGTACGGCTTCAGGCACGCGATGAATGTGCCGCCGTCCTTGAGCACGCGCTTTATTTCGTCAAGCGTCTTTTCGCCGTCGCTGAACTTGTGCAGCTTCAGGCAGACAACCATATCCACGCTCTTGTCAGCCTGTGCAGTAAGGTCGCCCATACTGTTTGCGGGAATAATCTCCGCCTTCGGGCAGATATGCTCAAGCTTGTTGCGCAAATCGAGTATAACGCCGTCAAAGTCATCGGATATGTACTGCAGGGTTTTCTCTTTTATTTCCTTTTTCATCGTTATCACCAAATGTATTATAGCAATAAAACGCTCATTTGTAAATGTTAATATGGACTTTTTTGTCAGAATATATTATAATATAATGAGCAATTTTAAAAGGGGATTTATTTTTATGGATATAGTTGTACTTGCAGGCGGCACAAGCACCGAACGCGATGTTTCACTGATCACAGGCAAAAATGTTACAAAAGCGTTGCGCAGGCGCGGTCACAGAGCCACACTGCTTGACGTTTTTATGGGATATGATGGCGACGTAAGCGCCTTTTTTGACACGGACGGAATTGACGAAACGCTTAAAATAAGCGACACCGACCCGGATATTCAGGGTATTCTTGCCTCGCGCAAGGGCGACGCGAAGGGGCTGTTCGGCGAAAATGTTATTTCGCTTTGCAAAGCGGCTGATATTGTGTTTGTTGCCCTGCACGGCGAGGACGGCGAGGACGGCAAGGTTCAGGCGACCTTCGACCTTATGGGCATTAAGTACACAGGCTCAGGCAGTTTCGGTTCCGCGCTTGCTATGAACAAGTACGTTGCAAAGGAACTTATGGACGCCCACGGCGTTAAGAACGCAAAGTACATAGTTACAAAGGGTGGCGAGGATGCGCCCGAGTTTCCGCTTCCGTGCGTTATCAAGCCGTTTTCAGGCGGCTCGAGCGTTGGCGTTTCGATTGTTATGCAACAGAGCGAATACGATAAAGCAATTAAGCAGGCGGCGAAGTACGAAAGCGATATTATTATCGAAGAATACGTCAAGGGCAGGGAGTTTTCGCTCGGTATAGTCGGCGGCGAAGCGCTTCCCCCAATTGAGATTATCCCGAAAGCAGGCTTTTACGATTACAAAAACAAGTATCAGGAGGGCATGACGATTGAGATTTGCCCTGCCGAGCTTGACGACGCGCTTACAAAGAAAATGCAGGACTGCGCAAAGGCTGTGTTCAAGGCGCTTGACCTTGATGTTTACGGCAGAATCGACTTTATCCTCAAGGACGGCACGGAAGATTTTTACTGCCTTGAGGCAAATTCGCTGCCGGGTATGACGGCGATGAGTCTGCTTCCGCAGGAGGCTGCGGCAGTCGGCTTGGAGTACGACGACCTGTGCCAGAAAATTGTAGATTTATCATTAGCAAAGTACGAATAATGCTCAGTTGGGGACTGTCCCCGATTGAACAAAGTTGTAATAATTGATTATACGGAGAGTAATAAAATGAATAAGCTTAAGCTTTCCCAAATTGTAAAAAACATAGACGCCACCTGCGATTTCGGCGGCGATATTGATATTCTTGACGTTAACACAGACACACGCACTACTAAAGCAGGCGACCTGTTTATCGCTCTTGTGGGTGAAAAGTTTGACGGCCACGATTATGTTAACAAGGCTGTTGAAAGCGGCGCTGTTGCCGTGGTTTGCTCAAAGCCCGTTGACACAACTGTGCCCGTTGTTATCGTGCCCGACACGCAAAAAGCGCTGCAGCAGATTGCGGCGTACTACCTCACAACCCTTAACATTAAGGTTGTGGCTGTTACGGGCAGCAACGGCAAAACCACCACGCGCAATATGATTACGCGCGTGCTGCGCACAAAATACAGCGTGTATTCAACTAAAAAGAATTTCAATAATGAAATCGGTCTGCCAAAGAGCGTGCTTGAACTTGACAATACCTACGATATCGCCGTGCTTGAGATGGGTATGAACCACCTTGGCGAAATCAGCACGCTTACGAATATCGCAAAGCCCGATGTGGCGGTTATCACGAATATCGGCAAGGCGCACATCGGCAACCTCGGCTCGCAGGAGAACATCTGCAAGGCGAAGTTTGAGATACTTGAGGGGCTTAAAGACGGCGGCACTATCGTGCTTAACGCCGATGACCCGTACTTATACAATGCAGACAAAAAGGGCTTCAACACCGCATTTATCGGCTTTGACAAGTCGAAGGGCACGGTGCTGACGGCAGAGAATATAGAATCAAGCGGTGAAGGCACGCGCTTTACCGTCGAATATAACGGCGAAAAGACGGACGGCTATATTCCGCTTCCCGGCAAGTATAACGTTGCAAACCTGCTTGAGGCGGTTTACTGCGGCATCCACTTCGGCGTGGACGTTAAGGCGGCGCTTGAGTCTGTAAGCGACTACGCGCCCGAGGCTATGCGTACCGATGTGATTGATGTTAAGGGCGTTTCGGTCATCCGCGACTACTATAATTCAAGCCCCGATTCCGCAAGGGTGGGACTTGAAACGCTTAAAACCTACAACAAAAACGGCAAAAAGTTTGCCCTGCTCGGCGAGATGCTTGAGCTTGGCGAATACAGCGCGGCAGAGCATAAGAAACTTGGCGAGCTCTGCGCAAAGCACGACCTTGACGGCGTGTTCTTCATAGGCAAGGACTATGTGTCCTTCAGCGACGGTATGCCCGAAAAATCGATTGCATGCGACGCCGCAGAGCGCGACTACTTCCTTGATAAAATCAAAGAATTCGCAAACAGCGGTATCCTCACCGCAGGCGACGTGGTGCTTGTTAAAGGCTCCCGCGGCATGAAAATGGAGGAAGCGTACGAAACCCTGATTAACAACCTGTAAATATAATCAAACAGTCCTGCAACTATTGGTTGCAGGGCTGTTTGCAAACTAAAAGCGGTGGCAAAAAACGCCTTTTTTTGATATGTTGTTATTAAAAGGAGGCGGAATTTATGAAATACTTTTTACAAAGAATAAATGATTTTTTAATTGAGATTTCAACAAAGGAGAACGATAATGAACATAGTAACAGCGAACAGACTTCTTGAACTGCGCAAGATGAACGGCTATTCACAGGACGTACTTGCTGAAAAAATCGGCGTTAGCCGTCAGGCTGTGTCAAAATGGGAACGTGCCGAATCGTCTCCTGATACAGACAATTTAATTGCGCTTGCCGAACTTTACGGTATAACCCTTGATGATTTGCTTAACACATCAAAGGACGTGGTTGAGATTACGCCTGAGCCGTCAAAAAAGAAAGATATTAAAGGCAAGGCAAAGTCGCTTATCTCAAAGGTTAACGACTTTGGAATTTATCCTGAAACTGCAAAGAAAATGGCAAAATTTCCCTTTGCAATCATAGTGGTAATACTGTATCTGGGACTTTCGTTTGCGTTTGATATCTGGCATCCGTTTTGGATAATATTTCTTACAATACCGATTTATTACCGCGTGGCAACGGCGTGCAAGGCAAATAGCAAAAAAGCGTTTCTTGCTCTCCTTCCTGTACCCGAAACCGTAGTGACAGCTTATCTGATACTGTCGTTTATCACATGCGCGTGGAACGTAACGTGGATACTGTTTTTAATAATACCGATATATTACTGGATAGTCAGCGTCTTGAAAAAGAAATAAAGTTATTAATCTGTGTGTTGAAAAAACCTCGCAGCACCCTATTCAAACAGGGTACTGCGAGGCCTTTTATGTTTTAGTTAAGAAACGCGACTATGCCGACGCCGAGTCCGCTTACCGCCATAAGCGCAGCGAGCACAATTGCAATAATTCGTGTCCAGTTTTTATGCATATGTTACCTCGCTTATTTCATAAACTCGTTTGCAGCGGCAATCAGCTTGTCTGCGATTGCTGCAGCGCCGTCTTTGCTGTCGCCGATTGCGGTGATGTACGCTTTAATCTTTGGCTCTGTGCCGCTCGGACGAACTATTACCTTGTTGCCGCCGTCAAGCGCAAATGCAAGCACGTTGGATTTAGGCAGGTCGATTTTTTCCTCGCCGCCGTCGGTGAAAGTAGTGGTGCTCGTCTTGTAGTCGGAAACCGCAATAACCTTGTAGCCGCCGATTTCGGCAGGGGAGTTTGCGCGAAGTCCGTCCATAATACCAGCCATCTTTTCCATACCTGCAGCGCCCTCAAAGGTGTAGGACTCAACCGTGTTGTTGTAGTAGCCGAACTCGTCGTAAAGCGAATTCATAACGTCAACAAGGTTCATACCCTTTGACTTGTAAAACGCAGCCATTTCGCAGATGAGCATGGATGCAACAACTGCGTCCTTGTCGCGTGCATGTGTGCCTGCAAGGTAGCCGTAGCTCTCCTCAAAGCCCATAACGAAGTCGGACGCTCTGCCTTCCTCCTCAAGGTTTGTGATGAGTTCGCCTATGTACTTAAAGCCTGTAAGCAGGTTCTTAAATGTGCAATTGTACTTCTTTGCAATAACCTCTGCAAGGTCGGTGGAAACAAAGCTCTTAACCGCGATTGCGGACTCGGGCAGCGTGCCCTTTGCCTTGCGCTCGGAAAGCAGGTAGTTAAGCAGCATTGCGCCGACTTCGTTACCGCTCATCAGCACAAGTTCGCCCGATTTGTCGGGTACTGCAATGCCCACGCGGTCGCAGTCCGGGTCGGTTGCAAGCAGAATGTCTGCGCCGATTTTCTTATTCATCTCAAGACCAATCTCGAATACCTGCTTGATTTCCGGATTCGGGAACGGGCAGGTCGGGAAGTTGCCGTCAGGATTTTCCTGCTCGGGTACAACGTAAACCTTGTCAATGCCGATTCTGTCAAGAATCTGGCGTACGGGCTTGTTGCCGGTGCCGTTAAGCGGCGTGTAGATAACCTTGAGGTCGGCAGCCTTAACGATTTCGGGGTTGATGCACTGCTTCTGTACTTCGTCAAGGAAAACGTCAATAACCTCCTGACCGATGTACTCAATGCGTCCGTCTGCAACAGCCTCGTCAAAATCAACCTTCTTGATGCCGGTGAAGTAGTCAACCTTCTGGATAAAATCGTAAGTTTCAGCCGCTTCCTCGTCGGTCATCTGGTAGCCCTTCGGGTTGTAGCACTTGTAGCCGTTGTACTTTGCAGGGTTGTGCGAAGCGGTGAGAATGATGCCGCTTGAGGTTTTGAAGTGGCGGATCGCAAAAGACAGGCACGGTGTGGGTTCAAGTTCCTCATAAATGTAAACCTTAATGCCGTTTGCCGCAAGGATGGAAGCCGCCTCTTTGCTGAAGTAGTCGCTCTTGATACGCGAATCGTAGCCGATTGCGATGGACGGATTTTCGTAATTCTTGTTGAGGAAGTCCGAAAGTCCCTGCGTTGCTCTGCCGACTGTGTAGATGTTCATACGGTTTGTGCCGGCGCCGATTACACCGCGCAGACCTGCCGTGCCGAATTCAAGGCTGCGGTAAAAGCGGTCAAGAATTTCGTCATCCTTGCCCTTAATGCTTTCAAGCTCTGCGGTAAGGTCGGGGTCGCCCGTTGCCTTTTCAAGCCATTCGTTATATAAAGCGTTGATGTCCATAAATCTGTCTCCTTCACAAATTAATTCACTTTCTATTTTAATATTATTATCGGGTGTTGTCAATATAACAATTATGCGTTATAATAAAAAACAGACGGAAGCAAGGTGATATTATGTTTGCAAAAGTAAAAAGCGAGGGTATTTACGGCATTAATACGTTTAACGTAACGGTTGAAGCCGATATCAGCGGCGGTATGCCGCGCTTTGACCTGGTCGGTCTGCCCGACGCAGCCGTTAAAGAGAGCCGCGAAAGAGTGCGTGCAAGCATAAAAAACTGCGGCTTCAATTTCCCTGATTCGCGCATTACCGTTAACATTGCGCCTGCGGATGTGAAAAAAGAGGGCTCGTTTTACGATTTGCCGATTTTTGCGGCGCTGCTCAAGGCGAGTTCGCAAATCAAAACGAATCTTGACGACTATGCGTTCATCGGCGAACTGTCGCTCGACGGCGAAATCCGCCCCGTTAACGGCATTCTGCCGATGGTGCTGCAGGCAAAAGAGGACGGCGTGGGCGCGGTGTTTATCCCTTGGGGTAACGCGGACGAAGGCTCTGTTGTAAGCGGCATTGACGTGCTTCCTGCAAAGAATGTTACACAAGTGATCGCCCACCTGAGCGGCGACAGACTGATTGAGCCTGCATACAAAGAACTTGACGAGGGCAGCGTTGTCAGCGAAACGCTTGACTTTTTTGACGTAAAAGGTCAGGGCAAGGTTAAGCGCGCGCTTGAAATTGCGGCGGCAGGCGGCCACAACTGCATAATGATCGGTACGCCCGGCACAGGTAAGTCGATGATGGCAAAGCGCCTCGGCTCGATTTTGCCGGAGATGACTTTTGACGAGCAGATAGAAACCACTAAAATTTATTCCGTTGCAGGCGAACTGCCGAGCGACGCGCGGCTTATTGCAAAACGTCCGTTCCGTTCGCCGCACCACACGGTCAGCGCACAGGGGCTCACGGGCGGCGGCGCTTCCCCCAAGCCCGGGGAAATCAGCCTTGCGCACAACGGCGTGCTGTTTATGGATGAGTTCCCGGAATTTGACCGCCGTGCAAAAGAGTCGCTGCGCCAGCCGCTTGAGGACGGTGTGGTTACAATAACGCGTGCTTCGGGCTCGGTGACTTACCCCAGCGATATTATGCTTGTGGCTGCTATGAACCCCTGCCCGTGCGGATATGCAGGGCATCCAAAGATTCAATGTACCTGTTCCGAGGCGGCACGCAAGAGGTATAACGACAAGATTTCCGGCCCTGTGCTTGACAGGATTGATATACATATCGAGGTTGCGCCGGTGAACTACGAGCAGCTTCGCGGTGACAGGAAGGAAGAAACGAGCGAGGTTATCCGCGAGCGCGTAAACAGAGCGCGTGCCATACAGACAGAGCGCTTTAAAGGCACAAACGTCAAGTGCAACGCCAAGATGACGCCGCGCCTGACGCGCCGCTACTGCGTATTAAGTGAGGAAGCGGACAGCCTGCTTAAAGAGAGCTTTGACGCACTCGGTATGTCGCCGCGCGCGTACGACAAAATTTTGCGTATTTCGCGCACGATTGCCGACCTTGAGGGCAGCGAAAATATTGAGCTTGACCACGTTGCCGAAGCGATACAGTACCGCAATCTGGACAGATTTTACAAATAAATTTTTGCATATGAAAGGATAGGGGATTATGAAAAAGTTAGTTATTTCTTTAATCAGTATGATGTTGGCGTTGTCGGTTGTGTTCACATCCGAAGCCGCGCTTGCCTTTGCCAAGGAGGCGCCTGCACCTGCGCCGGTGAGCGTAACTATGCAGCAAAAGGCAGACGAAAAAAAGCCGTACACAGGCTGGAAAACCACCAAAACCGGCAGAAAACGCTACTACGTTAACGGAAAGGTGGTTAAAAACAAAAGCAAAAAAATCGGCAAAGCAAGGTACTGCTTTACCAAAAAGGGATTCCTTGTAACAGGCAGGGCGTTCAAAATCGGCAAAACGGTTTACTACGTTGCAAACAGCGGAAAGGTAAGGGCGTACAAAAGGGACGGCGTTTACTACAAAAACGGCGGCAAGGAGATGACTGTTGCCGAAACCGAGGACTGGAAAACACGCCTCACCGCCGAGCGCATTGTTGAGGAAATCACCACAGACGACATGAGCAAAAAGGAAAAGTTTAAGGTGTGCTTCGACTGGGTTATGGCAAAGCCTTACGTTACTTACAGAAAGTTTTATCCAACCGATTATTGGCCTGCAACCTACGCTAACGACCACTTTAAGCGCCGCGGCGGCGACTGCCACGCGGACGGTTCGGCAATTGCGTATATGGCGGTCGCCATCGGCTTTAAGAACGTTTACGTTTGCAACGATTCAAACGGACTCGGCGCGCAGGGACATTCGTGGTGCGAGATAAACGGCAAGGTTTACGACCCGCTTTTCGCCCAGGCAAAAAGCTACAGCAAGTACTTCGGCGCAACATACGGCAGCTACGGACTTTCGCCCGTGCTGCACATCAAAATGGACTACAACAAGGCAAGACCTAAAAAGTAAAACAAGGAGGATGCTATGGAAAAATACATTGAAACCACGATGAAAAACCTCGAGAAAAACGGCATAAAACCGTTTTACTGCGAAACAAAGGATGAGGTTGCGGACATCGTAAAGTCGCTTATCAAGGAGGGCGAAAGCATCTCCAACGGCGGTTCGGAAACGCTTAAGCAGTGCGGCGTGTTTGACATCATCAAAAACGGCAACTATGACTTTATTGACCGCACGGGGCTTGAGGGCGAAGCAGTGCGCGAGGCGTACATCAGAGCCTTCGGCTGCGATACTTACTTCTGCTCGTCAAACGCAGTTACCGAGCGCGGCGAGCTGTACAATGTTGACGGCAACTCAAACCGCGTGGCGTGCATAGTTTACGGTCCGCGCCAGGTTGTTATGGTTGTGGGCAAAAACAAAATTGTGCCGGATATCAACGCCGCTATCAGGCGTGTAAAGGAAAAAGCCGCACCGCCAAACTGCGTGCGACTCAACCTTGCAAATCCGTGCGCAAAGCTCGGTTCCTGCGTATCGCTCAAGCTTGACGACCCGTTTATGTGCGACGGCTGCGCGCTTGACAGCCGCATCTGCTGCAACTACGTTGTAACCGCAAAGCAGCGCCATAAGGACAGAATCAAGGTAATTATCGTAAACGAGGACTTGGGATATTAAAATGTGACACCATGTGACAGGATAAAATAGGTATTTTCTACATTTAATTATTATATTGGAAAATATACTTTTTATGGTGACAGACCCTATCACATATTAAAAGCAGAATTGCAAAAACGCAATTCTGCTTTTTCTTGTGTTATTCGGTAAAGAGAGGGGTGGAGTAATATCTGTCGCCGCTGTCGGGGAGGAGAGCAACGATTGTTTTGCCCTTGTTTTCGGGCTTCTTTGCTAGCTCAATTGCGGTGTTGAGCGCCGCGCCCGAGGAGATACCAACTGAAATACCTTCCTTCTTTGCAAGGAGTTTTGCAGCTTCAAACGCCGCCTCGTTGGAGGAGGTGATAACCTCGTCGTAAACCTCTGTGTCAAGCACGTCGGGAACAAAGCCTGCGCCGATACCCTGAATCTTGTGCGCACCGGGCGTACCCTTTGAAAGTACGGGCGAGGTTTCCGGCTCAACTGCAACAACCTTAACCGCAGCGTTCTGCTCTTTAAGGTATTCGCCCGTGCCTGTTACCGTGCCGCCTGTGCCTACGCCTGCGATAAAGATGTCAACCTTGCCGTCTGTGTCCTCCCAGATTTCAGGGCCCGTGGTTGCCTTGTGGATTGCAGGGTTTGCAGGGTTCACAAACTGACCGGGGATAAAGCTGTTCGGTGTTTCGGCAGCAAGTTCCTCTGCCTTTGCAATTGCGCCCTTCATACCCTTTGCGCCTTCCGTAAGCACGATTTCCGCGCCGTATGCTTTAAGGATATTCCTGCGCTCAACGCTCATTGTTTCCGGCATTGTGAGGATGATTTTGTAGCCTTTAGCCGCTGCGATTGCAGCAAGACCGATACCTGTGTTGCCCGATGTAGGCTCAATGATTACAGAGCCTTCTGTGAGTTTGCCGCTCTGTTCAGCGTCCTCAATCATCGCCTTTGCGATTCTGTCCTTAACGCTGCCTGCGGGGTTAAAGTATTCAAGCTTAACAAGAACCGTGGCTTCAAGTCCAAGCTCTTTTTCAATATTTGTAACTTCTACAAGCGGTGTGTTACCGATAAGTCCGAGTGTACCTTTGTAAATCTTTGACATTTTATTTTACCTCCTTAAAAGCGCCGTCAAGGTCGCCGATGATGTCGTCAATATGCTCTGTGCCTATGGAAAGGCGGATTGTGTTTTCAAATATACCCTGTTCTGCAAGCTCTTCTGCGGAAAGCTGCGAGTGAGTTGTTGACGCAGGGTGAATTACAAGGCTCTTAACGTCTGCAACGTTTGCGAGCAGGGAGAAGATTTTAAGATTGTCGATGAACTTCCACGCTTCCTCTCTGCCGCCATTAATCTGGAAAGTGAAGATTGAGCCGCCGCCGTTCGGGAAGTACTTGCTGTAAAGCTCGTGGTCGGGGTGGTCGGGCAGCGACGGGTGGTTAACCTTTTCCACAAGCGGATGATTTGCAAGGTATTCAACCACTTTTGCCGTGTTTTCCGCATGGCGTTCAAGGCGGAGGGAAAGTGTTTCCACGCCCTGCAGCAGCAGGAATGCGTTGAACGGGGAAAGCGTTGCGCCTGTGTCGCGCAGCAGGATTGCCCTGATGTATGTTACAAACGCCGCGCTGCCGACTGCCTCGTAAAACGATACGCCGTGGTAGCTCGGGTTAGGTGCAGCGATGTTCGGGTACTTGCCGCTTGCACTCCAGTCGAATTTGCCCGACTCAATGATTATGCCGCCAAGCGTTGTGCCGTGACCGCCGAGGAACTTCGTTGCCGAATGAACAACTATGTCCGCGCCGTGTTCAATAGGTCTGATAAAGTACGGCGTGCCGAACGTGTTGTCAACAACTACCGGGATACCGTAGCGGTGTGCAATCTCTGCAATAGCGTCGATATTCGGAATATCGCTGTTCGGGTTGCCGAGTGTTTCAAGGTAAATCGCACGGGTGTTATCCTTGATTGCGCCTTCAACCTCTGCAAGGTCGTGCGCGTCAACAAATGTGGTTTCAATTCCGTATTGCGGAAGTGTGTGCGAAAGCAGGTTGTAGCTGCCGCCGTAGATTGTCTTTTGCGCTACGATGTGGCCGCCGTTTGCTGCAAGTGCTTCAATAGTGTAGGTGATTGCAGCCGCGCCCGATGCAAGTGCAAGCGCCGCGCTGCCGCCTTCAAGTGCGGCAACTCTTTTTTCAAAAACGTCCTGTGTGGTGTTTGTCAGCCTGCCGTAGATGTTGCCTGCGTCTGCAAGGCCGAATCTGTCTGCAGCGTGCTGTGAATCATGAAAAACGTATGATGTGGTCTGGTAAATCGGTACAGCTCTTGAATCTGTAGCCGGGTCAGCCTGTTCCTGACCGACGTGTAATTGTAATGTTTCAAATTTATAGCTCATAATAATCTCCTTAAAAATGTAAATGTGGTTTTTGGTTTATCTGCAACATCGTGAGTTACTGCACATTCGCATTTCAAAGAGTGAAGCATATATAAGGTTATGTTTCATAGTGTCATCCCCTTGTCGGTTCGTTTGTTGTTGTGCTCATTATAGCGTTGATTGCCTACTATGTCAATAGGTTTTCAGAGTTTTGTTACAATTTACCCAAAAGCCTACCGAAATAGTAGGTAAAAGTATACAAACAGCACAATCGAAACCGCCAGATCAGGATATTCTGTTTTGAACAGTAAAAAACGGGCGGGTTAGGAAACCCGCCCCTACGGTTATTTAATTAGAGTAAGCCGTCCCAGGTGTCTACTTCTTTAGCCTTCATCTCTTCCTCATCAAACCAGTGCTGTGTTACAGACTTGCTCTCTGTGAAGAAACGGTATGCGTCCTTGCCAAGGCAGTGAAGGTCGCCGAAGAATGACTGCTTGTGTCCGCTGAACGGTACAAAGCCAACCGGTACAGGAATACCAACGTTGATACCAACCTGGCCGCCGTCGGTGTATCTTGCAAACTGGCGTGCATAGTAGCCGCTCTGCGTGTAGATAACCGAACCGTTTGCATACGGGTTAGCGTTCATAAGTGCAAGACCTTCGTCAAAGTCCTTAACTCTCTTAATGCAGAGTACGGGGCCAAATACTTCCTCGTCGCCGATTGTCATATCGGGTGTAACGTGGTCGAATACTGTAGGACCTACAAAGTAGCCGTTTTCGTAACCTGCAGGAACTTCAGGATTTCTGCCGTCAACAACAAGCTCTGCGCCTTCGCGGATACCTTTTTCGATATCGGCGATAACTTCGTGATAATGCTTTTCGTAAGTAATCGGGCCAAGGCGTGTGCTCTTATCCCATGCAGGACCGCAGTTAACGGAAGCAATCTGCTTTTTGAGTTCTGCAACAAATTTGTCTGCAATGCTCTCCTGTACAACGCAGGCGGAAAGTGCCATACATCTCTGACCGCCGCAGCCGAATGCGGAGTTGATAACGCCTGCTACAGTTCTCTCAAGAGCGCAGTCCTCAAGAACAAGCGCGTGGTTCTTTGCCTGGCAGAGTGCCTGGCATCTCTTGCCGTTTGCAGCAGCCTTTTCGTAAATCTTAAGACCGACAGGTGTGGAACCAACAAAGGTGATACCCTTTACTGCCGGATGCTCAAGGATAGTGTTAATCTCGTTTCTCGAGCAGGTTACAACGTTGATAACGCCGTCCGGAACGCCGGCTTCCTTGTAAAGCTCGGCAATTCTCATAGCCGTTCTCGGTGTGAGGGAAGCAGCCTTAAGCACCATTGTGTTACCGCAGGCAACGCAAACGGGCGCCATCCAGCCAAACGGAATCATAGCAGGGAAGTTAACAGGTACGATACCTGCGAAAACGCCCATAGCCTCACGGTACTTAACCGTGTCAAAGCCTGTGGAAGCGTCCATAAGGCTCTCGCCCATCATGAGCGACGGTGCCTGTGTAGCAAGTTCTGTGCCTTCCTGTGCTTTGCCGACATCGCCTGCAGCCTCTGCCCAGGTCTTGCCGTTTTCTTCGCAAACAAGCATTGTAAGCTCGTCCATATGCTCAATAAGGAGTTCTCTTACCTTGAAGAGAATTGCTGCTCTTTTTCTTGCCGGTGTGTTGCGCCAAGCGGGATAAGCCTTGTCTGCAGCCTCGATTGCTTCAAGAACTTCGTCGTTCGTGCAGCACGGTGCCTGACCTGTAACCTCGCCTGTTGACGGGTTGTGAAGGTCGTACCAGACGTCAGTTTTGGATTCCTTGAACTCACCGTTTACAAAATACTTGAGTTTTTCCATAGTTTAGTCCTTACCTTTCATTAAAATGATTATAATATTTATCGCGTTTATAATAACACTATATTGCTTTAATTTCAACACTTACTTTTTACAAAGCCCATTTTTTGCACATATACACAAAAAGTGCGGCAAAAAGCGGTGCGCCACAATATAAGTTGACGGAATTTGCAGCAGGTGATATAATAAACAAAAGGAGGTCTGATTATGAAAAGATTGTTTGTTGCGCTTCTGGCGTGTTTGATGATAATGGCAGTTTTCACGGGCTGCGGTGCCAAGGTTTACCCGATGGGCGGCGCAATGCCTGTGCAGGAATTTAAGTTTACGGATGAAGAACACAAGTGCGATTACTGCGGTAAAAATCCGGTTGCCGCCTTTCGCGAAAAGGGCAGTAAAAAGGATGACGAAAACACCGCCTATGTGTGCGAAACCTGTGCGTCAAAATGTATGCTCTGCGGTAAAAAGGCAACGTATTACTACAAAAACGGACTCGGTTCGGTTGTATTTGTGTGCGATAAATGCTATAAGGACGCTAAAAAAGGCGGGATCTTGAAGTAACCTGCGGTTATCAGTTTTCAGTGTTCAGTTTTCAGAAAAAACGGACGGATAATTCCGTCCGTTTTGTTGTTATTTTAACCGAGCTTCTAACCTATAGATAGGGAAGCCCTGCGAGGAAAATCTTGCCTCGTACTCTGTGACTATGTTGCCCTCAAAGTCGCTGTTGTGCAAGTCGAGCGAGATGTTTGACAGCACAAAGCCGCACTTTGAAAATTCTTCAATCGAAAACTCAAAAAAGTGCATATTGTCCGTTTTCTGGTAAATCGGCGCGCCGTTCCTGAGCAGCGTTTTGTATATGTTCAAAAAGCGCTCGTGCGTCAGCCTGTGCGATGCGTAGCTCTTTTTCGGGTACGGGCAGGAGAAGTTGAGATACAGCAGCTCAATCGACTTTTCGGGTATGTACGACGGCAGATATTCCGCCGCGCAGTCGAGGAACTTGATGTTAGTGAGCCCCTTTTCCTTCGCTGTTTCGCAGCCCACAACTATTACGTCGCGCACCTTTTCAACGCAGAGCACGTTGATGTCGGGATTTTGCTCGGCAAGCGTGGTAGCAAAGGTTCCCTTGCCGCCGCCGATTTCAAGATGAATGGGGTTGTCGTTGCCGAAAAGCGCCTGCAAATCAAGCAGGTGGCTTTCTTTTTTCGCATCCTCAAAATTCAGGCTGTCGTTGCGCAGCGTAATCAGATAATCGCCCACCGCCTCGAGCCTGCTGTCCAGATTTTTCTTATGTCTTGGTCTCATTTGTCATCACCGAAAAAATTATAAACCATTTCGCCGCCCATTGCAACAAAAAAATGTAGGGGCGGATATCATCCGCCCGCAAATTCGTATTACTTTTATTTTATTCAAATGCAGCAACACCTATGAGCGTGCTGAAAAAAGCAGCACCAAAGGCGATAACGCATCTGATAGCCCATAAGCGCACAGCATTTTTTTCATCTGTATTAAAACGCTTATGAACAAAGGTATAAACCCACCCGCTGACAATAAACAGAATGCCAATAGGAGCGATACCGTGCAGTATTACAATCGGTGAGCAAAAAAGCAAAACAATATTTGCAACGGCATAGATTGCAGTGATTATTGTCAAAAGCTTATACCAGGCAGTAAAAAGCTTTGCAGACATTCTGCAATTCTCTTTATTGACCTTGCGTTTTTTTGTTGAATTAAGTGCCCCGAAAATCGCCAGAGCAGAAATAATTATACCGCTTGTAAAGCTTATGAGCCAGCCTGCAATCGGGTTTAAAAGAATATAGTATTCCGGTCTGTTGACAATGTAGCTTTTTACATATCCTTCTTTGTCAACGGTATAGACATCTATTATATCATGATCCACGCCCGTACCTTCAAGGGAATAGTTTTCTTCAAAATCGTCAGCCTTGTCAAGCTCGCCACTGGTGCACTCGTGTGTTTCAATAAACTCACCCGTTTTGGCATTGTAGATATATGTATCGTTCCAAATAAGATATAATTTGTCGTTATCAAGGTAAAACTGTGTCGAACCGTTTCTTTGCTTCGGAATGCTTACCGACCACTGAAAATCACCGCTCGTATTATAAGCATTAACAGCGTTAGCTTCCTCGAAAAACACATATACAAGCTGCGTTTCTTCATTGTATGCCACGTTAGAAATAGGGGCATATGTATTTAGTTCATTGTGGGTGTGACTGTAATCCTTTATATTGTTGGTATATAGTCCTAACACAATGAACGAATAAATAACTCCCACAAAAAACAGAACAAACAAAACACTTACGAAAACGCCCTGAACTTTGTTTTTGGGTTTGTAAGTCTGTCCAAATACGTTAAATTCGGTTCTCATTTAATCGTCCTTGATAATATTATAATTAATTGTTTTCCCTCGGAGCGTCGGGGTCGCCGCTCCCTACAATTTGTGAAAAAAGGGCGGATGATATCCGCCCCTACTTGAGTTAGCGGCACGATTGGGGCATCGCGCCCTGCATAATTACTTTTTAACTGCTTCTACAACGCCTTCTGCAAGGCCGGCGATTGACTGGATTTCGGACGGGATAATAATCTTTGTTGCCTGTCCGTTTGCAGCTCTTGAAAACGCTTCCATTGCCTTGAGCTTGAGCACCGAGTCGTTTGCGTTTGCATCGTTGAGCATCTTGATTGCGTCTGCGGACGCTTTCTGTACCTTTTCGATTGCTTCTGCTTCACCCTCAGCCTCGCGGATTTTAGCTTCTTTAACAGCCTCTGCGCGCAGGATTGCAGACTGCTTTTCTGCCTCTGCCTCGAGGATTTTTGACTCCTTGTGACCTTCTGCTACAAGGATTCTCGACTGCTTTTCACCCTCTGCGCGAAGGATTGCCTCACGGCGCTCACGCTCTGCCTTCATCTGCTTTTCCATCGCGTCCTGAATCTCGCGCGGCGGAATGATGTTCTTAAGCTCAACGCGGTTAACCTTGATGCCCCACGGGTCGGTTGCTTCGTCAAGGATTACGCGGATTTTCGCGTTAATTGTGTCGCGCGAGGTGAGCGTTGAGTCGAGCTCGAGCTCGCCGATGATGTTACGCAGCGTGGTTGCCGACAGATTTTCGATTGCCGAAATCGGGCTTTCAACGCCGTAGCAGTACAACTTGGGGTCTGTAATCTGGAAGAATACAACCGTGTCAATCTGCATTGTTACGTTATCCTTTGTGATAACCGGCTGCGGCTTGAAGTCAACAACCTGCTCTTTGAGCGAAACGGTTTTTGCAACCCTCTCGATAAACGGGATTTTTACGTGCAGTCCCGTTTCCCATGTGGTTGAGTATGCGCCGAGTCTTTCAATTACAAATGCCTTTGACTGCGGCACAATCCTGATGTTTGCAAATACAAGTGCAAATACTGCGATGATAAGTAAAATAATTACAATTGCCAGTGGTCCCATAGTAAATCTCCTTTTGGTTTTATGTTTTGCGTGTTGAGTGTTAAGCTTTCGGTTACTCGCTTTGCTCAAACAATTATAATCGGGTGTGGACGGAGTCCACCATTAAGCTTAAAACTTAATACTTAACTCTTAACACCTCTATTTAACTATTAATTTTACTCCGTCGATTTTTTCAACGGTTACTACTGCGCCCTCGGGTATGTTTTCGCCCGCGGACGAGCGCGCTGTCCACACCTTGCCGTCAACTTTTACCTGACCTGACGGGGCGAGGTTGTCAATATCCTCGGTGACAACGCCCTGCATTCCGATACATCGGTCTGCGTTAGTTTTTTCGGTCTTGGTGTTCAGCTTCTTTTTAACAATCGGACGGGTGACAAGCAGTGCAACTATGCTCACGGCTATAAACACAACTATCTGAATTATCAGCGACGCGCCGCACAACTGCGCAATAAGCGCTGCAATCGCACCGATAACAAACCAGATGGATACAAGCTGAGCCGTAATGCCTTCAAGCACGCAAAACGCCACAATCAGCGCCGCCCAGACAACATACATCTTTACATCTGCCATACCGTTTTCTCCCTATTATATTATTCATATGGAGGATAATAATATATACATATTATATTGTGCTGCCCACATTTCTCTCTTTCCATATGTCGTGCCTATTATACCATATTTCGCTTAAACTTTCAATATCTTGTGATTTAGATTTGCGAGATTTACAATCTGTTAATAAATAAACACAAGGACTTGTAGTCGAAATATACCACTGTTATTCAGGTGGTATATTTCGTCAGTTAGCAGTTAGCAGTCAACAGTTTGCAGTTGTCGGTTACTCGCTACGCCCGGACAATAAGACTGCTAACGGCACACGGCTAACGGCAAACTGAAAAGCCGCCCAACGGGCGGCTTTTCTTATCTCGCTTTGCTGTCGATTTCCTCGGTGATTCTTGCGATAAAGTCATCTATTGAGGTTGCGCCCTCGTCGCCGTTCTTGCGTGAACGTACGGAGATTGTGCCTGCCTCAATGTCCTTGTCGCCGACAAGAATCATATACGGGATTTTTTCCATCTGCGCGCTGCGGATCTTAAAGCCGATTTTTTCGCTTCTGTCGTCAAGCTCGCAGCGAACGCCGACTGCCTGCAGCTTTGCAATCATCTCGCGTGCGTAGTCCTGATGCCTGTCTGCGATTGGCAGAAACTTAACCTGTACGGGTGCCATCCAGGTCGGGAACGCGCCTGCGTACTTTTCAATCAGCAGGGCAAGCGTTCGCTCGTAGCAGCCGATTGATGTGCGGTGGATGATGTAAGGATTCTTTTTCTGTCCATCGGAGTCAACGTATTCCATACCAAATGTTTCGGCAAGCATCTGGTCAATCTGGATTGTGATGAGCGTGTCCTCTTTGCCGAACACATTTTTAATCTGGATGTCAAGCTTCGGTCCGTAGAACGCAGCCTCGCCGATGCCGATTTTGTAGTCGAGTCCGAGGTCGTCAAGGATGTTCTTCATCACACCCTGTGCCTCGTCCCACTGCTCTTCGGTGCCGATATACTTTTCGCGGTTGTTCGGGTCCCACTGTGAGAAGCGGAACGATACGTCCTCGTAAAGACCGAGCGTTTTGAGCATATATTCGCACAGGTCAAGGCACTTTCTGAACTCATCCTCAAGCTGGTCGGGGCGGCACATAAGGTGGCCTTCGCTGATTGTGAACTGGCGCACGCGGATTAAGCCGTGCATCTCGCCCGAAGCCTCGTTGCGGAACAGCGTTGAGGTTTCGTCGTAACGCAGCGGAAGGTCGCGGTATGAGCGCGCCTTTGCAAGGTAAGCCTGATACTGGAACGGGCAGGTCATCGGACGAAGTGCAAACACTTCCTTGTCCTTTTCGGGGTCGCCGAGAACGAACATACCGTCCTGATAGTGATCCCAGTGTCCGCTGATTTTGTAAAGGTCGCTCTTTGCCATAAACGGCGTTTTTGTGAGCTGCCAGCCGCGCTTTGCTTCCTCGTCCTCAACCCAGCGCTGCAGAATCTGAATAATCTTTGCGCCCTTGGGCAGCATAATCGGCAGTCCCTGACCGATGTAGTCAACCGTTGTAAACAGCTCAAGTTCTCTGCCGAGCTTGTTGTGGTCGCGCTTTTTTGCTTCCTCAATTGCGGCAAGGTGTTCTTCAAGCATTGACGCCTTCGGGAACGCTGTGCCGTAAACGCGGCAGAGCATCTTGTTTTTCTCATCGCCGCGCCAGTAAGCACCTGTGCACTGCGTGAGCTTGAACGCCTTAACCACCTTCATATCCATAAGGTGAGGGCCTGCGCAAAGCTCGGTGAATTCGCCCTGCTTGTAAAAGCTGATAGCCTCGCCCTTGTCGGCGTGCTCCTTGATGAGTTCGATTTTGTACGGCTCATTCTTTTCTTCCATAAGTGCGATAGCCTCGTCAACAGGAAGTTCAAAGCGTTCAATCGCAGGATTTTCCTTAACAATCTTCTTCATCTCGCCCTCAATCTTTGTGAGGTCGTCGGGTGAGAAGGATTTTTCAACGTCAAAATCGTAGTAAAAGCCGTCTGTGATAGCAGGGCCGATAGTCAGCTTCGCATCCGGATACAGGCGCTTAACAGCCTGCGCCATAATGTGCGAAGCGGTGTGGTTAAACGTCTTTTTGCCGTCCTCATCGTCAAAGGTCAGCACTTCAAAATCGCAGTCGCCGTCAATAACGGTGCGCAGGTCAGCAACCTCGCCGTTGATTTTGCAGGACGTAGCGTTGCGGTAAAGTCCCATAGAGATGTCTTTTGTGATGTCGGCAGCAGTTTTAGCCTCGTTGTATTCAAGAACAGCGCCGTCTTTAAGAGTAATCTTCATCTTCATTTCCTCCTTGAAAAAATAAAAACACCCTGAATTTCAGGGTGCAAAAATACACGGTTCCACCTGAATTATACCGCGTGCGGTATCACTCAAAACCTTTAACGCAGGTGTACGGCACACCATTTCCTGTGTGCGGCTCGGGGGCGGTGACAATCTGTCAGCGTGTGCTTTTTCACCAACCAAGCACTCTCTTAAACGCTGCGGCAAACTGCCGTGTTCCCGTCATTGCCTTAATTATTAACCATATAATAGCACCGCGGGTTGCATTTGTCAAATGAAATTTATTATGTTGACAAATGGTTATGATATATAATACAATAAATGATGAATTATAAATGATGAATGATGAATTTCGGGCGGACTCTGTCCGCACCTGATTTAATTGAATGAGCACAGCGAGAAACATCGATTCATAATTAATAATTCATAATTTATAACTTGGAATGATTACTATGATCTGGTACGGTAAAAACGATATTGATAAGCTTGACAGTCTGCCTGACTTTTCGCATCTTACAAAGCAGGACAGCAAGGTTAAGGCGCTTGCTCTTGACGTTGCAAAAAAGAGCGCGCTATTCCGCAAAGCTTCGCGCGACGCACTCAATTTAAAGCGCAAAATGGCGTACGAAAAGCGCACAAAGGACATCAAAACAGACCCTAAAGTTATTCTGTTTTCCACCTTCGACGGCAGGTCGTACGGCGACAGCCCAAAGGCGATTTATGAGTATATGCTCACCGACAGCCGCTTTGACGATTACACCTTTGTGTGGGCGTTTCGCTCGCCCAAAGACTTCAAGTTTTTGCTTGAAAACAAAAACACATACTTTGTTCAGCCTGCCACGCCGCAGTACGATTTGGTGTGCGCCACGGCAAAATACTGGCTTTACAACTACCGCATTGCCGACTACATCTACCCCAAGGACGACCAGGTTTATGTGCAACTCTGGCACGGCACGCCGCTTAAAAGGCTGGGCTACGACATCGCGATTTCCGACAATGTTATGAATTCGCAAAAGGAAATCCGCGAGAAGTACGACATTGACTCCGCAAAGTTCAAATACATCCTTGCGCCAAGCGATTTTGCAGGCGAAAAGTTTGCATCCGCGTGGAACCTTAAGGCTATCGGCAAGGAGGATACCGTGCTTGTTGCAGGTTATCCGCGCAACGACTTCCTCAAGAATTTTACCGACGCTGACGTGCAGAAAATCAAGGAAGAGCTTGACCTGCCCGACGGCAAAAAGATTATTCTTTACGCACCGACGTGGCGCGATAATCAGCACGACAGCGAGCTTGGCTATGTCTATGAGCCCGAGGCTGATTTTGACAAGCTGCGCAACGCGTTGGCGGATGAGTATATCATACTTTTCAGGGCGCATTACCTTGTGGCAAACAGCTTTAATTTTGAAAAGTACAAGGGCTTTGTATGGGATGTTTCCGGCGTTGCGGATATCAACCGCCTGTACATCGCCGCGGATATGCTGATTACCGACTATTCAAGCGTGTTCTTTGACTACGCAAACCTCGGCAGACCGATGGCGTTTTATATGTACGACTTCGACGCGTACGCAAACAACATTCGCGGATTTTACATTGATATTTCCGAGATTCCGGGCAGGATTGTCAAGACTACGGACGACCTTATTGCGGAGATTAAGTCAATCGATTTTGACGGCTTTGATTTTGAAAAATCGTACCCTGCCTTCCGCCCGAAGTTCAACTATCTTGACGACGGCTCGGCTGCAAAACGCGTAGCCGAAGCGGTGATAGAAGAGATATAATTATTACGGCTTGCTGCGGCGAGCCGTATTTTTTTGAAAAAAGGCTTTATTTTTTGCACGCTATGCAGTATAATGAAAACACAAAAATATACAAAAGGAGTAAAGTATATGAAAAAGAGAGTTGTTTCCTTATTCCTGACGGTGATTATGCTCTTTACCGTGCTTACGCCTGCGTTTGCGTATGCAAAAAGCAGCACGCCCGTGTGGGATAAGTATTCAAAATCCGGCTCGCACAAGGTAAGCTCGTTTACCTTCAAGCTTAAGGATAACGATTTTACCTACAAGGTTTGGTATCCCAAAGACATTGCAAAAATGTCAAAACGTCCCGTAATTCTTTACTGCAACGGCACAAGCTCAAACTACATCAAATCGCCCGACACGGTTAAGTACCTTAAAAAAGCGGCTTCGCACGGCTTTGTGTGCCTTACGAACACCGACGAAAATACGGGTATGGGCACGAGTATGAACGCAGGTATGGACGCGCTCATCAGGTTCAACAAAAAGAAAAATCACAAACTGTACAACAAGCTTAACCTCAATAAGGTTGGTCTGGCAGGTCACTCGCAGGGCGCAACCTGCTGCCTGAATCTGGCAAGCAAGGGCAACTATGCAAACCGCAAGTACTTTAAGGCGATTTACGCCTGCTCGCTTCCCACGCCGCAGCTTGAGGCGTCACCGATTCAGAACTGCCCTTACGACGCGTCGCTTGTATCGCTGCCCACGCTTATGATTTCCGGCACGGGCGCAACGGATAACGCGTTTATCTCCCCGATTGAAACAAGCCTGCGCCCCGCGTTTGCAAAACTCAGCGGCGAGGTAATTATGGCGCGTATGAAGGACGTTGAGCACGCGGACAGCATTATGCAGACTCACCCCTATATGATTGCGTGGTTTGCTTACAAGCTCTGCGGCAACAAAACCGCTGCAAAGGCGTTTATCGGCAAGTCGCCCGAGCTCAAAACAAGCAGCAAAATGCAGGATTACAGGCGCAAGCTCTACTGCAAAAAGACCGATTTTACAACAGTAAAAGCAGGTGCAAGCAGCATCAAGGCTGCGTGGAAAACCGTGGGCAACGCCGCAGGCTATCAGCTGCAGTATTCCACTGACAAAAAGTTTGCTGCAAAAGCGAGCAAGGCGGTGTTTATCACAAATAAAAAGACCTCGAAAAAAACTATTAAAAACCTCAAAGCAAACAAGACTTATTACGTAAGAATAAGGGCTTACCGCACGCTGTACGGCAAAAAGAGCTACAGCAAGTGGTCGAAGGTTCAGGTTGTTACAACCAAACAGTCTAAACTGACGGCAGGGCTGTCCTGAAGGGCGGTCCTGTTTTGTTTTGCCCTGAACAGCAAAACCACAATATATAGTGTGCGAAAATATGTATTGCAACAAATGATGATTAATGTTATAATAGTATGAAAATAATTAATTTAGGATATTAGTATGAAAAGCGTAAAAACCATTGTTACAGGCATTTCCGTAAAAACCACCGTTTTGAGGAAGGTTATACGCAAGGCGTCGTATCAATACCGCTACTGGCGTTACAAGCTGCGCGGCGCAGGCAAAAGCGTTGACGAAAAAAAGGTTGTTTTTTCAAGCTTTACGGGCAGGAAATATGCCGACTCGCCGCGTGCGATTTACGAATATATGGTGAACAGCGACGAGTATAAGGACTATAAGTTTGTGTGGGTGTTCACGCAGCCGCAGAACTACGATTTCCTTACAAAAAACCGCAACACAACCGTGGTTAAGCAGGCATCAAAAGAGTGCGAGGTTGCGTTTGCAACAGCAAAGTACTGGGTGCTGAATCACCGTGTTTCAATGCACCGCGCGCCGACGGACAAGCAGGTTTTTATCCAGACCTGGCACGGCACGCCGCTTAAAAGGCTCGGCAATGATATAGAGATTTCGGACAACGACGCTTTCACGCGCAGAGAGCTTGTGGACATCTACGTTACCGACGCGAAGAAGTACACTTACTTCCTTTCACCGTCTGCCTTTGCGAGCGAAAAGTTTATTTCCGCATTTCAGCTTAAATCACTTGGCAAGGAGGATATAATCGTTGAGGAGGGCTATCCGCGCAACGACTTCCTTATGAACTACACCGCAGCGGACGTTGCACGCATTAAGGCGGAGCTCGGCATACCCGAGGGCAAAAAGGTTATCCTTTACGCTCCGACCTGGCGCGACAATCAGTTCAACACGGATATCGGCGGCTACACCTACAAAACAGAGGTTGACTTTGACCGCCTGCAAAAGGAACTCGGTAGTGAATACGTCATTCTGTTCAGAGCGCACTACTTTGTGTCAAACGCGTTCGACTTCGCCAAGTACGAAGGTTTTGTTTACAACGTGTCCACGCTTGACGACATAAACGAGCTGTACGTTGTGTCCGATATGCTGATTACCGATTATTCCAGCGTGTTCTTTGACTATGCGCTGATCAAGCGCCCGATTCTGTTTTTTATGTACGATTTTGAAATGTACAAAAACGAGATGAGGGGATTTTACATCGACATTGACGAGCTGCCCGGACCTATAGTTAAAACCGAGGATGAGCTCCTTGAACAAATCGGCAACCTTTCCAAGGATTTCACGTACGACGAAAAGTACAGGAATTTCAACGGAAAGTTCAATTATCTGGACGACGGGCACGCGAGCGAGCGCGTTGTGCACAGATTGATTAAGTAAGCTTAGGAGAGAGCAAATGAAGGCAAAACGTATTATCAAAAAGGGCAAAAAGTTTGTTAACAAAAACATTGTTACCAAACCGAGAAACGTTACCTATATCAACTACTTTAAGGACTGCAAGGTTGAGCCCGGCACGGTTTTGTACCAGGCGTACGCAAACAAAATTCTTGCCGGCAACCCGTATGCGATTTTCCTTAATCTTATAGAAAATCCCGAGTATTCGCACTTAAAGCACATCTGGATTATCAAGGATAAATCCATACTCAAGTACCCTGATGTTGCAAAGTATGCAAATCACGACAGAGTTCGTTTTGTTATGGATGGCTCTGACGAGGCGCTTAAGGCGCTTTGCACCGCGCAGTACCTTGTAAACAACGCCGCGTGGCCGTCATACTACATCAAAAAGGACGACCAGGTTTACATCAACACCTGGCACGGCACGCCGCTTAAGGGACTCGGTAAGTTTGACAAAACTGCAAACCGCCGCCCGATTATGAGCGCGCAGCGCAACTTCCTTTGCGCCGATTACCTTGTAATGCCCAACCGCTACACCACGGATATCCTTATGGAGCATTACGATATCAGGGACGCGTTCAGGGGCAACGTTATTGAGGAGGGCTATCCGCGCATCGACCTTGTTGCAAACACCGACAGGGACGAGATGATTAAGCGCCTTGAGGAAAAAACAGGTACTTCCCTCGACGGCAAAAAGATTATCCTTTACGCGCCGACCTTCCGCAGCGAGATGTCGTATGCCAAAAAGCACATCGATAATTCCGACGAAATCTGCGAGTACATTCAGCACATCGTTGACAATATGCCGGATAACTATGTTATGTTCTTCAAGGCGCACAGCAACCTGATTGCGTACTTTAAGGACAACAGCAAGATTACCGACTTATTCCTGTTTGACGATTTTGAAACAAACAAGGTGCTGTCCGTAACGGACGTACTGATTACCGACTATTCGTCCGTATTCTTCGACTATCTGCGCACAAAACGCCCGATTATCTTCTTCACCTATGACAGGGAAAAGTACGAGGGCGAGCGCGGCTTCCTCTTTTCGCTTGACGAGGTGCCGGGCAGACTTTGCGACACGGAGAAAGAGGTTGTGGAAAGTCTTGAGCAAATCAATGCAGGCGAGTACAGCTACGACGAAAAATACAATAACTTCCTTGAAAAGTTTGCATATAAGGACGACGGCGGCTCAACGCAGCGCGTGGTGGATATCATCTTCGGCGGCAAGGATTCAGACGCGCTTTATCAGCCTGCTATCAAAAAGAAGAGCATACTTGTTCACGTCGGCACAAAGATGGGCAAGGAGTCGCTTGCCAAGTGCGTTATTGATTACCTCAAGAGCATTGATACCGAAAAATACAACGTTTTCCTCTTCGGCAATTATTTTGAAAAACAGCGTATGATGTTTGACGAAGCGTGCAGCGGAATCCGCTATATCACCACGCTTCCGCCCACGTCTTACACTATTACCGAAGCGGTTAACAAAAAGGTTTTCGGCCCCAACGCCATCAATATTTACGAGCGCGAGTATCAGCGCAACCTCGGCAAATGCAAGTTTGATATAATCGTAAACTTTGCAAGCCATATGCCCGTATTCCGCAAAATGCTTGAAACGCAGACGGACAGCGAGCATATTATCTACGTAGACAGCAAGTACTACACAAAGAACCTTATAAGCGATTTGTGCAAGTACCCCTACAAAAAGATTGTGCTGCTTGAGGGCAACGACGTTAAGTGCGACTCGCTTGGCGACAGCCGCGTTGAAATCAAAAAGATAGATGATAAAAAGGACAATATTTTTGACTATATCCTCAATATGGATATGCCGCTTAAAATCCTGTTTATTGCCTGCTTTGACTCCACAAACTATGTGTTTGTGAACGTGCTTAAGGAACTTGAAAAACGCGGCCACCTTTACAAAATACTTATCCGCGATCTGGACGACGAGGCTAACAACCTTATGTTTGCAGGCAACCCGAACATAGTTTCAATCGAAAACTTTGATTACACCAGCCTCGGCGAGTACGATTTTGTGGTTTCCTCGCCAATCCAGTTCCGCCGCTTCCGCAAGCTCTACCGCGAGATTAATAAGTTAGGTCTTTTCACCTACACATTCTCCACCCTGTTTTCGTCCATCACAATGCGCGTTGCAGGCGACGCGGTAATCACTATCGGCGAAAACAAGTTCAAAGAGTTTGACGATAACTACCTGCGCTACAACCTCATTGCAGCGGGCAACCCGCAGTACGACAGCCTTGTTGAAAACAGGCGACCAGATATCGCAAACGAGGATATAAAGAAGATTCTGTTCCTCGAGCAGGGTGCGTATCCGTGCGGCGACAAGGGTAAGCAGCAGCTTGCAGACCTGCTTGTGAATATGGCAAAAACCAATCCTGATAAGGAAATTCACATCAAGCCGCGCTATATGCTGGACAATTCGGTTAAGAGTATTCACACCGTGTCCGAGCACCTGTACAATTACCTTGAGGATGTTCCCGATAACCTCGTTCTTATTAACGAGCCGCTTATTCTTGAGGAAATTCTGCCGCAATACGACGCAATGATTACGATGTGGAGTACGGCGTTTATTGACGCGATTGCAATGAATATGCCGCTTATGCTTATCGGCGGCTTTGATTCGGACGACGTGTTTGATATCAGGACAAACCGCGTGCGCGACGCGTACGACGAGCTTGCAGAAAGCGGCGTGCTTGTTGACTTTAAGGACGTTATGGACAAGCCGCTTGAGTTCAGGCCTGTTGACAAAACGTTTATTAAAAAGGAATTTTATAACTTCGACAAACCGTGTTCGCCTTACGTTGTTGATATTTTTGAAATGGTCAACAAAAAGCTTATTATCCCGAACCTGCGCTACACGGGCTTCTTCAAACTCGACTACCTCGATTTTGAAAAATATCTCGACACGGCAAAGCTTTACCACTATAAGTCGGAAGAGTACCGCAAGTGGAAAAAGGCGTACAATAAGTTCAACGCCGTTATGCAGGAAAAGGTGTATATCAACCGCTGCATGGGCAACGAACTTGATTTGTCCGGCTGCGTAGAGATTCTGGAAAACTTTGACCCGTACGCAGGCGTGGGTATCGGCAAACTGCTTAACGAAAAGTTTGACGAAATCGAAAGCGATTACTTCAACAACCCTGCCAATATCGAAAAGGCGAAAAAGGATAAAATCCTGCTCGATTTCTACTTCGACTGGCTGTTCCGCAACCACAGATATTTGGAAATCGAAAACTTTACCTACCTGCACGACGAGGCTAAGGAGGATTACGAGTACTACACGGCTATCCGCTACCTGAATATGGGCAGGCAGAGCAAGGCGTTTGAGCATATCACAAACTACCTCGGCTACATTCTTGCCAAAAACAAGAAGGCGGAACTGCTTAAGGAAAAGAGGATGTACGATTACCTCAAGCCGTTTATCGGCTACACGGTGCGCCTGAACTTCATCAAGTACCTGTATGAGCATAAAAAGATTGAGGAACTTATGCTGCTCAGTTTCACCGTGCTTGACCGTGACCCGCTCACCGCTTACTACAAAATGAAGGCGCTCAACGAGCAGGGCGATTACGAAAAAGCGCTTGAGGTTTACCAAAAGTTAATCGACAGCCCCGAAACCGAGCCGAGCACTTTTAAAATATTTGCAGAAAAAGTATTTGCAAATAAAGTTGAAATAGAGTATAATTATGCTAACGAAAAATTAAAGGAAACCAAATAACCTAAAGGAGATAGATTTATGAAAAAACCAAGAGTCATTGCCGAAATCGGTTGTAACCACAAAGGTGATATGGAAATTGCTAAAAAACTCATCGATGTTGCAAAGAACTACTGCAACGCTGATGTTGTTAAGTTCCAGAAGCGCCACGTTCAGACTTGGGTAGACAGATATCCCGAGCTTTACAACGCGCCTCACCCGAACCCGATTAACGCTTACGGTCACACTTACAGAGAGCACAGGGAAGCCCTTGAATTTGACAAAGAGCAGAACAGAGAGCTCAAGGAATATTGCGAAAGCATCGGTATTGTATGGAGCACATCTGTGTGGGATATGGTTTCCGCGCAGGAGATTGCAGACCTCAAGCCCGAGCTTATCAAAATTCCGTCTGCCTGCAACACCAACCTTGAAATGCTTGAGTGGCTTTGCGATAATTACGACGGCGAAGTTCACATTTCAACAGGTATGACCACCTCTAAGGAAACCGACGATATCGTTGAACTCTTTGAGAGAAAAGGCAGAAATAAGGACCTCGTTCTCTACAACTGCACATCAGGCTACCCCGTTCCGTTTAAGGATGTTTGCCTGCTTGAAATCTGCAACCTGCAGGAAAAATACGGCGACAGAGTTAAGGAAATCGGCTTCTCCGGTCACCACCTCGGCATCGCTGTAGACGTTGCGGCTTACACTCTCGGCGCAACTACTATTGAAAGACATTATACTCTTGACAGAACGTGGAAGGGTACAGACCACGCTGCTTCTCTTGAGCCCGAGGGAATGCGCAAGCTCGTGCGCGACCTCAACGCTGTTCACGAGGCACTTACCTACAAAGCAGTAGAAGTGCTTGACATCGAGGAAGTTCAGAGAAAGAAGTTAAAGTGGTAATAAGGAGATAGCAAATGGCTGACAAAAATGTTGCTTTTATCCCCGTAAGGGGCGGAAGCAAGTCGATTCCGTTTAAAAATATCAAGCCAATCGCAGGCAAGCCGCTCGTCCTCTGGACTATCGAGGCTGCCGCAAAGTGCGCTTCAATCGACAAGGTTTACGTTTCCACCGATTCGGATAAAATCAAGGAGGTTGCGCAGACCTACGCAGGCGAGGGCGCGGAGAAGGTAGAGGTTATTTCGCGCAGCGCGGAAACTGCAAACGACACCGCTTCAACCGAATCCGCAATGCTTGAATTTGCAAACAACTACGATTTTGAAAATATCGTTCTTGTTCAGGCAACAAGCCCGCTGCTCACCGCAGAGGATATCCAGAAGGGCTTTGACAAATACGGCGAGTGCGACAGTATTATCTCCCTCGTTGAGCAAAAGCGCTTTATCTGGGAAGAGGACGGAAACGGCGGCGTTAAGTCCGCAAACTACGACCATTTCCACCGCCCCAGACGTCAGGAATTTGACGGCTATCTTGTGGAAAACGGCGCGTTTTACATCACGTCAAAAGAGCGCCTGCTTGAAACGGGCAACAGAATTTCCGGCAAAATCGGCGCAGTCGTTATGGCGGAGGAAACGTATTTTGAAATCGATGAGCCGTCCGACTGGATTATTATCGAAAACCTACTTAATGCAAAGCAGGGTTAACCTATGGCTAAAATAAAACTTTTTATTACCGACTGCGACGGTTGTATGACCGACGGCGGTATGTATTACGATAACCTCGGCAACGAGTGGAAAAAGTTCAACGCACGCGACGGTATGGGCTTTGAGATGCTGCGCAACAGCGGCGTGCTCACGGGCATAATCAGCAGCGAAAATACACCGCTGCTCGAACGCCGTGCAACAAAACTCAAGATTGACGAATTCCATCAGGGCGCAAAAAATAAGCCCGAAGTGCTGGCGGAAATCCTGCAGCGCACGGGCATTGATTACAGCGAGGTTGCGTACCTCGGCGACGATATTAACGACCTGAAGATGATGGATTTGGTGGGCTTGACCTTCTGCCCCAACGACGCGATGAAGCAGATTCAACCAAAGGTTGATGTGGTGCTCACCAAAAAAGGCGGCGAAGGCGCAGTCCGCGAAGCCGCGGAATACGTTATCGAACTGAATGAAAAAGAGTAAGGCGTTGCCCACCTGTACTAAAGGAGAACAAGGTTTAAATCGCCCGCTTTCGCCCACCTTGGCGATTAAAAATCGCCCGAATACGCGAGTATGCGAACAATTTTGTAATCACCAATCTGAACAAAATCGAACGATTTAAACTGCTTCGCACCTCATTCTTAATGATTTTGTGCAAGAACAAGGCATAAATAATAACCAAGGCTGTCGCCTTGGTTATTTATTTTAACGATGTTATTGTGCAAAAGAATAAGAACTGAGACTTATTATCCTTTAGCACAGGTGGGCTTTGCCTTACTCTTATTTCGTTTTATAATAGTTTGTGTTTTGTCGCGTCGAATGATACAAAATTCTTTGTTTTGTTTTCGACCTTGCTGTATACGGAATCACGCGTTGACATATTAAATGCGTATTTTGTGCCGGTTTGATACTTACCGTTTTTGCTGCTGTAATTCATAATGTTGAACTGACCGTCACCCGAACCTGCATAATTATATGTCAGTATAGTTTTTCTGTCCTTGGTATATCGGGTGATCTGACCGGGAAGTCGCTGGATTTTTACCAATTTGCCGTCGCTTTTCATAGCGTATACTATGCTGTTTTGCAGATATGCAGACATATATGTAGTAACTACAAGCGCTTTCTTTTTGCCGTATTTTGTATTCAAAACAAGGTAGTTATAGTAAACGTCTGCATAATGGTTTTCGGTGTTTGAGTAAAAATAACTATCCAGCACGGAATCAAATGAATAGTAATCCTTTTTTGTTATTTGCGAAACTTCGTTGTTTTTCAGACTGTTACAATAGCTTTTAAGATTTGCTTCGGTAAGTTTGTTTTTTTGATAATGATGGATACGACCGAAGGTTTTTTTATCTTTGACGTATAAGTCGCTTGCAAATTTTTTGTTCCCGGCATAGTACAGAATTCTCTTATACGGGGAAATGCTGCTGCCGTTGACAGTTCCGCTTTTTATATTCAAAAGCACCTCGTTGCCTTTGACGGTGTATGTGCCGTTAAGACTAAGAGTTTCAGTCACGGAATTTCCGTTGAACAGCAGCCCTTTTTCCGTAAAAGTACCGTCTTTTGCAAAAGCGTATTCATAAATATCGCTGCTGTCTGATTGATATTTCCAGTACAGATAGTGTCCCGATATCAGACCCTTGACAGTCTGTTCCACAGTCTTTTTTGTTTTTGCACGGATTGCTTTTGTGTATTTGCTTGAAGTTACACCTTTTTTAATTGAACGCACGCGTAAATAATACGTTTTGTTAGGTGTCAGCTTTTTTACTGTCGCCTTTGTGCCCGAAACATTGATTTTTTTAGTATCTTTAAAATTTTTGTAAGCGGAATACTGCACGGTATATTTTTTTGCGCCGCTGACTTTGTTCCATTTTATGCTAATGGAATTTGACGTGGTTGAAACAAGCTTTAATCCTGTTGGGGTTTTCAGTTTTGATGCAGCTAACGCTGTTGTTGGCGTGAGCATACATACAGCAAGTAAGATGCAAATTAAGTTTTTTGCAATGTGTTTCAATTTTAATATCCTTCTTTCTTAATTAAATAATTATTTGTCGTTACGTTTCAGCACATCTTTTGCAATATAAATCGGTCGGTTTTTAACCTGCTGGTAGATTTTTGCAATGTATTCGCCTATGATGCCGAGTATCACCAGCGTTATGCCTGCGAAGAACGAAATCAGTATTACAAGCTGCGTAAAGCCGTCCACATTGATGTGCGAGGTCAGCTTGCGGATTATCGTGATAATCAGGTAGATTACGGAGAACACGGTTGCAAACGAGCCGATGTAAACCGCCAGCTTAAGCGGTGCGGTGGAAAACGCCACAATGCCAGATATCGCATAGCGCACAAGCTTGCCGAAGCCCCACTTCGTTTCGCCGCTGTTGCGCTCATCCGCCTTGTATTCCATATAATGCACGTTAAAGCCCACCCAGCTGAAAATACCCTTTGAAAATCGGTGGTATTCGCCAAGCGACAAAATCGCGTCGCGCACCTTGGTGTTAAACAGGCGGAAGTCGCTTGCGCCGTCCTTGAATTCCGTTTCAACAAGCGTGTTCATTATCTTGTAAAACGCGGATTTCATTCCGCTCATCGCCTTGCTTTCGCCGCGGTCTTTCTGATATGCGCAAACGCAGTCGAAGTCGCGGTTTTGCATTATGAATTTGTACATCTCAAGCGCGGTTTCGGGGCGCTGCTGCAGGTCTGCGTCAATAATGCAGATGCAGTCGCCGCACGCGTGCTGCAAGCCTGCATAGATTGCGCTCTCCTTACCGAAGTTGCGCGAAAAATCAATAACGCTGATGTTCTTCGTCGTGTTTGCGTTAAACAGAGCCTTCAGCTTTTCGCCCGTTTTGTCGGTGCTGCCGTCGTTTACAAAAACGTATTCGTACTTTATGCCTGTCAGCGCAAAAGCCTTTTCGCTCTCCTCAAAAAACTTTTCAACATTGCCCTGCTCGTTGTAGCAGGGGATAACAAATGATAAATCCATAGTTTTATCTGTCCTTTATAAATGTAATAACAATATAACATATATTTGGCAAAAATTCAACAAACAATACTATTGACAAATGGAAAATAAAGACTATAATATAGTTAGCACTCAAGGCAAGAGAGTGCTAACTTTACAAAAATTATGTTATGAAGGTGACTATTTTGAGAAAAAAACAGTTTAAAGCAGAATCAAAAAAACTCCTTGATATGATGATAAATTCGATTTACACACACAAGGAAATCTTTTTGCGCGAGCTTATCTCCAACGCGAGCGACGCAACGGACAAGCTCTACTTCAAATCGCTTACGGACACAAGCATTGCCACCGACAAGCTTGATATCCGCATTGAGCTTGATAAGGACGCGCGCACGATTACCATTTCAGACAACGGTATCGGTATGACTCCCGACGAGCTTGAAAAGAACCTCGGCACGATTGCAAAATCCGACTCTCTCAACTTCAAAAACGACAACGAAGGCGACGAGAATATGGAAAATATTGAGGTCATCGGTCAGTTCGGCGTAGGCTTCTACTCCTCGTTTATGGTTGCCGACAAGGTTGAGGTTGTGTCAAAGGCGCTCGGCAGCGACGAGGCTGCAAAGTGGACGAGCGAAGGCGCGGACGGCTACACGATTGAGCCTTGCGAAAAGGATGCAATCGGCACCGTGATTAAACTGCATATCAAAGAAAACACCGAAAACGACGACTACGACCAATATCTTGAGCAGTACAAGATTCAGGAGCTTGTTAAAAAGTACAGCGATTACATCCGCTACCCGATTGTTATGGAGATGACTTCGCAGGTGCCCGACCCTGACAATGAGGGCGAGTACATCACAGAGGTTAACGACGAGGTGCTTAACTCGCAGGTGCCGATCTGGCGCAAGAGCAAGAGTGAAATCACCGACGAGGACTACAACGAATTCTACAAGCAGAAGTTCTACGATTACACTGAACCTGCGCTTGTTATTCACTCAAAAACCGAAGGTCAGGCGACGTTCGACGCGCTGATGTTCGTGCCGAAAAACGCACCGTTCGACTTTTACTCAAAAGAGTACGAAAAGGGCTTGCAGCTCTACTCAAACGGCGTTCTGATTATGGACAAGTGTGCCGACCTGCTGCCCGATTACTTCAGCTTCGTTAAGGGTTTGGTGGACAGCGCAGACCTGTCGCTCAACATCTCGCGCGAAATTCTGCAGCACGACCACCAGCTTAAAATCATCGCAAAGGCGATTGACAAAAAGATTAAGTCCGAGCTCACAAAGCTGCTGCGCAAAGAGCGCGAAAAGTATGAGGAAATCTGGAAAACCTTCGGCGTGCAGATTAAGTGGGGCGTTTATGCCGACTACGGTATGAACAAGGACGGACTCAAGGATTTGCTACTGTTCAAATCGTCAAACGGCGGCTACGCAACCCTCAAAGAGTACCGCGACAGAATGGCTGATTCGCAGGATACAATCTACTACGCGTGCGGCGAAAATGAGGATAAAATCGCCCTGCTTCCGCAGTGTGAGGCTGTTAAGGAAAAGGGCTACGAGGTGCTGTTCTTCACCGACGATGTGGACGAGTTTGCAATCCAGATGCTTATGGAATACGACGGCAAGCACTTTGCAAATATCCTTAAGGACGACTTTGACATTTCCACCGACGCGGAAAAAGAGGAAATGCAAAAGAAGAACGAGGACTCAAAAGAGTGGCTCGGCAAGATGAAGGATCTGCTCGGCGACGAGGTAACGGCGGTTAAGCTCACCAACAAGCTCGGCAGCCACGCGGTTTCGCTTGCGGCAGAGGGCTATATGAGCCTTGAAATGGCAAAGGTATTTGCGCAGATGCCCGGCGCAAACGAGCAGGTAAAAGCGCAGCTCGTGCTGGAAATCAGCTCGTCCCATCCGATTGCAGACAAGCTTGCAAATGCGGATGACGCAACGCTTGAAAAGTACACAAAAATCCTTTACAATCAGGCACGGCTTATTGCAGGGCTCACGGTTGACAATCCCACCGAGCTTGCGGACAGCATAGTCGATTTAATGGTATAAAAGCAAAGGCGGGTTTTAACCCGTCTTTTTTGCGTTTAAATTGTTGACGGCGCAATTGCCCGTATGCTATAATATTAATGTTAAACCATTTATAATATGAAAGGGGTAAATTTATGAAAAAATCATTATCAATCGTATTATCGTTAATTATGATAATTACCACTCTGGCGGCTCTGCCGTTTACCGCACATGCGCTTCCTGCAAGCGGCGATTGCGGCGACAGCGCTACTTATACGTTTGACAGCAGCACAGGTGCGCTTGTTATCAGCGGTACGGGTATAATCAGGGATTATTTTGACGGCTTTGCAGGCAGCACCGATATCAAAACTATCGAAATCAAGTCGGGTATTACCGAAATCGGAACTGAGGTATTTTCAATGTGCAAAGCTGTTACAAGCGTAAAATTGCCGAATACGTTAGAGGAAATCGGCGGCTATGCTTTTGTGGATTGTGCGCAGTTAGCAAGCATTAAAATACCTAACAGCGTTACTACCATTTATGCAGGCGCGTTTGAAGGCTGCCTCAAGTTAACGTCAATTACCATTCCCGAAAGTGTTAAAGAAATTGACGGCAGCGTGTTTGCATTTTGCGATAATCTTACCACAATTAAGGTTAGTTCAAAAAATGCAACATACGACAGCAGAAAGAACTGCAATGCTATTATTAAAAAGAACGGCGCCGTGTTGGTTGCAGGCTGTAAAAAAACAAAAATCCCGAGTGATGTTAAATCAATTGGAATGGATGCGTTTTACGGTTGCATAGGATTAACAGGCATCACTATTCCAAACAGTGTAACAAAAGTCGGTGCACGCGCGTTTAGCTGTTCCGGAATCAGAACAATTACCTTCCCCAATAGCGTAAAAATAATCGCGTACAATGCGTTTGAGGATTGCACAAGCCTTTACTATGTAAAGTTACCAAATCAGTTAAAAACAATTTCAAATGACGTATTTACAGGCTGCAATAATATTCAGAACATTATTATCCCTGCAAGCGTAAAAGATGTACGTGCACAATTCTGTAACTCAAAAAAGAAGATAAATCTTTGGTATGCCTGCACAAAAGCAAACCACAAAAAAATATCTTTTGAGGATCTTGAAGAAGAGGGATATCTTGACAATTTCGATTCATCAGGTATCATTTTTACAAAGCACACGTGGACGACTGATGAAGTAAAGAATCACTTCAACTATAAAGAGCACAAGCATAAATGGGTAACGAAGAAGTGCACTTCAACCTTCACCAAGGCAGGCAAAAAGACCGCAACCTGCTCTGTGTGCGGAATGACAAACGCAAACGTTCCTGCAGATAAGCTTACCGGCACAAAAATTAACAAGCTTACCGCAGGCAGAAAGGCGTTCACGGCAACGTACAAAAAGAGCGCAAACGTATCGGGCTATCAGATTCAGTGCGCAACAGACAAGGGATTTACAAAGAACAAAAAGACCGTAACAGTCAAGGGTTCAAAGAATACCAAAGCTACAGTAAGCAAGCTTAAGGCAAAGAAAAAATACTTTGTCCGCGTGCGCGCATACAAAGTAGTTAATAAGAAAAAGTCTTACTCCAAGTGGTCGGCAGTTAAGACAATTAAGACGAATTAAAAAAAGCCCCTTGGGGCTTTTTTGTTGACAGTGAACAGTGAACAGTATGGGCAGGCTTTTAACTCGCTGATAGCATATAACTGTCCACTATCCACTGTCCTCTGTCCACTAAAAAATGACACTCCGGCGAGTGTCATTTTTTATTTCTCAAGCATCATAAGTGTTTGCACAAAACCTGTGGAGGCAAACGCCTTTTGATATGTAACAACAAAATCCTTTTCCTTCATCTGTTCAATCAGGCGGCGCGTAAGCGTGTTGTACAGCAGGTTAAAATCGCGGTTGTTGGACAGCGCAATTGCTTCGTCCACAAGGTCAAACACAACGTCGTCGTGCTCGTTATCTGCAAAAATGGACATAACCTTAATGCGCTTGTTGCGCGGCGCGGTAAGGTGAACTATGTACGACAGATTGCCGCGGTAAAAGAATACTGTCTGCGCGGATTTAAACTTCTTCATCTGCTTTGCGCCCTTGCCGTGGAACTTGTGCGACGAGCGCCGCGGGCTTGCAAGCACAATAAGCACATCAAAATTTGCATCCGTCAGAATATAATCGTGGCGCTCAAGCCAGCGCGGAATATTGTATCGCAGGTAAGCCTGTGCAAATGCCTGACGCTCGCTGTCCTCCGGACACATAAACTTAAATAACCTGTGTTCGCAGATTTTGGGCGCCATAATTTCGCTTAACTTGCGAATGTCCTTATCCTTGAGGTTTTTGAGTAGCATTTTCTGCATCTCCTATAGTTTGTTTTTCTAATTTCTTAATAACAACATACAGCATTATTATGCTCATAACTATGCACACATAGTCAGCCGCAGGCTGAGCCCATATAATGCCTTCGAGTCCGATTAATCTGTCCATTATAAACAGCAGCGGTAGGAAAATAAGCCCCTGCCGTCCGATTGCAAGCAGCAGCGACTGCATACCCTTGCCCATGCCCTGGAACGAGAAGTTGATTATAAACATCGTGCCGAGGAATACGCCCGAGCTCATAAGCGCGGTGAGCATTTTAACGCCGTAATCCACAACCTCGGCGTTATCAATAAACATACTGATAACCTGCCTGCGGAAGAAGATGTAAACCGCCGTCATAGTAGCACCGATGATTATATTACACAGTATGCCAAAGCGCATACTTTTTTTCATCCTTGTATAATTCTTTGCGCCGTAGCAGTAGCCGATAAGCGGCTGAATACCCTGCGCCAAGCCGAGCTGCAGCATTACAACAAGCATATTTGCCTTCATCGCAACGCCCATTGCCGCAACCGCTGTGTCGCCGTAGTGCGACAGGAACATATTTATTACGATGTTCGACAGACTCATCAGCAGATTGTTAAGCGCCGCCGGCATACCAACGCTGATAACGCCCCTTGCAATGCCGTTTTTAACGGAAAAGCGCCGCGGCGTGATAGAAAGAATCGACTTGCCGCGCAAAAAGTACACAAGGAAGTACGCCACGCTGATTATGTTGCCCAGCACCGTTGCGATTGCCGCGCCCGCAACGCCCATATCAAAGCCGAACGGCAGGTGGAAAAACAGGATTCTGTCGCCGCGTCCGAGGATAAAAATCGGGTCGAGCACAATGTTTGCAAGCTGACCGATAATCATGCCCGTAACGGACGCCTTTGCCGCGCCCTCGCCGCGGATGAGGTTGCCCACGGTGATGCCTGTAACTATAAACGGCGAGCCGAGCGACACCCACTTAAGGTAGTCGCAGGCAAAGCCGATACTGTCGTCAGACGCGCCGATGAGGTAAAGCAGCGGTTCCCTGAAAATCAGGAACGCACCGCCGAGCAGCACGCCTGCCGCGATTCCGCCGTAAATGCAGAACGCGGAAATCGATTTGATTATATCGCGGTTACCCTCGCCGAGCGAACGGCTTACAAACGCACAGCCGCCCACGCCGAACAGGTTGCCCAGCGCGATGAACAGCAAAAACAGCGGCATCGACAGCGACACTGCCGAAACCTGATTTGCGTTGCCTGTCTGCCCAACGAAAAATGTGTCCGCAAGGTTGTAAACTATGTTAATCAGCATGCCCAGCATACTCGGCAGCGCAAGCGCGGCTACCGCCTTTGGTATACTGTATGAGCTGAAAACGAGTGTGTTATCTTTTTTTGCCATATATATATTGTGGTTTGCGGCTAAAAAAGTATGTTTGCCAGTGCCGCAAATTCCCCCATAGTAAGATTTTCCGCCCTTATGCTTTCGCTTATTCCAAGCGATTTGAGCGCGGAGGTTATGTCGCTTTTCGGTATTGCAAGCGAGGACGAAACTGTGTTGACAAGCGTTTTGCGCCTTTGTGCGAACGCCGCTTTTACAAGGCGGAAAAAGCCTGCCTTGTCCGATATATCGTAGCGCTGTTCCTTGTGCAGAGTGAGGCGTATTACCTCGCTGTCAACCTTGGGCGACGGCATAAAGCTTTCGCGCCCAATTTCAAACAGCATTTGAGCGTCCGCATAGTAACGCACAGCTGCGGTTACTGCACCTGCCTGCCGCGTGCCCATTTCCGCGCACAGGCGCTCTGCTGCTTCCTTTTGCACCATAACAACGATTTCGTCAATCGGCGCTTCACTTTCAAGCAGCATCATAATCACGGGCGAGGTGATGTAGTAAGGCAGGTTTGCGCATACCTTTACGCTGTCAAAGCTTGCAAACTTTTCGTTAATCAGCGCAGTTAAGTCGGTTTTCATAACATCGCCGCAGACGAGTTCAAAGTTGTCAAATTCGCCAAGCGTTTCCTCAAGAACGGGGTAGAGCCTGCTGTCAAGCTCGATTGCAACAACCTTGCCTGCGGTGAGGCAGAGCTCTTTTGTAAGCACGCCTATGCCGGGGCCGATTTCAATAACGCCGGTATTTTCGTCAGCGCCGAGTTCCGCCGCCATAGCAGGACACACGCTGCTGTCAATCAGAAAATTCTGACCGAGCGCCTTTGAAAATGTGAATCCGTGCCTTTTAAGCAGGGCGTTCACGGTGTTGTAATCGCACAAATCGTAAGACATAGCAGCCCTTCCTCATACATTATGGACTAAAATTATATCATATATTTAAGTCGATTTCAATAATTTTAGTATTGTAATATTGAATAAAAAAAGTTTTTATGATAAAATAGTTCATTAGTAAAAATGTTAAGAGGTTAAAGCAATGATTAAAAAGCTTTCCAAATATCTGTCGGGTTTATGGTGGCTCTGCGCCATCAGCGCCGCAGGTATGATTATTGAAGCAATGTGCGAAATGTCGCTGCCGACCATCGCAAACAGCGTGTACAAAAAGGTGTCCGCTGCTGCTGAAACGGGCGAAAATGTTGCACATTACGTTATCCTTATCGGGCTTGCAATGTTCGGTATGGCGCTGCTCGGTCTTGCAGGCGGTCTTGCCACGATGAAGGCGTCGTCTGTTGTAAGCCAGCGCTTTTCGTACCGTCTGCGCAAGCATATGTACGAAAAAATCAGTTCGTTTTCGTTCAAGAACCTCGACGCGTTTTCCACGTCGTCGCTCACAACGCGAATGACTAACGACGTTACAATGCTGCAAAACACGCTTATGATGGTGCTGCGCATACTTGTGCGCGCCCCTGCGCTGCTTGTTGTGGCGGCTGTGTTTGCGTTCAGCATAAACCACCGCATTTCGTCAATTCTTCTGGTAATGCTGCCGATTATTCTTGTTATTGTTGCAATCGTGCTGAAGTTCGGCTTCCCGATGTTCCAGAAGATGCAGAAGAAGATTGATAACGTCAACCGCGTTGTGCAGGAAAACCTGATTGGTATCCGCGTGGTTAAGGCGTTTGTGCGCGAGGACAGGGAAAAGGATAAGTTCCACAACGCCTCAGACGAGCTTGCTGCAATGGGTTCAAGGGCTTCGGGACTGGTTGTAACGGTGCTGCCGATTATGATGTTTTTGATGAATATCGTAATCGTGTTCATCTACTACAAGGGTTCAAAAAGCGCAGTGGCAGGCGATATGGACGTCGGTCAGATTTCCGTGCTCGCGTCGTACATAATTCAGGTGCTTATGAATATCATGATGGTGTCAATCCTAATGCTGCAGATTACGCGTGCAAAGGCTTGCGGCGACCGTGTAATCGAGGTGCTTGACACAGAGGTTGATATCGTTAACCCCGAAAATCCGTTTATCCCCGACGAGCCCAAGGGTGCGATTGAATTTAAGGACGTAAACTTCGGCTACCACGAGGGCGATAACGTGCTTGAAAATATCTCCTTCAAGGCGGACGCAGGCAGCATTGTGGGCGTTATCGGCTCAACGGGCTGCGGCAAAACAAGCCTTGTCAACCTTATTCCGCGTCTTTACGACGTTACGGGCGGCGCGGTGCTTGTTGACGGCGTTGACGTAAGGGATTACGACCTCACGGCGCTGCGAGATATGACAGGCGTGGTGCTGCAGAAAAACGTGCTGTTTTCCGGCACGATTAAGGAAAATGTGTGCTGGGGCAAGGGCGACGCTACTGACGAGGAAGTTATCGCTGTCTGCAAAGCCGCGCAGGCGCACGACTTTATTATGGAACAGCCAGACGGGTATGACACCGACCTTTCGCAGGGCGGACTTAACCTGTCCGGCGGACAGAAGCAGCGCCTTTGTATCGCAAGGGCAATGCTCAAAAATCCGAAAATCCTTATTCTCGATGATTCAACCTCGGCGGTCGACACCGCGACAGAGGCGAAAATCCGCCGGAGCTTTTACAACGAGCTTAAAGACACAACGGTTATTATTATCGCGCAGCGCATATCTTCCGTAAAAGAAGCGGACGAAATTATTGTGCTTGACGACGGCAAAATAGAAGCTGTCGGCAACCACGAACACCTTATGCAAAACAGCGAAATTTACCGCGAAATCTACGAAACACAGCAGAAGGGGGTGCTTGAATAATGCCACCTGGAGGAGGAAGAAACCCGGGTATCGTTAAACCCAAGGACACTAAAAAATCCCTTTTGCGCATTGTGGAATACATCGGCAAAAGCAAGTACTTTTTGCTGGTGGTTCTGCTTATGCTCATCCTCGGCACGCTGTGCCAGATGGGCGCGTCGTACTGGCTAAAGCCGATTCTCAACGACGTTGCGGATTCAATCAAGGCAAACAACTTTGCCACGGTCGGCATAAAGCTGCTGATTAAAAACCTAATTATTGTTTCGTCATTTTACATCGGCGCGTCGCTTTTCAGCTTTATTCAGGCAAAAATCATGGTGCATATCGCCTATAAGACGACAAATATTATCCGCAAGGATTTGTTTGACCACCTGCAGACTCTGCCGCTTAAATTCTTTGACGCGCAGACTCACGGCGAGGTTATGAGCCGCTTTACAAACGATGTTGATAACATCCAGATGATGCTTGAACAGACGATTGTTCAGCTTGTTTCGTCCGTGTTCAGCTTTGTCAGCATCATAATTATGATGATTTACCTCAAATGGCAGTTGTTCCTTGTTGCACTTGTGTTCCTGATTATTATGGTATGGAACTCCATATTCATCGCAAAAAAGACTAAGAAGTACTACAAGGCGCAGCAGGCGGCGCTCGGTAAAATGAACGGCAATATTGAGGAAACTATGGAGGGCATGAAGGTCGTTAAGGTCTTTAACCACGAGGAAGTTGCCAAGGATGAATTTGACGTTCTTAACGAAAATTACCGCGTTGTTGCCAAAAAAGCAAACTTCTATTCGGGCATTATGGGGCCGTGCTCAACGGGCATAAACAATGCTTCCTATGCCACGGTTACGCTTGTCGGCGGTATGCTTGTGTTGCTCGCGCCGGCTATGCTTGATATCGGCACGTTCTTTGCATTTTTAGGCTATTCAAGGCAGTTTACGCAGCCGATTAACCAGATTATGAACCAGATGAACAACATCTTTTCCGCCCTTGCAGGTGCCGAGCGAGTGTTTGAGATTATGGACACCGCACCCGAGGTTGACGAGGGTACCGTAACGCTTGAAGAGGTTAAGTGTGACGAGGGCAAAAAGTGGTTCTGGGTTGACGGCGAAAACAGGATTCCCGTTGAAGGCAAGGTTGTTTTTGACGACGTTACGTTCTCTTATGTTGAGGGCAAGGTGGTGCTTAAGGACATCAACCTTTACGCAAAACCGTCGCAAAAAATCGCGTTTGTCGGCTCAACAGGCGCAGGTAAAACTACGATTACCAACCTGATTAACCGCTTTTACGACATACAGCAGGGTGCTATCACTTATGACGGCATCGACATAAAGCGTATTAAAAAGAGCGACCTTCGCCGCTCGCTTGCAATAGTGCTGCAGGATACGCACCTGTTCACCGGCACGATTATGGATAACATCCGCTACGGCAGGCTTGACGCTACGGACGAGGAGTGTATCGCCGCATCCAAGCTCGCTTCGGCGCACTCGTTTATACGCCACCTGCCCGACGGCTATGATACCGAGATTACGGGTGACGGCTCAAACCTTTCGCAGGGGCAGAGGCAGCTTCTCGCAATCGCGCGCGCCGCTGTTGCAGATCCGCCTGTTATGATTCTTGACGAGGCTACTTCGTCCGTCGATACGCGTACGGAAGCGCATATCGAGCACGGTATGGACAGACTGATGATCGGCAGAACGGTGTTCGTTATCGCGCACAGACTTTCCACCGTGCGCAACTCAAATGCCATTATGGTGCTTGAGCACGGCGAGATTATCGAGCGCGGCGACCACGCCGACCTGCTTAACCAAAAGGGCAGGTACTACGAGCTCTGCACAGGCAAGGCGCAGCTTTCGTAACCGCGATATTGTGCCGCAAACTGCCGCAGGCACCATATTTTGGTGCGTTTTGGCAGCAGAAAAATTTATTGCAAAAACACTTTACAAAACAGTATATTCGTGCTATAATCTATTTGATTATAATGATACAAATATCTAAAAATATATTTAGAGGTGTTTAAAATGAAAAAAGTTACTTCAATCCTTCTTTCCCTCGTAATGGTTATTGCACTTTGCGCAATGTCTGTTTCGGCTTACGCAGCAGTTGTAAGCCCGGAAAAACCAACCAAACCGAGCAGCAACATCACTGTTCAGGTTAACGGTAACGAAACTTCGGACGTTGTTTATGAAAGGGATCCTCAGGACCCAACCAAAATCACCTTCACCTACACAGGTGACGGCGAGCTTACAGGCTGGGAATTCCCGGGCATGGTTGAAGGCGAGGATTACATCATAATTTCGCAGGACGGTAATTCAATTACAATCCAGCTTATTAATGATTACGACGGCGATGTAGTTGCAAACGCTATTGTTAAGGAAAAGAAAGGCGAAACAACTACCAGCCAGCAACCGAAACCGAACGGCAACAACAAATCACCCAAAACCGGTGCGGCAACAGCAACAGCAGTTGCGGTAGCAGGCGCAGGTATTGCAGTTCTTGCAGCTCTTAAAAAGAGAAATGACTAATAATTAAATAACAGCCCGTGGAAACGGGCTTTATTTAATTTCTTTAGAGTGTGATTATATGAGTGAAGAAACAAAAAACGTTAATAACGATAATAACGAGGACGACAGCAGGAAAAAAAGCAGGGCGCTGATTCTGTTTTTGATTATTGTGCTTGTGCTTATCGGCTCTGTTTATCTTGGCTACTATCTTTACACGCAGTACGATGCGCGCCAGCACGACGAATATGCTTCCAGAATAGCCGCAACAACGCAGGCGGTGGACGAGCATGTTGCACAGAACCCGATTGACTTTGATTCACTGCAGAGCAGCAACAGCGACATTTATGCCTGGATTAAAGTGCCCGGCACAAAGGTTGATTATCCCGTTGTGCAAAACCCTGCGGACGATTATTTTTACCTTAAGCACGAGGCGTACGGTAAAAACTGGAGTTCGAGCGGCGCCGTTTATGCAGAGCTTGGCAACACCAGAACTTTCAGGGACAGGGTTACCGTGCTGTACGGTCACAACGGCTACGGCGACACAATGTTTACCACGCTGCACAACTTTGAGTCGGCGGATTTCTTCAACAAGCACGAACAGTTTTACATCTATATGCCGCAGCGCAAGCTGACATATCAGATTGTGTCTGCCTTCAAGTTTGACGACAGGCATCTGCTGAACTGCTTTGATTTTAACGATACTAATGTTTACAAGGATTTTCTTAAGATGATTCAGTCGCCTGACACAACCAACAAAAACGTCAGGAAACAGCTTGGCAGGGTGCTCACGCCTAACGACAAAATCGTGGTGCTGTCCACCTGCTTTACAAATCAAAGAAGCAACAGATATTTAGTATGCGGAGTATTGATTAAAGATGAAAAGACAAATTGACCCCAACCTTTCCGGGCTTGATAACGACGATATTTTAAGCAGCTTAGGCGGCGAAAAGCCTGCTGCCGCGGTGTCGCCTGCGCCGGCTTTGGCACCTGAACCGCAGGAAGCGCAGGACGATTTCCACGAACTGAAAGAGGATATCAAGAGCTATCAGGAAGCGCGCGCGGAGGCAGAGCGTGAAAAGAGTGAGGAACACCACCATCACCACCATCATCATCACCGTCACCGCCACCGCCATCACCACCATTCCTCCGGCTCGTCCTCGCACCACTCGTCGTCAAAAAGCGGCAAAAAGGGCAAAAAAAGTAAAAAGGATAAAAAGAAGCTGCCCACCGCGCTCAAGATTGCGCTGATAATTTTCCTTGTTCTTGCGCTTGCAATCAGCACGGTTTTCGGCACCTTCGTTTACCTGCGCTACAAGGGCAAAAAGGACATTATGCCCGCAACCTCGGGCGAAGTTAAGTACGAGGAAATTATTGAATACAACGGGCACAAGTATAAATTTAACGAGGATGTTGTTGCGCTTGCGTTCATCGGCGTTGACCAGCGCACGCTTGAAACCTCTGCCGAAACGGACTTTGTAGGCTGCGCCGACGCGGACATCGTTATCGCGGTTGACACCAACACCGGCAAAACAAACGTTATTGCAATTCCTCGTGACACAATGGTGGATGTTGATATCTACAGCGCGGATACGGGACTGCTTATCAGCAGCAAAACCACGCAGCTCTGCCTTGCGTATGCGCACGCCGACGGCGATGTGCTGAGCTGCCAGAACACGGTGGACGCAATGAGCAGAATCCTCAACAACGTGCCAATTCAAAAGTACTTTGTGCTTGACCTTGACGGCATCGCACCGCTCAACGACGCAATCGGCGGCGTGGATATTCCAAGCTCGCTCTACGCGTTCCCCGATGAGGGTATTCGCATCGGCGACCCCGTAACGCTTAAGGGCGAAATGGCGGAAAAATATGTCAGAACGCGTGATAACGATTACCTTGAGGCTTCGCTTAACCGTACCGAGCGCCAGATGCAGTACGTCAAAGCGTTTGCCGCGCAGTCGCTTCCTGCGGTAGTGCGCGATTTCTCCACGGTTTCAAGGCTGTACAACACGTCAAAAAATTATTCAAAAACAAATCTCTCGCTCTCAAACGCAACGTATATCGCGTCGCTGCTGCTGCAGAAGAATATACGCGATTTCACGGGTACAACCCTTAAGGGCGAGATGAAGTCGTCGCCGGTACCCGACCCCGACTTTCCTGATTTTGTTTACGCAGAGTTCTACCCGGATAAGGACTTCCTTATGCAGACGGTGCTCAACGCGTTCTACACACAAATAGACTAAAAAAATAACCTTCCGATTGGAAGGTTATTTTTGCGCTTTGCGTTCTTCTTTTTTCATTTTAACGTGGCCGAACAGCAGTCCGAACAGCGCCGCGGTGCTGAAAAATATCAGCATCGGCAGGTCTGCAAGGTCGTAGTAAGTTACGATTTCCTTAACCTTAAATCCGCTGTTCAGTATCGGGAAAGCCGCCGCGCACAGCAGATTCATCACGCCGCAAAACAGCGCGGTCAGCCACTTAAGCGGCTTTTTGCTCACATAGCCCACCACAGCGCAGGTGCACACGGATGCAATCGGCAGGGCGATGTAAATTGTGATGAACGCCACACCGCCGTCATCGTGCGGCGACAGCAGTATTGCCACAAAGCAGATCGCCCACACCGCAGCGTAAACAATCATTGCGTATTTTGCCGATTTTTCGTTTAACTTTTTCAATATAATCCCACCTTTATGGCAAGGCGGCACCGCAATTAAGCAGTGCCGTTATTTTTATAATTTTAATTCCATTGCGCATTTAAGCACATTCATTGCGCTGCGCTGAATTTCGCCAAGCGTAATGCCGAACGGTTTGCCGTAGGATGACAGCAGCGTGCCGTCGGGCTTGCGTTTTGTAACTCTCGGTCCGCCGGGCATAAACAGGTCAATCTGCGCTCTCACGCGGTAAGCCTGGTCTTTGACCGCAGGATTTTCCGGGCTCTTTTCGCTCATCAGCCACCAGTCGGTCATAACGTTGCCCTCGTAGCCCCACTCGCCGCGCAGGATTGTGGTGCAAAGGTCGTAGTTGTAGTGACCGTAAACGCCGTTAATGCGGTTGTATGAAGTCATAATGTTCTTCGGCTGCGCTTCTCTTATGCAGATTTCAAAGCCCTTAAGGTAGATTTCACGCAGGGCTCTTTCTGACAGGCGGCTGTCGCACTTTGTGCGGCGCATCTCCTGATTGTTGCAGGCAAAATGCTTCGGGCAGGCGGAAACGCCCTGGCTCTGCACGCCCTTCACGGCAGCGGCTGCCATCTTGCCCGTGATGTACGGGTCCTCGCTGTAGTACTCAAAGTTTCTGCCGCAAAGCGGATTGCGGTGAATATTCATACCCGGTGCAAGCAGAACATCTGTACCGCGATCCTTCATCTCTTTACCGAGTTCAACGTGGATAGCCTCAACAAGTTCTGTGTCAAACGTGCAGGCAAGCAGTGTGCCTATCGGGATAAGCGAGCAGTATGCAAAAAGGCGTATGCCTGAAGGGCCGTCGGTAGTGATAACTGCAGGCACGCCCTTGTCGCGCAGCGATTCAAGCACGCCTGCGAATGCGCCTGCGTTGCCCTTTGCGCCAAGCGGACTGTCCATTGTGTAGTCGCCGCGTGTAATAGCTTCAAGCTCGTCAAGGTCAAGTTGCGCCACAAATTCTTTCATTGTGCATTTGCCGTTTTTAACGTCAATCAGCTTGAGTCCGCGGTCGCCCGTCATCTCAATATCCTCGGGCAGGTGGTTGTTTATACGCGTTGCAAGGTCGTACTTCTGCTTTGCAACTGCCTTTTTGCGCAGCACGGTTTTGCCGTCAATAATCTCCGCGTGCAGCACTTCAAAATGATTCTGCGGTGCCGCAGCCTGACGCAGCTGCTCGTAAACCTCGGTTTCCTCCTGGAAGTAGGAGAATACCTTTTTCGCCTCGCGCACGTTTTCGCCGAGGTAGAATGAGTACTCGCCCTGCTCTGCAACGTATGCTCCTGCGTGGTTTGTTGAGCCGCAGTCGTCGTATGAGGTCAACTGATATTCGCTTACCCAGAGCTTAACCTCTTCGCTCTCTTTAGGTGCGAGGTCTTTGGTCTTTGTAAACGCCACAAGTTCGCGCGCAGGGTTGCCGAGCTTGCCGCACGGCTTTTCAGCATAAAGCTGAACAACCTGCCTGCCGCTTCTCTTGCCGGTGTTGGTAACTTTTGCGGTGATTTCAAAGCCGTCGTCAAAGGCTTCGGTATCTGTGTATTTGATTTCAAAATCGGTGTAGCTTAAGCCGTAGCCGAAGGGGAACACAACGTTTGCTTTGTCAAAGCTCTCAAAATAGCGGTAGCCTACAAAGATGTCCTCTTCGTAGTTGTTGAAGTTTCTGCCGCCGAAATTTTCGCTCGACGGGTAGTCAAAGTAGCTTCTTGCAACGGTGTCAACCAGTCTGCCGCTGGGGTTAACCTTGCCGCACAGAACATCGGCAATCGCGTTGCCGCTTTCCATACCGCCCTGGAACACATAAAGCACTGCGGAAATTTTGTCGCCGTACTTCTTCATCCACGACATATCCATAATTCCGCCCGTGTTGAGCAGAACAATAACCTTGTCAAAGCTGTTTGTCACAAGGTCAAGCATATTAACTTCGCTTTTTTTGAGCAGGTAGCAGCCGTTTTCGTAAGCGGAATCCCTGTCCTCGCCTGCGGCTCTGCCGATTGTAACAACCGCCGTGTCGCTATTGCCCTTTGCGGACTGCAGCGCGATGATGTCAAGCGGCATTTCCTTCTGGCTGTAAGGCCACTGTCCCCACACGCCGTGGTTTGGCGGGCTGTTTTTAACCCAATTTGCGTAAACCTCTGCAAGCTTTTCGTTAAGTTCAAGCTCTTCGCAGTTTCTGATTCCGTCAACAAGGTTGGTTTTTTCCGGGCAGTTTACGTCGCCGCCCGAGCCGTAACCAACAAAAAACCAGTCAATCTGCGTGCGCGAAAACAGCGATACAACAGTGCCTTTTTCAAGCGGTAAAGTGCCGTCGTTTTTAACAAGCACAATGCCCTCTGCCGCTGCTTTTCTGCAAAGGCGCTTCATCTCTTCACAGATTTCGCCTGTAGCCTCCGCGCCTGAATTTTCAACCTGAGAAAGCGAGGATACGTCGCTTGCAGCCTCACTGATTTTGCTTTTTACCTTATCAATCAAACCCATGCTACCACCTTATTTTCTGTAATTTAAAACGATTATAACATATATTAACCGGCGTTACAAGACAGTTTTTTAAAGCCTTACACAATAAGACACATTTTGCGTTTTCACTTTTATATAATCATAGCGAATGACAGATATGAGGACAGTAAAATGGCAGTTTTACAAAGGATTAATAACAGTAATAGTCAAAAACTTGCTTTAAAAAAATACGGCTTGTTTGCCGCTTATTTTGCCGCGGGGTTTGCGCTTAGCTTCGGCAAAGCGGTGGGGGATGTCACGCCGTTTGGCATTTCAATAACCGCGGCGGCGCCTAAACGCTACTTTTCCTATGCGGCGGCAGGTGCGCTTATCGGCACGATTACAGGCGGCATTAACCCTCGCTCTGCAAGGTACCTTGCAGGTATCAGCCTTGCGCTGATAGGCTCGCTTGCCGCCGCCGCTTTTGAACTTTACCACCGTCCTGCGTTTGTGATGACGGTGGCGTTTTTGGCGGATTTTGCAAGCGGATTTATCCTGTGCCTCAACCTTGAAGGCACTGCGTCCGACTACGTTACCGTGGCAAGCGAAGCGCTGCTTTGCTGCGGCGGCACGTACTTTTTTTACAGGACGATTAACGCAAGCTACAAGCGGCTGCGCTTTCGGGCGCTGCCGATTTCGGACGTCGGGTGCGTTGTGATTTCGGCAGGGATAGTGATGATGAATCTGTCGTCAGTCTGCATCGGCAGAGTTTGCCCTGCGCGAATTGCGGCAATGCTGCTAATCCTGTGCGCCGTCAGGTATTCGGGCGATAAAAGGGCGCTGATACTTGCGCTGTCGCTCGGGTTTTCGCTTTCAATTTCAAGCAGCGGCGCGCTGTTTATTGTGGGCGCGCTGGCGTTCTCTGCGCTTGTGGCGTTGTTGTTTCGCGGAATTTCGGCATTTTCGTCCGGGTTTGCGTTTTTGTGCGCAGGCAGCTTTTTTGCCGCGGCGGCGGACAGCGAACTTTCGCTTGCGTTTTTTATAGAAACGCTGATTGCAACGGCGGTGTTTGTGCTTATTCCGCAGGGCGTGAGCGACAGGCTTGAGCAGGTGTTTGCGTTTGGCGAAAACGAAGCGCCGGACGGCTCACTGCGCCAGAACCTTGTTTTAAAACTGCGCTTTGCTTCATCCGCAATGGCGGCTATCAGCGAGAGCGTGGACGCGGTGCGCGAGCGCATTAACGAGCTTGCGCGCAAAAAGAACGACTACGACAGGCAGGCGCTGACCGAGGAGGAATACATACGCCGCGAAATTGTGCTTGAAAAAACTAACCAAATCAGAATGGTGGCAAGCGACCAGTTTTTTTCCATTTCCGATATGCTTGAGGACTTGGCGTTTGAGTTTGACGAGGCGGAGATTTTTGACACCGCGTCCGCCGCAAAAATCCGCAGGCTGCTCGGCGACTACAATATATTTCCATCCAACGTTTCCGTTATTGAAGACAAGTTCTCCCGCATACGCGTTGAGGTGCTGACGGACGGTGACGCGGACAGCGCAAACAGCGAAAAGCTGACTAACGAAATCGGCAAAATCCTCGGCAGATACTTCGATATGCCGCGCACCGCAAACTTTAAAAACGAAACAATGATTGCCTACACGGAACGCCCGAACTACCGCCTTACAGTTGGCTTTGCGCAGCACAGCGCGGAGGGCAACCTGTGCGGCGACACGGTTAAGGTGCTACAGGACGGCAGGGGGCACAGCATACTTATTATCAGCGACGGTATGGGCAAGGGCTCGCGCGCCGCGCTTGACGGCGCAATGGGCGCAGGGCTGATTTCCAAGCTCATCAGCGCAGGCTTCGGCTTTGATATTGCGCTAAAGGTTGTCAATTGCGCTCTGCTTGTTAAAAGCAACGATGAAAGCCTTGCCACACTTGACATCATCAGCATTGACCTGTACACGGGTAAGTGCGAGATTTTTAAGGCAGGTGCGCCTGCGAGTTATATTATCAAAAACAACAGCATCACAAAATGCGAACTCACGTCCATGCCTGCAGGGATACTGCGCGGTATTGAGTTTGCAAAGCGCACCGCGGTTATCGGCTGCGACGACAGCGTGGTGCTTATGAGCGACGGCATAAGCGACCTCGGCAAGGATTGGGTTGAGGGAACGCTTAATTCCCTGCGCGGCTTGGGTGTGCAGGAAACCGCGGACGCTGTTTTAACAAGGGCGCTTGGTGAATACGAGGGGAAAAAGCACGACGATATGAGCATTATTTTTGCAAAATTGGAAAGGAATTAGGTGGTTACTATGAGTGGAATTTTTGCCTTTGCGGGCAAGGAAAAGCCAAAGGAGATACTGCTGAGCGGACTGTCCGCGCTTCAGCACCGCGGTGGTGAGGTTAACGGCATTGCAATTGCCGACAAGGACGGCTTTGCCACGGCAAAAACGGTTGGCACAGTCGCCAGACTTACGGAGGACAACAGCGAATTTTTGCCCGACGGCTGCTGCGGAATTGCAAAAACGGATATCCGGCTGCGCTGCCTCGGCGCCGCCTCTACCGTGCCTGCGGCTAACAGGCATTACGCCGTTGCCTGCAGCGGCAGCATTGCTAACTTTGAATCGCTTAAAAGGTGGGCGCGCTCGCCCGTGCAGATTTCCACGGACGACGACCTGCTGCTTGCGTGCCTTTGCATCTCGCACCGCGAAAACAAGATTGAGCTTGCCGCCGCAGTTGCCGCCGCGCTTGCAAACGAGCCGGGCTTTGTGTTTATCCCAAGCGGCGAAAATGCTGTTTACGCTCACGCAGGCAGAAATATGCTTTTTGTAGGGGTGGGTAAAATCGGCGTTTTTGTTGCCGATGAACTTTCCGCACTCTTGCTTTACTGCGACAAATACGCCGTTTTGCAGAGTGGCGAAACTGCACGCCTGCGTGCCGACAAAGCCGTGTTTTACGACGAAAAATGCCGCAAAATCAAAAAGGTTTTCAGTCCCGTTGCGGGCAGGGTGTATGTGGAAAATCCCGTAACGCTCAGCGACGAAATCCACTACTGCGCGCAGGCGGCGCGCGAGGTTTACAGCAATTTTGTTAAAAACGGCGAACTTAATTTTGACTCGCTCAAACTCTCAAAACGCTTTGTTGAGCGCCTTTCGCGCATTATTCTTGTGGGCGAGGGAACGTCGTACCACGCCGCCCTGCTCGCGTGCAGCCTGTTTGAAATGATGACAGACATACCCTGCGCGGCGTACCGCAGCGGCGAGTTCAAACTATCCAAGTGCGTGCTTGACAAAAGCACCCTTGTAATCGCCGTGTCGCACAGGGGCGAAACGGACGACGTGCTGTGCTGCGTACGTCGCGCTGCCGCTGCACAGGCGCAGACTCTTGCCGTCACAAGTGCAAAAACATCATCGCTTGCGCTGCTCTGTGAACGCACTTTCGCCACGGACAGCGACTACTACGACAATTCGCTTTTTCGCCCGTTTATTTACAGCGGTATGTCGCTTGCGCTGCTCGCGCTGCACATCGGCGTTAAGGACGACGTTGTAACCGATATGTACTATACAATGGCGCTCAAAATGGCGGAACTGCTGTCGGGCAAAATCGCCTCTGCAGTTAAGGATAACACCGCCTTCGCCGCCGCGGCAAATATAGTTGTGCAGTGCAAAAATGTGTACGCCTGCGCAAACGCAACCGACTATCCCACAGCGCTTGAAACTGCGGATAAAATCCGCCGCGTTGCAAAAAAGGATTGCGCCGCCGTGCCGCTGTCAGAGCTTGTGAACTACCCTGCAGAGCTTCTGCTCAACTCCGCCGTGCTTGTGTTTGAAACATCAAAGGAAAAGGGCATTTTTACCGACGTTTACCTCAACCGCCTGCAAACGCTCGGCGCAAAAATTGTGCTGTTCACAACCGAGAGCATTGAGGACGAGTTCACACGGTTTGACGCGGTTATAACCGTTAACGACACCCTGCCGATATTTAACCCGATTACGTGTGCCGCCGCAGGCTACAGGCTTGCCGAACGCGTTGGCAGCGCGCAGAGCGAAGCGCAGGAGGACAGCCTTGCAGCCTCATAAAACAATGGACTTTTGCCCCTGCGTGTGGTATAATATCCACATAAAACGCAGGGGGTAAAATGATATGACGCAGTTTAAAAAATGGGCAGAAAAACCGCCGCTCGGCTGGAACAGCTGGGATTGCTTCGGCGCAGCGGTAACAGAGCAGCAGATACGAGAAAATGCCGACTATATGGCGCAAAACCTAAAGCAGTACGGCTGGGAGTACGTTGTTTGCGACATCCAGTGGTACGAGCCTAAGGCGTACAGCAACGACTACAACAATTTTGCCGAGCTTGAAATGGACGGCTACGGCAGACTTATGCCTGCGCCAAACCGCTTTCCGAGCGCGAAGGACGGCAGGGGATTCACTGCTCTTGCAGAGTACGTTCACTCGCTTGGGCTCAAGTTCGGCATCCACATTATGCGCGGCGTTCCGCGTCAGGCTGTGGCGCAAAACTGCCCGATTTACGGCAGCAAATCCACCTGCCGCGAGATTGCGCACCACTTTTCCGTATGTTCGTGGAACACCGATATGTACGGTGTAAAAAACTGTGAGGCTGCGCAGGAATACTACAACTCAATTATTAATATGTATGCTGCGTGGGGCGTTGATTTTATCAAGTGCGATGATATCTGCGTTACGGAATTCCGTAAGTGGGATAACCCCTACAGCGCGGATTATGAGATTGAGATGCTGCGCAAAGCCATTGATAACTGCGGCAGAAAAATCGTGCTTTCGCTCTCTCCCGGTCCTGCGCTTCGCGACAAGGCACAGCACCTTTGCGACAATGCCAATATGTGGCGGCTTACGGGCGATTTTTGGGATAAATGGGATAAGCTTTACGATATGTTTGACAGGTGCAAGGAGTGGGAAGGCGTGACCGCGCCCGGCAACTTCCCCGACTGCGATATGCTGCCAATCGGCAGGATTGCAAAAAACAGCACGTACTACGGCGCAAACAACCGCATGAGCCAGTTTACCGTGCCCGAGCACTATACGCTTATGACGCTTTGGGGCATTTTCAGAAGTCCGCTGATGATTGGCGGCAACCTGCCCGAAAACGATGAATTCACTCTGTCGCTCTTAACAAACAGCGAGTATATGGATATGAACCAAAATTCCTTTGGTGCAAAGGAACTCTGCCGCGACGGCGACAAGGTTATCTGGGTTGCAAACGGCGACGGCTGCACCTACGCGGCGCTGTTCAACACCGGCGAAAAAGAGCAGGAAATATCAATGCCGCTTGACGACGGCGCAGAGGTTTCCGTTTACGACATATGGCAAAAGGCAGAACTCGGCAGCACAAAAAATATGCTTAAGGCTGCGGTTGCACCGCACGGCGCGCGGCTGTTTAAAATTAAATATAATTAATAAATTATTCATTGAAATAACAAAACAGTTCGTATATAATCAAAATGTACGAACTGTTTAAATTTTTTGAGGAGTAAATTATGGAAAAAATCACAACCAGCAAACTGCGATTTGTGGATTCAAAAGGCAGAACAAGGCTGTTCAACGGTATGAATATCGACGATAAGCTTGTTAACTGCACGGAGTTTCGCTACAATCTTGACGAGGAATTCTTTAAAAAGTACAGGGCGCGCGGCTTTGATATCATCCGCCTTGCGGTAACGTGGCAGAACCTTGAGCCTGAAATGGGCAAATATAACGAAAGTTACCTTGAGTCGATTGATAAGATTTTTGCCCTTGCGGAAAAGTACGGCGTTTACATTCTGCTTGATATGCACCAGGATCTGTACTCGCAAAACGACGGCGAATGCGTTGGCGACGGCGCACCGTCCTGGGCGGCTATTACAGACGGCGCAAAGCCGAGGATGCCGATATTCGTGTGGGCGGACGGCTACTTTTTCGGCAAATGGGTAAGGAAAGAATTTGACCATTTCTGGAACAACACCGAGGTTGCCGGCAGAGGTCTGCAGGACAGATACTGCGACCTGTGGCAGATGCTCGCAAAGCGCTATGGTGACAGCCCTGCGCTGTTCGGCTTTGATTTGATGAACGAGCCGTTCCCGGGTTCGTACAGCAACAAGATGTTTGCCCGCCTTGTTGGCGGCGTTGCAAAAACGGTTGCCTTCAGCAAAAAGGTAAACAGGGGCAAGCTGCTTAAATCTGCCCTTAAGCGCGACACACGCACAATGCTCGACTGCATCGGCGGCGACGTTATCCGCGACGCGGTTTACCGCATTGATAAGGTTGAACAGCAGTTTGACCAGGAAAAATACACGCCGTTCCTTAACAAAACTACTGCCGCAATCCGCGAGGTTACGCAAAACGGTATTGTTATGATGGAACAGAGCTACATCTGCAACAGCGGCGTAAAGCAGTCCGCGTCGCCCATCAGCGTTAACGGCAAGCGCGAGGCAAATCAGTGCTTCGGTCCGCACGCGTACGACTTTGCGGTTGACACGCCGCTTTACCAGTACGCAAACGCAAGCAGGGTTAAGGCGTTCTTTGGCGAAATGCGCAGAACGCAGCTGCGCCTTGACGTTCCCGTTATCGTTGGCGAATGGGGCGGCTGCAGCGACAATACGGACACATCGTGGTTCGGCCACGCAAACGAGCTGCTTGACTTTTTTGACGAGATGCAGTGGGGTCAGATGTACTGGGATTACCACGGCGACGACCTTGACGCACCGCTTATGGGTATGCTCAGCAGAACGCACCCCGTTGCGGTTGCAGGCGACATCATCAAGTACGGCTACGACAGGCAGAACAATGTGTTCACGCTCAATTTTAACGCAAGCGGCAAGGGCGAAAACATTATCTATGTTCACAAGCCGTTTGAGGTTGCTGACGGTACTAAAATCAAAGTGCTTGAAGAGTATGACGGCGGCGCAAGCCTGATAAGCGTTAAGACGCCTGCAGGCGAGCAAACCGTAACAATAAATATTAAATAAACTATAGTGAGGTGTTATTATGGCAAAGATTATTGGCGAGGCAATTCCTAATATCCCGTGGCAGGACAAGCCTGAGGGATACAGATATCCCGTGTGGCGTTACGACGAAAACCCGATTATCACAAGGGATAACCTCTACAAGGCAAACAGTATTTTTAACTCTGCAATTGTTCCTTACGGCGACGGCTTTGCAGGCGTTTTCCGCGTGGACGATGTAACAAGGTACCACAACATTGTTACGGGTTACAGCAAGGACGCAATCAACTGGGAGCTTGACGACAAGGTTATCTTTAACGGCTACGATCCGCGCCTTTGCGAAATTGAGGGCAAGTACTATCTTTCATGGGTTAACCTTACCCCAAACGGCACCACAATCGGCATTGCGGCTACCGAGGACTTTAAAACGTGGGAACAGTTTGAGGACGCTACTTATCCCGTTGCGCGAAACGGCGTGCTTTTCCCGAAGAAGATAAACGGCGAATTTATGCTGCTTGTACGCCCGTGCGACAGAGGTCACACCCCGTACGGCGACATCTTTATTGAGCGCAGCAAAGACCTTGAATACTGGGGCAAGTACAGATTTGTTATGAAGCCCGAGCAGTTCTGGGAAAAAACAAAAATCGGCGCAGGTCCTACACCGATTGAGATTGACGAGGGCTGGCTGATGTTCTACCACGGCGTGCTCACAAGCTGCAACGGCTTTACCTACAGCATGGGCGCTGCAATCCTCGACAGGGACGAGCCGTGGAAGGTACTGCACAGGGCAGACAGCTTCCTGCTTGCACCGCACGAGCTTTACGAAACAGTCGGCGACGTGCCGAATGTAGTGTTCCCGTGCTCTGCACTTGCAGATGCGGAAAGCGGCAAAATCGCTATCTACTACGGCGCTGCAGACACCACGGTTGCGCTTGCGTTCACCACGGTTGACGAGGTAGTTAACTACATTAAAGAGAACGATTTGATTAAATAGAAACGTAGGTGTCATTCACGAATGACCCGAAAAAAGTTGCTTGAACAAAAATAGCGGGCGATTCGTGAATCGCCCCTACAAGTTCAAAACCGTTAATGCAGAACAATTTGTAGGGGCGGATTTCCCAATCCGCCCTAAAGTTTAATGGGAGGGTCAGGAGATCCTCCCCTATATTATGTTTTTTACCATTCTTTGTCGTTGTACGGCGTGTTGTCAACGCCGTTTGAGTTAAGGTTATTTACCATTCTGTCAAGCTTGCCGCGCCACATACTCTTAAACCAATTCGTTTCTCCAAACCATTTAACGATGGTCGGGCTGATTGCGTAATATGTGCGGATAAACGCTCTGCCGTACCAAGTCTGTGCAAGTTGATTGTCACGATAACGACGCAGCGTCCAAACCTGCGGGCAATCATACGAGCCGTAAACCGCAGTTGCAACATAGCAGCCTTCATTATTCTTTTTTACTGCTTCGTTTTTTATTTCATCTGCTTTTTCTTCAGGTAAATACTCTTTAAAACCTAATAATACTTTTTCACGTGTTTCCAATGCAGCGGGATTTAGTTTTAAACCATAGATAGATATTCTTTCAACGTCTGCTTCACACATACTGGAATATAATTTAGCTAATATAACAATACGTTCTTGCAATTCGCTATCTTGTTTAATATATTCCTTTGGAATTTCTCTTTTAAGTTTTAACGCTTCATTGCCAAGATTTAAATATAGTATTCTTGTTGCGGTATCACCTTTTGCAACACCGGACGGCGAGATTGCTAATAATTGTTTAACTTTTGCGGTATCCTTTAAAGAATTAATACCAATCATCAACAAATTTGTTGCACGGTTTATATAGTATTTATACACTTCTTTTTTAACATCTTCATTGTTGTTGCTGTTCTCGATTGCCTTATTACCATATTTAATAATCTCATTATTCTTTGTGTTTCCAACAGTAGAACTATATTCTACGGTTTTCATTTTTATTAGCCAAGCTTTGTAGGACTTAGGGTTAATTTCTAATGCTCTGTTTGAATACTCAAGCGCTTCATCACCATTCTTAGCATCGATAGCCATTTCTGCTAACTCTAACAGATTATCAATATCCGCGCTGACTACATTAATATTTGCGCCCGAAAAATCGTTATTGTTAGTTATTGTAGTATTATAATTATTTATTGCTTTTTCAACAATAAAGGGTGTGCCGCAATGCTCGCAAACAGCCGCTTCTAATTCATTATCAATATTAATATTAGCACCACACTGAGTGCATTTAGCCGGAACTAACGCCAAAATAATTCCTCCTTAAAATATAAAAAGCGTACAGCTAAGCTGTACGCAAAAAACGCAAGCTCAACTGTCGCCAAACATATCACATATAATACACTGATTAGTATGCAAATAAGAGCATGCATTTTTATCAAAAAAGATAAAAATAGCATACGTAATCAGTGAAAAAATATTAACTTGTGATATATTTGGCAATTTCATTGTAGCATTTTTTATCATCGTAGTCAATAAAAAGAACGCGCAAAAACGGAGCGCTGTGGTCAGCGCTCCCTACAAAAAACAAAAGGCTTGCCGCGGCAAGCCTTTTAATAATGTCGATTTATGCTTTTTTCGGAAGGCCTTCTTTATCGTACATGCAAACGGTTTCAATCATAATGTCGATTGCAGCGGCGATAGCCTCGGGGCGAAGATTTTCCGGATTGTCCTTGCGGGTGTGGTAGTAGTCGGCAGGTGCCGGATCCATAGCAGCAAAGCCTGTTGACGGGATACCCTTCTGCTCAAATGCAGCAGCGTCGCAAGCACCGATGTAGATTGACTCAAACTTAAGGTCAAAGCCGCAGTTTGAAGCAGCGTTCTTTACAAGGTTCTTTACGCCCCAGTCGTGCTGCAGCGTGCCGGAAAGGTCGCGGTCGTAAACAGCCATATCCTCAAGGTCTCTGAAAGTGTCAAGACCGATGCAGATTGTAGGAATGTCCTTAAGCTCTTTTTCGTGAGCCTTTGCGTATGCCTTTGCACCGCGCAGACCTGCTTCCTCTGAACCGGAGCAGATAACGCGAACTTCTGTCTGTTCAAGGTCAACGCCTGCCTCGCGCAGAGCTTTGAGTGTGCCGATACCTACATAGCAGCCGGAAAGGTTGTCTGAAGCGCCGGGAACAGATTTTGTCCAGCTCTGGAAGAAGATGAACGAAATCTCAAACGGAATAAAGATGATGCTTACGATGAAGAACAGCTTGAAGAACCAAGTTGCGCTTGTGATGTCGCCTGCAGCGCCGCCCTTGCCTGCGATTGCGCAAACAAGTGCAAAGATTGTCTGAATAACAAGACCAACAACAGCGGGAACCTCAACCATCAGTTTAGCCCTGAGTCCGCCGAGCAGCAGGTTAATCGGCCATTCAAACTGGCTGTCGCTGTGACCTACAAGCAGGATTCTCTGCTTGGTTTCGCCCTTGGGCGCCTTTGTGCCGATAAGGTTGTGCGATGTCTGCTTCGGGAAAAGAAAATCGTCAAATTCCTTGTACATAAGGAATTCAAGAAGAAGCGGAACGAATGCAAGAATGCACATAATAAACGCGATAATCGGTTTGCCGAACCAGTTAACAAATACCGACGCAACACCCATACATACCGTGAACGGAATGAAGCCCATAAAGCCCTGACGGTGAAGTGTAAAATCTTCAATCTCGGTCTTATCGCAAAGCTTATCCAGAGTTTCCTGCATAAACTTCTGAGCCTTAAGCTCTTCGGGCGAGCCGGGTTTACGGGGTCCGATGTTATTACAGATGTCCGTAATCTGCTCTACCGAAAAATCGGTATTGCTCTGGACATCATAACTCGGAGCATATTCGTTAGCAATTTTCATAAAAAACATCTCCTGTAATTAAATAATATGGTTTATTTTAACATAATTAACAAAGTATTTCAATATAAACTTATTAATATTGCACTTTTTTTGATTTTTTGTTACAATATAAAGGACAAATTATAAGGGGTGAAATCCGATGGACAATATTAAAAAGAAAGAGCTGCAGGTTTTTGCAACTCAGATTCGTATGGGAATTATCGAAAGTACGCACGCAGCAAAGGCAGGGCATCCGGGCGGCTCGCTTTCCGCTGCAGATGTTTTTGCTTACCTTTACGGCAGCGAAATGCGCTATAAAACAGACGAGCCCAAGTGGGAGGACAGGGATCGCTTTGTACTCTCAAAAGGTCACTGCGCGCCGGGACTTTACAGCGCGCTTGCTTACAAGGGCTTTTTCCCCGTTGAGGATTTAAAAACGCTGCGCCACATCGGCTCGTACCTTCAGGGACATCCGAATATGAACACCGTTCCCGGCGTTGATATGAGCACGGGCTCGCTCGGTCAGGGCATCAGCGTTGCGGCAGGCATGGCAAAGGCTGCCAGGTTTATGGATAAGGACATCAACGTTTACACCCTGCTCGGCGACGGCGAAATTGAGGAAGGTCAGGTTTGGGAGGCAATGATGTTTGCCGCTCAGTATAAGCTTGACAACCTCTGCGTTATTATCGACTCAAACGGCTTGCAGATTGACGGCGCGTGCGCAGATGTAATGAGCGCAGAGCCGATTGACGATAAGATGAGAGCCTTCGGTTTTGACGTTGTTGTGATTGACGGCAACGATTTTGACGAGCTTGAAAAGGCGTTTGACGCGTTCCATAAGAGCAGCGGCAAGCCGTTCGGCATTGTGATGAAAACGGTTAAAGGTCTCGGCGTTTCGTATATGGAAAACGCGGTTGACTGGCACGGCAAAGCGCCGAACGACGACGAATACAAAATCGCGGTTGACGAGCTCACCGCTAAACTTAAGGAACTGGGGGCGTAAGATATGGCAGAAGTTAAGAACATCGCAACGCGCGAAAGTTACGGCAACGCGCTCAAGGAACTCTACAGCGAGGGCGCGGACAAGCTTGTTGTATTTGACGCCGACCTTTCTGCTGCTACAAAAACAGGCATTTTCAAAAAGGCGTACCCCGAACGCCACATAAACTGCGGTATTGCAGAGGCAGATATGATGTGTATCGCCGCAGGCTTTGCGACTATGGGCTTTGTGCCGTTTGCGTCAAGCTTTGCAATGTTTGCAGCAGGCAGAGCGTTCGAGCAGGTTCGCAATTCTATCGGCTATCCTCATCTCAACGTAAAAATCGGCGCAACTCACGCAGGTATCAGCGTGGGCGAGGACGGCGCAAGCCACCAGTGCTGCGAGGATTTTGCGCTTATGCGCTCAATCCCCGGTATGGTTGTTATCTGCCCGGCTGACGATGTTGAGGCACGCCAGGCTGTCAAGGCTGCTTACTACCACGAAGGTCCTGTTTACCTTCGCTTCGGCAGGCTTGCTGTGCCGGTGTTCCACGGCGACGACTATAAGTTTGAAATCGGCAAGGGCGAGGTTATCTGCGAGGGTACGGACGTTACAATCGTGGCAAACGGCCTTATGGTAGCCGAGGCTATCAGCGCGGCAGAGCAGCTTAAGGCTGACGGCATCAGCGCCGAGGTTATCAACATTGCCACAATCAAGCCACTTGACGAGGATTTAATCATCGCTTCGGCAAAGAAAACGGGCAAGGTTATCACCGTTGAGGAACACAATGTCATCGGCGGTCTCGGCGAAGCTGTTTGCTCGGCGCTCGCAGAAAAGTGCCCGACTCCCGTTAAGCGCATCGGCGTTAACGACGAGTTCGGTCATTCAGGCCCTGCAAAGGACCTCCTCAAGCAGTTCAGTCTCTCGGCAGAAAATATTGTTAATGTAACAAAGGAGTTTGTAAAATAATGAAAAAAATCACAAAATCAATTATCTGTCTTGTACTGGCGATTTGTATGCTTGCGCCTACCACAGCGCTTGCTGCTTCAAGGCTTGCAACGCCGAAGAATCTGCAGGTTGTAACCTCAACCACAAATTCCGTTCGCGTTAAGTGGGGCAAGGTTAAGGGCGCTGCAAAGTACACGGTTCAGTACAGCTTAAACAAAAACTTCAAAAACGCCAAAAAGGTTAACGTTTCCGCAACGGCGGCAACTGTTAAAAACCTCAAGGCTAAAAAGTACTATTATTTCCGCGTTCGCGCTATCAAAAAGGGCAGAACGTCAAGCTATTACACCAAAGCCATTAAGGTTAAAACCGTGCTTAATGTTGACAAAAACCTCAAAGGCACATGGCGCGACGTAAGCACTTATATTGCCGCGGGCGACGATATTTATGAGTTCCGCTTTAACGGCAAGGGCAAGGTAACGGTTAATGTTTACGGCATGGACAGCGAAAAGAAAAAGACCGTAAACTACACCAAGTCGGGCAATACGGCAAAGTTCAGCGCATTCGGCAGAACTTATGTTGCGAGATGCTACAACGATTCAACTCTTGTTCACGTCAGAATTACAGACGAATACGGTCCGTACAGCAGAATTTACACAAAGCATTCCGATTCCATGTCAGTTAATCCTGCCACCGTTAAAAAGAATTTTGACGGCACGGAGTGGGATTCCAAGTTCTTTGACACAGCGTGCAGCGAAAAGGGCTACACCTTCTACTATGTAGGCTACTACGACAATGACGACGACAAGCAGTTAACCGCAAGCGTTCACTCCTCAAACTGGGACGATGAGGACGACGTTATGCCGATTAAGAACAATGTTGTCTGGACTCGTCTTTGCATTGACGAAGATTTTTACAACGTTGTTGTGGAAAAAACGGCAGCAAAAAAAGCCAAGGCGTTCATTTACCTTGACGGCGGCTGCAAAGTCGAAAACTGGACTATTCTGTAATACGATTTAATAAACTAATGCACAAAATTAAAGCGACACCGTGCGGTGTCGCTTACTTTATGCTTCTTCTCTTTTTGCGGCTTCGCGTTCCTTGCGGCGCGCCGCTCTTTTTTTCTTTGCCTTGTAGCCAAGCAGCTTGTCCAGATGCTCCTGCGGCGTGGTGTACGAGCCCACTGTTACCGTGTGTTCGCCGTATATGCCGTGGAAGTCCGAGCCGCCTGTCATAAGCAGCTTTTTCTTTTTGCAAAGGGAAGTGAGCATTTTAACCTGCTCTTCCGAATTGTACGGCGACCATACCTCTACGCCGTCAAGCCCCATTTCGATATAAGTTTCAATCTCGTCAAAGTTATCAAACTTTGCGGGGTACGCAAGCACTGCAATGCCGCCTGCGTTGTGAACCTCGTCAATAACTTCCTTAACAGTAGGATACTTCGTAGGTGCAAGCACGTTTGACTCGCTGTCCTCCGAAAACAGGGTTTTAAACAGGTCGCCAAAGATTTCGTCCGTGTAGCCTGCGTCCATCAGCGCGTGCATAATGTGCTGCCTGTACAGGTTTGTCGAGCCGCTTGCGTGCGAGATAATGAAGTCGCTCGTAATCGGAAAACGTGCCGCTACCTTAAGCATCATAATCTGACCTGCGCGTTTGCGCGCAACCGAGGTGCGCTTGCACACGCCCTCAAGCCTGTCCGGTGCGTCGGAAAGGTATGCAAGAATATGCACGTTTTTACCTGCGTCGCTGTCAAATGCAGAAAGTTCAACACCCGGAATAACCGTAACGCCGTAGCGCTTGCCTATAACCTGGCCGCGTACTGTTCCTGCAATGCAGTCGTGGTCTGTTATGGCAATGGTATCAATTCCGCTTTTGTGTGCTATAACGATCAGATCTTCAATACCGACAGAGCCGTCGCTCAGTTTTGTGTGACAATGTAAATCCGCTGCCATAACATACTCCTTTCAAATAAATAATAAAGAATGTAAATTTGCCTCAATATAAGTTTAACATATAAAAATCAATAATTCAATGATTTTTTTAACAAATCGGCAATTTAGACAAATAAACGTCACATTTCCATTAAAAACCGATTTAAACGGCTTACAGGCAGCCCCACAACGTTAAAATAATCGCCCTCAATGCCCTCAACGAGTAGCGAGCCGTAGCCCTGTATGCCGTATGCGCCTGCCTTGTCAAGCGGCTCACCCGTGGCGATGTAGCGCTCGATTTCACTGTCGGTAAGGGGATAGAACTTCACCTTTGTTTCGCAGTAAAACGAGCGTTCATGATTGTCCTTAATCACCGTAACGCCCGTAAAAACGCTGTGCGTTTTGCCGCTGAGCTCGCGCAGCATTGCCGCTGCATCCGCTTTATCAGTGGGTTTGCCGAGTATTTTGCCGTCGATTGCAACCACCGTGTCCGCGCCGATAACCGTGTCGCCCACCGCAGCAAACGGGCGCGCCTTGATTTGCGAAAGGTATACTACCGCCGCGCTCGGTGAAGCGCCGTTTGGCAGGGTTTCGTCAACGTCGCTTACCTTAACGGCAAAATCGTCTGTTATGTATTTTAAAAGCTCGCGCCTGCGCGGACTTTGCGATGCAAGAATCATCATTTATTTTACCCCTCTGTAGTATAGACCTCTTGTGTAATTATCAAACATTTTATCGCCGTTTTTATACATGTTCACCAAATGTATAATATCCTCTTTCGCCTCGTCGGTAAAGTAAAAGTGTATAAAATCGGTGGTGATTTCGTCCATTCTGTCGCCAAGATAAACCGGCAGCGGATTGTAAATTTCCACGCACGGGTAGGGCGAACATTTAACCTTGAACTCATAGCCCTTGCGGTCTGTCAGCACGCCGTGCTTTTTGCATTTTTCGCAGCCTGTGCGGTTTTTAACGGGGCAGTTGCGAGTCAGCATAAGCGGCAGCTTGCCGTAGCCGATAACGCCAATGTCGTCGGCGTTGATTCTGCCTGCCTGCCTGAGCGTGAGTTCGTAAGATAAAATCGGGCTGTTGAACATAGCCGCGCTCTCGCTGTTAAACACGTTGAGCCCGAAGTCGCCGTACACCTCAAAGCCGAGTTCCTGCGCCGTTTTGTACGCGCCGAGGTTGCCGCAAAGCGCCTTTGTAACGCCGATTGCTTTAAGGTGCGCAAGGTCGCTTTTTAGCCGCGCTTCTGCGCCGAAAAGTCCGCGCGGAACCTCAACGCCTGCGCCGTGCTTAACAAACGCTTCGTCACTTTCCCAAATTGGCAGGAAAATGCGCTTAAAGCCGTGGTTTTCGGGTATCTGCTCTGCGCTTGCAAAGCGCGCTGTGTAGTACGGCTTTGCCGCTTTTTCGCGCGGTGGTTTTGCCGTGTGTTCTGTGCAGGGAACGTCTGTGTTTTCACTTGCAGTTAGCTTTGCAATTGCGTCGCGCCGCAGGGCATTTATGCCGCTTGCAGGCACAATCAGACCGTCGTCAAGCTCAACCTTTACATTCTGCGCGTAAAACTGTGTGCCGCCAAGCTTTTCAAGCCTTGCGGTAACGCTCTCTGCAGTTATCGGCTTGTTTATCGCTTTTTCGGGCGTTGCGCCCGTTACCGTAACCGTTTTGCCGAGCGCGCTCGCCGTCAGCGTAACGGGCTCGCCCTTGCGGCAGGTGAACGCCATATCAATCGGCAGCAGGGGATTTTCGTTATCGTAAAGGTGTGCAAGCTCTTTAAGCACGCCTGCCGCGGCAACAACGTCCTCTTTCTGCCTTGTGCCGAACATATCTGCGCGCGTACCCGTAAAGTATCCGTCCGTAAATCCCGAGCGCGAAAATACGCTTTTAAGCACCGCTTCGTCATCGGGCACATAGGCGCCATCAATCGCTTTTTTGCAGGCGGTAACAGCCGCCGCAACGTACTCGGGGCGCTTCATTCTGCCCTCGATTTTAAGGCTAATCACGCCTGTGCCCTCAATCTCCTTTATGTGCGAAATCAGGCTTAAATCCTTTAGCGACAGGTCGCACGAGCCCGAGTTATCCGCGCTGAACGCAAGCCTGCACGGCTGTGCGCAAAGTCCGCGGTTGCCGCTTCTGCCGCCAAGCATACCCGACAGGTAGCACTGTCCGCTGACGCACATACAAAGCGCGCCGTGCACAAACATTTCAAGTTCCATATCGGTTGAGCGGCGGATTTCCTTAATCTCGTCAAGGCTCATTTCGCGCGGAATAACAGCGCGCGCAAAGCCCATACTTTCAAGCGCCTTAAAGCCGTCGGGCGTGCTTACGCTGCACTGTGTTGACGCGTGCAGCTTGGCAGTCGGGAAACAGTCGCGCATCATTTTTGCAACGCCCAAATCCTGCACAATAAACGCGTCCGCGCCGCATTTCAGCGCTTCAAGCACTATGGCGTGAGCCGCGCCCATTTCGTCATCGCTTACAAGCGTGTTCAGCGTTATATACACTTTAACGCCGTGCGAGTGCGCATATTCAATTGCATTTTTAAGGCTTTCGCCGTCAAAATTGTCCGCGCCGCGGCGGGCGTTCATATCCTTTGTGCCCAGGTAAACCGCGTTTGCGCCGCACCTTACGGCGGCGGTCAGACTCTCCGCGCTGCCGCAGGGGGCAAGAATTTCAAGTTCCATAATTCCTCTTATATAATAATAGTGCGGGCAAAAAAACACCCGCACCAAGTAATCTCTTATTTGCCGGCAAGCCTGCTGCGCAGGTTGCTGTTTTCCCTGTTAAGGCGTTCAATCTCGCGCCTTGCAACGTCAACTTCCATGCGTGCTCTTGCGCTGTCCTCAAGATAATCCTTAATCTGTGCTCTCAGATTATCTGCAGAAGCGGTGGCTTTTTTGCACGCGTCAGCCTGGTCAAGCGCTACAAGCACTGCGCACTGCGTGGTGGACAAGCTCGGGGAACTCTGTGCAACGGACTTCATCTCTTCGTCTATAAGCTCTGCAAGTTCCTCAACGTATGCAGGGTCGTCCTCGGTAACAATGGTGTAACTTGAGCCGCAAATTTTAATACTTACTCTGTTTTTTTCCATAAATCTCACCTTTTCACTATATAACATATCAATATAGATTAAGTATAACAATTTTGCAAATACTTGTCAATGTTAATTAATAGCATAATAATATTATTTTTTGCTTGTCATTTGCCTGCAAATAAAGTATGATAAAACTGAACTGCAACCAAAGGGGCGATTGTTATGGAAAAGATTTTTGTAATTGAAACTAAAAACACCCACTACGTTATGGGCGTCAGCAACGAAGGCATTGTGCGCCACATTCACTGGGGCAAAAAAGCCTGCGCGGACGATTACAATGTGTCGCCCGAGTGGGAACGCAACTCAAACCACTCGGAACTCGATTATATTTCTGAAGAGTATTCGCCCTTCGGCGGCACGCGTTACCGCAGCTGCGCCTTCAAGTGCGAGTATTACGACAAATGCCGCGACACTGTGCTTACCTTTAAGGACGCAAAGCAGCACGACGGAATGCTTGATATCACCCTCACGGACGAGGCTTACGATATAGACATTATTTTGCACTACCGCTGGTCGGGCAACGACGATATCATCACACGCTATGCAACAGTAATCAACGCGTCCGAGCACGACCTTACTATTGAAAAACTGATGAGCGCAGAGCTTATGCTGCCGTCGGAGGATATTTACGATATCACAAACACAAACGGCTCGTGGGCAGGCGAATTCCAGCTTGAAACCTCGCCGTTTAAGGCAGGCTCTATCAGGTTTGAAACGCACCGCGGCACCACAGGTCACGTTAACTCGCCGTTTTTGATTATGTCTAAAAACGCTACCGAGGATTTTGGCGACGTGTACTTTGTTGCGCTCGGCTGGGGCGGCAACTTCAAGATGGAAGCGCAGCGCGATTTTATCGGTATGACGCGTATTACAATCGGTCTTAACGACTTCGATTTTTCCAAAATTCTGCACCCGGGCGAAAGTATAACCACGCCCAAGGCGTACATAGGCTACACAAACGGCTTTGCCGAAATGAGCAACCAGATGAACGACTTTGCAGTCAATAATATCCTGCCGAAGAGTTTTGCCAAAAAGCCGCTGCCCGTTCTGTATAATTCGTGGGAAGCAACGGGCTTTGACGTCAATGTGGAAGGTCAGCTTAAGCTTGCGAAGATTGCCGCTGATATCGGCTGTGAGCTGTTTGTTATGGACGACGGCTGGTTCGGTCAGCGCAAGGATGACCACGCTGGACTCGGCGACTGGTACGTTAATGAGGAAAAATTCCCAAACGGCATTGACGAACTCATTGACGGCGTAAATGCGCTCGGCATGGACTTCGGTCTGTGGTTTGAGCCTGAAATGGTTAACGAGGATTCCGACCTCTACCGCGAACACCCCGAATGGGCTTATCACTACGACAAGCGCAAACCAAGCCTGCTGCGCAATCAGCTTGTGCTCAACCTCACAATGCCCGAGGTTAAGCAGTACGTTTTTGACGTTATGGACAAAATGCTTGCGGCGCACAACATCAGATACATCAAGTGGGATATGAACCGCCCGTTTTCCGAAATCGGCGCGCCCAACCTTGAAAATCAGCGTGATTTGTGGTATCTGCACACGCTTGCCGTGTACGACGTTGCCGATAAGCTTAAGGAGAAGTATCCCTACCTGCAGATTGAGGCTTGCTCGTCAGGCGGCGGCAGGGCGGAATACGGTGCGCTTGAGCACTTTGATATGGCGTGGACTTCGGACAATACCGACCCAGTTGACAGGCTTGAGATTCAGCGCGGCTTCTCCATGCTTTATCCGCGCAAGAGTATGCGCGCGTGGGTAACGGACTGGAACTCGCACAGCCGTCCGACCTCGCTTGACTTCAGGTTCAACGTGTCTATGCAGGGCTCGCTGTCAATCGGCTCAAACCTGCTGAATTATACTGATGAGGATATAGAAAAGTGCAAGTATTACATTGCGCTTTACAAGGATATACGCGAGCTTGTGCAGTTCGGCAAGCTTTACAGGCTTAAGAACTACCGCGCGGACGGTATGTACGCAAACCAGTATGTGAGCGAAGACAAGAGCCAGAGCGTGCTGTTTATCTGCTCAACCGCAACCTCGTTCTTCAACCGCCAGTTCAAAACGGTGCTGCTCAAAGGGCTTGATGAAAACGCAACGTACAGGGTTAACACGCCCGAGGGCGAAAAAATCCGCAGCGGCTCGTACCTTATGAATGTGCCGCACCCGATTCGCCTTGCATACCCGCTTGAATCGGTTATCTGGCGTATAGAAAAAATGTAGGGCGCGATAACCTCATCGCGCCGCGGGACGTCGAGGACGCCGTCCCCTACAATAACTGCCCACTGTTCACTAAAAAAACACCTTCAAACGAAGGTGTTTGAGGCTGTCGAAAAAGTGCATAACCACGCCGAAATACTATTTAGGAGAAATAGTAGGGAGCGGCGACCCCGACGCTCCGCGTGCGAAGTACCTGATAAATAATATCTATGAAAACCCGCAGAAACATTGAGTTTCTGCGGGTTTTGGCGTTTCCCGTTTTTTGCTCACAAGCGGTACCGTCGTACAGCAAAGTTCGCAAGAAAACGGGATTCTGCATCTTTTTCGTTCATCCTCACAGCGTGTCGAATTTGTTTCTTGGGTTTTTCGACACGCTGAAACACCTTCAAACGAAGGTGTTTTTTATTATGATAAATGATGTATAAACAGTCCTGACAGTAGTTTTGGCTCAAACCACGTTGATTTTGGTGGCATAATCTTGTCCGCGTCGGCAATCGACATAAGGTCGTCAACAGTAGTCGGATACATTGCAAATGCAATCTTCATATCGCTGTTTGCGCGTTTTTCAAGCTCGCCCAGACCTCTGATACCGCCGATAAACTCAATGCGGTCGTTGGTCTTTGGATTGTCGATGCCAAGCACCGGCGCAAGCAGGTTGTTTTGCAGAATGGATACGTCAAGCCTTGCAACGGGGTCAGCCTCGTTAAAGGTACCGTCCTTTGCCTTAAGCCTGTACCACTTGCCCTCGCAGTACATTGAAAATGTATGCTTTTCAGTCGGCTTTCTGCATTCGTCAAGCTCGCTTACTTCAAACTTGTCGCTGATTTTCTTAATAAAGCCTTCAAGCGAATACGCGTTGAGGTCTTTTACAACTCTGTTGTAGTCCATAATCTCAAGGTCGCAGTCGGGGAAAGCAACGGCAAGGAAGTAGTTAAACTCCTCGTCGCCCGTGTAGTTCGGGTTGCTCTTCCTTCTCATTTCGCCAACCTTAACGGCGGACGCGCAGCGGTGGTGACCGTCTGCAATGTAAAGCGCAGGAATCTCTGCAAATGCGTTTTGCAGCTTTTCGCAAACCTCTGCGTCGTCAACAACCCAGATTGTCTGCTTAACGCCGTCTGCCGTAAAGTCGTAAACAGCGTCGTGGCTTCTCGTCCACGCGTAAACCATACCGTTAATCTCGTTAGTAGCGCGGTAGGTCAGGAAAATCGGACCCGTGTTCGCGTCGCAGATATTAACGTGGTTAATTCTGTCCTGCTCTTTTTTAGCAAGCGTGTGCTCGTGCTTTTTGATGATGTTGTTTTTGTAATCATCAATCGAAGCGCAGCCCACAATACCCGTTTGCGCTCTGCCGTTCATTACCTGACGGTAGATGTAAAGGCAGGGATTTTCGTCTTGCACCATATTGCCGCTTTCCTCAAGTGCAAGCAGGTTGCTCTTTGCTTTTTCGTAAACCTCGTGGGAATACTGGTCAAAGCCGCGAGCAAAGTCAATCTGTGCTTTGTCAACGTGCAAAAAGGAAAGGGGATTGCCCTTAACCATTTCTCTTGCTTCCTCGGTGTTCATAACATCGTAGGGAAGCGCAGGGATGAGCGCCTGATTTTTAACAGACGGGCGAAACGCCTTAAATGCTTTAAATACTGCCATAAATCTGTCCTCTTGTCATCAGTTGTTTATTTTTGACAACTTATTATAGTATATTTACGGCTTAATGTAAAGAATTTTTTTACCTGAACGCAATAATGACATATGCCGAGCCGTTTTCGTTATAACTGCGGATTTCGTTGCCGAGCACAGATGTTGCGGATTGCTGCACGGTGAGCTTTTTGCCGCTGAGCGAAAGCCCGATATTTGAGCCGACATTTGTAAAAACGCCGAAGTAGTTATACTCGGTGCGGTTGTCAATATCCATAATGGACGGCGTGTAGCTTACCTTAAACACAATGCCCCACTTGGGTTCAAAATCGTTTGTTATTGTAATTTGGCGCGACGAGCTGCCGTTGCCTGTGTAGGGCACAACCACAAAGGGCTGGTTGATTTTTGACTTTTCAGCAGTCGTTGTGTGTGCGTCGGTGTCCTCAACGTGGCGGCTGATTGCAAGGTCGATTATGTTGTTATCCTCGTTAAAATCCGTGCGCTTCGGGATATCCGAACCCACCCAGTTGTTCAGTTCAAGGTAAGGTGTTTTGTTTGTGCTACTCAATCATATCACTCCTTAAATAATCAATAATGTTAAACGGCAGCGCCATTTTATCAAGCGTCCAGAAGGTCTGGTTCCACGTATCCCAGTCGTCAAAGGTCATGCCGCTACCGTCGTAATACGTCCGCTGGAAAGAGCAGGTGTACGCGTCAATGAACTTTGCAAGCTGGGGCAAATCCTCAATATCCACGCCGGAAAAAATCATCCGCGGAATGTAGTCCTCTGAATCAAGGTAAAGGTCGTAGCTGCCGGAACCCACTGCCGCAAACGCCGCTTCGTGTTCCGCAATCGTGGCGGTTGCAAAGTTCATGGCAAGGCGGTCTTTTATCTCTTCTTTGAGTTCCGCAAGCGTGTAGCGGTTTTTGTCTATATTCAGCAAAGCCGCGTACCTTTCCGCATTGGAATCGCCCTGCATAAAAACGTCGTCAAGCGCGTCGGTAAGGTATTCCCACACGTGCTTTATAGCAGCGGCGTAGGCGTAGATTTCCGCGTTTGAAATTCCGCCTTCGGTGAACTTTATGCCTGCGTTTTGCAGCAGCGCTTTCATCCTGTTAAATATCTCATTCATAACATTCCACCACGATTTCGTCGGGTATCCAGTAGGAATCCTCGCGTCCGTTAATCAAGCCGTTTACAGCCTGCGGCGACGAAACCACGCAGTCCTTTACAGGCGCGCTGTAGGACACAAGATAGTAGATTTCAGCAAGGTTAACGCTGTCGCCGATTCTGATTCCGTCGGTGTAGTCCTTGACCGCGCTGCGGATTTTTTCAATCACTTCCTGACTGTTGCCCTCGGTCGGGTTAACGGTGATTCTCAGGTTGTATTCGCGGCGCGTTGCGTGCAGGATAATCGGGTTAACAACCGTGATATACGCAACAAGCAGGGCGTTGTTAATCTGCGCCTCAAGCGTTTCGCTTATAGTGCCTGTTTTAGTTTTTACGTAAACGTTAAGCGTGTTCGAGGCACGCTTTACAATGTTGCAGTCAAGCACGTCGTCAAGCTTCATCACACATTCGGCAATGCTCTTTTTAGACAGACCTGTAGGCGGCACGCTGTAGGCTTTAAGCAGTCTTTTGCGCAGCGCTTCGTCGCCTTCGTCGTCCCAGCCGCCCTTAAATGCCTCGGCGTTTTCAACGCGGTTGATGCCGCCCGGCGGTGTTACAAGCACCGTGATTTTGCCTGCCTTAACATTGTATGCGCCGCCGTTTTCAAGCGCGGCGGCAGGCACGGTTACGCTGAGCTCGCCTGCAGAGATAACTGCGCTTTGGGTAGTTTCAAACTGCAGGTACTCGCTGCCCTCAACGGAACATATTGTTCCCGACGGCACCTCAATATCATTTTCCGAAATCTCGGCTGTGTAAAACGTCAGATTGCCATACGCCTTTGCCGCCGTTTTGCGTTGCATATTGCGCAGCTCGGCGTGCTTGTCCAGATATTCGCCGCTTGCAGTCTGCACAAAGGTCTGCTTAAGCACAAAATCGCTGTAGCACGCAAGGTTAAACAGCTCGCTCGCAACCGCCTGAAAACGCACGCCTATATCGCTGTAAACGTCGGCGGTCTGACCGCATTTTTCAAAAAACGCGTTTTGCATATTCTGCAGTATTTCATCATATGTTATTTTCATTTTTAATTATCACCGTCCTTTCTGTATCGTTGGCTGTCAGCACAATCACCGTGTCCTGACCGCTGCGGCTGACGCTTTTGATGTAAACGCCGTCAAGCGGATCAACCGCCTGCCGCGCAGCCGCGTCAAGGTACGCAAGCAAAGGCTGCATATCTGTAATGTAAATATATGAGCCGAAGTCCTTGTTCGGGTAAAACTTACTGCGCTTGGTGCCAAGCACAACCATTGCGTTTTGCGCCAGCTCGTCAATGTAGTCGCACTCTGTTGGTGCGGTGTGTCCGGGTGCTATAACATAGTCGCCGTCAACAAGTTTATATGCCACTGTTAATCATTCCTTCCCGATTAATCACCATAGAATTTATTACGACAGTGCCGTCGTTTTTAAGTATAATTTTTGCCCCGCCGAGCGAGGAAATCATAACCTCGCCGCTCTCAAGCTCGCTTGCTTTGCAGCGCGTGCCAAGCGCGATTTCACCGTCTGATGACGGCACAACCGCAACCTCCTCGCCAATCGGTGCGGCAGAGGTGTAGCCGTAAGGCGTGTACGCCTGCATACTCTTTGCCCCTGCGGTGTACTGCGCCTCAACATCGGCAGAGCCGGATATCGTTATGCTGCCTTTTTGCGCCCTGTTGTCAGCCGTGTTTTTGCCAATCATTTTACTCAGCCACATAGGTTACCTCCTTCAAATCGTTGGTTTTAAGGAAAACGAGTTTTGTGTTTTCGCCGTTTTCGTCGTAAGTCAGCACAAGGCGGTTGAGCCTGTAATCGCTTTGCGGCAAAATTCCGCCCGCGCGGTAACACAGCGATGAATTGAGTTCAAAAAAGCGGCAGCCGTTAATAACCGCCTCGGCTGTGTAGTACTCTTTTGCCGCGCTTTGCAGAAGGTCGGTAAGCGTGTACTGCCTCTGCCATTCGGGCAGCGACGATATATTCTGCTTGCGTGTGCGCACAATGCCGTTTTCTTCGCACATTCTGCTTTTGACGTGGCGGATGTACGGCGTGTCCGCGCTGATTTTGTAGTCGATTTTTGTAATCGGCGCCGCGCGGTTTATGCACTTTTTAAAGCGGATAACGTCTGCGCCGTCAAGGTCTGCAACCTCGCTGCTGGCGGGCAGAACAAGCTCGTTTTCGCAGTTTACTCTGACGGGGGTCTGTGTCATTGTTTTAACAAAACGGTTGATTGCGCCGTAGCAGGAAGTGCCTTTAACCACCGAATACTCGTGCTCGCACACAAGGTGGGGAAGTCTGTTTTTGAAGCCGAACCTCTTTGCCTCGCTTTTAAACAGCACGTTCGTGCTTGGCGAAACATAGGTTGCGGGCGCAGCCTCGTTATCCACAAGCAAAGCGGCGTTTGACCGCGCGTAAACAAACACGCGGCTGCCGTTTTTGTCCCTTGTGAATTCCTGCCTGTCGCAAAGTCCGCAAAACACCTTTTTGCCGTCAATAAAAAGCGTTACGCCGCTGATTTCATCAGGCTCGTTTTCGCTGCAAAACCGCAGGCGCAAGCCGTCGCACGCGGCGTCAAGGTCGGCTGTAAGTTCCATATAGTACAGCTTTTCAACCGCCCTGCTTTCGCCCGTTACAAAGCGAAGGTCTGCAACTATCGCAGCCATACCTTGTCACCCTCTCTTACAGAGAACATATCCATAAAATCGTTGGCGTTAAACAGCGATTCGGTGCTTACCTCGCAGCGGTTTGCAATGTCGTACAGGTTTTCGCCTGCCTTGGCGTAGGTGTATCCAAACGGGTAACTGCTGCGCTTTTCAGTGCAGTCCTCGGTAAAGGAAAAGGTGTATTCAATGCTCTCGCTGTCAGCGCCAATGCGCATTGTAAGGTCGGTAAAAAACGCTTTAATCGGCGCAAGCCGCGGCATAAACAGGTATGACGAGCCGCCTTTTTCAAAAATCTGCATAAGCTTGTGTGCGTCCTGCCCTGCATTCTCGCCGCAGAACACGCCGCTGCCCGTGATTTTTACAGGCATTTTGCAGATTTCCGCGCTTTTGCCAAAGCCGAAGGGTATGGTTTTAATCGCAACCTTTTTGCTGAAATCTGTTTTGACGGACGAAGGGTTAACGTCAAAGGTCATACCCTTGTAGCCCATTTTCATTATGTTCATCATTCGTCCCCCTTTATAGTGGTATCGTATCTTCTTGAATCAAGCTGCAGGTAATCGCTGATTTCCTGCACGGTGTCGTTGTTTATTTCAGATGTGTACTGTTCCTGCATAATAATCCCCCTTATACGGTGCCGCTGTGCTTAAACATAATTCTCGACTTGAAGCAGGAAATACTGTTTTCCGCCGTGATTTCGCTCGACGTGTACGCTATCGGGCAAAGTTCCTTTGCGTCGTCAACAATCTTTGTTATAACATCGGAAACACAGGGCGTGCCGCTGCTCTGCGGCACAAAAACGTCAACGCGTATCCCGTAGGTGGCGCAGTATGTGTCTGAACCTATGCCTGCGCACTTTGCCTCAATACCGCCGGGCGAAACTGCAATAAGAGGTCTGTCAAGCCTTGTGGGGCTGTAAGCATAAGGGTACGCCGCAATCACATACTTGTCGGCGTAATACGGCTTTGATTTAAGCAGCGCGATATAGCTGTTTACCTCATCAGTCAAATACATTTGTATCAACCTCTCTTATCTTTTTAATTATCCCTCTGTAAAACTGTATCTCGCCAAACGCCACAACCTGCTCTGCGCGGCAAAGCTCGTAGTACTCGCCCTCGATTAAAAAGGTGTCGTTTTTGCCGTACTGTTTTAAGTTGATGTCGTACGGGCAAAGAATTTCGCAGTACTCGTTGTAAACTCTGCCGGGAATCATCGCGCGGTCGGTGAAGTTGGTTTTGTTTCGCTTCCAGGTTTGCTCAACAACGGCGAAGAATTTATCTTCGCCGCCGTTTGCTTTTATTACGGTTGCTTCGCGGCCAACCATATTCAAGTATTTTTTGATTGTATGACTAAAGCTACGCATATCAGACACCTCTGAAAACAAAACCGTTGTCGCGCACAAGTCCGCTTACTGCTTCCGCCGCTTCCTGATATAGTTTAAGCGCGCTTTCGGCAGGCTGGGCGCGCAGGTTGATTTTGACGTCGCCTGCAACAAATCCGCTCACGTCGTCCGCGTTTGTACCTGTAAGCATAATGTTATAGTACGCACGCGTAGCGGCAAGGTAGATAATTCTGCTGTCATCTTCAAGGCTTGAATCAAGCAGCGCGTTTTCTACCACGCTGATGGAATTCTGAATAAGCACGGTGTAATTATCAATCTCTTCTGCGCTTATGCCGGAAATTGCGCACAGGGTTTCGGTTACGCTGTCAATATCAATCATACAAATCACCCCGCATTAATAGGCGGCAAGCTGTGATGCGCCTTCAAAAATAGGTGAAAAGCCTGCAATGCAGCTTACGGTAGCACGCTCAAGCTGGCGGTCAATGAGCTTGTCAAAGTCAGTGATAATATCGCCTGCCTGTACCTTTTCAACCGCGTAGTTCTTATCAAGACCGAGGATGAGGTCCTGACCTGCCATGCACTTTGCCTTTACAAGATTTGCGCCAAACGGCGTAATCATTGAGCCTGTGCCGTGGAAGTTGAGTCCTGCAACCGCGTCCCTGAACTCGCTGAGCTTGAGGATTGTGGACATTGTATTTGCGTCCGTGATGATGGTTGTAAGGTTGTACGGGTCAAACAGATTCCAGAAATCAACAAGGTTGGAATATGTGATACCGCCCGAGAATGTGTGGATATCGCTCTGCCTGAAGGTGCATACTGTTTTGATTGCGTCAAAGGTCTGGCACCTTGCAATGTAGTCGCCGATCTGCTTAAGGATTACCGTAAACACGTCGAGCTTCTGGAACTTAACCGCCTCGTAGGAAGCAACAAGCATTCTGCCGCGCTTGTTAAGCGGAGTAAGCGTGTCCTTAAGCTTAACGGTTGTTTCCGGAATAAACGAGCCTTCCATAATGTGCTCGGGTGTGTCCGTATCCTCGTCGATAATGCTTTCAACCGCTCTGTAATCAAGCGAGTCGATGTTGGTTGTCGCAGCCACCATCTGGCTTACGATATCGGCTTCGGTGAGTCCCTGTCTTACGGCTCTTGCCACGTACTCGGGGAAGAGCGCGGAGGAGTCGGAAGTCTGGAAAAACTTGGAAACCGTGTCGGAATCCGAGCCGGACACCTTGATGTCAAATCTCTTGAGCTGGCGCTGGTATGCGTCAAGTCCCTCAAGCGACGTGCCTGCGTAGTTTTCCGACGGGTCAAGGCTTTCAAGCGCCTGGGTAAAACTCTTGCCGGATGTGTAAAGTTCTTTTTCGATTTTCAGATTATCATATGCCATAGTATTTTAACCTCCTATGTAATTAAAGAATGATTCCTGCGGTTGTGTTTGTGGTGTCCACCTTTACAACCTTGTAGTAAATACCGTTTTCGCTTACGGGCTTTACTGTTTTGTTTGCGCCTGTGGCAAGCATTGTTACGCCGTAAGACGGTGCAGAGTCGGAATACTTTACTGTTGCGTATCCGCCTGTCTGAACGCTTGCCCAGCCGTTTCTGATTGCTGTGCAGATACCGATGAATTTGCTGTTTGCAGAAGCGGGAACTGCTTCGCCGTTGCTGTTAAGTGTAACAGGGCAGCCTACTGCAAGACCGTCGCCTGCTTCAAATGTGATAATGCTTTTTTCGTAACCGTTAAATGAAATACTCATTTTTACCTCCTAAATTCTGAATTGAGAATAGTCTGTATTCTGCTTTTTTTCTTTGTTTGATGCGAGTTGCGGCGCCATATCCGCGCCGAGTCCGTTCTTAAATCCCATAAGCTCTTTTACGGTCATAACCGCTGTTACGGATTTAAGCAGTTCAACGTCCACGTCGGGCAGCGCAAGCATAAGCTTTGCCGTAACCTCGCTTGTAAGCTCTTTTTTGTAGACCTCGCCAAGCTCTGCGCCGCTTTTTAAGTCCTCGATATAGTCCGCAATCTCATCAGCCTGCGCCTTTGTTAAAGTAACTTCGCCGGCACAGGACTTGATTGTGTTAAGTACTTTGTCCATATCATACCCCTTTGATTTAAACATTTTTGTCACGCCTGCTTCACGCTGCGCAGGCACAGCCACAAAACTGAATTCGTATGCGTCGGCAGGGGAGTTCAGCACCGTGAACGCAAGCTTTCCGCCGTAACGCCTGCCGCCGATGTGGTTGCAACCGCCGCGGCGCTTGTCCTTGCCGCAGACGGAACAAACGCTTTCGCCCATCGAGCAGGAAACGGAAACCTCTTTTTTGATACCTGCTTCAATGTCGTCAATCAGCGACTTGTTATCGTCGTTTTTGAGCATATACACACGCGCTTTGAGGACGTATAAATCCTCGCCGTCAACCGTCTTTTTGCCAGCCTCTTTTTCCACATACGTTTCAAAGATGCGCGCTTTCTGGTCGGCGCTCTTCATCGAGTGGTCAAATATGCCCGTTTTGCCCACAAACATTGGCGCAAGCGCGTAAAGCGATTCTTTTGAAAATTTTTCAAAATCCCTGTCAACATCGTTGTTGCAAAGCTTTACGGTAAAGGTGTAAACCTCGTCCTCGCCAAGCGTTCTGCGTGAAAACAGATTGATTTTTTCAATATCGGTTTTTGCCTTTTGATTACTGTTCAGTGCCGTTCACCTCCGTCAATAATTTATCCGCCTCGGCGTTGTATAACCTCGCCTGCGCAAGCTGCGTTTCGTCCTGCAGAGTGATGTCGTCCCACTCAACCTCAACGTTGCAAGGGCTGCCGCAAAGCGCAAGGTAAACTCTGCCGATTTTTTCAATCACAGGCGTTACAATGCGGCGGTAAGCCTCAAGCTCGGTGGTAAGAATATCCGCCTGCTGCTGGCTCATCCGCTCTGTTGTTGACCAGCTCAAGCCGAACATATACGGCATAAGCCCTGTTTTTGCAATGATTTGCTCAAGCATCTGCCTTGCAGGCACGTCGCTGTCAAGAATCTGGTTGTCCGCGCCGATAACGCTGATTTTTACATCGCCCACGGCAACAAAATCCTTAACGCTCTCCTTGGAACTCATTGCGTCCTTCCACGCCTGAGCCATCTGGTTTGCGCGCTCTTTGGCAAACGCCTTGTCGGTGCCGTCGCTCTGCGGCTTGTATGTAACCGCGTAGCGCAGGTTGCCGACTCTTTCCCAGTTTGTGCCTATGGTGTTGTAGATTTTAAGCAGTATGTCGCTTACAAACGGCAGCCCTTTGAGCAGGCTTGTGCCAAGCAGGTTGCCCGGCTCGGGATTGAGTACGGAAAACAGCAGCTTTTCCGGATGTTCAACCGCAACGGGTTTGCCCGATGAGGTGTTATAAAATTCAGGTTCGATACTGCCGTTTTTCCTCTTGACGTCAAGCACGTCCAGCTCGCCGTTGTAAAGCGCGTAAAAGCCGTGCGCGTCGTACAGCATTTCGCCGATTGCCGTGCCGTAGGTCAGAAGCTGCTCAACGTAGTTGTCAACAAACGCCTGAATACCCGTCTGATTACCGCCGACGTTAATTCTGCCGAAGTAATCGTTCATCTGCATATCAAGCGTGTCGTTACCCGTAACAAAGCTGAAACCGCCCATAAGCCTGACGATTTTGAGTATCGCCGCGTCAATAATCGGCACAGCCTCGCGCAGGGATTTGTAAACCTTGCCGTTTGTGCCTGCCATCGGCGTGTAGCCGCTTAGCTGCCTGAACGGGTGCGAGCTTACGCTGCTGGTCATTATCGCCGTTGCCCCGCTTTCGGGCTGCGATGGCTGTGATGGTTTGTCCTTCTTAAAAATTCCCAAGGCTTCACTTCCTTTCAACCGCAATGGAGAAGGAACAGTCGTCGCTGCTTTTGCCAAGCACAGTGTGTACAAAGTAGCGAATATCGTCCATTGCATGGTCGTTTTCTTTTTTTGGTGAGTCGCGTTTTATGTCGTTGTCCCAACGGTAAACCGAAAATTCGCGCAGCGTGTCCGCACAAAGCGGAGAAAAGAAGATTTCGCCCTCTTTAAGCGCCGTGCAAACGCGGTTTATGCCGCTTAACACATCGTTGTCCGCCTTGATTATTCTGAATTTGCCGTGCCGCCGTACCACTTCAATAAACGACGCGGCGGACGGGTCAATAATCAGCGCGGTAATCGGCTTGTCGCCTGCAAGCGCTTCAAGTTCGGTGTAGTATTCTTCGTCGGTAAGCTGCACGCCCCTGTCGCGTGAGGAGTGGTAGTACTCGTTAATCCTGTACCACGCACCGCCGCTGCGTCCCCACAGACCGAGCGAAAACGGGTTGACCGTTCCGTAGTCGCACGACAGGTAGTATTCGTCAAAGCTTTCAGCCTCTCTGACATGGCGGTTTGCGTCAAACATCGGGTAAACAAGCCCGTCGGCTGCCACCCATTTGCCTTCAATAAACCGTTCATAAAACGCACCTGAGTAAAGATTTTTGTATCGGTTTTTCACATCTGCTGAAAGGGAAGGGTTGTCGTCCATGGTAAAGTGAAGCAAAAGCATATTTTTTTGCACTGATTTTTTTATCCACTCATTATAAAACCAGTGGTAAGGATGTTCAGGGTTGCAGTTAAACCAGTACTTTGCCCCTTCGAGCGAGCACCTTGCAAGCGCCTGTTCCACAAAGGAACGCGGCATAAGCGCCACCTCGTCAAAAAGAACGCCGCCCAGGGTCATACCCTGTATCAGCGCCGCCGAACTCTCATCGCGTCCGCCGAACAGATAAAATCGGTTTTTCACGCCGCCCTTTTCGATTACAAGATAATTACGGCTGATTTTTTCCTCAACTGCAAAACCGAGCGCTTTGAGGACAGGCAGCAGAGGTGTAACAACATTTCGCCGCAGCGAAGCAATGGTTTTGCCGCACATCGCAAACGAGGTGTCGTTATAGCGGTACAGCGCCCAGCTTATAAAGGAAATGGACATACAAAGTGTTTTGCCCGAGCGCACCGCGCCGTCGCATATAATGCCGTTTTTGTCCTCGTACCGACTGCCTTTGCACCACCAGTTAAGCGTTGTAAGTTGCTTTTTTGAAAACGATTTGAACTTAATCATATGTCGGGATTCCGCCCCTCTGCGTTTTCAATACTGTTTTCAAGTGCCTGATAAAAGCCAAGCTCTTCGCTTCTTTCGCCGCAGGCATTTTCTCTCAGCCGTTCAAATGCTTTTATCCGGTCAAAGAACTTGATTTCAAGTCCGCCGCCCTTCGGTCTTTTGATTTCGCTTACATTAAACAGGTTGAGCTTCGGCAGCTGCGCCATCGCTTCCTCATCGCTGAGGTACAGCAGCGACACCGCGTCCGCAATGTTACCCGTAGCAAGCTTCGTCAGACCCTCCTCAATAATTTCGTTTTTGCTCTTTTTTCGTCTTGCCATTTTTGACTTCCTTTCGTGATGTGTTACCGTAGAAGAGTTTCGTTTGCGTTATCCCCACTGTGTGCATTTGGGAACATTCCCCGTCGGGCGGTGCCCTAAATTTTTCTCGCCTTGGAGCGGCGGAAAAATTTAGACCGCTACGAAGTTTTTATTGCTCCCTTCATCTGCCACAGGCAGCGGTCGCAAACAAACCCCTTCACTATTAGGGTGGAAAACGGCACTTTTATTCACGATTTACGCATATTTGGACGGTAAAAATTGCAAAAAAATATTTTTTTGCCGTTTTATGCAGAAATCCTGCATAGGTCAAACTGTTTTTGACCTTTGTTTTCGGACACAAAAAACAGACCTCCCGAAGTCGGGAGGTCCGTAATTCAATAATAATGTTATTAATATTAATAATCAGTCTTTCTGAACATATTGTTTATGTTCTCGCACAGGGCGGGGTACTTGTCAAGGCGGATGTCGTCCTCCAGCATTTCCCCGGCGCACTGCTGGCACTCTTTGAGCGTATCCATATCGCCGAGCATATCGGCAATAATCAGGTTGGGCAGACCGTGCTGGCGCTTGCCGAAGAAGTCGCCCGGACCCCTTGTCTTAAGGTCGTAATCGGCAATTTTAAAGCCGTTGTTAGTGCTTTTCATCACCTGCAGGCGCTCTTTTGCCGAGTCGCCGTTGTTGTCGCTTACAAGTATGCAGTACGATTTGTCGCTGCCTCTGCCGACTCTGCCGCGCAGCTGATGCAGGGCGGAAAGTCCGAACCTGTCCGCATTTTCAATCAGCATAATCGTGGCGTTCGGCACGTCCACGCCAACCTCTACAACGGTGGTGCTTACGAGTATCTGCACGTCGCCGCGTGCAAAAGCGGACATAACCGCGTCCTTTTCCTTAGCCTTCATCTTGCCGTGCAGCAAGCCGAGGTTGTAGCCTGTAAACACCTTTGTCTGCAGTTCTTCGGCGTACTCTTTTGCGCTTACAAGGTCGCTTTCGTTATCGTCAACAAGCGAGCAGACAATATACGCCTGATTGCCGCCGTCAACCGCCTTTTTGATAAAGCTGTAAATGCGGCTGTGGTACGCGCTTGTAACAACGTCGGTGCGGATTTCCTGCCTGCCGGGCGGCAGCTCATCAAGTATGCTTATGTCAAGGTCGCCGTAGATAATCAGCCCGAGTGTGCGCGGAATAGGCGTTGCGCTCATTACCATAAGGTGCGGATTTTTGCCCTTCATCGCAAGCGTTGCGCGCTGCTCTACGCCAAAGCGGTGCTGTTCGTCGGTCACAACAAGCGCAAGCTCTCTGAACTCAACGTCGTTCTGTATAAGCGCGTGCGTGCCGATGATAATATCAATTTCGCCGTCCATCAGCGCTGCTTTGATTTCGCGCTTTTCTTTTGCTTTTGTTGAGCCTGTCAGCAGCGCCACGCGCAGCCCCGTGCCGTCAAACAGCTTTGACAGCGACTCAAAGTGCTGCGTTGCCAGAATTTCCGTAGGCGCCATCATCGCGCATTGGTAGCCGCTTTTTACCGCGGAGTACATAACCGCCGCCGCGACTGCCGTTTTGCCCGAGCCCACGTCGCCCTGTATAAGCCTGTTCATCGCGTTGCCGCTTTGCATATCCGCAACACATTCGGCAATCGTGCGCTTTTGCGCGTTTGTAAGTTCAAACGGCAGCAGGGCGCAAAACTCGTCGGTGCAGTCGGTTTTAAGCTGCAGGTCGTTTTGCGTTTCCTTTTTATCCTTGAGTTTGAGCAGACCGAGCTGCAGGGTAAGCAGCTCTTCAAAAATCAGCCTGTGCCGCGCGATTTCTATGTTCTTTGAGTCGGTGGGGAAGTGGATTTCCCTTATCGCAAAGTCAAGCGAACACAGGTTGTAGCGCTGCCTGATTTCCTCCGTCAGCGTGTCGTCAATGTGCGGTATTGCGTCAAGCGCGGTCTTAACAACCTTTGCGATTGCACGCGAATTAAGCTTATCCGTAGCGCTGTAAATCGGGTGTATGCCGTCTGCGTCCTCAAGCTTTTCAATCTGCGGCGAAGTCATACTTGCCGAGGTAAAGCTCTTTTCCACCTTGCCGTAAAGGATGTATTCGTCAAACGTGCGCAGCGCCTTTGCAAGGTACTTGTTGTTAAAAAGCGTAACGTGAATTACGTTTTGCCCGTCGGAAAAATTGCACTTGTAAAGCGTCATACCCTTGCGGATAAGCGACTCCTTAACGGGCGTTACCATAGTGGCTTTTATGGCAACAACTTCGCCCTCGGGCGCGTCAAGCACGCTGACGTTCTTACTCCAGTCCTGGTACTTACGCGGATAAAATGTGATTAAATCGCGCACTGAATAAATGCCCAACTTGTTAAAAAGTTGGGCACGCTTTTCACCAACACCCTTGATATACTGAATGTTGTAACTGCTTAATTCGTTGCTTTTTAATTCAACCATTATTCCACCGAAATGATGTAGTAGTAAATCGGCTGACCGCCGTTTACCACGCTGATTTCCATATCGTTTTTGTACTTCTTTTTAAGGCGTTCTTCAAGGTCGCCTGCGGCTTCCTCGCTCACGCCCTCGCCGTAGATAAGCGTAACAAGCGAGTGCTGGCTCTTTTTAAACAGCTTGTTTACCGTCTTAAAGGCAATATCCTCGCGGTCTGCGCCGGTAAACATAATCTTGCCGTTGCAAAGTCCCATAATCTCGCCTTTTTTGATTGGCTCGCCGTCGATTTCGCTGTCGCGTGCGGCAAAGGTTACCTGTCCCGTTTCAACCGCGCCTGCCATTTCCGTCATGGTCATCTGGTTTGCTTCCGCGTCCTCGCTGTCGTCAAAGCTCAGCATTGCGGAAATACCCTGCGGTATCGTCTTGGTGGGCAGAACCCTTACGTCGCGGTCGTTTGCAAGCGGAATTGCCTGCTCTGCCGCCATAATGATGTTCTTGTTGTTGGGCAGCACAAACACGGTTTTTGCAGGAGTCTGCATAATCGCGTTAAGGATGTCGTCAGTTGACGGGTTCATAGTCTGACCGCCGCTTACTATAACATCCGCGCCGAGGTCGGTAAACAGTTCCTCAAGTCCTGCGCCTGCGCAAACTGCAACAAAGCCGTACTTGTTTTCAGGCTCTGCGATTTTTGGCTCAATCGGCGCTTCGCCCTCTTTAACGCCAACCTCCGCGTTGCGGTGCTGATAGCGCATATTGTCGATTTTTATGTTGATAAGCTGACCGTATTTGAGCGCGGACTGAATAACCGTGCCCGGGCAGTTTGAGTGAACGTGAACCTTGATAATGCTCTCGTCGTCAACGACTACAACGCAGTCGCCGAGCGATTCAAGATAAGCGCGCAGTTTAAGGGAATCCGTTTCCTTTGCGTCCTTGGTTCTCTCAATAAGGAATTCGGAGCAGTAGCCGAACTCAATGTCGCCGCTTGCCTCGGCAACTGTGGATTTATCAGGCGTGCTTACGGGCTGAACGCTCGAGCCCTCAAGCGGCTGAACAATTGCGTCGTGACCGAACACGCTGTTAAAGCCTTCAAAAATCAGCACAAGTCCCTGACCGCCGGCGTCAACCACGCCTGCCTTTTTAAGCACGGGCAGCTGCTCGGGTGTTTTTGCAAGCGCGTCCCTTGCCGCCTGCAGCGCAGCAAAGCAAACCTCAATCGGGTCGTCGTTTGTGTCAGCCATTTCCTCGGCAGCCTCGGCAGCCTTGCGGATAACGGTGAGGATTGTGCCCTCGGTCGGCTTCATAACCGCCTTGTATGCGGCTTCCATACCCATGCGGAAAGCGGCTGCAACGTCCTTGCCGCTTGCTTCGTCAACGTCCTTAAACGCCTTTGAAAAGCCTCTGAAAATAAGCGACAGAATTACGCCCGAGTTACCTCTTGCGCCGCGAAGCAGAGCAGACGCACAGCGCTTTGATACCTCGCTCAGCGTGCTGTCGTCGCTCATACCCATAACTTCCTTTTTAGCGGCAGTTATGGTCATTGACATATTTGTGCCTGTGTCGCCGTCGGGAACGGGGAAGATGTTAAGTGCGTCTACCGCCTGACGGCTGTTTGATATATTGTTCGCAGCGGAAATAATTCCGTCGCGGAACATTATTCCTGTTATCATATCTTTGTTTCCTCCGAAATGCTATCAGTATTTAGTGATTTTGCGTTAGTTAAGTCCGTCAACGTGTACGTTAACCTGCGATACCTTAAGGTCGGTTGCGGATTCCACCGTGTAGCGTACCTTGTTTACAATGCTGTCCGTAATCGTGTTGATGTTCACGCCGTAGCTCACTGCGATGTGCAGGTCGATTACAAGCGCGCCGTTAACGCTTTTAACTATAACGCCCTGGTTGGAGTTATCAACGTCAACCTTGTTTTTGATAACAGACTTGATTGCGTGGTACGGGTTGGGGTTAACCATTCTCGTCACGCCAAAGCAGCTCTGCGCGGTGTTGCCCACAAGGTGCGCAAAGTAGTTGTTTGTAATTTCAATATAACCATTAGGATTTTCAAACTTAATCATAGTAAGCCCTCCTGTTTAATTATAGTGCCAGTCTTGTATATTTGAAAAATAGTTATCTGCATATCCCTGCATATCGCCCTGCAGCGAGCGCGAATAACATATCATTCCCTGCCTGTAAACCACCGGTATAAACGGCATTTCCTGCGAAAAGGAGAGTACAAAGCTGCCTATTTCGCCCTTGCCGTTAAGGTATTTCTTGTAATTCTTCGCCGTTTCGGAATTCTGCAGGTCTATACCGAATCTGGTAGATCCGCTCTGACCGAAAAAGCTGAGCATATTCATATCGCTGGGAATACGCGTTTCGCCTATATAGATGTCAAAACGTCCGTACTGCACGTAGGTTTTGTAATCGGCAGCCTTCATCTCCGTAATTTCAACCTCAAAGCCCACGGCTTCAAGCTGCTGCTTAACGAGCTTTGCCGTTGCGGTGCGCTCTGCATTTTTGTTAACAAGCAAACCGAGCTTAAGGTTATCCTTCTCAACGCCGCTTTGCGTTATTGCAAGCTTTGCCGCAGCCAGATCGGTAGACGAGGCAAAAATGCCTGACTCCCTGCCCAGCTTCGAGTTCGGGTGGAACGGCGAGGTTGCGCTTTTTGCATAGCCGCGGTATGCGCTTTTAACAATAGTGTCGCGGTCAATAGCCAGCGAAATCGCACGGCGTATATCCTTGTTTGCGGTTATGCCGAGGTAGCTGTTTGCGCCTATGTACACAAGGTTTGTAAGGTTAACAGCCTTTTTGTTGCTGTTCATTTTAACATCGCCGCCGCTGCTCATATCGCGAAAAGCGTAGCTGATGTTGCCGATGTTAATCGCGTTGTCAATCGACTCTGCAGTAGGGATATTCACAAGCGGAATCTTTGTAAAGTGCGGGTTAAAGTCCGCGTGCTTTTTGTTAACAGTTAGGTACACGGCGCCGTTGTCTTTGCTGAACTTGTAGCGTCCGCTGCCTATGGGGAAGCCGTTTTTGTCGCTGTCGCCGTTTGCGATTGCAAAGGTCAGCAGGTTGTGCGCGGCAGGGTTTTGGTGGTTGAGCTTAAAGCTTACCACCGTGCTGCTCAGCGCCGTTGCGCTGCTGATGCCGCTCAGCATACTCTGCCAGTGCGGCGAGTACTTTGCCTGCTCAAACGAATACACAACGCTGCTTGCCGTCAGCGCGCTGCCGTCGGAAAACACTATGCCGCTCGGGATAGTTACGTTGAGCGTTTTAGCGTCGTCATAAACGTAGCTTGTGGCAATCGCGGGCTGTGCCTCAAAGTTGCCGTCAAGCACAAAAAGCGAATCAAACACAAGCGTTTCCACAACCTGGTTGTTAAGCGTTTTTGTCAGGAACGGATTCAGCGAATCTGCCTGCGTGTAGCTGAGCTTAAAGCCCGATGTGTCCGTGGCGTGTTCGGTTGTGATTTCCGTCACGAGCTTGTGCGCGTTGTTCGGCTTGCTACCGCCTGCGCACGCCGTAAGCGCGGTTGCAATTGCTATTAACGTCAGCAAAACGGACAAAATTTTCTTTGTCATCGTCTGAACCTTTCTATAGTCGCTGCCTTGCCCGTTTTTTCGTCAATGCTGACAAAGCAGCCTTCCATAACGCACGGGCCGTCAGGGTTTTTGAACCTGACAGGCAGGTTTGTTTTAAGTTTCTGAATAATAATATCGGGGTCTACGCCGAGCACGGAATAGTAAGGCGCGGTCATTCCCAAGTCGGTGATGTACGCGGTGCCGTTTGGCATAATCTGCTCATCGGACGTCTGCACGTGCGTGTGCGTGCCGAAGAGTACGGACGCCCTGCCGTCAACGTAAAATGCCATTGCGCGTTTTTCGCTGCTTGCTTCCGCGTGCAGGTCAATCAGCACGGACTTTATGCCGTTATCGTCTGCGTACTGCAAAATGCGGTCTGCCGCGTCAAACGGATTTTCGTTATTATCAAGGTAAACAACGCCCTGCAGATTTGCCACAAGCACCTGATACCTGCCCTTGTCAACAACGGTAAAGCCGCGTCCGGGCGCGCTGGGATGATAGTTTTCAGGTCTGATGATGCAGTCGTTTTCCTCCAGATAATCCGCGATTTCGGGGCGGCGAAGCGCATGGTTGCCGAGCGTTATAACATCAACGCCGCTGTCAAAAATATATTTTGCGCTCTGCGGTGTTATGCCGTTGCCGACTGCCGAATTTTCGCCGTTTGCAATAACAATGTCCGCGTTATAATCGCGCTTAAGGGCGGGCAACTGCTCTCTTAAATACTCGCAGCCCTGCTTGCCTACAATGTCGCCGATAAGTAAAATGTTCATACTTCACCGTTACCTCTATTACTTCAAATTAGTATTATAACTTAACTGATTATTAAAAACAATACCAACCCTTTAAATTTTATATTCTCTTAATAAAACATTGCCGAGCGCTGTAATTTTTTATTGAAATTGACAGACAATTGTGCTATTATTGTTTGTATAACATACTAAAGGAGATGTATTTTTATGCAGAAAAAAGATATTGACTGGGGCTCACTCGGCTTTGCTTATATGCCCACAGATTACAGATTTGTGGCTAATTTCAAGGACGGCAAGTGGGACGAGGGTGTGCTCACCGAGGACGCAACAATCACTATGACAGAGTGCGCAGGCGTGCTTCAGTATGCGCAGACCTGCTTTGAGGGACTTAAGGCTTACACCACAGAGGACGGCAAAATCGTTTGCTTCCGCCCCGACCTCAACGCAAGCCGTATGGCTGATTCCTGCAAAAGACTCGAGATGCCTGTTTTCCCCGAGGATAAGTTTATTGAGGCTGTTAAGCAGGTTGTTAAGGCAAACGCTGCATGGGTTCCGCCTTACGGCAGCGGCGCAACGCTTTACATCAGACCGTTTATGTTCGGCTCAAACGCTGTTATCGGCGTAAAGCCTGCTGACGAATATCAGTTCAGAATGTTCGTTACACCTGTTGGCCCTTACTTCAAGGGCGGCGCAAAGCCGATTACTATCCGCGTATCAGACCTTGACAGAGCAGCGCCTCACGGCACAGGTCACATCAAGGCAGGTCTTAACTACGCTATGTCGCTTTACAATATCGTAGACGCGCACAACAACGGCTTTGACGAGAATATGTACCTTGACCCTGCAACCAGAACAAAGGTTGAGGAAACAGGCGGCGCAAACTTCCTGTTTGTTACAAAGGACGGCAAGATTGTTACACCTAAAAGCAACTCAATCCTTCCGTCAATCACACGCCGCTCGCTTATGGTTGTGGCAGAAAAGTATCTCGGCTTAACAGTAGAGCACAGGGAAGTTACGCTTGAAGAGGTTAAGGATATGGCTGAATGCGGTCTTTGCGGCACGGCAGCAGTTATTTCGCCAGTCGGCAAGATTGTTAACCACGGCGAGGAAATTTGCTTCCCGTCAGGTATGGACGAAATGGGTCCCGTTACCAAAAAGCTTTACGACACACTCACAGGTATCCAGATGGGCACAATCGAAGCACCCGAAGGCTGGGTTGTGGAAATCGACTAACAGCTTTTTAAGTAGGATTAGTAATAAAAGCAGCAGCAAGTCTTTATCTTCTGCTGCTTCTTTTTTTATTACTATTTCAATTTCAATGTCCATGTCTATATCTATATCTATGTCTATATCAGTATCTGTGTCTATATCAATATCTATTTCTATATCTATATCGGTATTTTTTGTATTCCAAAAAATACAATTGTATACGACCGTATACAATCGTATGGAAATAAGCGACAAAAGCGAGCAAAACGTCGCTTAACTTTTGCTTGTAATATCCCTGTGATATGTTATAATACAAGTGAAAATACAAAAGAAAGAAGGCGACTGCTATGTTAGAAAAACCAAGCAACACCGTACTTTATTTTGCCCCTCATCAGGACGATGAACTTTTGACTATGGGAATTGATATTGCCGCTTCCGTTAAAAACGGCTACGACGTTCACGTTATTGTTGTAACCGACGGCGCAAGCTCAAACGTTAGGCTGCGCCTGGGCAACCGCGAGCACTGCACACAGTGCGGCGAGCAGCACGTTTTTGACCTCACAAAAGCGGACTTTACCGCAACGCGTGACCAGGAACTCTTTGGCTGTTGTGCGGCTCTCGGCGTTAAGCGCGAGAATGTTCACTTCCCGGAGGAGAGAATTGTGGACGGCAACATCACGCTTGACAGAGCAAAGGAAATCATCAGGGGCTTTGTTGAAAGCATTGACCCCGAGGCTACCGTTTGCAGCATTTATCCCAACGCGCCCGAAGCGCATCACAAGGACCACAGAACGCTCGGCCTTGCAGTTGCAGAGCTGTACAAAGAGGGCGTAGTTAAGCACATGGTGCTTATGGAGGAGCCTTACGTTGCAGTTGAGGTTGACCACGCGCCGGGCGAGGAACCCAAGATTTTCTACGCGCCGGACGATATTGCAGAGCAGCTTGACAAAGCGGTAAGCTCGTACTTCCTCTGGGATCCTGCAAACAAGCGCTACGCAGTCGGCTTCCACAGCGTACCCGACGAAATGGAACAGCTTAAAACAGAAAAAGCGCTGTATTATCATACATACGAATAATTATTTTGCGGAGCGATGTGGTCATCGCTCCCTGCTTTTTTATTTTTACTATTGCTTTTTTCGGCAAAGGGTATATAATGTATGTAAATTGTACATTTGAGGTTAAATGTAATGAAAAAGAAAACGGATATGCTGGGCGGTAACGCCATAAAAAGTATAATAGTTTTTGCCCTGCCGATAATGCTGTCGTCGCTTTTGCAGTATAATTATGCACTTGTGGACAACATTATCGTCGGCAGATACGTCAGCACGGACGCCCTTGCCGCAGTCGGCAACGTCGGTGCGATTAATTCGTTTATCATCGGCGCGGCGCTCGGGCTTACAAGCGGCTTCACTATCCCCGTGGCGCACGCGTTCGGCGCAGGGGACAGGCGCAAGGTAGCGCACTATTCGGGCAGCAGCATTGTTGTTGCGCTTATGGTCGGCACGGTTATCGTGGTTGTGGCGCACCTGCTGTCAAAACCGCTGCTTAAGATTATCGGCACGCCTGACGAGATTGTTGATTTGTCGTCGGCGTATATAAATATTCTGTATTTCGGCGTGCCGTTTCAGATGCTGTCAAACAACTTTACCGCAATTTCAAGGGCGGTGGGCGAGAGCAAAAAACCGCTGTACTTCTTCACAATCAGCGTGTTTGTGAACTTCTGCCTCGATATGCTTTTTGTAAAAACGTTCGGCTGGGGCGTTGAGGGCGCAGCGGCGGCTACGCTCATTTCGCACATCACGGCGGCGGCGCTCACGGGATTTTACATCTTTAAACTCAACGACGATGTTGATATTACAAAAGATGACCTCAAGTTCCACCCAAAAACCGCGCTGCAGCAAATCGGGCTGGGCATACCCGTTTCAATGCAGTTTACCATAACCTCCATCGGCTCAATGTGCCTGCAGAGCGCCGTTAACTCCTTTGGCGCAAACGTTATTGCAGGCTTTACCGCAGCCAGCAGGGTGGAAAATCTGACCAACCTGCCGATGTCCGCGCTCGGCGTTGCCACGCAGACCTTTGTGGGGCAGAACTACGGCGCAAAGAATTACGACAGAATCGTCAAGTCAGTCAAAAAGATTTTCCTGCTCGACCTCGGCGTGTCGGTTGCGATGAGCATACTGCTGTTCATCATCAGCAAGCCGATGGTGTCGCTGTTTATGACAGAACCCAACGCCGCAATGATTGCAGCGGCAAACAGGTACATACTCGCCACCTGCCAGTGCTACAGCCTTGTTGCGGTGCTGTTTGTGCTACGCAACACGCTGCAGGGGCTCGGCTTCACTTACGCAAATATGGTTGCAGGCGCAGGTGAACTTGCAGGACGCATACTCATAGCATTCGTGCTCACGCCGCTTATCGGCTTTACTGCGGTGTGCTACGCCGCACCTGCCGCGTGGCTGCTTGCCGACATACCGCTTGCGATAATCTATTTATCAAAACACCGCAAGTTCAAAAAACTCGCGGCAGAAAACACATAAAAAGTAGGGGCGGATTTCCCAATCCGCCCGCAATGATACTAACGTTATTTTATAGTTCAATGTTCGTAGGGGCGATTCACGAATCGCCCGTTGTTTTTTTATAGACGCTCGGGTCATTCATGAATGACCCCTACAAATATGTGCTGAACAACAAATCTGCTATTAAAACTGCCGCGCCTGCAACAATATTCAGCGCAAGCACGATTACCGTAATAACCGTTCCCGCCTTGCTGCCGTTTGTTATTATTCTTGCATCGGCGTTGAAGTTGTCCGTTTTCTTATACTCCTCGGGGTGCTTTTGCCTGTTATAACGCGAGTAGGTTATACCGAATATTATTACGGAAACACAGGTGAAAACTGCAAAGTACCACCAGGGCGTAAGCACGGCAACAGCGATAAACGCGATTGCCGATACGATTGACAATGCTATTATCCAAATCACTTATGTTCACCCAAATTTATGAAATTGCCACCCTTCCGCCGTTGTTTGTGGACGAAAATGCGATGTACGATTTGCCGATGTTCAGCGCAAGCGTTTTGCCGTCCGCGGTGTGCAGATTGAGCTTGCCGCCCTCGGTATCCCACTTAATCTCCGTGCTTGTGCCCTGCGAAATCAGGTAGCCGCTGCCGCCCTTGTAATCGTAGTTGAGGTAGGTGGTAGAGCCGCCCTTGTACGGCGTGGTGATGTAAGTGCTGCTGTCCTTCAGAACAATCAGGTTTTTAAACGAAACGTCTGTGTTCCAGTCGTTTGTGTGGTACTTCCTGTCCTTTGTGCTGTAGGTGAAACGCCTTGTGTCTGTTATTGATGAAAACGCTATGCCAACGTTGTTTGCAGCCGTGCTGCCCACTTTTTTGTTCTTTATGTTGAACGTAAAGGTGGTGGCTTTTTTATTTTTCTTTGTGCGGTAGCCCTTGTTTGCTATTGCGGATTCAATGTAGTTGCCGTTGAGTGTTCCGCGGTGCTCAATGCTCGTGCTTCTTGTGTGGTCCCTGCCAAACAGCGCGCCGCCGTTCTGACCGTCAATATTGTCAACCTTAAGGCGTTCAATTGTTGAGTAACCGCCGATGTAGCCCGACTTGCTGTGGCTGCCGCCCCAGTGGATAAACACTGCGTCAAACAGCTTTGCAAACTTAACGTAGGACGGACGTGCGGAACGCAGCGGACCTACCTTTTCCGGCACGCTGGTGTAGTCTGCGTAAATCCAGAGCATACGGCTTATGCCGCCTTCAACCTCGCCCTCCATAATAATATCCGCCGAGCCGATTGACCACTGCGGCCTTGCAGGGCTTAAGTTTTCCACAACAATTGCAACGGGGCGCTTGCCTACTGCCGATTTTTTGAACTTTGAGTAGCCCGACAGCGGATTGCCGCCCTTAACGTACGGGCTGGTAGTGGTTTCAGTCGTAGTTACGGCTGTTGTGGCAGCGGCGGTAGTGGTTTCCTCCTCCTTGGCTTTACTGCAGCCAAAGAGCGTAAACACCATTAAAACTGCTAAAAAAACAGAAAAAATTTTTTTCATAATTAAATGTCCTTTCGGGTAGTCTAATAAACAATATACCATATATCGTCAAATTTTGCAATAGATTATTGTAATTACACAACATAATGTTTTATTAAAAATTAAATCTCCGTTTAATGTTCGTTTAATGTTTCTGTTTTATTATGTAGCCAGAGGGAAGAAACCCCCTTCCCTGAAAAGGCTCAAAGCCTTTGAACACTCTCCTTTCATACAGCGAGCCTGCGGTCCCCCCATCGCAGGCTCGCAATCTCTATAATCATCAAAATGCGGCGCTGCCGTGCTTTGATTTTTTATAAATTTATTTACTTGCAGCAAACAATATGATAAAATGAAAACGGTGATTTTATGAGAATACTTGTAGTTGAAGATGAATACAAGCTTGCCGATTTAATTGCGACAAGGCTTAAAAAAGAGAAGTACGAGGTTGATGTTTCCACCGACGGTGAGGACGGACTCTATAATGCCGAAAGCGGTATTTACGACCTTATCATCCTCGACGTTATGCTGCCCGGCGTTAACGGCTTTGACATCCTGCGCGAAATCCGCGAGGAGGGCATAACCTCAAAGGTAATTATGCTCACCGCAAAAAGTATGCTCGAGGATAAGCTTGAAGGGCTTACCGGCGGCGCAAACGACTATGTTACAAAGCCGTTTCATATGGACGAGCTTATGGCGAGGGTTAATATTCAGCTTCGTCAGGACTCAACAAACGTGCAAAAGTCGTATATCGAGTTCGGCGATATCAGACTGTCTACGGAAACGTCGTCGCTCACCTGCACCTCAACGGGCGAAACAATTAATGTAATTAATAAAGAATTTCAGTTATTAGAGTACTTTATTAATAACCCCAACAGAATTCTGTCCAAAGAGCAGATTTACGACAAGGTCTGGGGCTACGATAACGAGATTGAATCAAACAACCTTGAAGCGTACCTCTCCTTTATCCGCAAAAAGCTCAAGGCAATCGGCGCAGGCGTAAACATCAAAGCCGTGCGCGGCATGGGCTACAGAATGGAGATTAAAGAATGAACAAACTCAAAATTCAGGTGTTTGGCGTAATATTTTTAATCCTGACTCTGTTTACCACAGCGGGCTTTGCAGGGTTCAATATGGCGATTTATAATCAGCAGTACCAGTCTGTAAGGCGTGCATTAGACCAGACATCGAGGATGGGCGGCGCGCCCTTTGAAAAAAAGGACGACGATTTTAACCCCGACCAGACTGCCGAAGCAGTGCCGAAGCGCGAGGATATGGACGCTATCCGCTTTATCGACAACACGGTTTACACCGTTGAACTTGAAAGCGACAACACGATTAAAAACATCATCAACCATTCGCAAAACCAGATTACGGACGACGAGATTAAGGAAATCGCCGTTACAATGATATCGCAGAGCGTACAGAGCGAAGTCGGCAACCTGTACTTTGCAGATTACTCTTACACATTCAATTCCGGCAAATCAATAATAATTGTGGATAACTCAAACACGCAGCAGGTGCTGCGCAGCACGTTTTTGTATTCGCTGCTGATTTATGTGCTGATTGAAGCGATTATTTTCCTTGCCGCAAGGATACTTATGCTGCGTATCACAAAGCCCGTGGCGGAGAGTTTTGACAAGCAGCGGCAGTTCATCGCCGATGCGTCGCACGAGCTAAAAACGCCGCTTTCGGTAATCATTGCAAGTGCGGATGCGCTTGAGGCAAACCCCACCGAACACAAGTGGCTTGATAATATTAAGAGCGAAAGCGACAGGATGAACAAGCTTGTTGCCGACCTTCTGGAGCTTGCAAAAAGCGAAGCGGTTGACGATAAAAGCGAGCTTGCACTCGGCGACCTGTCAAAAACGGTGGAAAAATCCGCCCTCACTTTTGAAGGCGTGATGTTTGAAAAAGGCGTTATGCTCACCGACGATATCCAGAGCGGTATTGAGATGAAGATGAACGAGTATAAAATTCAGCAGCTTGTTTCCATCCTGCTTGATAACGCCGTTAAACACAGCGAAAAAGGCGGCACGGTGCATATCTCGCTTAAAAAGGAAAAGGATATTGTCCTCACCGTCACCAACGAGGGCGAGGGTATCCCCAAAGGCGAGGAAGAAAAAATATTTGAACGCTTTTACCGCGCAGATGAAGCCCGCAACCGCAACGAAAACCGCTACGGTCTGGGGCTTGCAATTGCAAAAAATATCTGCCAGCTTCACGGCGGCACAATTTCCGCAAAGTCGGAAAACGGTAAAACCACATTTAAAGTAGTATTCTAAATATAAATAACGTATATGTATGGGCGGGTTTTAACCCGTCCGTGTTTTTTTTGCAAAACTTTTTCGCCTTTAATATTCGTTTAACTTACCTGTTGTAATATGTGCACAACAAAACAAAAAAGGAGTTGGCAAAAATGACAAACAAACGCAGAAAATTCAGGAACCTAATAATGATAACAATGATTGTTGTACTTGCAGCAGGAAGTGTTCTCACCTTTACTGCGGCAAACGGCGGACTTGGCTCACAATCGCAGGGCGCGCCGCAGTTCAGCGCTGACGGTCAGATGCCGCAGATGCCTAACAGCAATAATCAGAGCAGCGATTCAGGCAGCCAGTCGTCGGATAATTCCAATAATTCCGACAGCAATTCAAACAATCAACCGCCCGAGATGCCGAGCGGCGACAGTAACTCAAACAATCAGCCACCGGAAATGCCGAGCGGCGACAGCAACTCAAACGGTCAGCCGCCCGAAAAACCGGACGGCGACAGCAATTCAAACGGTCAGCCGCCTGAAATGCCAAGCGGCGACAACAATAACAATAACGAAAACAGCAACAGCACTGACAGTTCTGACAGCAAGGATAACAGCAACAGTACTGACAGCGCCAACAGCAGCAATTCTAACAGTCAGCAGCCACCGTCAATGCCTGGCGGCGACAGCAGCAACAGCGGTTTTCCGCAGGGTGCACCCGATATGTCAAAGGGCAAATCCTTATCAACGATTTACTACGTTGCATTTGCAGTAGAAAGCCTTGGTATTGCAGCACTCTTACTGTATCTCATTATGTCGCATATGAATAAGCGCGGCGCACGCGAAACGCTTAAAGGCGGCAAGCGCATTGCAGTATTTGCACTCGCAACAGTTGTAATCGCAGCAGGTCTTACATTTGCAGAGGTTTCCGCAGCAGGCACCTCATCACAGCCGCAGATGGGACAGATGCAGATGAACGGCGGTATTCCCGGCGGCGCATCTTCAGCAGAGGATGTTGAAGCAAACGGCGCAACAACCGTTGACGGCAAAGAGCAGACTCTTGCCGACAGCTACACCTCAACAACCGCTGACGAAAGCGCGGTGCTTGTTACAAACGGCGGCAACGCAACTATTACCGGCGAAGTTAACAAAAAGTCGGGCGACAGCAGTAACACGGAAAATTCCGAATTCTACGGCGTTAACGCAGGCGTGCTTGTGCAGGCTGATTCAACCGCAACTATCGAAGGTGCAACAATCAGCACAAGCGCAAAGGGCTCAAACGCAGTTTTCTCAACAGGCGAAAATTCAAAAATTTACGTTAAAAACACCACAATCAAAACAACCGGCGAATCCTCTGCAAGAGGGCTTGACGCAACCTACGGCGGCTATATTGAGGCTGATAATGTAAACATCACCACACAGGGCGGCTCGTGCGCAACGCTTGCAACAGACAGGGGCGAAGGCACGGTTATCGCAAACAATTCCACGCTTGAAACCAACGGCAAGGGCTCGCCTGTAATTTACTCAACGGGTAATATCAGCATCGACAACACAACGGGCACGGCAAACGGCTCGCAGAACGTTGTAATCGAGGGTAAAAACTCCGCAACCGTTACAAATTCAACGCTCACGGCAAGCGGCGCAGGCAACCGCGGCGACGTTGACCAGGCAGGCGTTATGATTTACCAGTCAATGAGCGGCGACGCAAGCGAAGGCACAGGCACATTCACCGCAGAAAAGTCATCGCTTTCAATCGACAAAAACAGCGATTACTACAAAACAGCGCCCATGTTCTTTATCACGAACACAGACGCAGTGATTAACCTTACAGACACAAAGCTTTCATTCGGCAGCGGCACTCTCATCAGCGCAAAGGGTACGGATGAGTGGGGCAACAGCGGCTCAAACGGCGGCAACGTTACACTTAACGCAACAAGCCAGACGCTCAAGGGCAATATTGAAGTTGACAAGATTTCAACTGCTGCAATCACACTCAATAAGTCCACATACGAGGGCACAATCAACGGCGACAACACCGCAAAAGAGATTACGCTCACACTCGATAAGGACTCAAAAATCACCCTCACAGGCGATTCGTATGTAACTTCGCTCGACAACGCTGATTCAACAAACAGCAACATCGATTTCAACGGTTACACATTGTATATAAACGGTAAAGCGGTTAACGGTTAACAGTTAGCCGTTAGCAGTTTGCAGTTGTAGGGAACGCTGACCACAGCGCTCCGCGGCGCAAGGCAGGTATCGCGCCCTACAATAATAGACAGCTCCCTTTGTACAAGGGAGCTGCTTTTTTATTGGCTTCAAGGGCTGTTGCCAACAAGGTTCTGACTTGCGGCGAGCAAGTCAGGTTCTTATTCTGCTATGCAGTTGTCAAGCGCGCGGATAATGCCTTCTTTATCCATGCCTCTGCCGATGAATACAAGCTTGTTGATTCTGTCGCCGTAAACGGGATGCCATGCTGCTGCGATATCGGGATTCATTGCAAGCACTTCGTTCCTGTCCTTTTCGGGGAAGCAGGCAATCCAGTAGCCGTCGTCGGTAGCGGTTTTCTGCTTGCCGCTCTGCTCAAAGATGTACGCTGTCTGCGGATCCTCTTTAATCCAGAACAAGCCCTTTGCGCGTATAACCTCCTTGGGCCACTTGCCGAAAACGAAGTCCTCAAACTTCGCCTTGCCAAACGGCTTTACGTTCTGGTAAACGAAGGTTGAAATGCCGTATTCCTCCGCCTCGCCCTCATCGTGATGATGGTGGTGATGGTGATGATGTCCGCCGTGGTGATGTTCGTGTTCGTCGTGGTCGTGGTGGTCATGCTCATCGTGGTGGTGTTCATCATGGTCGTGATGCTCATGGTGTTCATGATGCTCATGCTCATCGTGGTGCTTGTCCAGATCCTCGGAATTTTCGCCCTCTTCGCGTTCCATCGCCTGAATCCAGCCTGCGCTTTCAAGAATCTGCTCATAGTCAAACCTGCCGGTTGACAGAATATCCTTAACGTCAACCTTGCCGTAGTTTGTTTCAATAATCTTTGCAGTCGGCTGCAGCGCCCTGATTACCTCAAGCACTTCCTCATGCTCTTTTTCGGTAACGTCGTCAATCTTGTTAAGCACAATGGTCGTGCAGTATTCAATCTGCTGAATCAGCAGGTTTTCAATGTCGTCCTCGTCAAGATTTTCCTTCATCAGCGACTTGCCCGAGCCGAACTCGTCAGCCATGCGCTTTGCGTCAACAACGGTAGTGATGTTGTCAAGGTAAGCAACGCCCGGCAGCTTAACGTTTTTGTCCGTGCCGTCAAGCATACAGATTGAGCCTGCAATCGGACCCGGCTCGCAAATGCCGGAAGCCTCTATCAGAATGTAGTCGAACTTCCTTGTTTTTGCAAGGTCGATAATCTGATTCATCAAATCCACTTTAAGCGTGCAGCAGATGCAGCCGTTTGAAAGCGGCACAAGCTCGCCGTCCTCCTGCGTAACGGCGCCGCCCTTTGCGATAAGCGAAGCGTCAATGTTGACCTCGCCGATGTCGTTAACAATAACCGCAACCTTGTACCCCTGCTGGTTTGCAAGCACGTGGTTAAGCACAGTCGTTTTACCTGCGCCAAGGTATCCCGTAAGCAGCGAAACGGGGATTAACTTCTTCTTATTTAACATAGTTTTCACCTCATATTATTTATGATTGCTAATTGTGTATGATATCACCAAATGATTTGATTGTCAAACACATTGACAAATAATGTTAAAAATAATATAATATGTTGCAGGAGATGAGAAATATGGAAAAAATCAAACTTCAAAAAAACACTTTGCCTTGCGTGATTGCAATAATAATCACAGTCGGCATACAGGCGTTTGAAAAGATTATTGAAATCGCAACAGACCCCGGCCAGGCAACAGGTCTTATCTGCGCTATGTTCTACACGCTGTGCGTTGCTGTGGTTTACTACTTAATCACAAAGGGCACAAGCTCGTTTATGGGCATACTTGCAGCGCTGCTTGCACTCAAGATGATGCCGCCTAAAATGAACTACCTCACATCTGTTACACCCGACGGCTCAATGCTGTATTTCATCGTGTCAAAGGTTGCAGTTGTGCTGTTTGCAGTGCTTGTTTACAGATTTTACCGCGAGCAGGAACAGCCGCGCGCAATCAAGCCGCTGCCAATACTTATAATCATCGTTGCGGTGCCGTTTTTCAACGAGATTTCGGCTTTTGCAAACAACTACCTGCTTTACAAAACAGGCAGCATGGTAATGCCTTATCTTGCACAGTATGCGTGCTATGCGGCTGCAGTTCTGGTTACTCTTGCCGTTGCTTATGCAAGCGGTAAAGAGAGTATGCGTTTTGCGGCGTACTTCGAGTTCTGCGCACTCGGCATCAACACCGTGCGCCAGATCGGCAAAATCGCGTACTACGGCGCTTCGGGACAGCACATCAGCAAAAGCTATTTCCTGTGGATTGTAGTGCTTGTTGCACTTGCGGTAATCGCATTTGTTATGCTCAAGCGCAGCGAAAAGGCAAAACCTGCCGAAGAACCCGTTGCAGAGGCAGAATAATTGAATAAAAAAATACTTGACAAATTAGATTTATTATATATAATAGTCATTGTACGAATATTAACTAAAATGAAGTGGGCCACGCGGTCCGCTTCTTTTTGTAGCTGTAAAGCGTGGCTTTACAGTTAGCAGCTTGCAGTGTATGAGTGGGCGCTGCCCACACCCGATTATAATTGCTGTGCGAGATTCCCCTGTGAGGGGAAATGTCACCGCAGGTGACAAAAGGGTGAGGCGCCCGCTCCAAGGGGCACCCGACAGGCTGAACACCGAAAACTGAACACCGAACACCGAAAACCGAAAAAAGGAGTGAGATTTTGGCTAAACCAAACACCGTGCAGAAGGTTGAGGAGATTGTTAAGCCTTTTGCAGATGAGCTCGGGCTTGAAATCTGGGACATCACCTTTAAAAAAGAGGGCAACGAATGGTACCTCAGGATTTTTGTTGATAAGGACGGCGGTGTGAATATCGACGACTGCGTTGACCTTACGCACGCTGTATCAAAGCCGCTTGACGATGCCGACCCGATTTCGCAGAACTATATGCTCGAAATCAGTTCCCCCGGCGTAGAACGCGAACTCAAGCGCGACGAACACTTTGCAAAATATATCGGCTCGCCCGTTATGGTGCGCACAATCAGACCTGTTGACGGCGTGCGCGATTTCAGCGGCAAGCTGCTCGGTTACGAGGATAAAAAATTATCCGTTGAACTTCAGGACGGCAGCGTGATGACCTTTGAAAAAAAGGACACCACCTACGTGAAGCTTGACGATTTTGATATAAACGATTTCGTATAAATTCACTTAATTCGTATAAATTCACTTAATTATAGAAAGGATTGGTCAGAAAAATGAGTAAGGAATTTTTTGAAGCAGTTAAAATGCTTGAAGCAGAAAAAGGCATACCGGCAGATTACCTTTACGAAAAAATCTCTGCCGCTATCGTAGTTGCCGCAAAGCACGACTTCGGCGGCAAGGATATCGTACACTGCGATATCGACCCGGAAAAGCAGAAAATCAAAGTTTACGTTACCAAAAACGTAGTTGAAGAAATTGAGGATGAGGACACAGACCTCACGCTTGAGCAGGCGCAGATGATCCGTAAGTCTGCCAAGGTCGGCAAAACAATCGACATTCCGCTTAAAACAAAGAACTTCGGCAGAATTGTTGCGCAGACGGCAAAGCACGTTATCCGTCAGGGCATCAAGGAGGCAGAGCGCGGTCAGCTTCTTAAGGAATTCCAGAGCAAGAATCAGGAGCTTCTTTCCGCAAAAGTCAGCAGAGTTGACCCCGTTACAGGCAACGTAACGCTTGAAATCGGCAAAAACGACGCTATCCTGCCAAAGGCAGAGCAGGTGCCCGGCGAAGTTTTTGAGGTTGGCGACATCACCAAGATTTTTGTTGTTGACGTTAAGGAAGGCAACAAGGGTCCCAAGATTATGATTTCGCGCACACATCCCGGCCTTGTACGCCGTCTGTTTGAAACGGAAGTACCCGAGATTTTTGACGGCACAATCGAGATTAAGTCCGTATCGCGCGAGGCGGGCAGCAGAACAAAGATTGCCGTTCTCTCAAAGGAAGAGGATGTGGATCCCGTTGGTTCCTGCATCGGTCCGAGAGGTCAGCGTGTTTCCAACATTGTTGACGCGCTCGGCGGTGAAAAAATTGATATTGTTAAGTACAGCGACGATCCGGCTGAGTTTGTTGCGGCTGCGCTTGCACCGTCAGACGTTGTAAGCGTTGAGATTCTTGACGAGGGCGCAAAGTCCTGCAGAGCAACTGTTCCGGACGACCAGCTTTCGCTCGCTATCGGCAACAAGGGACAGAACGTCCGCCTTGCCGCAAAGCTTACAAACTGGAAAATCGACATCAAGCCTGAATCAGGCTTCTACGAAGGTTAATTACGAGAGTTAATTATGAAACCTAAAAAGATACCAATGAGAAAATGCACCGGCTGCGGTGAGATGTTTGACAAACGCACTCTTGTGCGCGTAGTCAGGTCACCCGAGGGCGAAGTCAGTCTTGACCTCACAGGCAAAAAATCGGGCAGGGGGGCATACGTCTGCAAAAATGCAGACTGTCTTAAAAAAGCCCGCAAGAAAAAAGCCTTTGAGCGTGCGTTTGACACAGTGATTGACGACGGTGTTTACGATAAGATGGAAGAAGAAATCAACAATGAACAGTAAAAAGTACATCAGTATGCTCGGCATGGCAAGGCGTGCAGGCAAGCTTTCAATGGGGCACGATATGGCGCTTGGCGCGGTAAAAGGCGGCAAGGCAAAGCTTGTGGTTTTTGCAAGCGATATTTCACCCCGACTCATAAAAGAGTTTGAGCACGCGTGCGCCGCTGTCAAGCAGCAGCCGCCCTGCATACAAATAGATGAAACGATTAACGACATTCACTGTATGCTTGGTTACAAAGCAGGTGTACTTACCGTTGATGATATCAATTTTTCCACGAGAATTTATGAGTTAATCAGGGAGGAAAATGTCTATGTTGATAAAGGTTAAGGTTTCCGAGGTCGCAAAAGATTTCGGAAAACAGAGCAAGGAAATTGTTAAGATTCTTTCCGATTACTGCGAGGGTGCGGCTAAAAAGCCTTCGTCAGTACTTGAGGAAGCGGAACTTAACGTCCTTTTCGATAAAATCACACAGGATAACAGCGTTGAAAATTTTGACGCTTACTTTGCAACGCGCAAGCCGCAGGAAAAAAAGGCGGAAAAGAAGCCTGCAAAAACTGCTGCAAAAACCGACTCAAAGGCTAAAAAGCACCAGAGTCAGGCTGCTATTCTGCAGATGGCAGAGCAGGCTGCAAAGCGTGCAGAGGAAAAGGCAAAGAAAAAGGCTACCCAGACTCCGCAGGCAAGAACAAAGGGCGAAGCGCGCCGTATCGACACAAGAGCAAACAATGTCGACCTCGAAAAATACAACCAGAAGTACGAGGATATTGCGCCTGCAAGCAACTACAACGATAATCAGAAAAAGCAGAAGCTCAACCAGAAATCAAAGCAGTACAGGAAAAAAAGACCTGTTTCCCGCAAAAAGGAAACCGAGGCACAGCGCCTTGCACGTATTGCAGAGCAGCGTAAAAAGCAGCAGATTAAGATTGAAGTACCCGAGGAAATCACGGTCGGCGAGCTTGCTTCAATGCTGCGTATCACCGCAACCGAAGTCATTAAAGAGCTTATGAAGCTCGGTATGATGGTAACCGTTAACGAGGTTATCGACTACGAAACTGCGGAAATCGTCGGCACAGAGCTCGGCGCAAAGGTTGAGAGGGAAGTAGTGGTTTCCATCGAAGAGCAGATTATCGAGGTTGAGGACGAAAACGACGAAAACGCTATTCCGCGTTGCCCCGTTGTCTGCGTTATGGGTCACGTTGACCACGGTAAAACTTCAATCCTTGACGCCATCAGGAACACTGACGTAACCTCTACCGAGGCAGGCGGCATCACGCAGGCTATCGGCGCTTATCAGGTTACCACCGCAGACGGCGACAAGATTACTTTCCTTGACACGCCCGGTCACGCAGCGTTTACCGCAATGCGTGCGCGCGGTGCTATGGCAACCGATATCGCTGTGCTTGTTGTAGCGGCAGACGACGGTATTATGCCGCAGACTATTGAGGCTATCAACCACGCCAAGGCAGCAGGCGTTGAAATTATTGTTGCCATCAACAAAATGGATAAAGAGGGCGCAAACCCCGACAAGGTTATGCAGCAGCTCACCGAGCACAACCTCGTGCCCGAAGAATGGGGCGGCGACGTTATCTGCGTACCTGTTTCCGCAAAGACGAAAATGGGTATCGACAAGCTGCTTGAAACCATCAATCTTGTTGCAGAGATGTGCGAACTCAAGGCTAACCCCGACCGCTCTGCAAAGGGTGTTGTTATCGAGGCAAAACTCGACAAGGGCAGAGGTCCTATCGCAACGCTTCTTGTTCAGAATGGTACTCTCAAATCAGGCGACGTTATCATCGCAGGTACTGCAGTCGGCAAGGTTCGTGCAATGACCGACTACCGCGGTAAGAAGATTAACAGCGCAGGTCCGTCTGTTCCCGTAGAGATTATGGGTCTTGACTCTGCGCCGATGAGCGGCGACCTTTTCAACGCCGTATCGGATGAAAAACTTGCACGCCGCCTTGTTGAGCAGCGTAAAGAGGAAGCCAAGGAAGAAGAATTCAAGGCATTCCAGAAGGTTACGCTTGACACCCTGTTTGACACCCTGCAGGAGGGCGAACTCAAAGAGCTTAACATCGTTGTTAAGGCTGACGTTCAGGGCTCTGTTGAGGCAGTTAAGCAGTCGCTTCTCAAGATTGAAAACGACGAGGTTCGCGTTAAGATTATCCACGGTGCAGTCGGCACGGTTAACGAGTCCGACGTAATGCTTGCTTCCGCTTCAAACGCTATTATCGTTGGCTTCAACATCGGCGTTGACGCTGTTGCAAAGGACAACGCAGACCGCGACGGCATTGAGATTAAGACATATGACATCATCTACGACGCGATTGAGGATATCGAAAACGCTATGCGCGGCATGCGTGCGCCCAAGTACCGCGATGTTGACACAGGTACTGTTGAGGTGCGCGAGGTTTACAAGATTTCCTCCGCAGGCACAATCGCAGGCTCGCTCGTTACTTCGGGTCACATCAAGCGCGACGGTAAGGTGCGCGTAATCCGCGACGGCAAGCAGATTGCAGACGTTGAACTTGCTAACCTCAAGCGTTTCAAGGACGATGTAAAAGAAGTTTCATCAGGCTACGAGTGCGGTATCTCGCTCAAAGGCTTTGAGGACATCCTCGAAGGCGATATCCTGGAAGCGTATATTGTTGAAGAGTATAGAGATTAATTGAATTGAAAATGGAGAATGGAGAATGGAGAATTAAGGGTGCTGCGCACGGCTATTATATAATGGGTGAGGGCGGAGCCCTCCCGAAATTCTCAATTCTCAACTCTCAACTCTCCATTTTTGAACGGAGTGAAAAATGGCTGGTTACAGAATTGACAGGATTAACGAGGACGTCAAGCGCGAGCTTACCTCTATTTTCCGCGAGGTTAAGGATCCGCGTGTGAGCGATATGCTCAGTATCGTCAAGGTAGACGTCAGCGGCGATTTGAGTTATGCAAAAATATACGTTTCGGCTCTGGAGGGCGAAGCCGTTGCCAAAGAGTCCGTTAAAGGGCTCAAGGCAGCGTCGGGATTTATCAGGCACAGGCTTGGCGAATCCCTGCATCTTCGCAAAACACCCGAACTCCGCTTTGTTGCGGACACATCTATTGAAAAGGGCTTTGAACTGTTTAGTAAACTGAAAAGTATTGAGGCAAATAGTGATGAAGATTAATGTTCAAAAATGCGCGCATATGTTAAAGGAAAAGGATAATATCCTTATCCTTACTCATTCGCACCCGGACGGCGACACCGTCGGCTGCGGTTTTGCGCTGTGCCTTGCGCTCAAAAAGCTGGGCAAAAAGGCGCGCGTAATCTGTGCGGATGAGTTTATCCCCAAGTACACTGCGCTTATTCCCGGCTGTCTTGAAATGCCGGAGTTTGAAGAGGAGTTTATCGTTTCGGTAGACGTTGCAACCGAGAATTTGCTCGGCTCGCTTGCCGATAAATACGCCGGTAAAATCGACCTTTGTATTGACCATCACGGCACAAACACAGGCTACGCAAAGTATCTGCTGCTCAATGCAGACGCTGCCGCCGCGTGCGAGATTATGATTAAGGTTATCAAGGCGATGGGCGTTAAGATTGACAAGCCTATTGCAAACGCCCTGTTCATCGGTATCACTACCGATACGGGCTGCTTCAGGTATGCAAGCACCACGTCAAACACCTACCGTGCAGCGGCAGAGCTTGTTGACCTCGGCGCAGATAACGCAACGATTAACCGCGTTATGTTTGAAACAAAAACAAAAACCTACGCCGCTCTTGAACGCCTTGCGATTGAGGGTATGCAGTTCTTCGCGCGCGACCGGATCTGCGTTATCACCGTAACGCAAAATATGTATGCCGAATCAGGCTCGTCCGAGGTTGAAACGGAGGCGATTGCACCGCTTACCCGTCAGCAGGAGGGCGTGGAAATCGGACTTACCATCCGCGAAAAAGAGGACGGTACCTGCAAGTGCTCTATCAGAACGCTTGACAGTGTTAACGCTGCGGATTTTGCTGCTGTTTTCGGCGGCGGCGGACACAAGCAGGCGGCTGCCTGCCGTTTTGACTGCGGCGTTGAGGAAGCGAAAAAGCTGCTTGTTGCAAAGGCAAGCGAAATATTAGGAATGTAGAATGGAGAATTATGGGTGGACTTTGTCCACACCTATTGTAAATCGGGTACGGGCAGAGCCCGTCATTAATTCTCAACTCTCAACTCTCAATTCTCAATTAAAACAATGAACGGTATAATTTGTATCAACAAACCTACGGACATCACCTCTTTTGGTGTGGTGGCAAAGGTGCGCGGAATCACGCGGCAGAAAAAGGCTGGGCACACAGGCACGCTTGACCCTATGGCTACAGGCGTTTTGCCCGTTATGCTCGGCGACGCCACGCGTTTTCTCAACTACCTGCCGGATAGCGACAAGGGCTACCGCGCCACGTTTATCCTCGGCAAAACCACGGACACGCTCGACATTACGGGCGAGGTTCTGTCAACGTGCGAAACAGAGTGCGGCGCTGCCGATATAGAGCGTATTCTGCCCGAATTCACGGGCAAAATTATGCAGGTTCCTCCTATGTTTTCCGCAAAATCGGTAGACGGCGTGCGCCTTTACGAGCTTGCGCGCAAGGGTGAGGAAATTGAGCGCGAGCCCTGCGAAGTTGAAGTAAAAAAGCTTGAACTTATCGGTGAAGAAAACGGCGAATTTACGCTTGATGTGGTTTGCTCAAAGGGCACATACGTCCGCTCTCTTATCGCCGATATCGGCGCAAAACTGGGCTGCGGCGCGGTGATGACTTCGCTTTGCAGAACTCTTGCCTGCGGCTTTACGCTTGACGACTGCGTAACGCTTGACGAACTGCAGGCAATCCGCGACAGCGGCGGTGATTTCAGCGGCAAAATTATTGAACTTGACAGGGTGCTTTCCGCCTATAAAAGGGTGGCGGTCAGCCCTGCGCAGACGCGCCGTTTTTCCAACGGCGGCGCGCTTGATATAAACAGAATTAAAATGAGTATCGAGCCTGACGAAATCTGCACCGTTTACGGCGCAGACGGCGATTTGTTAGGCTTGGCACAAAACACAAACGGCGAGTTAAAGGCGCTGCGCCTTATGCCGTACAGACAGTAGTATGAACAACAGAAAAGCGGTCGCTCTCGGCGACTTTGACGGTATGCACCTTGCGCACAAAACGGTTGTAACGGGCGCAAAAAACGTTACAATTTACTGCGTAAACAACAGGTTTTCGCTTTTGCAGAAAAGTATTTTTGAAGAGCGTTTTCCAAACGCGGTGTTTGCCGATTTTGACACAATTAAAAATATGACTGCCGACGAGTTTGTTGACAGAATTCTTGTTGACGAGCTCGGCGCAGAGCTGCTGCTTTGCGGCTATAATTTCCGCTTTGGCAAGGGTGCAAGGTGGACTGCCTTCGACCTGCGTAAAATGCTTGAAAGCAGGGATATCTGGGTGCGTATTCTTGAGCATCTTGACTACGAGGACGCGCCTATCAGCTCGTCCAGAATCAGGGCTTGCGTCGAAAGCGGCGATATCGAAAAGGCAAACGGTATGCTGGGCTACAGCTTCACGTTTGAAAGCCCTGTCGTACACGGCGATGAGCGCGGCAGAACCATCGGTTTCCCGACTGTCAATCAGCACCTGCCGGCAGGACTCGTGCAGCCCAAATTCGGCGTATACCAGTCGCGCGTTATCATTGACGGCACGGCGCACGACGCGTTTACAAACATCGGCATACGCCCGTCGTGGCAGGTGGAAGAGCCGCTTTGCGAGTCGCATATTTTTGACTACGCAGGCGACCTCTACGGCAAAACCGTGCGCGTGGAACTTTTGCGCTATCTGAGGGAGGAAAAGCAGTTTTCCTCTGTTGATGAATTGAAGGAACAATTGATTTATGATAAAAGCAGTATTGTTTGATTTTGACGAAACCCTGCAGGACAGAACGCTTGCATTTGAGGGGTATATGGACACATTCTTTGCGACCTACCGCCCCGAAATCAGCGGCGATGAGCTTGAAAAATGCCGCGAGGATATGCGCGTTACTGGCAAAGGCGGCTACGTAAACCGCGTTGAGTGGTATCAGGGACTTATTGATATGTGGAACTGGCACGGCGCACCGCCTGCAGAAGAACTCGCCGAGCATTACGACACAAAGTTCGGCGACCACAACGTGATTTTTCCAAACTCAATTCCGCTGTTAAAGGAACTGAAAAACAGGGGATACACCACGGGTGTAATCACCAACGGCCCGTCGTACCTGCAGAATCACAAGCTTGACACAAGCGGACTCAAGCCGTATCTTGATATTATCGTTGTAAGCGGTGATGTCGGCGTGCACAAGCCGGACCCTGCGCTTTTTGCCTACGCGGCGGAAAAGTACAGGCTTAAACCCGAGGAGTGCGTTTACGTCGGCGACCATCCGGTTAACGATATTCAGGGCGCGCTCGGTGCGGGGATGAAGGCAATCCGTATGAACTGGGGCTGGTTTGAGGGCGTTGACCTGCGCCCCGACGTGCCTGTAATCACGGATATAATCGACGTATTGAAGTATATATAACAACCGTATGGGTGTGCTTTGCACGCCCGTTTTTTTGTGCATACAACAAAATATGATTAATTAACAAAAAATTCTTATATTTATTTTAAATTAGGGGTTTTCAAATCAATGTTTTTATGTTAATATATCTTTGCTATAAATATTTTTATTGTTAATTTTTTAACAATTAATTTGAGGAATAAATAAGGAGATGTACTTATGCAAAAGAAACTCAGCAAAATCCCTTTCAGCGGAACACCTGAGCAGGAGGCAAAGCTTGCCGAAGTAATCGCTGCAAACAAAAGCGATAAGAGCCGCCTTATGGCTGTTATGCAGGAAGCGCAGGAAATTTACGGCTACCTTCCGATTGAAGTTCAGAACATGATTGCCGAAGGTATGGAAATTCCGCTTGAAAAAATCTTTGGTGTAGCAACCTTCTACGCACAGTTCTCGCTTTCACCGAAGGGCGACTACAACATTTCTGTTTGTATGGGAACTGCTTGCTACGTTAAGGGCGCACAGTCGCTGCTCGATGAGCTTACGGAAGAGCTTGGCATCGGCGTTGACGAGTGTACTCTCGACGGTAAGTTCTCGCTTGAAGCATGCCGTTGCATCGGCGCTTGCGGTCTTGGCCCCGTACTCACTGTAAACGACGAGGTTTACGGCAAACTCACCAAGGACGATATTTCCGGCATTCTTGAAAAGTATTCAGCTTAACAAAGGATTTGTGCTATGACAATCAGAGAAATCAGGGACTTGCTTGACGCAAAGGTTCTTTGCAGCGAGGATAACTTGGATCAGGAGGTTCACTCCGCCTGCGGATGCGACCTTATGAGCGACGTACTCGCATACGTTAAGGATCAGGCCGTGCTGTTAACAGGTCTTGTAAACCCACAGGTTATCAGAACTGCCGAGATGATGGATATGGCGTGTATCGTTTTTGTAAGGTCGAAAATGCCTACGGACGATATGCTTGACCTTGCGGAAAAAAGCGGGCTTGTAATTATGTCCAGCGATAAAAGGCTTTACGAAGCTTGCGGAATTATCTATTCAAACGGCCTTAATTCAGGTGCGGTGAAGCTATGAGCGAAGAACTTACTTTCCAGTTTGACGTAGACGGCGAGGATTTTACCTCGGCAGGTCAGGCTTCCGTACAGGTTAAAAAGATATTAAGGCGCCTCGGCGTTCCGCCGGAAATCATACGCCGCGTTTCCATCGCGATGTATGAGGGCGAAATTAATATGGTTATCCACGCAAACGGCGGCGTGGCAGAGGTCAAGGTTGACGAGGATTGTATAGAGATTATCCTTGCCGACAAAGGCCCCGGTATCAGTGATATTAACAAGGCGATGCAGGAGGGTTATTCCACCGCGTCGGACCAGACCCGTTCGCTCGGCTTCGGCGCAGGTATGGGACTTCCCAATATGAAGCGCTACACCGACTCGCTTGATATTGAATCAGAGGTCGGCGTCGGAACGACGGTTACTATGAAGGTAAACCTTCAATAAATGCGGAATGCGGAATTAGGAATGCGGAATTGATGTTACTCGGCTTCGCCTCAAACAATAAAATGGGTGCGGGCAACGCCCGCCTTGAATTCCGAATTCCGAACTACGAATTCCGAATTAGAACAAAGTGATAATATGAACAACTACGAACATTCTGTTTTACTTGACAGCAGCAAGTGCACGGGCTGTACAACCTGCCTTAAGCACTGCCCCACAGAGGCAATCCGCATTAAAGACGGTCACGCTGTTATCAACGACGCAAGGTGTATCGACTGCGGCGAATGTATCCGCAAGTGTCCGCACAAGGCTAAAAAGGCTGTCTGCGGCAAGCTTGAAAATATGGAGCGCTTCAAGTATAAAATCGCGCTTCCCGCACCTACGCTCTACGGTCAGTTTGATAATCTTGACGATGTGGACTTTGTGCTCGACGGTTTAACAAAAATCGGGTTTGACGATGTGTTTGAGGTCAGCAAGGCGGCTGAGCTTGTTTCGGCTTACACAAGGCTTTACCTCAAAACGGACGGCGTCAAAAAACCGGTTATAAGTTCAGCGTGTCCTGTAATTGTAAGGCTTATCGGGCTTCGTTTCCCGTCGCTGAGCGACAATATTATACATATGCTTCCCCCTATGGAGGTTGCGGCGCGACTTGCGAGGGAAAAGGCGTTGCGCGAGCATCCGTACCTTCGCCCGTCGGACATCGGCGTATGCTTTATCTCGCCGTGTCCTGCCAAAGTCAGCTACGTTAAAAACGGCTTTGCCGAATATAAAAGTCAGGTTGACGAGGTTGTGTCAATCAGCGATATTTACTTTATGCTGATTAACAAGATGTCGCACGATAGCGAGATTAAATCGCTGTGCGAAAGCGGCATTATCGGCATCGGCTGGGCAAGCTCGGGCGGTGAATCCGCGGCGATATTTAACGAAAATTATCTTGCCGCTGACGGTATTGAAAATGTAAACCGCGTGCTTGACCAGATTGAAAACGGCAACATTCCGCAGCTTGAGTTTGTTGAACTCAACGCCTGCCCCGGCGGCTGCGTCGGCGGCGTTATGGCGGTGGAAAATCCGTTTATCGCAAAGGCAAGGCTGCTTTCGCTCAGGCATTACCTGCCCGTGTCGCAGAACTTTATTAACGACAACTACATTCCCGGCACATATCTGTTTAACGAGCTGCCGGAATACCAGCCGATTTCGCGTCTTTCGGACAGTATGGCTGAATCAATGCGTATGATGGCTGATATCCAGAATCTCAAGGATTCGCTTCCAGGCATTGACTGCGGTGCCTGCGGCGCGCCTTCGTGCCGCGCATTTGCGGAAGATGTTGTCAGGGGTCTCACCACGGTTGACGACTGCCTTATTTTGCGCACACCCGCACCGAGCGGAAAGGAGAAGGACAATGACAGTAAATGAACTGATGACTGCCTGCAATTTTGAGGCAGTGTGCCTTCCCGAACCGGACCGCGAGGTAAGCGGCGCGTATATCGGCGACCTTTTAAGCTGGGTTATGGGCAGAGCGCAGGAGGATAACGCATGGGTTACGATTATGAGTAACATCAACGTTATCGCTGTGGCTTCACTGTCCGACGTGGCGTGCGTAATTCTTGCAGAGGGCGTTAATCTTGACGACGAGCTCAAAGCGACTGCCGAGCAGAAGGGCATTAACGTGCTCAAAACAGAGCTCCCTGCGTTTGAAACTGCGCAGGCGCTCATTGGTAAGGTCTGATGAATAAGTATTACTACGATTTTCATCTGCACTCCTGTCTGTCGCCCTGCGGCGACGATGACAGCACGCCCAACAATATTGCCGGTATGGCGACGCTCTGCGGGCTCAATGTGATTGCGCTGACAGACCATAACACCTGCAAAAACTGCCCTGCGTTCTTTGAAGCGTGCAAGCGCTACGGCGTTATTCCGATTGCAGGTATGGAGCTTACCACCAGCGAGGACATACACGTTGTGTGCCTGTTTGAAACGCTTGAAAGCGCTATGGCGTTTGATGCGGAAATCGACAGCCGCAGAATTAAAATACAAAACAGAAAAGAGATTTTCGGCAATCAGCTGATTTGCGACGGCGAGGATAACGTTATCGGCGAGGATGAAAACCTGCTGTCAAACGCTACCACTGTTTCGCTTGAAGAGGTGCCTGCGCTTGTGTCGCAGTTCGGCGGCGTGTGCTATCCTGCACATATTGACCGCCCTGCAAACGGCATTATCTCGGTGCTCGGCACTTTCCCCGAAACACCGCACTTCGACATTGTGGAAATCAACCAAAAGGATAAGGTTGCCGAATATGTCGAAAAGTACGGACTTCAGGATAAAACAGTGATTGTCAGTTCCGACGCGCACTACCTTGAAAATATGCGCGATAAGGAAAACTACTTTGAAGTAGATGACGAGCCCTATTCGGGCAAACTTGTCCGCCACAAAATTTTTGAACAACTTAAGCCTTGAGCCTTTTGCCCGCAGGGCAAGCTTGAGTCTTGAGTCTGGCGAAGCCTATGAAAGAACTATCCCTTAACATATTAGACGTTGCTGAAAACTCGGTTAAAGCCGGCGCGTCGCTCACGCAGATACTTATTGAAGAGCAGGGCGATTTGCTCACCCTCACCTTTAAGGACGACGGCTGCGGTATGAGCGAGGAGGTTGTGAGGTCGGTAATCGACCCGTTTTACACCACGCGCACCACGCGCAAGGTCGGGCTCGGCGTGCCGCTGTTAAAGCTTGCGGCAGAGCAGACGGGCGGCACTCTCACCGTGCAGTCTAAAACTGCAGAAGAACATCCCGACGACCACGGCACCGAGGTCACGGCGACATTTTATAAAAACCATCTCGATTTTACACCGCTCGGCGATGTAATTTCATCAATCACAACGCTCATTCAGGGGCATCCCGATACGGATTTCCTCTTCACCCACAGGACTGAAAGCGGCGAGGTTGCGCTCGACACGCGCGAGCTGCGCCAGGTTCTCGGCGACGTGCCGCTTGACACATACGATGTAATCAAGTGGATAGAGGAATATTTAACTGAACAGTATGTTCAGTTATAATGCGGAATTAGGAATGCGGAATGCGGAATTGATGATACTCGCTACGCTCAAACAATAATAATGAGTGTGAGCGTAGCTCACCGTTTAATTCCGAATTCCGAACTCCGAATTTCGAATTAATTATTTGGTTATAATTTAATTAATTATATAAATAAATCATAAGGAACAGGAAGGATTGAAAGTATGAAATCATTAGCAGAACTTCAAGCCATCAGAGAGAAGATGAAGGACAAGGTTGTTCTTCGCGAAGGTACCGGCGACATCCGTGTTGTAGTTGGTATGGCAACCTGCGGTATTGCTGCAGGCGCACGCCCCGTGCTCAACACTTTTGTTGAAGAGGTTAACCGTCTTGGTATGCAGGACAAGGTTACCGTTTCGCAGACAGGTTGCATCGGTATCTGCCAGTTTGAACCCGTTGTTGAGGTTTTTGAGGCTGGTAAGGAAAAGACAACCTACGTTAAAATGACGCCTGAAAAGGCAAAGGACGTTGTTGAAATTCACCTTCACGGCGGCAAAGTTATTAACGAATACACAATTTCAAATAATGAAGCATAATACGGAGGTAGAGTAAATGATTCGTTCACAAGTACTTATCTGTGGCGGTACCGGCTGTACCTCTTCAGGAAGTAAGGCTATTCAGGACGCCTTCAAGGAGCATATCGACGCTAACGGTCTTTCGGGTGAAATCAAGCTCGTTCAGACAGGTTGCTTCGGTCTTTGCGCTCTCGGTCCTGTAGTTATCGTATATCCTGAAGGTACTTTCTACAGCCAGGTTAAGCCAAGCGATGTTAAGGAAATCGTTGAAGAGCACCTTCTCAAGGGCAGAGTTGTTGACCGTCTTGTTTATGACGAAACAACCACACCTAAGGATGAACTCGAGGACGGTCTTGTATCGCTTAACGACACCGACTTTTACAAGTCGCAGCACCGTGTAGCACTTCGCAACTGCGGTGTTATTGACCCCGAAAACATCGATGAATATATCGCTGTTGACGGTTACGCAGCACTCGGTAAGGTTCTTACCGAAATGACGCCTGAGGACGTTATTAAGTGCGTATCCGATTCAGGTCTTCGCGGTCGCGGCGGCGGCGGATTCCCCACAGGCTTCAAATGGTCGCTTTGCGCACCTAACCAGGCAGACCAGAAGTATGTAGTATGTAACGCCGATGAGGGCGACCCGGGTGCATTTATGGACAGGTCTGTTCTTGAAGGCGACCCGCACTGCATCATCGAGGCTATGGCTATCTGCGGTTACGCTATCGGCGCAACAAAGGGCTACGTTTACGTTCGTGCAGAGTATCCTATCGCCGTTAAAAGACTTCAGATTGCTATCGACCAGGCAAGAGAGTACGGACTCCTCGGCAAGGACATCTTCGGTTCGGGCTTCGACTTTGATATGGAAATCCGTCTTGGCGCAGGCGCATTCGTTTGCGGTGAGGAAACTGCTCTTATGACCTCTATCGAAGGTAACCGCGGTGAGCCGCGTCCGAGACCGCCGTTCCCGGCAGTTAAGGGACTTTACGGCAAGCCGACAGTTGAAAATAACGTTGAAACCTTTGCAAACGTTCCCCAGATTCTCCTCAAGGGCGCTGACTGGTTTGCTTCAATGGGTACCGAAAAGTCAAAGGGTACAAAGGTATTCGCACTCGGCGGTAAGATTAAGCACACAGGTCTTGTAGAGGTTCCTATGGGCACAACCCTGCGCGAAATCATCTACGATATCGGCGGCGGTATCCCGAACGGCAAAAAGTTCAAGGCTGCACAGACAGGCGGTCCTTCAGGCGGATGTATCCCTGCTACTCTCATTGACACAGAGATTGACTACGACAACCTTCTTGCAATGGGCTGTATGATGGGTTCAGGCGGTCTTATCGTTATGGACGAGGACACCTGCATGGTTGACATCGCTAAATTCTTCCTTGAATTCACAGTAGATGAGTCCTGCGGTAAATGTACACCTTGCCGTGTAGGTACCAAGCGACTTCTCGAAATGCTTGATAAAATCACAAAGGGCAAGGGCACAATGGAAGACCTTGACAAGCTTGAGGCACTTTGCCACTACATCAAGGCAAATTCAGCCTGCGGTCTTGGTCAGACAGCACCTAACCCTGTACTTGCAACACTCAAGTTCTTCCGCGACGAGTATGTAGCTCACGTTCAGGACAAGAAGTGTCCTGCAGGCGTATGTAAAGACCTTCTTACATACACAATCGACCCCGACAAGTGCATCGGTTGCGGTATGTGCGCAGGTAACTGTCCTGTTAATACAATCCACAAGACTGAATATATTGCACCGGGACACAAGCTTCCGTCATACAAGATTCACCCTGAAAAGTGCGTTAAGTGCGGCGTTTGTATGTCCAAGTGTAAATTCAAAGCAATCAGCAAGCAGTAAGAAAGGAGCCTATATATTATGGATATGGTTAATGTTAAAATCAATGGCATAGCTGCAAGTGTACCAAAGGGCTCAACTATCCTCGAAGCTGCCCGCCAGATTGGTATTGAAATTCCTACACTGTGCTATATGAAGAAAATCAATGAAATCGGTGCCTGCCGTATTTGCATTGTTGAAGCAAACGAGGGCAGAGGTTTCAGACAGGTAACAGCCTGCGTTTACCCTGTATCAGAGGGTATGGAGGTTCTTACCAATACAGATAAGATTCAGAAAGCGAGAAAGACTACGCTTGAACTTATCCTCTCAACACACGAAAAGAAGTGCCTTTCCTGCTCACGCTCAACAAACTGCGAACTGCAGAAGCTCTGCAACGAGTACGGCGTTGAGGAATCAAGCTTTGAGGGCGAAAAGCCGCACTATGAGCTTGACACAAGCACAGCGCACCTTGTTCGTGACAACAACAAATGTATTCTTTGCCGTCGCTGCGTTGCCGCTTGTAAGCAGCAGTACGTAAGCGTTATCGGTCCTAACGACCGCGGCTTTGACACACAGATCGGTCAGCCTTTCGGTCTTTCACTCAACCAGACGCCTTGTATTTCCTGCGGTCAGTGTACGGCAGTTTGTCCTACAGGCGCTCTTACGGAGAAGGACGATACAGATAAGGTTTGGGCTGCTCTTGCAGATCCTGACAAGTACGTTGTTATCCAGACTGCACCTTCAATCCGTGCAACAATCGGCGAATGCTTCGGCATGGCACCCGGCACAAATGTTGAGGGCAAAATGGTTGCAGGTCTGCGCCGCCTTGGCTTTGACAAGGTATTTGACACAGACTTCGGTGCCGACCTCACAATCGTTGAAGAGGCTAACGAGCTTGTTGAAAGAATGAAGAAAAACGGCACTCTGCCGATGATTACTTCCTGTTCACCCGGTTGGGTTAAGTTCTGCGAATTCTACTATCCCGACCTCATTGCACATCTTTCAACCTGCAAGTCACCGCAGCAGATGTCAGGCGCGGTAATCAAGACTTACTATGCAGAGAAGATGGGCATCGACCCGAAGAAGATGGTTGTTGTTTCGGTTATGCCGTGTACAGCAAAGAAGTTCGAGATTACACGTCCCGACCAGAACGCAGCAGGCGTTCCCGATGTTGATATCGCACTCACAACACGTGAGGCTGCAAGAATGATGAAGCGTCTCGGCATCAGCTTCGAGAACCTTCCTGAGGAAGAGTTTGACTCACCTCTTGCAGAGGATACCGGCGCAGCTGTTATCTTCGGCGCAACAGGCGGCGTTATGGAAGCAGCGGTAAGAACTGCAAACGCTTGGCTCAACGGCGCAACAGAGCCTATTGAGGTTCAGGCAGTCCGCGGTACAGACAGCATCAAGGAAGCAACTGTTGAGGTTGGCGGCACACCGCTCAAGCTCTGTGTTGCATCAGGCGCTGCAGCGGCTAAAGAGGTTATGGATAAGCTTAAAGCAGGCAACCCCGAGGGTTGGGGCTTTATCGAGATTATGGGATGCCCGGGCGGCTGTGTAAACGGCGGCGGACAGCCGATTCAGCCACAGTACGTACGCGATACTATCGACCTTAAGGCAGTTCGCGCAAAGGCACTTTACGACCAGGATAAGGAAATGCCGCTTCGTATGTCGCACGAATCACCTGTAATCAAGACTCTCTACAGCGAATGGTATGACGGCTTCGGTTGCGAAAAAGCACACCACGCACTCCACACCTCATACGTAGTACGCAAGAGATTCTGACATCTACAATTTTGCACTACCGGATTCGTCCGGTAGTGCTTTTTTATATATAGCAGTGCCCAGACGGTCCAAGCAAAAAAGGTATTTTTTATTATTTGGTTTTTTTATAGGAAATTACTATTTTTGCTTGGACCATTTGGACCATAGTAAAATATTAATTTATTAAATATATTGTGTATAATCTTAAAAAGTGGTATAATGATATTTGTAGCAGTTTATCATTTTGTTGCTACGGAGTGATTTTTTGAAACATAAATTGCCGGTAAAATTCATATCGGTTATTGCGGCGATATGCTTGCTGTTTACGGCTGTTACGTCATATGCCGCCGATACCTCAAGCCTTGAAGCGCAGCGAAGCGAGCTTAAAAGCAAGCTTGCCGAAACGGAGAAAAAGCTTGCCGAGCTCGGCAGGCAGAGCAAGGATACTGAAGAGTATATCGAAGTTCTGGGCGACAAGATTTCCTACCTCACGCGCGAGTACAACTACTCAAAGCAGGAAGTTGATATTATTGAGGATAAGGTCGCCGCGCTTGAGAGGAAGATTGCAGATAACGAGCAGGCGATTGCGGATATGGGCGCGGAGGTTGAGGCGCTTGGCTATACCGCCGATGAGCTTGACGCCGAGTTCCAAAGCGCATACGCCGATTACTGCGCCAGAATGCGCGCGATTTACATCAGCGGTCAGCAGGGCAGCGTTATCAGTTTTCTGCTTACAAGCGACGGCGTGGGCAGTTTTATCACCCGTATGCAGATGGTAAGTTCCGTCGCAAAACAGGACGGTCAGCTGCTTGAAAAGGTGCAGTCCCAAAGCAGAAAAGCAGCGCAAGCAAAAGAGCAGCTTAAGGCAAAAACCCAATCGCTTAAAAAGTCGCAGGTCACTTTAAAAAACAACAAAAAGAACCTCAAACTGCAGCGCGGCGCACTGCTTGAAAATCAGGAAAAACTGGCTGAACAGCAGGCGGTAATTGAAGCGCAGCAGGATGAGCAGAACAAAATCCTGCAGGAACTGCACGACAAAACGAAGAAGTACGGCGAATTCCGCGACACCACAAGGGAAGAGCTTGACGCGATTGACGCTGATATCGCCGCTGCCGACAGGATGTACAACACGCCCGAAACCACGACCAAACCTGCTGCGGAAAGCACAACCGCAGGCAGCGCAAAGCCGACTGCTACACAGCCTGCAACCACACAGCAGGACGAATCGGGCTATATCAACCTGACTTATCCCTGCCCGCAGTACACGGCTATCACCTGCGCTTTCGGCGCGTACGACGGCCACACGGGCTGCGATTTTTCAACCTGGGGCAACGTCAATTGCAAAATTGTTGCAGCCGAATCGGGCACCGTAATTCTTGTAAAGATTCTTGAATACAGCTACGGGCACTACGTCGTTATCCGCCACGATAAAACCACGGCGAGCGGCAAGCCTGTTTACACGCTTTACGCGCACAACAACGGTATTATTGTATCCCCCGGGCAGTATGTAAAAAAGGGGCAGCAGATAGCCTATAGCGGCACCACGGGCAACTCAACAGGTCCGCATTGCCATTTTGAAGTTCGCATCGGCGGCGCCGACCAGTACTGCGCACAAAACCCCGCAAACTATTTACCGTAACCAAAGAAGGTATTATTTTGAAACACGCACAAACCAAAAAGTTAATCTGCATAATTCTGGCGGTTATATTTGTATTTTCCGCCTGCTTAACCACGGCTTTTGCAGACGAAACGAGCGAAAAAACAACCGTAACCACCACGGAAAAGGAAGCGGAAAAAACGACTTCAAAGAAGTCTGACGATAAAAAGGAAACCACCACCAAGGATCCTAAAAAGGAAAAGCAGGAGGCTAAAAAGTCGCTTGCCCAGCAGAAAAAGGAACTGCAGGAAAAGCTTAAGAAGAGCCAGGAAAAGCTTGCCCAGTACAGCGAAAACGCCAAGACCACCGAAGAGTATATCAACGTGCTTGACGAAAAAATCGGCATTCTTGATAAGGAACTGCAGGTTCTAACCGACGAGGTTGATGTGGCGCGCAAAAAGGTGGAAAAGTTAAACAAGCAGATTAAGCCGCTTGAGGACAGGATTGACGAGCTGCAAAAAGAATACAATAAGTCGCAAAAAGAGTACGACAAGCTCAAAAAATCGTTTACCCACACCTACGGCTTATACTGCCTGCGCCTGCGCGCAATGTACATAAGCGGTAGCGACAGCGCAATTGCGTCGCTGCTCTGCAGCAAGGATTTAGAGCAGTTTTTGTCGCGGTTTGAGATGATTCGCGCCGTGTCGCAAAGCGATACCGAACTGCTTAAACAAGTCAACTCCCAGATGGACAGCATCATCACAAAGCAGGGCGGACTCAACGAGCAGAAAAAACGCATTAACGCCTCAAAAAAAGTGCTTGACGCAAAGCGCGACGAGTGCAAAAAAGAGCAGGATAAGGTAGAAAAAGACCAGGAACTCATCGCCAAGAAAAAAATAATGCTCGACGACGACAGGGCGGAAAGCGACCGCCTGTTTGCGGTATACACCCACAACGCAAAGGTGTACACGGAATTTCGCAACGAGGATGAGGAAACCGTCAAGAAGGTTGAAGAGGAAATTGACGCCCTGCTCAAAGGGCTCAAGGACCCTGATGAAATCACAACCGCGGTCACCAAGAACCGCGCAAGCCAGGAAAAGAAGATGGAGGACGAGGCGAAGTCGCTCTACAACAATTCCGACGCAAGTCTCAGCATGACCTTCCCCGTTCCCGGTCACTACGCGGTGTCCTGCGCGTTCGGCTATTACAGTAACGGCAAGCCGCACACAGGCACAGATTTCCCGTGCCCGACAGGCAGCCGCGTTGTCGCAGCGCAAAAGGGCATGGTTATCAAGGTGCGTAAGCTCAACTATTCCTACGGCTACTACGTTATGGTTTACCACGGCACGGATTCCAAGGGCAGGCAGATTGTTACGCTTTATGCCCATAATTCGGAAATCCTTGTAACTGTCGGTCAGAACGTTGCCAAAGGTCAGCAGCTCGCGCGCAGCGGTTCCACAGGCAACTCAACAGGTCCGCACAGCCACTTTGAAGTTATTGTAGACGGCGTCAAGGTTAACCCTGTGCCGTACCTGAGTAAAAAGTGATGAACAAGATTAACTACCAAAAACAAACGGATGAGATTATTGACGGCATTGCCAAAAACGGCTCGGCGCCAACGTTGCTGCTGCACAGCTGCTGCGCGCCGTGTTCAAGCTACACGCTTGAATATCTGTCGCAGTATTTTGCAATAACCGTGTTTTACTTCAACCCCAACATTTCGCCCAAAAGCGAGTTTGAAAAGCGCTTTGCAGAGCAGAAGCGGCTGATTGAAGCCCTGCCTGTAAAGAATAAGGTCAAACTTATTAAGGGCGACTACGATTACAGCGAATTCCTTAAAATCGCCAAGGGGCTTGAAGCTGTTAAGGAGGGCGGCGAGCGGTGCTTTAAGTGCTACCGTATGCGCCTTGAGCAAACCGCGGCGCGTGCAAAAGAGCAGGGCTTTGATTACTTTTGCACCACGCTGTCAATAAGCCCCCTCAAAAACTCGCAGAAGATTAACGAAATCGGCTTTGAAGTCGCAGAGCAGTACGGCGTAAAATGGCTGCCGTCAGACTTCAAAAAGCGCGAGGGCTATAAGCGCTCAATTGAACTCAGCCGCGAATACGACCTGTACAGGCAAAACTTCTGCGGCTGCGTGTACAGCAAAAAAGAAAAACCAGAGGAAGAATAAATGAACACTCCTTTAGCTGACAGAATACGTCCGACTGAACTTGCCGATGTAGTAGGGCAAAAGCACCTGCTCACACCCGGCAAGGCGCTTTACAATATGATAGACAGCGGCGATATACCAAACCTGATTTTTTACGGTCCGTCAGGCGTTGGCAAAACCACGGTTGCATCTATTATTGCAAACAAGACCAACCGCACGCTGCGCAAGCTCAACGGCACAAACGCATCAACGCAGGATATAAAAAATATCGTTGCGGAGATTGACACGTTCACCGCGCCAAACGGCATATTGTTTTACCTTGATGAGATTCAGTATTTCAACAAGCGGCAGCAGCAAAGCCTGCTTGAGCATATAGAAAACGGCAAAATCACACTGATTGCCTCAACTACCGAAAATCCGTACTTTTATGTGTACTCGGCAATCCTGTCGCGCTCAACGGTTTTCGAGTTCAAGAGCATTGAAACAGAGGATATCATCCCTGCCGTCAAGCGAGGCTTTGACTTCCTTGCAAAAGAAAATGATGTTCAAATTGAGTGCGCCGACGAAATCTTAAAAAAGATTGCCACGGGCTGCGGCGGCGACGTCCGCAAGGCGCTCAACACGGTTGAAAACTGCTATTTTGCCACACAGTTTACCGACGGCAAAAAGATTATTCTTGCTGAAACTGCCGACGAACTTGTGCAAAAATCGTCTATGCGCTACGACCGCGACGGCGACGAGCACTACGACATTGTGTCCGCTTATCAGAAAAGTATGCGCGGCTCCGACCCCGACGCCGCTTTGCACTACCTTGCAAGGCTGCTTGAAGCAGGCGACCTGCCAAGCGCGTGCCGCAGGCTTATGGTCTGCGCGTGCGAGGACGTGGGGCTTGCCTATCCGCAGATTATCCCGATTGTAAAGGCTGCGGTTGACGCGGCGCTAATGGTCGGTCTGCCGGAGGCGGAAATTCCGCTTGCAGACGCGGTTATCCTTGTTGCCACTTCGCCAAAGAGCAACAGCGCAAACAACGCAATTAAGGCAGCGATGAAAGATGTCAGAAACGGCAACATCGGTCCTATTCCGCGCCAGCTGCAGAACAAGCATTTTGACGGCGAGGACGCAGCGGTAAAAGGTCAGCATTACATATATCCGCACGATTACCCAAACCACTACACATACCAGCAGTACCTGCCCGACGCAATCAAGGACGCGCACTACTACGAGTACGGCGATAACAAAAACGAGCAGGCGTTTAAGAAGTATTGGGATAAAATAAAATAATTCGGAATGCGGAATTCGGAACGCGGAATTACGGTTTACTCGCTATGCTCAAACAATAATTATAATGGGTGTGGGCGGAGCCCACTAATTAATTCCGAACTCCGATTTCCGAATTCATAATTAAGTGAACTATGACACGAAAAGAGAGAACTCTCAACGCGATTGAGATACTAAAAAAAGAATATCCCGAGGCGATTTGCTCGCTCACGGCGTCAAACCCGTTTGAGCTGCTTGTGGCAACGCGGCTTTCCGCGCAGTGTACGGACGCGCGTGTTAACCTTGTTACGCCCGAGCTTTTTGCACGCTACATAACGCTTGACGACTACGCAAACGCAGAGCAGAGCGAGGTTGAGGAAATCATCAAATCCTGCGGCTTTTACCGCGACAAAGCAAAGTCGATTATCGGAATGGCGCAAAAAATCCGCGACGATTTCGGCGGCGTTGTGCCGGATAATATTGAGGATTTAACCACACTGCCCGGCGTTGGCAGAAAGACGGCAAACCTCATTGTGGGCGATGTTTACGGCAAGGAGAGTATTGTTGTGGACACGCATATGATCCGCATTTCAAACCGCATCGGGCTTGTTGACGTCAAAGACCCCGTTAAAATCGAAATGGCGCTAAAAAAGGTTGTGCCTGCAGATGAAGGCGCTGCCTTTTGCCACCGCATTGTGCTGTTTGGCAGGGATACCTGCTCGGCACGCAAGCCGAAGTGCGACGGCTGCCCGATGTTTGATAACTGCAAAAGAGTGGGTGTAAAATGAACAAGTCAAACATAATTCTGATCGGTATGCCCGGCAGCGGCAAAAGCACCTGCGGCGTGCTTGCAGCAAAGGCGCTGCTCAAGAATTTTTACGATACCGATTTGCTGCTGCAGGGGCTTGAGCAAAACCGCCTGCAGGATATTATAAACGGCAGGGGAATCGACTATTTCCTTGCAGCGGAGGAAAAGGCGATTATCTCACTTCAGCTTGAAGCAACCGTTATCGCAACGGGCGGCAGCGTTATTTATTCCGAAAAAGCGATGAACCACCTGCGCAGCATGGGCAAGGTTATCTATCTTCATCTTGATTACGATACAATGGTGCACCGCATCAGTAATATCACCACGCGCGGCGTTGTGCTTAAAAACGGCACTACGCTGCAGGATATGTACACAGAGCGGCTGCCGCTATATAAAAAATACGCCGACTGCGTTATAGAGTGCAGCGGCAACACAGTTGAACAGACTGTTGAACAGATTGTAAAGGAAGTATTATGAAAAGAGTTATCAGCACAATTTTATCGGTGATTATGATTGCCACGGCGCTGTATATCCCGAGCATCGGCGTTTTTGCAAACGATAAGGTGCAGACGGTTGACTGCATCGACAACCCGTTTTATGCCAACAGGGAAATTGCAACGGGCGAGCTTGCGGAGTACACCGTGCCCGAATCTACCGAAAGAACGTACAAAAACGTTACATACTACACCAAGGGCAAAAAGCTTTACAAAGCCTTTGGCTCTGCGCTTGAAAAGCGTGCAACTTCGGTAACGCTGCGCTATCTTGCCACCGCGCCGATTATCGGCACGCTTACCATTGAGCGCGTTATGGATGAGCTTTTTTGCGCTGCAACGGACGACTCTATTTCCGTAAGCTGCACGGACGGCGACTACACGCGTTGGTCGACTCTTAACTACAGGGCGGAGTTTATAAACGACCAGACCAGCGGCTACTACTTTTACACGATTAAGATTACAAAAATCAAGTATTATTCCGATGCAGACGATGAAAAAATTGTAAACACGGTGGTCAACAATTTTGTAAACACCACCAACACAAGCGGTATGTCCGACTACCAGATTATCAAAAAGGTGCACGACTATGTGTGCAGCAGCACAACTTATTGCAACAAGGCGATTGACGACCCGTACGGCAACCTATATGCCTACGGCGCATACGGCGCGCTTGTGCTTGGTTCCTGCGTGTGCCAGGGCTATTCGCTGGCGTTTTACAGGCTGTGCAAGGAACTCGGCTACAGTGTGCGCATAATCACTTCCGCGCCGCACGCGTGGAACCTTGTAGGGCTCAACGGTCAGTACTATTATGTTGACACAACGTGGGACGACGATAACGACGTGAAGTCCTACGATTTCTTCCTTGTCAGCTATTCCGACTTGCGCAAGGAGGATTCGTTAAACGAGCATATCCCTGAGGAAAAATACTACGACGGCGAGTATTATAACGAAACGTACGGCGATAATATCGACCTTTACAGCTATGACGAAACGGACGATACTCTGCTTTCAAACTGCACGGTGTCGCTGTCAAACAGGCGCTATACATACTCGGGTAGCGCGTTCAAACCGGCTGTAACCGTTAAGTCGATTAACGGCGATAACCTTGCCGCGGACGACTACACCGTTAAGTACGCATCCAACACAAAGGCGGGCTGCGCAAGGGTTAACCTCACCGCAGGCACTTCGGGCAACTATTCGGGCTCAACGCACAGGCAGTTCGATATCGCGCCGCAAAAAACGGCAGGGCTTTCCCTTGCAAGCGGCGGCAGAGGCTCAACCTCATTAAAACTCAAATGGACTGCGGCGCAGGGCGGAATCAGCGGTTATAAGATTGAATACTACAAGGACGGCGCGTGGAAGGTGGTTGCAACTGTGGCGAACAACAGCACCACCGCTGTTATCAATTCGCTTGCAGCGGCAAAAACGCACAAGTTCCGCATAAGGGCGTACAAAGCCGTTTCAAAGCGCAATGTTTACGGCGCATACAGCGGCACCTACACCACCTGCACAAATCCGCAAAAGCCTGCGGTTACGCTTAAAACAAGGTCTAAAACCATTGTTGCAAACTGGAAAAAGGTCACTGCGGACGGCTTCCAGATTCAGGTTTGCACTAAAAAAGACTTTTCCTCTAAAGTTAAAAAATATAAGGTCGGCGGCAAGTCAACGCAAAAAACCGTTAAGTCGCTCAAGCCGAAAACGGTATACTATGTCCGCGTCCGCGCATACAAGGTTATCAACGACAAAACGTATTACTCGCCGTGGAGTGCGGTAAAAAAGCTTAAATGTAAATAAAACACTTGATATTGACGGCTTTTAGTGATAGAATAGTAAAAATATTTTTTTGGAGGTAGAGATATGAACGGATACGGCGAAAAATTTGTTAAAGAAGGACTTACCTTTGACGACGTGCTTCTGATTCCTGCAGAATCGGACGTCACACCCGACGGTGTTGACCTTCACACCAAGCTCACAAATAACATCACACTCAACATTCCGCTTATGACGGCGGCTATGGATACTGTAACCGAATCGCAGATGGCAATCGCAATCGCGCGTGAGGGCGGTATCGGCGTTGTTCACAAAAATATGACTATCGAGGATCAGGCAACCGAGGTTGATAAGGTTAAGCGTTCCGAAAACGGCGTTATTGCAAATCCGTTTTATCTTTCCCCGCAGCACACGGTGCGCGACGCAGACGCACTTATGGGCAAGTACCACATCAGCGGCGTTCCGATTTGTTCAGAGGATAACACTCTTGTGGGCATCCTCACAAACCGCGACCTTCGCTTCCTCACCGATTTTGATATCAAAATCGCAGACGTGATGACTCCCAAAGAGCAGCTTGTTACAGGCAAGGCAGGCACCACGCTTGAAGAGGCAAAGACTATCCTTATGAAGTCCAAGGTTGAAAAGCTTCCTCTTGTTGATTCAAACGGCAAGCTCACGGGACTTGTTACAATCAAGGATATTGAAAAGGCTGTTAAGTACCCCAACACCGCGCGTGATAAAAACGACAGACTTCTCTGTGCTGCTGCGCTGGGCGTAACTGCCGACGTGCTTGACAGAGCAAAGGCGCTCGCAGACGCAGGCGTTGACGCATTCGTTCTCGACTCCGCTCACGGACATTCCAAAAATATTATTGAAAATGTTGCAAAAGTTAAAAACGCGTTCCCGCAGATTGACCTCATCGCAGGTAACGTTGCCACTGCAGAGGCAACGGAAGCGCTTATCAGAGCAGGCGCGGACGCTGTTAAAATCGGTATCGGCCCCGGCTCAATCTGCACCACACGCGTAGTTGCAGGTATCGGCGTTCCGCAGATTACCGCAATTTACGATTCCGCAGAGCGCGCAGATAAGTTCGGTATTCCGATTATCGCAGACGGCGGCATCAAGTACTCGGGCGAGATTGTTAAGGCTATCGCTGCAGGCGGCAGCGTTGTAATGGTCGGCTCGCTTGTTGCAGGCTGCGAGGAATCCCCGGGCGAAACGGAAATCTGGCAGGGCAGACAGTTCAAGGTTTACCGCGGCATGGGCTCGCTGGGCGCAATGAACCACGGCTCGGCAGACAGATACTTCCAGAAGGGCTCAAAGAAGTTTGTACCCGAGGGCGTAGAAGGCCGCGTGCCTTACAAGGGATCGCTGTCCGACACAGTGTTCCAGATGATGGGCGGCTTGCGCTCAGGTATGGGCTACGTTGGCTGCCACACAATCGAGGAACTTCGCACAAAGGCTAAGTTTATCAAGATTACAGGTGCAGGCCTTATCGAAAGCCATCCGCACGATGTATATATCACTAAGGAAGCACCAAACTATTCAGGCAATAAGTAGCCTATGGCTACAGTTTGCAGTGTTCAGTTAGCAGTTGTCAGGAGGGCTTCGCCCACACCCGATGATTAGGGAGGCTAACGGCACACGGCACACGGCTAACTATAATTTACAGGTGATTTAATGGCTGAACAACTGACGCGTTGGCAGAAATTCAAACGGTTTCTCAAACGTAATATGACCCCAACGTGGGCGATGCATTTTTCGTATCAGGTGATTTCGTTCATCATCTCGGTAGTAATGCTTGTTGCAGTGGTAACGTACGCCTTCACCAAGTCGTATGACGAACGGCGGCTGACTTTTGTTGATAACTTCACCGTAACGGTTCATTCGGGCGCGTTCGACACCCCTGCAAATTCCATGAAATTTGTAAAAACGGCTATGGATAAGGGCGTCAAAGCTATTGAAATTGATATTCGTCAGCGCCCCGACGGCACGGTTGTTATGGGGCACGATATCATCCCTTCAAACACCAACGGCACAGAGCTTGAAAGCGTGTTTAAAACCGTTCGGGACAGCAATCTGATGCTTAATCTTGATATCAAGGAACTGCGGCTTCTTCCCGCGCTGCACGATCTGATTGTGGAATACAGCATGATTGACCGCGTGTTCCTTACGGGTATTGAGGAATGGAACGCCAAGGACGTTGTTGAAAAATGCCCTAACGTTGAGTTTTACATTAACTATATCCCGAGCAGAATAAAGATTTTTTCTGCCGATTATCAGCAAAAGCTTATCGATATGCTTGTTAAAACAGGCGCCTGCGGCATCAACTGCAACCACGCAAATGCGTGCCGCACACTGTCGGACGTTTTGCACGAAAACGGCTTTAAGCTGTCCGTCTGGACGGTAGATAAGGATTATCACATTAAGCGCGCGCTAGTTAATAAACCCGATAATATCACAACAAACCAACCCGATGAACTTGAATTGATTATTAAGAATTGGGGCAAAGAATAAAAAAACGCCGGCTTGCAAACCGCAAACCGGCGTTAATTTTTTACTGTAAATTTTTGCCCGAATACTGCTTTTTAAATTGGTCGTACAGCGGATTGTTCCACTTGATTTTGTCCACGCTCTCGTACGATTTCACGCAGGCTTTTATGGTAACAATCTGCGGGTCGTTCGTAACGTAAAACACCACGTTGTCAAAGCTTTCGCCGGGGTTTATGTACTTCTTGTCGCCCTGCACGGCGCTCAGATCGTACGAAATTGTGCGCACATACGCGCCTTCGCCCTGCTCGTCGGGCTGCCTGATTTTAATCGGCGCGCCGTTTGCGTCAAATGCGCAAAATGCAATCACAAATGCGGAAATATTGACATCCGAATTATTCATTACAGTGGCGCCCATAGCGTCGTGCTGCAGCTGCTCGGACGAGGTTGCGTAGTAGTACTTAACGCCGTCGGCATACATCGGCAACTCTTCAAGCTGCTTGTCAATATTGATGCTTGTTGTTTCTGCATTTTCGGTGCTCGTCTGCACCGCAGTGGTCAGAAAATCCTGCTCTTTTTTATCGTTAATGGTGGTAACCGCAAGCACCGTGCCGGACACGGCAATCAGCACCACAAGCGTAATAATAATGATTAGCGAAGCTCTATTTTTCTTTTCCATAACAATACCTCACTAATAGTTTAGTGCAACGCCGCAGGTAAGTCAAGAAAAAAACTTTGCATATTCCAAAAATTTTACTTGACGATTGCCGCCTTTTGTGTAATAATAGTATGGCAATCGAGGTGTGGCTCAGTTTGGTAGAGCACTTCGTTCGGGACGAAGGGGCCGCAGGTTCAAATCCTGTCACCTCGACCATTTGGAGTGTTCATAGCGGATTCGGTATGAACACTCCATTTTTTATTCAGTTTCTATGTAGCGAGCAGGTTTTTAGCCTGCTCACTTTTCTTATGCCGACTTGGATGCGGGAATATACTCCACATTTACGCCTTTTCTTGTGTCCGCCTTGTAATTCTCTTGTCTGTCAGGTAAATCAAGAACACCGACAAAGCGATAGTAAATGACAACACGTTGTGTGTAATTCTTACTTGCACCTTCTTTTTCGTAAACATCAATGTGGTCAATGAGTTCACGGAGCATTGGTGCTGTCAGCGTTTTCATTTCCATAAACTTGCGGACAGCTTTGATGAAATCATCCTTGTTCTGCTTCATCTCACCAATTCTGGCAAGGCGCTCTCTGTATTCCTTGATTTTGCCTTTGAGTTCAAATTGCTCCACCTCATATTTGTGAGATAACTGCATAAACATTTCATCCGTCAGTTTACCGCCAACATTATCTTCATACGCTTTGGCAAGTAAGTTGGTAACAGCACTGTTTCTTGCAAGGGCTTTGTTAAGTTCATACTCTAAATGCTTTTGCTCGGTTATCATATCCGCATTGGTTTTGTCTGCGAGAAGCTGTGCAAATTCTTCTTCATTGGTTTCAAGATACTTGGCGAGTCTGCGAAGCTCTAACATCACAACCTGTTCAATTGCATCCGCACGAACATAGTGCCTTGTTGCGCAAGTGCCACGGGTATCCTTTTTGTAATTGGAGCAACTGAAAAAGTGAATATCCTTGTTGGTTGAATTCGTATGATGCCATAGCTTACTGCCGCAGTCAGCGCAATACAGAAAATCACAAAACATATTCTTTTCGCCGTTTTCCTTTTTCGGAGCACGGCGTTTTGTTTTTGTTATCATCTTTTGTACTGTTTCAAAGGTGTTGCGGTCAATAATCGGTTCGTGAACCTCCTTGAAGATTGCCCAGTTTTCTTTTGGATTAACTATCTTCTTTTTGTTCTTGTAAGATTTTGTATAAGAACGGAAGTTGATAATATCGCCGCAGTATTCCTGTTGAGTGAGGGTTTTCGTTATCGTTGTTTTACACCAGCGATATTTGTCAGGTTGTCTGACTTTGCCTCCACGATTGTAACCTTTCTCTTCCCAATACGCTTTTGGTATCAGCACCTTTCGTTCCTGTAAGGTGCGGGCAATTGTTTCGTTGCTCTTGCCTTCAAGTGCCATTTGAAAGATGTCTTTTACTATCGCTGCGGCTTCAGGTTCAACAATCCATTTCTTTTTGTCGCTGGGATCTTTCACATATCCGTAAGGTGGCTGTGACAAAGGCTCTCCCGAATTACCTCTGATACGATATGACGCACGGCACTTTTTACTGATGTCTTTTGCATACCATTCGTTTATGATATTCTTGAAAGGTGCAATTTCGTTTTCACCCTCATCACTATCAACGTTATCCGTAACGGCGATAAAGCGAACATCATTATCGGGAAAGTATGTGTCGGTATAATAACCGACAGTATCATAACGCCTGCCAAGACGAGATAAGTCTTTCACGATAACGGTAGAAATATAGCCGAGCTCAATATCCTCTATCATCTTTTGGAATCCTGGGCGGTCAAAGTTTGTACCTGTGTAACCGTCATCCACATAAAAGCGAGTATTATCAAGTCCTTGCTCTTTAGCGTGCTGACTTAACAGCTTCTTTTGATTCTGTATGCTGTTGCTATCGCCCTCCATACCGTCATCGCGAGAAAGACGGCAGTAAAGGGCGGTAACGCCAATATTATGCTGAGTCTTTTTCGACTGCAAAATGCTCCTCCTTTCCGGCAGTCGAACACACATTTTCGACTGCCATTTTATCATTTTTCTCCGTAATATCCAAATGTGTGAAATCACTTGTCATAATTCTTGTAATACTGTCCTTCATTGTTAAATCAGTCTCCTTTTCATTTTTGAAAACGGAGCCTACAATATATGTGGCTCCGTTAATGTTGTATTCGTGTTCTTGGGCGTCAAGATATTGCTTCATATTATCTTTCCTCCCTTTCACGCTGTCGCTTCAGATAACGCTGATAATGCTCAAGAGCTTTAATGATGAAGTCCTCTGTCTGCTTTGCGTTGTACTTTTTCGGCACATAGGAACGGATACGCTCGGAGGACAATTTAATCGTTTCACGCTGATTAGCTTTCTCCTGCGACATCAGTTCTTCGATATATTCCATTGTCAGAGTGCCCTCACGCATTGCCTTGTGCATATGAAATGCCTGTGAATATGACGGCGTGCAGTTATCACGTTCAATGATTTCAAGGAGCGCATATTGCACATTGTCATCAAGATAGGACAGCTCAACACCTACCGAAAATGCAATCTTGCCCTCATCCATAAGGTCAAGCAGTTCGGGTATGAGATAAGTCAGACGGATATATCGCTGAACTTGATTTCGGCTTTCGCCGCTTTCCAGAGCGATATATTCATCTGTTCTCAACTTCGTCCCAAGTTGAGACGAAGTGCCCTGGTGACGTAAAGCGTCATATTTAAGCTTGTAAGCAAACGCCTTCTCACTCGGCAGGATATGCTCACGGTGCAGGTTGCTGTCCACAAGCATAATTGCTGCTTTATCTCTGTTTACGGCATAAATAAAGGCAGGAATTTCTGTAAGTCCTGCCTTTTGTGCCGCACGGAAGCGGCGATGTCCCGATATGATTTCATATTCATCTGTTTTGTTTTCAAGAGGTCGTACAATCAACGGCGACATAATGCCGTGTAGCTGCACACTCTGAATAAGGTTGTTCATTTCCTCGTTATCAAGGACTTTGTAAGGGTGTCCCTCAAACGGGTGGATTTTGTTAATTGAAATATTTTTCATCGTTCTTTATTCCTTTCGTTACGATTTCTTTGATTTTCTAATGATTTATTCGGGAACTTACCAATTTCAAGTTGCAGCTCTTCTTTTGCTGTTTCCTTGAGCTTTGGTGTTCTCTCTTCAATACGGTTGCAGATTCTTAAATCATTGCGTAGCGGTTTAATTTTCTTTGAAAGCTGCATACACTCCAATTTAAGCTCTTGCTCCCGTTCAGGTGTTTTTACTCGACGGAGTTGATTCCGTAAGTGCTGACGCTCTGCAATATATTCCTCCATTTGTGACTTGATATTATCCCTGCAAACAGAAAAATCCTCCGTGTTCACAATGTTGTGTTCACGAAGGAAATGGTATTCTTCAAGCGTCTTATCAAGCCTGACAATCTCGGCTCTCATAGCAGGAGATAACGGCGTTTGATAACTGTTGTTAATGTTGTCGCCTGTACATAGCTTAATAATTGTAATTATCAGCTCAAACACAGCCGTTACCACGTCGGACTCTTGTCTGCGAAACTCCATAATTAAATGCATATACGGTCTGCGCTTTCTTGAGGGCGGATGAAACCTTTGGAAGTTCACATCTTGATAATTGTTTTCCAATTTATCAACAAGTGCCTGCGTGGTGTAATTCTTACCGAGGCTGTCAATGCGTATTGACTTTTGCCAGTTCGGTCCGATTACGGATGGATGTTCATTTCTGAAGCCTCGTACAAAGCGGTATCCAAGGCATTCCATATAGAATTGAAACTCCATTAAACTTGAAGTTGATGCTAATGCTTCATTGACATCGTTATACAGCATATCCTTATGAGTAAGAATACCATTTTGACGAAGCCAGTAATCTTTCTTATCCCCACCATAAAACGGAGCGTTTTCCAATACGGATAACTCACGGCTTTTGCATATCTCGTCAGATACTCTGCGAAGCTCCTTGTGGTCGCCAATGCGGTTACGGTATTTCTTGCCGTCTTTGAAAGAAGTGCTGTTTATGACAAAGTGGTTATGAAGATTGTCCGTATTCAGATGGGTAGTTACCACAACCTGAAACCTATCGCCCCACATACGCCTTGCCGTTTCAATACCGATT
>JAFSRN010000010.1 GCA_017446095.1 Eubacterium sp. | reverse complement strand
GTGTTCTCATCCCACCTCCGAAAGAAAAAACACCCGCAAAGGGTGTTTTCCTTTTGGCGGAGACGGTGGGGCGTCAAAACACATTACGTGATTGAAGCATTTTGCAAGCAAAATACTAATAATCACTTCATATGTTTTTCCTTTCAAATCAAAATTTCGCTTCGCTGCTTTTTGATTTGTTTTTAGATTGTGTGTTCTCATCCCACCTCCAAAAGAAAAAACACCCGCAAAGGGTGTTTTCCTTTTGGCGGAGACGGTGGGATTCGAACCCACGAGCCCGTTAAGGCTAACGCATTTCGAGTGCGCCCCGTTATGACCTCTTCGATACGTCTCCGTGTTCAATTGCTGAATTATTGTAACAAAATAAATTATATTTGTCAATTATAAAATTTTATGTTATTATATATTTATTAATTTTCAGGAGATTATTATGATTGCAATTATTGATTACGGCGCGGGGAATCTGCAAAGCGTTAAAAAGGCGCTTGACTTCCTCGGTTGCGAAAGCGTGATTACAAGCGACAGTGCGGTTATTGATGCGGCATCGCACGTCATTCTGCCGGGCGTCGGCTCGTTCGGCGACGCTATGGATTCCATCCGCGAGCGCGGACTTGAGGATACCATAAAACGCGCTGCAAACGGCACAAAGCCGTTTTTGGGCATCTGCCTGGGATTGCAGCTGCTTTTTGAAAAAAGCGACGAGAGCCCGAACGTTGAGGGCTTGGGCATATTCAGCGGCAGCATCACGCTTATCCCGAAGGATAAGGGGCTCAAGGTTCCGCATATGGGCTGGAATTCTCTTGAAATTGCGCAGCCCTGCGGTATTTTTGAAGGCATTGACAGCGGCACTTACTTCTACTTCGTGCACTCGTACTATCTCGGCGACGCGGACAGTGACGTAGTTGCCGCCACCACCGAATACGGCACCACTATCCAGTGCGCGGTGCAGCGCGGCAAGGTTGCGGCAACGCAGTTCCACCCGGAAAAGAGCGGTGAAGCAGGACTGCGACTGCTTAAAAACTTTATCAAGGAGGGTTAATGTATGTATGCTAAAAGAATTATCCCCTGCCTTGATGTAAAAAACGGCAGAGTGGTTAAGGGCGTGTCGTTTGTGGATATCCGCGACGCAGGCGACCCGGTTGAGTGCGCAAAGATTTACGACAAAGAGGGCGCAGACGAGCTTGTGCTGCTTGACATTATGGCGTCCCACGAGGGCAGGGGCACGATGCTCGACATCGTTGAGCGCGTTGCCGACTGCGTGTTCATTCCGTTCACCGTGGGCGGCGGCATAACGACTACAGATGATTTTAAAGAGATTCTGCGCGCAGGCGCGGACAAGATTTCCGTCAATTCGGCAGCGGTGCGCAATCCGCAGCTTATTAACGAGGCGGCTTACAAGTTCGGCTCGCAGTGCGTTGTGTGCGCCATTGACGCAAAGCGCCGCGGCGATGGTACGTTTGAGGTTTACCTCAACGGCGGCAGAGTGCCCACAGGCATTGACGCGGTTAAGTGGGCGATGGAAGCGTACAGCAGGGGAGCAGGCGAAATTCTGCTGACCTCTATGGATCAGGACGGGCAGAAAACGGGCTACGACATCGAGCTGACAAGGGCAGTCAGCGAAAACGTGGGCATCCCCGTAATCGCCTCGGGCGGTGCAGGCAAGGCAGAGCATTTTACCGACGTGCTGACCGAAGGCAAGGCGGACGCAGTACTCGCGGCAAGCCTGTTCCACTTCGGCGAGCTCCCAATCCCGCAGCTTAAAACTTACCTCAGCAACAACGGAATATCAGTCAGATTGTAAAAAAATGGAGGAGTGTCTTTGAAAAGAATTGCTTGTTTACTGTTGGCTGTATTAATGATAGCGGTGTGCTTTACAGGCTGCCGCAAAAAGGAGGAAACCGCTGTGCTTGAAGTACCCGATATCAACTATGAAGTTCCCGAGTGGTACCGCGACGCAAAGTTCGGCATTTTTATTCACTACGGCGTGTACTCGGTGCCTGCTTACGGCGACGAGTGGTACGGACATTGGATGTATATTCCCGATTCCGCAACTTACGGCGACGACGATATTTACACTTATCATAAGGAAACCTACGGCGGCGCTGAAAAAACGGGTTACAAGGATTTTATCCCCGATTTCATCAAGGGCATTACCGCATGGGAAAAGGACGGCGAAGCTGAAAAATGGGCAGAACTGTTTGAAAAGGCAGGCGCAAAATACGTTGTTCCCGTTGGTATTCACCACGATTCATACGCGCTGTACAACTCCGACATTCAAAAAACATATAATTCCGTGGCTGGCGCAGGCATTGATTATATCGGCGAGCTTAAGGATTCCGTAACCAAGCGCGGAATGAAATTCGGCGTTTCAAACCACTTTGCGGAAAACGACTGGTTCTTTGACGAAACTAACGGCAAAGGCACGGATCTGGAGAACCCCGATTACGCTGAATTATACGGTACGGGCGGCGAAAAGACAAAAGAGCACGTTGAAAAGTGGTACGGTATTTCGATGGAAATCATCAACAAGTACCAGCCCGACTTGATTTATTACGACTTCGATTTGGAAAACGACGCGTTTAACAGATACGAGGACGCTAACCGCTACCTGATGCTGCAGAACTATTACGACGCGGCAAAGCAGTGGAACGGCTGCGACGGCGTTGTGTGCAACTACAAGCACTCTGCATTTACGCAGGACATCGCCGTGCTCGACAAAGAGCGAGAGGCGCTTGGCACGATTAACCCGATTGCGTGGCAAACGGATACTTCCGTCGGCGCAAAGTCGTGGGGTTACATCACAAACGAGGAATACCGCAGCGGCGAGGAGTTTATCACCGCGCTGATTGATATCGTCAGCAAAAACGGCAACCTGCTGCTGAACGTCGGTCCCAAGGCGGACGGCACAATTCACGACGAAACGCAGAAGATTCTTGAAACCATCGGCGCGTGGCTCTCCACCTACGGCGACGCAATTTACGCAACGCGACCGTGGACGGTTTACGGCGAGGGCGAAACGGAAAACAGCGGCGACAGCTATCAGTACACGGGCAAGGACATCCGCTTTACAAAAAGCAAGGACAGCAAGCACTTGTACATTTCCGCTCTCGGCAAGCCCGAAAAGAACAAGATTTTCGTTACCGCGCTCAACAAGAAGCGCTGGGATGCGGATAAAATCGAGAATATCAGCCTGATTAACGGCAGCAAGCGCACGGCAATTGACTGGAAGCAGACCGATTCTGCGCTTGAAATTTCGCTGCCCGACGGTATCAGCGGCGCGTGTGCGGTTGACGTCACATTCTGCGACGGCGGCAAAATCCCCGAGCTGCTGCTTCCTGCTTCCGATGTTATTCAGACAGGCGGCGATACGGAGTTCCTGCTCGATTTCAGCAAGGAGGAAAACAGATTTATCGCCGAGATTTCGGGTGAGGGCGCAGGCAACGTTAAGGTGTATTCGGACAGCGAGGACAAGGCGCTTTGCGACATTGATGCTGCCGAGGTTAAGCCGGGCGAAAAGCGTTTTGTTACGCTTGATATCCCTGCTGCAGACGGCGCGCACAGAATCAGCTTTAAGGCGAGCGACGGGCTGACTGTTGACAGGTTTAAGTTCTGCAAAACCGTATCTGCCGACAAGCGCATTGAAGCGGAAACGTTTGATATTTCAAGAGGCAATGTCCGCGCGGAAGCTTGCTCGGACGGCGGCGAAAACCTTGGTTATGTAAGCGAGGGCGACTGCGTTTGCTTTGCAGGCGTTGATTTTGGCAAAGGCAAAACAAAGCTCAGCGTGCGCCTTGCAGGCAGCGGACAGAGCTGCAACATCAGGCTTGATTCGCCGGACGGCGAGGTGCTTTGCAAGGTGGGCGGCACGGACACGGGCGGCTGGGATAAGTATCAGACATTCGATTACGATATCCCCAAAACCGCAGGCGTTCACAGCTTGTATATCACATACGACAATGAGTGGAGTGACCTGAATATCAGCTGGCTCGACTTTTTATAAATACAAAAGAAAGACTGTATCACGTTTTGTGATACAGTCTTTGAATTTATTTTTGCAAATAAAATATGGCTTGATTATTCTTCTATTTTCTTTTCGGATACAACATTTCCTTTTTTATCAATTTCTAATGCAAATTTTGTTCCGGTGTCTAACTGAGTTTATACATAACATTTTCCTGATTTGAACTTACCAACATTAACTACAGATGATGATTTTGTACATAAATCTTTTAAATCAAATACTTTTTGTCCTTGTTCATTATAAAAAGCATAATAATTATAGAACCCATCATGTGTTTCTACGCATTTAATAGCAAAAAGACCTTCGTGTATTTGGGAATAAGAGAGTGGTTCAGAACGGAAAACAGTATCGGTTTCTTTTATTGAAAGTGTTTTTGTGTCCAAAAAGCACAAAACGTAAATCTTTCCAGCGAAGTCATTTGGATCGTCTTTAGCAATAATTAAAACTTGTTTGTCTGCATCTGTAAACTCATGATCACCGTCTTTAGGTTCTTCATAACGTGGATCATAATATACATCGTTATAACTTGTTATAAAGTCATAATCTTTGTTGTCAAAAATCGCTTTTCTCGTTTCAACATTCCAAAAAACTTGCGAACTATTATTAAATGTTCCATTACTCAAATATGTACAACTAATATAGTCAATGTTCGTCCCTGAAGAGTGCCATTCCCAATCAAGATTATCATCGATAAACGGGCAATCTGTTGTCCATTCAATTAACCAACTTCCGTTCTTTATTACACCAATTTGAAGTTGGCTACCGTTATATGATTCCTCTACTTGCGCAACAATTTCATATAGAGTTCCGTTTTTATCTTTTGCAGTACAAACAATTCTTTCACAACCCATAGCAAGGTCACTATTTTGGACTTCTTCTGTCGAATTTTCAATGGCTTGTGTTTCGCTTTCGTCGACTGTTTCTTCATATACTTCCGAGTAGGCGTTCTCATCGTATTCTTCATCGTATGTATTATCATAACTTGAAGGCATACTGACTATTTTTGCTAATGGAACGATGCACACAACGGCAGATATAATAACACATAGTGAAATACCGATGATTTTCTTTGTTTTGCCGTCAATATTTAAAAATGGATTTGAGGGTTGTGCCTTGTTTCCTTGAAGATTATTACTTGAGTTTATAGTAGTTTGGTCAGTTCTTTTTGTCAATTCGTTTCCGCAATACATACACATTATTGCCTCATTTGGGTTTTCTTTTCCACAATGCTTACAAATCATTTTTTCTCTCCTTAATAAAAAAGCGTACAGCCGAGACTGTACGCAAAAAACGCAAGCTCAACTGTCGCCAAACAATTATAAAAATGATTGCTAACCTACATAGTAGAATAGTCCATTATTATACAGAGCATCGCATTTTTATCAACATAGATAAAAACACTATTCCACAAATGTAGATAATTATTATTAAGCAATCATATTCATTTTTATAATTATTTGGCACTTATATTTTATCATCATTAATATTGTTAGTCAAGACAATGTTGAAAAAGAAAACAGACCGAAAGATAAGTCTTTCGGTCTGAAATATTAAATGTGGTTTTTATTTAACTGTTACAGCCTTTGCTGCGGAGTATGCGCCGTAAATCTTCTTGCCGTCGATTGTTTTGTAGGAACGTACTCTTACAAAGTACTTGCCGCTTTTAGCTTTAATTTTCTTTGTAACAGTTGCGTTCTTGTTAACGGTAACTGACTTCTTGCTCTTGAAATTCTTGTTTGCAGAATATTCAATCACATAGCCGGTAGCCTTGGCGTCCTTGTTGTATTTTACGGTCATAGCGCCCTTTGCGCCCTTTGCAGACTTAACTGCCTGCTTTTTGGGAACGTAGATGCTCTTAACCTTTGCAGAACCGTAAACAGTCTTTTTGTTGAACGTGCCGAATGCGCGAACTCTGTATTTAACAGTTGCGCCTGCCTTAACGTCAACGCTGCAGGAAGTGGTGTTAATGTTGTTGATAGTCTTAACCGTCTTCCAGCTGTCGTCAACATACTTCTGCACCTGGTAGCCCTTGCCGTTTTTAGCCTTGTTCCAAGCGAGCGTGCATTTTTTGCTGCCTGCCTTTGTAACCTTAAGGCTTGTAATCGGCGATGCAACAAGCTTGCTTGTATTTGTAATATTGTTTGTTGCGTACTTGATTACGATTTTAGCGCTGTTGGAATTTGTGCTTACCACGCTGTCGTTAACCTTTATGGATGTAACGGCATAGCCCGGATTTGAAGCAATTTTGAATTCCACAACGTCGCCGTACATATAGGAATCCTCAAGCGGTGTGTTAAGGTATCCGTTTGTAATTTCGTCAAACGTGATTGTGGGATACTCAGCCTTTGTGTTGTAAACGTAAGCAACATTTTCGTTTTCGCCGGAATCACCTGTGATGCTGCCGAGATCCTGTGCGTCAAAACCGTCGCCCTTTGCAAGTGCAAGCGAGCCCACAGCTTCGCCTGAATCGCCGTTGTCAAATGAATCAAACGACTTGTCGATAAATCCGACAAAGTTTTCGCCGCAGGTTGTGCCGATAATTCTCGGGTCGCTGAACGCGGTTCTTGACGAATTCGGGCAAGCGGTAACGGTGTCTGTATCAACGTTGTAAACAAAGGAGTCGCCCAGACCGTAAATGTACGGACCGTTTGCAAAAATGCCGCCCTTTGCGTAGCCGACGTTACCCTCAAAGGTTTTAATCGAATACTTGCCTACTGTAGCAGTGGTGGTCGGGTCGTCGCTTTCAAGCTTAACCTTGGACTTCTTCCAGCTGTTACCGTCATAAATAAGGATAGCCGGTACGGTGTTGTCGTTATTCATGCCGTAAATACCGATAAGCTTGTTCTTGTACTGGATAAAGTTTGTGTCCGCTCTTCCTTCAGGAAGGGATTCAGCCTGCTTGTCAAACTTCTTTGTTTTAGCGTTGTACTTGTAAACGGATGACGAGCACTCGTAGTTGCCTGTAAAGTCAAAGCCGCCGATAAGATAGATTTCGCCGTTGTATACTGCAAGCGAAGCGCCTGATAATGCGTCATCGGGAACCTCTGTAAGTACGGTTGTGGTCATATCTTCAATATCAAAGCGAACGAACGAAGCCTCGTAACCGAGTACAAAGTCCTCGTTGAACGTGCCCGAAATGTAGTGAAGCACAGTTGCGTAGATTGAGTTGTTAAGCAGCGTTGCGGAAACTACAATGCTTGTGCCGTCGTAAACTTTTGCAAGGTCGATTTCGCCGATATCCTCGTAGATGTACGGTGCTTCGCCCTCTTCCTCTGCAAACAGGTTCTTATTGAGGATGCCTACAGCGCCGGAGCCTGATACATAGTACGAAGCTTCGCCCGACGGGATTGCAATCGTGCTAAATGTGTCGGGAATCATGTCAAGCGCAACCTTGTCAAAGCCCGGTTTTGTTGAAAGGTGAGTGGTAAGCGTATCCTTGCCGAATGCGTTTTCAACTTCGATTACAAGCTTCTTTGAGTCGTAGTTGTTGTCGCTGATAGTAATGCAGCCGTTTTCTGTTTTTGCAGGTGTAACAGCAGTGCCGTTAACCGTAACGCTTGTGATGTTCCTGAACGAGCCTTTAATCTCGATCTGCTTTGAATCGTTGTAAGCCGCGCTTTCAATCATCGGCGGAATGTTCTGGATATTGTCAAGGCTGAGAACCTTTGCGTTTCTGGTTTTGCCCTCGAGCGCTGCGGAATATCTGCCTGTGTTGGAAATCATATTGATGATGTCAAGCGTTGAAGCGTCGGGGTTCGCGTTTTTAATAAGCGCTGCAGCACCTGTTGCATAAGGTGTAGCCATTGATGTGCCGTTGTAGAAATCGTACTTGCCGAAGTCGTCGGCATTTGCGCCCTGCTTGCTGATTGCAAGGTCGTCAATAGTAACAACCGTGTCGTCCGCGTAGGTTAAGAATACGAACAGAAGCTTTCTGTCGGTTGATTTTTCGTACTCAGTGTCTAACGGCTCGCCGTCCTCGTCAACGGGGTCGATGTCGATATCCACGGTTTTGTGAGCCCAGTAGTTACCTATCTCTGTGCCGTAGAGGTAAAGGTCCTCGGTTCTTGACATTAAGCAGTCGTTGACCGTAGCAGTTGAAGGAACGTCGTAAACCGCGCCTTCAAAGCCCTTGTTACCCTTTGTCATTACGCTGATTGAGTAATCGTCGTTCTCGTTAGCGAGGGTGAACGGTACCTCAAGTGCGTAAACGTAGGTTTCCTTCTTCTTGGTCTGCTTATCCTTAAACTTAATCTGCATTGCCTTGCCGTCAAGACCAAAGCCGTCAACCTCGCTGAATTCGTAGTCGGTGCCTGCCGGCAGACTGCTTAATAAAGACAGAACAGATGTGCTTGAAATCGGCTCGGACGGTAAGAATTCGCCGAATTCGCCTGCATATGCATCATCATAGTCCTGCATATATGCGCAAAGCTGCGATTTTTGTGCAGCGGTGTAAAGAGTCGGGGTAAAGCAATTGTACGAAACGGTGGAAAGAATATCCGTACCCTGTGCCGCAACGTCAACATCCTTGCCGTAGTTTGAGAAGCCTGCAAGCTCGTCCTTTTCGTTGGACGCAGCAACCGTTACACAGTACTTGCTCTGGCAGCAAGCCGGTGTTGTAATCAGCATTTCGTCAGGATCCTCGTTTTCATTAAACGTGATGTCTGAATCTTCGTTACCTGCTGCAGCAAATGTGATAACGCCTTCTTTACCGAGCTCGTCAAAGATTGCGTCAAGCAGCATCATCTCTTCGTAGTCGCCGTAGCCGCCCCAGGAGTTGTTGCAGGCAACGACGTTAGCGCCGAGCTTAACTGCTCTTAAAAGGTAATCGTACGCTGCGATTGCCATAGAAAGGCTGCCGCCGCCCGATGAGTCGAGGAACTTAAGTCCCATAATCTTAACATTTGATTTGTTGATACCGGAAACGCCTTCCTGGTTGTCCGCCTGCGCTGTGATAATACCTGCACAGTGTGTGCCGTGGCCGTTATTGTCAAGCGGTTCGCCGTCCTCAATCTGACCTGTAAAGTCCATACCGTGCTTGCCGAGCAGCTTTTTGCCGTACGGGTTGTTCCAGATATGGTCCTTAAGCTCGGGGTGAGTAAAGTCAACGCCTGTGTCAACAATCGCAACAATCTGCTCTTCCTCAGACTTTGCTGCGTCTGCCCAAAGGACATCTGCGTTTGTGTCAAGACCTGCGGTGCCGTAGTTCTGACCGGTGTTGTCAAGCGCCCACTGGTATTCGCTGTAAGTATCGTCCGTAATTGCGTATGCGTGCTTGATGTAGTTTGGTATAGCATACTTTACAGCCGAGTTCTTATCAAGCGATGTGAGCATCTGCTCTGTTGAAAGCGTCTTTGATTTAAGCACAACGGTTTTGGTTTTGCCAAAGGTAAATGCGTCCTTCTGGCTGAAACTTTTGCCGTAGAGCGATTTTGTGTTCGCCGCTTTCATATAACTGTTTGTCGCGTTCTCGTTGAGTACGCAGATTACTTCGCCTTCAACGTATTCGGCTTTCTTTTTGCTGTCGCTTTCGCCAATCTTGGCAAACGCGGTGCCGGGCATAAGTAATGTTGTGATAATCATTACTGCCGAAAGAATGAATGCGAGTAATTTTTTGCCGTGAAGTTTCATAAATTCATCTCCTTGTTTTTTTTGAGGGAACCCCCCCATGTAACTTCGTTTTAATTTTAACATTATTTTATATTACTTACAATAAACAAAATGTCGAAATTTTAAATAGTTTTTTGTCTATTTTGCCAATCATAAAAAAGACCACGAAGGTTTAAACTTCGCGGTCACAGCGTGTCGAAAAACCTGAGAAACAAATTCGACACGCTGTGAGGATGAACGAAAAAGATGCAGAATCCCGTTTTCTTGCGAACTTTGCTGTACGACGGTACCGCTTGTGAGCAAAAAACGGGAAACGCCAAAACCCGCAGGAACTCAATGTTTCTGCGGG
>JAFSRN010000009.1 GCA_017446095.1 Eubacterium sp. | reverse complement strand
GTTACAACCTTTGAGTTGTAAAGCGGGTCCGGAAGTACATCACGCTTAGCGATTTGACCTCTTCTTGGCATCTTCGCTTCCCTCCTTCATTAAAATTTATATGAGTTCATAGGTACTCGGTTTTTCCGTGGAGCCAACAATGGTCAATCTATGGGTTTTAAGTGTTGAGTTTTAAGTGTTAAGCCTTATGACGGGCTCTGCCCGTACCCGATTATAATGAGTGTGAGCAAAGCTCACCCAATAGCTTAAAACTTGACTCTTAAAACTTAAAACAATATTAAGATAAACTATTGTTAGTCCTGTATAGTTTTTGTTAAGATTTGAATAATTGAATTAAAATTTAGGGAGAATTGATGAATTTGTGCATTTTATTGATGCAGGCATACGCCTGTATTTCAAATCAAAAAATGTGCAAATTCGCAATTAAACCTAATTATAATCAATTATTTCTTAACCTTTGGCTTCTTTGCACCGTACTTTGAACGGCTCTGCATTCTGCCGGTTACACCCTGAGTATCGAGTGTGCCGCGGATGATGTGGTAACGTACACCGGGAAGGTCCTTAACACGTCCGCCACGAACCATTACAACGCTGTGCTCCTGAAGGTTATGACCAACGCCCGGGATGTAAGCAGAAACTTCCATGCCGTTTGTAAGACGAACTCTGGCAATCTTACGAAGTGCTGAGTTAGGCTTTTTAGGTGTAGCTGTTTTAACTGCTGTGCAAACGCCGCGCTTCTGAGGTGAAGCGTTGTCTGTCATCACGTTCTTTTTGGTGTTAAGACCTTTTAAAAGAGCAGGTGCTTTAGCCTTCTTTTCCAGGGACTTACGTCCTGTTCTGACTAACTGATTAAAGGTAGGCAATAGTTTATCTCCTTTCTGTAATATTTATGCGTCGTGCGCATATTAAGCAGTTCTGTTTCCAAAGCGGCTTGATATACGCACGCCACAGAGTACGGACAAGCCGTACTCTGTATAGCGTTTTGTACAAATTATCGTATGAAATTTTGTTAAAATCGCCAAAACTTCACTGACACGATTTAGTATTATAGCACTCGAAACCTCTCTTTGTCAAGACAAAATATTATATATTTCGGTGCGATTTACCTTTGCACCTTGAGTCTTGAGCCTTGAGCCTGCACGTAGTGCTTATTCCATAGAGCTTGTAAGAAGCTCTTGCAGCTGCTCGAGGTTAAGGATTTCCTCCTTGCCTTCTGCGCTGAAGTAGCTCGGAACAACGTCAACATCGCGGAATACATCCATACCTGTACCTGCAGGGATGAGCTTACCGATGAGTACGTTCTCCTTAAGACCGATAAGCGGGTCGCTCTTGCCCTTGATTGCAGCGTCGGTAAGAACGCGCGTTGTTTCCTGGAACGAAGCGGCTGACAGGAACGAATCCGTTGCAAGCGAAGCCTTTGTGATACCCATAAGAATCGGGATATACGTTGCGTGAGTAAGCTTTTCGTCACTTACTGCCATGCGCTTGTCAAGCTTTTCGTTAGCTGCGTCAACGTCGCTTACGTCAACCATTGTGCCTGCGATAAGGTCTGTATCGCCTGCGTCGTCAACAGTACACTTCTTGAGCATCTGACGAACGATAACCTCGATGTGCTTATCGTTGATATCAACACCCTGTGTACGGTATGAGAACTGAACCTCTTTAATAAGGTAATTATATACAGCCTCTTTACCGAGGATTGCAAGAACGTCGTGCGGATTCTTTGAACCCATTGTGAGTTCCTGACCCTTTTCTACGGTTGCGCCCTCAACAATATTTTCGTGAAGTCTTGCGCCGTAAGGGATAAGGTACTTCTTCTCGTCGCCTGTTTCCTCGTTGAATACAACAACGTGACGGCTCTTCTTGATTTCCTCAAAACGAACCTCACCGCCGATTTCCGTAAGGATAGCGAGCTGCTTTGGCTTACGTGCCTCAAACAGTTCCTCGACTCTGGGAAGACCCTGTGTGATATCCTCGCCGCCTGCAACACCGCCGGTGTGGAAGGTACGCATTGTAAGCTGTGTACCGGGCTCACCGATTGACTGAGCAGCGATTGTACCTACTGCTTCACCAACCTGAACAGGCTCGTTGAACGCAAGGTTTGAGCCGTAGCACTTGCAGCATACGCCGTTGCGTGACTTACAGGTGATGAGCGAGCGGATTTTAACTGATGTGATACCTGCAGCTGTGATACGGGCAGCGTCCTCGTCGGTCATCATTCTGTCGGGTTCCATAAGGATTTCGCCCGTTTCGGGATGAACAACAGGGTCAACAACGTATCTGCCTACAAGTCTTTCCTCAAGTGACTCAAGCACACGGTTGCCGTCCATGATAGCATAAACGTCAATACCTTCGTGGCACTTACAGTCGTTGTCGCGGATAATAACGTCCTGCGATACGTCAACAAGACGTCGGGTAAGGTAACCCGAGTCAGCAGTACGAAGCGCTGTATCGGTAAGACCTTTACGCGCACCACGCGAGGAAATGAAGTATTCGAGGATGTTAAGACCTTCACGGTAGTTAGCACGAATCGGAACCTCGATTGTCTTACCTGAAGTGTTGGCGATAAGTCCTCTCATACCTGCGAGCTGACGAAGCTGTGATGTACTACCACGCGCGCCCGAGTCTACCATCATGTGAATCGGGTTGTGGGTACCGTCGAAGTTGCCTGTGAGCTCGTTTGATACTTTGTCCGTACACTCTTCCCAAGCCTTGATTACGGCGTCGGAACGTTCCTCGTTTGAGATTTCACCGAAGTTGAACTGAGTCATAATCTCGTCCACCTTGGATTCTGCCTCTGCAAGGTATTCCTTCTTCTTTTCAGGGATGAGCGCGTCGATTACGGCAACGGTTGTGCCGGAAATTGTTGAGTATTTGTAGCCCTGTGCCTTGAGTTCGTCAAGCATTCTGGAAGCAACGGATACGCCGTGCTTTCTGATGCACTTATCAACGATTTTACCAAGACCGCCCTTCTTAACAACGAAGGAAACTTCAAGCTCAAATTCATTTTCAGGGTCGCTTCTGTCAACAAATCCCAGATCCTGAGGAACAGGGTTGTTGAAGATTACACGGCCGATAGTAGTCTTAACAAGTTTAGACCTTGTTTCGCCGTCAACCTCTTTGGTGAAGCGGATAAGGCACTCGCTGTGCAGACCGAGCGAACCTTCCTGGAACGCCATCATAGCCTCGTCCTTGTCGCGGTAGATGTTGTATCTTGTGATTTCCTCACCGTCAACAACCTCGGTTCTCGGAGCGCCTGCCTCGCCGCCTTTAATCATGGTGAGGTAGTAGGAACCGATAACCATATCCTGCGTAGGAACTGCAACAGGCTTACCGTCGGACGGCTTGAGCAGGTTGTTTGCAGCGAGCATTAACATTCTCGCCTCAGCCTGAGCCTCTGCAGAAAGCGGTACGTGAACAGCCATCTGGTCGCCGTCGAAGTCGGCGTTAAACGCTGTACAAGCAAGCGGGTGAAGCTTGATAGCTCTGCCCTCTACGAGTACAGGCTCAAATGCCTGAATACCAAGACGGTGAAGTGTGGGAGCACGGTTGAGCATTACAGGGTGATCCTTGATTACAACCTCAAGTGCGTCCCAGACCTCGGGCTTAACTGCCTTTTCTACTTCTTTTCTTGCGGACTTGATGTTTGAGCATACGCCAACCTCAACAAGTCGCTTCATAATAAACGGTTTAAACAGCTCGATTGCCATTTCCTTTGGCAGACCGCACTGATACATCTTAAGTTCAGGTCCTACAACGATAACCGAACGGCCTGAGTAGTCAACACGCTTACCGAGCAGGTTCTGACGGAAACGTCCCTGCTTACCCTTGAGCATATCGGAAAGGGATTTGAGCGGACGGTTTGAAGGTCCTGTAACAGGTCTGCCGCGTCTGCCGTTATCGATAAGGGCGTCAACGGATTCCTGAAGCATTCTCTTTTCGTTGCGGACGATGATGTCAGGTGCGTGCAGCTCGATGAGCCTCTTAAGACGGTTGTTACGGTTGATAACACGTCTGTAAAGGTCGTTGAGGTCGGAGGTTGCAAAACGTCCGCCGTCGAGCTGAACCATAGGACGGATATCCGGAGGAATTACCGGGATAACGTCCATAATCATCCATTCAAGCTTGTTGCCGCTGTTGTAGAAAGCGTCAACAACGTCAAGTCTTTTGAGAAGCTTAACTCTCTTCTGACCTGTTGCGTTTTCGAGTTCTGCTGTGAGTTCGTCGCGCAGTTCAACGATGTCGATATCCTGAAGCAGCTTTTTGATTGCTTCAGCGCCCATTCCTGCGTCGAAGTCGTCCTCATATCTCTCACGCATTTCTGCATATTCTTTTTCGTTAAGAATCTGCATCTTTTCAAGCGGAGTATCGCCCGGGTCGGTTACAATGTAAAGTGCAAAGTAAAGCACCTTTTCAAGATAACGCGGACTGATGTCGAGCACAAGACCAAGACGGCTTGGAATACCCTTGAAATACCAGATGTGCGACACGGGTGCTGCAAGCTCAATGTGTCCCATACGCTCGCGGCGTACCTTTGCGCGTGTGATTTCAACACCGCAGCGCTCGCAGACCTTGCCCTTGTAGCGTACTCTCTTGTACTTACCGCAATGGCATTCCCAGTCCTTCATGGGGCCAAAAATCTTTTCGCAGAAAAGACCGTCGCGCTCCGGCTTTAAAGTTCTGTAGTTTATAGTTTCGGGCTTTGTTACCTCACCGTATGACCACTCGCGGATACGCTCGGGTGACGCAAGACCGATTCTGATTGAACTGAATTCGTTAGTTGAATTGTTATCCATATGGAAGCACTCCTTTTCATTAATAATAGTGGAATTGTCGTGGGGTTTTGCTGCGATTAGAAATCTTCGTCCTCATCGTCAGCGGCAAAAGCATCTGCAAAGCTTGCAAAGATGTCTGTGTCGCCCCCGTTTGCTTCCTCGCCTTCCTCTTCGTCAACAACGCCGTATCCCTCTGTGTCCATGGTGAAGTCGTTAACCTCAGTGAAAGCACTGTCGTCAATAGGCTGAATTCCGTCGTCGTCAAGTTCCTGCTTGAGTTCAACTTCCTCGCCCTTCTTATCGTAAAGTCGGGTGTCAAGACCGAGAGCCTGGAACTCTTTGAAGAGTACCTTAAACGCCTCAGGAATACCTGCAGGCGGAATATTCTCGCCCTTAACGATTGATTCGTAAGTGTTAACTCTGCCCACAACGTCGTCCGACTTAACGGTGATGATTTCCTGAAGTGTGTATGCTGCGCCGTATGCTTCAAGCGCCCATACTTCCATCTCACCGAAACGCTGTCCGCCGAACTGAGCCTTACCGCCGAGCGGCTGCTGGGTAACAAGGCTGTACGGGCCGGTGGAACGTGCGTGCATCTTGTCGTCAACAAGGTGGTGCAGTTTGAGATAATACATATAACCGACTGTTACGCGGTTGTCAAACGGCTCGCCGGTTCTGCCGTCGATAAGCTGAGTCTTACCGTCAAATACCTTTTCGCCGTTTTCGTCAATATAGTAACCGATGTCTGCAAGCTTCAGGCACTCGCGGATATCCTCCTCGTGCGCGCCGTCGAATACAGGAGTCATCATCTTCCAGCCAAGTGCTTTAGCTGCGTAGCCGAGGTGAACCTCAAGCACCTGACCGATGTTCATACGCGACGGTACACCGAGCGGGTTAAGCACGATGTCAAGCGGTCTGCCGTCGGGAAGGAACGGCATATCCTCCTGCGGAAGTACGCGGGATACAACGCCCTTGTTACCGTGACGGCCTGCCATCTTGTCGCCTGCCTGAATCTTTCTCTTCTGTGCGATGTAAACTCTTACAACCTTGTTTACGCCGGGGCCGAGCTCGTCGCTGTTTGCTCTGGTGAACACCTTAACGTCAACAACGATACCGTACTCGCCGTGCGGCACCTTGAGCGAAGTATCACGAACTTCCCTTGCCTTCTCGCCGAAGATTGCACGAAGCAGTCTTTCCTCGCTTGTGAGCTCGGTTTCGCCCTTAGGTGTAACCTTACCTACAAGGATGTCGCCGCTCTTAACCTCTGCGCCGATACGGATGATACCGTCCTCGTCGAGGTCTTTGAGCGCGTCCTCGGGAACGTTGGGAATGTCGCGTGTGATTTCTTCAGGACCGAGCTTTGTATCTCTCGCTTCCTGGTCGTGCTCAATGATATGAATAGATGTGTAAACATCGTCACGAACAATTTTTTCGTTAATAAGAACAGCGTCCTCGTAGTTGTAACCCTCCCAGGTCATGAAGCCGATGAGAGCGTTTTTACCAAGCGAGATTTCACCGCCCTGCGTTGCAGGACCGTCTGCGATAACCTGTCCTGCGATAACCTCCTGATGGAGAGATACGATAGGTCTCTGGTTAATGCAGGTGCCCTGGTTTGAGCCTGCGAACTTGATAAGCTCGTAGCGGTCGATTGTGCCGTCCTTGGTTTTGATTTCAATAGTGTCGGCGTCAAGCGCAACAACTGTACCGCCGCGCTCTGCGATAACTACAACGCCTGAGTCGTACGCCGCCTTGTATTCCATACCTGTGCCGACAACCGGTGCTTCCGTTTTAAGAAGCGGAACTGCCTGACGCTGCATGTTAGCACCCATCAGCGCACGGTTTGCGTCGTCGTTTTCAAGGAACGGAATCATCGCGGTAGCAACGGATACTACCATCTTGGGCGATACGTCCATGTAATCTACTCTTTCAGGCGGAAGAGTCATAAACTCGTCGCGGTAACGGCAGGTAACTCTGTTGTTAGTAAATCTGCCGTTTTCGTCAAGCGGCTCGTTAGCCTGTGCCACTACGAACTCATCCTCTTTGTCAGCTGTCATATAAACAACTTCGTCGGTAACAACGCCCGTTTCCTTATCAATCTTACGGTAAGGCGCCTCGATGAAGCCGTATTCGTTAAGACGGCTGTAGCAAGCGAGGTAAGAGATAAGACCGATGTTAGGTCCTTCAGGTGTCTCGATAGGACACATTCTGCCGTAGTGAGTATAGTGTACGTCACGAACCTCGAAGCCTGCACGGTCTCTTGAAAGACCGCCGGGGCCGAGTGCCGAAAGACGTCTTTTGTGTGTGAGTTCTGCAAGCGGGTTGTTCTGGTCCATGAACTGTGACAGCGGTGATGAGCCAAAGAACTCGCGGATTGCAGCAACTACAGGTCTGATATTAATCAGTGCCTGCGGTGTGATAGCTTCCTCGTCGTCCTGCGCCTGCAGAGTCATACGCTCGCGGATAACTCTTTCCATACGCGTAAAGCCGATGCGGAACTGGTTTTGCAGCAGTTCGCCGACTGCACGGATGCGGCGGTTGCCGAGGTGGTCGATATCGTCCGTAGTACCTACGCCCTTTGCAAGGTTGCACAGGTAGGATACGGTTGCAAAGATATCGTCAACGATAATATGGTTAGGAATGAGATCGTCGTGCTTGATGCGGATTTCTTCTTCAAGAGCTTCCTTATCGTCGCCGCACTTATCAAGAATTTCGCTAAGCACGCGGTAAGAAACTTTTTCGTTAATGCCAAGCGCCTTTGTGTCGATATCAACAAAGCCGTTGATGTCAACCATGCCGTTTGAAACAATCTTGACTTCCTCGCCTGTTTCGAGTTTAACGAATGCAGACATAACACCTGCATTTTCGATTTCGTTTGCCTTTTCGGCGGAAATCTTGTCGCCCTCGTCAGCAAGCAGCTCGCCAAGCGGTGAAACAATCGGCTGCGCAAGCACCTGACCTGTAAGGCGGTCAGCGATGCCGAGCTTCTTGTTGTACTTATATCTGCCGACTCTTGAAAGGTCGTAGCGGTGTGCGTCAAAGAACAATCCGTCAAGGTGAGCCTGCGCAGTTTCAAGCGTCGGCGGCTCGCCCGGGCGCAGCTTCTTGTAAACTTCAAGAAGCGCCTCTTCCTGATTCTTTGTAGTGTCCTTTTCAATCGTTGCTTCAATTCTCTCGTCGTCGCCGAAGAATTCGCGGATATCGGCGTCAGTCGACAGACCGAGCGAACGAAGGAAAGTGGTGATGAAAATCTTTCTGTTCTTATCTATTCTTACATAGAAAAGGTCGTTTGCGTCAGTTTCATACTCAAGCCATGCACCACGGTTAGGAATAACGGTATTTGTGTAAAGTTCCTTACCGGTCTTGTCGTGCTCCATGTGGTAGTAAACACCGGGGCTTCTTACAAGCTGGGAAACAATACATCTTTCAGCACCGTTGATAACAAAGGTACCGGCTTCGGTCATAAGCGGAAAATCACCCATAAAGATAGTGTTTTCCTTAACCTCGCCTGTTTCCTTGTTCTGCAGGATTGCTCTTACCTTGAGGGGCTTTGCGTATGTGGTATCTCTTGACTTGCACTCTGCAATAGAGTACTTTGGCGGGTCGTCCATCGAGTAATCGACAAAATCAAGCACAAGGTTACCTGTGTAGTCGCTGATTGAGCCGATGTCGCGGAATACCTCTTTGAGTCCTTCGTCAAGGAACCACTGGTACGATTTTTTCTGCACCTCAATAAGGTTGGGCATCTGCATTACCTCATTGATTTTGGCAAAACTTTTACGCGTGGTTGTGCCGAGTTCAACATCCTTCACATTTACCATAAAGGTCTCACTCCGTTTCTAACTTTTTTCGTTTAAAAATAGAATTTATAGGTACCAATCGGACGGAAAAATTGTAAATTTTTTGTATCCGCAAACAGCGCTCAAAGTGCCGTAAGGGCAGATAATTCCATTTTAATCGTGCTAATAAGTATATACTATAAAGAGTAGTGTGTCAAGGACTTTTTTTATTTAATTTTACCAAAGGCGGAAAAATCTGCAAACTTTTTGAACAACGGTGCCGTGTGCTTCGTGCTCACCCGCACCCGCGGCACGAAATTAAACAAAAAAGGCTTCCCCTTGAGGGGAAGCTGTCACGAAGTGACTGATGAGGTGTAAAACACGAGTTGCTAAACTTTACCACCTCATCCGTCTTGCCTACGGCAATCCACCTTCCCCTCAAGGGGAAGGCTATTATTAATTACCTTATAAAATTAGTGAACTGCTTTGGCTCGGTTTCAGGGTCGCCGTAAGTTTCCCTGCCGAGTGCAATCGACTTCATAAGGAAAGTCATATTGCGTGCGAGTTGGCGCATCGTCTGCAAGCCCTCCTCATCCTTGGCAGCTTCGCCTGGCGCGCCGCCGTGGATGCTGTTCCAGTATGTGCTTGAAACAACGGGCATACCCGAAATTGTGAAGTACTTGTTTAACTCGTCAAACGTTGCGGAGAGTCCGCCCCTTCTCGCGCATACAACGCTTGCGCCCACCTTCATCGCCTTGTCGCACTTGCAGGAGAAAAACAGCCTGTCAAGCACAGCAACAAGCGTGGCGTTAGCCGAAGCATAGTACACGGGCGAAGCCACAACCAAGCCGTCAGCCTCCTCAAACTTCGGCGCAAGCTCGTTTACAACATCGTCAAACGCGCACTTGCCGATTTTGCCGCACTGACCGCAGGCAACACAGCCGCGAACAGCCTTATTGCCAACCTGTACAACCTCGGTATCAACACCGTTTTCGTTAAATATTTTAACCATCTCATCAAGAGCAACAGCCGTGTTGCCGTTAGCCCTCGGTGAACCGTTAATCAGTAAAACTTTCATAGGTTTCTCCTTTCAGTCGAAACAGTATTCGGTATTCAGTATTCAGTAAATGGGCGGACTTCGTCCACACCTATTATAATAGGGTACGGGCAACGCCCGTCAGCAAACTGAAAACCGAAAACTGAATACTGAAAACATAGTGCCGTTACACGGCAACTATGTTTACAAGCTTACCCGGCACATAGATTTCCTTCTTAATCTGCTTGCCGTCGATGAGTTCCTTAATCTTTTCGTCCTCTTTTGCAAGAGCGATTACCTCATCCTTAGGCATATCTACGGGGATAGTTACGCGTGAGCGCACCTTGCCCATAACCTGAAGCACGATTTCCACAGTTGCGTCAACCGTCTTTGCCTCGTCGAATGACGGCCAAGCAGCCTCGTTAAGCATACCGCCGAAATTCATCTGCTGCCAGATTTCCTCTGTAACGTGAGGTGCAAACGGGTTAACGATAAGCAGCAGATCGCGCAGCTCTGCACGGTTGATTTTGCCAACCTCGTATACCTGATTGAGCAGAGTCATTACCGCTGCAATAGCAGTGTTGAACTTCATTGCCTCGATGTCCTCAGACACCTTCTTGATCGTCTTGTGCATCGCACTTGAAAGCTCTGATGAATACTCGTCGCCGTCAACAACCATTTCCTGCAGCTTCCACATTCTGTCGATAAAGCGCTTGCAGCCCTTAACGCTTGACTCGCTCCACGGTGCAGCCTGCTCGTAGTCGCCCATAAAGAGTACGTAGGTGCGCAGAACGTCTGCGCCGTAAACATCTACAACCTCATTCGGGTCAATAACGTTGCCGCGCGACTTACTCATCTTAACACCGTCAGGACCAAGGATGAGTCCCTGCGCCGTTCTTTTGAGATACGGCTCTTTAAACGGAACTGCGCCGATATCGTAGAGGAAGCGGTGCCAGAAGCGCGAGTAAATCATATGGCGGGTTACGTGTTCCATACCGCCGTTGTACCAGTCAACCGCGCCCCAGTATTTAAGTTTATCCATATCGGCAAGCGCCTTGTCGTTGTGCGGGTCAATGTAGCGCAGGAAGTACCATGACGAGCCTGCCCACTGCGGCATTGTATCGGTTTCGCGCTTTGCGTCGCCGCCGCACTTCGGGCACTTGCAGTTAACGAAGGAATCAATCTTTGCAAGCGGGCTTTCGCCGTCCTGACCGGGTTCAAAGTTCTCAACCTCAGGCAGACGAAGCGGCAGTTCTTCGTAAGGTACTGCTACAAGTCCGCAAGTCGGGCAGTGTACAATCGGAATCGGCTCGCCCCAGTAACGCTGACGGTTGAACGCCCAGTCCTTCATCTTGTACTGCACGCCCTCGTCGCCGATACCTTTAGCCTTAAGGTTTTCAATCATCTTTGCGATTGAATCCTTTTTGTTGTCAAGACCGTTGAGGAAGTCGGAATTAACCATTTCGCCGTCGCCTGTATACGCCTCTACGGTGATGTCGCCGCCCTTGATAACCTCAATAATATCAATGCCGAACTTCTTTGCAAACTCCCAGTCGCGCTGGTCGTGAGCAGGCACAGCCATAATCGCGCCGGTGCCGTAGCCCATCATAACGTAGTCGGAAATATAAACAGGGATGTCCTTGCCGTTTACAGGGTTCTTCGCGGTGATGCCGTCGATGCAAACGCCCGTCTTGTCCTTAACAAGCTGCGTGCGCTCAAATTCAGTCTTTTTAGCGCATTCTTTGCGGTAAGCTTCAATATCGGCAAAGTTCTTAATCCTGTCGCTGTACTTATCAATAAGCGGATGCTCTGGCGCGATAACCATAAACGTTACGCCGAAAAGTGTATCAGGACGCGTGGTGTAAATCTGCAGTTCTTCCGGCACTTCGTTAATCTTAAAATCAACAAACGCGCCGCGCGATTTACCAATCCAGTTAACCTGCTGAAGCTTAACGTTAGGCAGGTAGTCAACCTCTTCAAGTCCTTCAAGAAGCTTGTCGGCATACTCTGTAATGCGCAGGTACCAAACGTCCTTGGACTTCTGCACTACGTCGCTGTGGCAGATATCGCACTTGCCGCCCTGCGAATCCTCGTTTGAGAGTACAACCTTACACGACGGGCAGTAGTTAACAAGCGTTTTGTCGCGGAATGCCAGACCGTGCTCGAACATCTTGAGGAAAATCCACTGCGTCCACTTGTAGTAGTTTTCGTCAGTCGTGTCGATAACGCGGTTCCAGTCAAACGAAAAGCCAACGCGCTTGAGCTGCGCTGTAAACTTTTCGATATTCATATCCGTAACCTTGCGCGGATGAATACCTGTTTTGATAGCATAGTTTTCAGTCGGCAGACCGTAAGCGTCAAAGCCTATCGGGAACAGCACATTGTAGCCCTGCAGGCGGCGCTTACGCGAAACAACCTCAAGTCCCGAATATGCCTTGATGTGACCAACGTGCATACCTGCGCCCGACGGATACGGGAACTCAACAAGCGCGTAAAACGGCTCTTTTTCAGAGTTGTCAACAGCGTTGAACGTACCCTTTTCGTCCCAGATATCCTGCCACTTTTTTTCAATCTCTTTAAAATTGTAGTCCATTTTTATCCTCCCTGTTATGGGTGTTAAGTTTTAAGTGTTAAGTGTTAAGCTAAATGACGGGCGTTGCCCGTACCCAATTATAATAGGTGTGGACAAAGTCCACCAAAAAGCTTAAAACTTAAAGCTTAAAGCTTAAAACCAACTAATTTATTCCTTAATTATAAGCTCATCTATATTAACCTTTTCGCCGTCTTCCCACAGGCGCTCTATCTGGTAGAAGCTGCGCTGCTCTTTGTAGAGTATATGCACAACCACGCCGATGTAGTCGAGGCAAATCCAGTCGGACGCCTTGCCCTCAATGTGGTGCGGCTCAATACCCTCTTCGGAGAGTTTGTACTCAACCTCATCCGCAATCGCTTTGAGCTGCGTGTTGGAAGTCGCGGTTGCGATTACAAAGTAGTCTGTGAGCACGGTGATGTCGTTAACGCGGATAACCTCAATGTCGCTGCCGCGCTTTGAGTCAATCGCCTTAACAGCGGTTTTAACAATGTCAAAATAGTTTTCCATATGGTTCCTTTCAAAAATAGTTTTAAGTTTTAGGTGTTAAGTTTTAAGCTTGAGGGTGAGCTAAGCTCACACTCGTTATATTAATTGTCCGAGCGAAGCGAGTATCCATAAGCTCAACACTTAATGCTTAACACTTAAAGCCAAACAATAATTATAGCAATTTATAGTATCCGGATGTATCTGCCTGCCCTGCTTTACAATGCTTGTGATTGTGTACGACAACGAGTAAAGCATACCGTCAAGCAAATCGTTATCCGTTTTTTCTCTCATTATATCCACGTCGGGGTAGTCGCGGTCTGCCGAGGTGAAGTCGGCGAGGTAGATAATCATCTCAAAGGTCGTCATATCCTCGCGCCCCGTTGTGTGGTAGCGTATACCGCCTATAATATCGCTGTCGGCTATGCCGAGTTCGCTCTGCACAAACGCCGCACCGCTCATCTGATGATAAACCTTTTTGTTGTTTATTTCAAGGTCTGTCATCGTTTCAAACTGTTCAATCAGCCTGCGCTGTTCGGCGTAGTCGGTTTCCTTGGTAACGTCGTGCAGTATGCCTGCAATATACGCCTTGTCGGGGTCAACGCCGTGCTTTTTTGCAAGTTCGCGCGCCTTATCTGCAACGCACATACTGTGGTTAAAACGGTACGGTGACAGCCGCTCTTTAATAAGTTTTATATAATCATCTGTGTTATACATATAGCCTGTTATCCCTGATATACTTTTCCACCGCAGGCGGCACCATATCTGCAATGCTTTCGCCGTTCTTAACGGCATTTCTCACCGCGGTTGAACTGACCTCAACAACCTTAAGCTGCGTGATTACGCTGCTGTTTAAAAAGTCGTTTTTCGCCTTGAATTCAAGCATCTGTTCGTACTTGTCCTTTTCCCTCGCGGCAGCGCAGATAGATACCATATCCGCAATATCAGCCGCCCTGTACCACTTATCAAAGGTCAGGTACTGGTCAGAGCCGACAATAAGGTAAAAGCTGTCGTCGGGGTACATTTCGCGCAGGGCGCAAAGCGTATCGTAAGTGTAGCTGTTGCCGCCGCGCCGAAACTCAATATCCGACACTTCAAAGCGGTCATCGCCCTCTGTTGCAAGGCGCAGCATATTTATCCTGTGTTCGCCTGCAATAAGACCGTCTGCAGTCTTGTGCGGCGGTACGGAGGTGGGAATCAGCAGTACTCTGTCAAGCCCCAGCAGGTCGACATAATTCTTTACAAGGTGCAGATGCCCGTTGTGTACGGGGTTGAACGCACCGCCGAAAATGCCGGTTTTCATCACTTTCTGCCCTGCTTTTTGTCGCGGTCGTTTCTGTAGCGCGGACGGTCGTAAACGGCGTAAGGGTTCTTCTGTTCCTTTTCGCGCTGGCGTGCGCGCATACCCTTGATTTTAACCTTTTTCTTTGCGGTTGCCTTTGCCGTGCCTGAGCCGCGTTTTTTCTTTTTTTCCATTATGCGGGCTTCGTCAGCCTCGCGCCACAGCACGATTACACCACCTATTACCTGAATAACCTCCGCGTCAAGCGCAGGTGCAAGCTCGTTTGCAAGCTCTTTCGGCGTTTTGGGCGCGGTTTCAAGATGTACGCGGATTTTGATGAGTTCGCGCACGTCAAGAGTATCGTCAATCTGTGTGATAAGGTTGTCTGTTATGCCCTCTTTGCCGATCTGGATAATCGGGTCAAGAGTGTTTGCTTTTGCGCGTAGTTCCGCGCGTTCTTTTGAAGTCATAATGGTTTCCTCATTTATTTTTTGTAGGGACGACCATCGGTCGTCCGCGGACGAGCACTGCTCGTCCCTACGATTATAGTATCTTTTCTAACTCCTGCGTTAATTTGCGAAGCGCATTTCCGCGGTGGGAAATCTTGTCCTTTTCCTCTGCTGTGTAGCGGCCGAATGCTCTGCCGTCAACGAGAAACAGCGGATCGTAGCCGAAGCCTGCTGTGCCGTCGCGCTCAAAGCCGATATGCCCGTGGCACTCGCCGCGCACGGTGATTTCCCTGCCGTCGGGGAACACGCAGCAGATAGCGCACACATAGTACGCCGTGCGCTGTTCCATCGGCACGCCGTCAAGTTTTTCAAGCAGCAGGTCGTTATTTGCCTCATCGTCGCCGTGGCCGCCCGAAAATCGCGCGGAGAATATACCCGGAGCACCGTCAAGGTAGTCAACGCAGAGTCCGCTGTCGTCTGCGATAGACGGCATATGCGTGAACTCGCACGCCTCGCGCGCTTTCTTCTGTGCATTTTCCTCAAAGGTTTCGCCGTCCTCAACGACGTCGGGCAGCTCAATGCCGAGCATCTTTGCCGTAACTACGTTTATGCCAAGCGGAGAGAGAATCCTCTGCATCTCCGCAAGCTTTTTCATATTGTTGGTTGCAAGTAAAAAATCTATCATTCTTCTGTTCCTGTTACAAAGTCAGTAAGAACATCATCGTCCTCGTGGTTCGGTTTCATATCAAAGAGGGCGGAAGCAAACGCGTCCGCGTCGAACGGCTGCAGGTCGTCTATACCCTCGCCCACGCCGACAAACTTAACGGGTACATCAAGTTCGTTGTTGATTGCAAGCACCACGCCGCCGCGTGCCGTGCCGTCGAGCTTGGTGAGGATAATGCCCGTAATGCCTGCTGCATCCTTGAAGTCCTTTGCCTGATTAACGGCGTTCTGACCTGTCGTAGCGTCAAGCACAAGCAGCGTTTCGCGCGATGCGTCGGGCAGCTCGCGGTCGATAACGCGGCTGATTTTATTCAGCTCGTCCATAAGGTTTTTCTTGTTGTGAAGTCTGCCTGCGGTGTCGATAATAATAACGTCGCTGCCGCGCGCCTTACCTGCCTGAATCGTATCGTAAACAACCGCGGCAGGGTCTGCGCCCTCGCCGTGCTTGATGAGGTCAACATTCGCCCTGTCAGCCCACACCTGCAGCTGCTCAATAGCAGCCGCGCGGAAAGTGTCAGCGGCGCCGAGAATAACGCTTCTGCCCATATTCTGCAGGCGCAGCGCAAGCTTGCCGATGGTAGTGGTTTTGCCCACGCCGTTAACGCCGATAACAAGAATTATCGACGGCTTTGTGCGGATTTTGAGGTACGAACCGCCCCATACAACGCCGGCTACGATGTCCTTCATCGTTTCGCGCACCTGCTTAACAGATGTTATACCGTCGTTTTCAATTTTGGCTTTGAGGTCGCCTATAACCCTTTCGGCAGTCGGCATACCGACATCGCCCATAATAAGTATTTCTTCGAGTTCGTCAAACAGCTCGTCGCAGATTTCATCGTAGGTTTCAATAACCTCGTCCATCTGCGCGGTGATTCCCTCGTCGCGTGTTTTTTTAAGTCCTTTAAAGAATTTGTCAAATAATGCCATTTAAGAATTCTCCCAAATTAATTCCGAAATCCGAACTCCGCATTCCGAATTCTATTCCAATCCCATCTTCTCCGCCAGCTCTGCGCTCTGGAGTTCAAGCAGCTTGGATACGCCCTTTTCCTGCATGGTTACGCCGTAAAGGATATCCGCTTCCTCCATTGTGCCGCGGCGGTGAGTGATAGAGATGAACTGCGTTTTGTCAGTCATTTTACGCATATATTTTGCAAAGCGTTCCACGTTTACATCGTCAAGCGCCGCCTCAACCTCATCGTAAATACAAAACGGTGCAGGCGTAACTTTGAGTACGGAGAACAGCAGAGCCATTGCCGCAAGCGACTTTTCGCCGCCGGAGAAAAGGTTGATATTCTGTACCGATTTTCCGGGTGGCTGAATCTTGATTTCAATCGCGCTTTCAAGGCAGTCGTCAGGATTTTCAAGCAGAAGCTCACCCTTGCCGCCGCCGAAGAAATCTGCAAACGAAATCTTAAACTGCTCGTTTATGCGGTTGAACTGAACGAGGAATTTTTCGCTCATCGACTTGGTTAAGTCCTCGATTATATTCTGCAGTTCGCGCTTTGATTTTTCCACATCGTCGGTCTGTTCTTTAAGGAATTCGTACCTTTCGGATACCTCTTTGTATTCCTCAATCGCGCCCACGTTGATTGAGCCGAGCTTCTTGATTTCAAGCTTAATCTCGTTAAGTCTGCGCTTTGCGGCAGTCATATCTTCAATAACAATACCGAGTGCCTGCGCCTCAACGCGCGTAAGTTCATACTGCTCAAAGAGCATATCGTTGAGGTTATCGTACTCTTTTTTCATATTGTTTTTGCGCTCTTCAATACGCACGATTTCGGCAGACAGTTTTTCCTTATCCGCGTTCTTTTCCTTTTCAGCGGCGCGGAGTTCGCCCGTGCGTTTTTCAACCTGATTGCGCTCTTCAATTTTTTCTGCAATAGTGCTGTTGACGGTCTTTGCCTTGTCGCGCAGTTCCTGCGCAGCGTACTTAACGCCTGCGATGGATTCCATAAGCGTTTCGTTACGCTGAACAATTGCGGCAATCTCGTCGTTTATGCTGCGCACCCTGTCCGATGCGGTTGAACGGCGGAGTTTAAGTTCTTCAATAGCGAGCTTTGCCGCCTCTCCGTCCTTGGCAATCTCAACAAGCTCAAGGTTAATCTCCTCGCTGCGCTTGCGGATTTGCTCGCGTGAGGACTGCAATTCGTCTGCGCCTGAAGTAAGCTTTTCAAGCTCGCTTTCCGCCGCGGTAATCTTGCTTTGCACCGCGCTTTCTTCTTCGGCTGCGGCGCGAAGTTCAGCACGGAATGCTTCAATACGCGCTTTCGAGTTTTCCTTTTCCTCGAGCATCTGTTTTTTCTGCTCGGTAAGCGATGCAATCCTGTCGCTTACAAGCTTCATATCGCCCTCTGCGCGGATTAAATCCTCCTGCGCATTGCGAAGGTCGGCGTCCGCACCCTGCAGGTCTGCAGCGGACTTGTTAGCGTCCTCAACAAGATGCTTGTACTCAGCGGCAAGTTCATCGCGCTTTGCTTCAAGCTTGTCCGCCTCCGCGTTAAGCTCTTCTATCATATTGGCACGAGACAGTATACCTGCGCCCTTTGAACGGCTGCCGCCTGTCATAGAGCCGCCGGGGTTCATAACCTGACCGTCGAGCGTAACTATTTTGTACCTGTTTTTATATCTTTTTGAAATGCCGATTGCGCAGTCGATATCCTCTGCAACAATAACCCTGCCGAGCAGGTTGTCAACAATATTTTTGTACTGCGCGTCACACTCAACGAGGTTTGATGCGATATCAACATAGCCGAAGTTATCGTCGAGGTCGCTCTCGTCTATACTGCGCGGTCTGATAGCGGAAATCGGCAGGAAGGTCGCCCTGCCCTGATTGTTCTGCTTAAGGAAGTTAATCGCGCGTTTTGCGTCGCTTTCGCTGCTTGTTACAATGTTCTGCATAGCCGCGCCGAGCGCAACCTCAACCGCGGTTGAGTAGTCGTTATCAACACTGATAAGCTGCGACAGCACGCCGTGAATACCCGACAGCGCCTTTGCATCGCGCTGGTGCATAACGGACTTAACCGCGCCCGAGTAACCCTCCATATTCTTTTCGAGGTCGGAAAGCATCTTTGCTCTCGAGCGTTTTTCCGCAAGACCGCGCTCTGTTTTTTCAAGCTCTTCCTTTTTCTTTTCAGCCTTTTCGGTTTTGGACTGCAGCTTCATACGGTAGCCGCCGAGCGAGTTTTCACCCTCGCTGATCTGTGCCTTTACAAATTCAAGATTCTCCTTAAACTCGTTCTGCTGCGCTGCAGCAATGCCGATTTCCCTGTCAGCCTCGGCAATATTCTCATCAATAGTGCCGCCGCGTGCAATAATTTCGTCTATCGACGACTGCGCCTTGGAAGCCTTTACCTTGCAATCGGACATCGCAAGCGTGAGTTCCGCAAGTACGCGCGAAAGATCGGCGTTCTTGTTTGCCATTTCCTCGCCTTCGCCCTGCAGCTTGTTAAGCTCGTCTGCAACGCCTTCAAGTTCGCGGCGCTTTGCAACGATTCTGCTGTCGCTGTCTGCGATAAATTCCTCTTTTTCACGAATCTGCTCGTCAATCACATCGCTGGAATTGTCGGCAGAATTAATGTCGTTTTTAAGGCGCTCAATCGTTTCCTCATTGTGCTTTGCAGTTGCTTCAAGCACGTTAGCCTCGCCGTCGCGGCGCACAGCCTCTTCCTCAAACGCAGCGGCGCCAGCCCTGCTCTGCTCGATATGAGTGTTAATCTCAGCAGTTTTGAGGGCAAGTTCCTCCATCTCTTTTTCGATAGCTTCAAGGTCGCTTTCGCAGATTTCATAGGAAGCGTTTGCAGCATCGAGCTTGTGTTCCTGCTCGCGCAGCGCGTTGGTGAAGCCGTTGATTTTGTTCATCCAGACGCCGATTTCAAGTTCCTTCTTTTCCTCGCTGAACACAAGGAATTTCTGCGCTTTTTCGCTCTGCGTTTTAAGCGGACCTACGCGGCTTTCAAGCTCGCCGAGTATGTCAAGCAGGCGCACAAGATTTTCCTGCGCCTGTTCAAGACGGCGTTCTGCGTCGCGCCTTTTATGACGGAAGCGCGAAATACCTGCAGCTTCCTCAAAGAGCTCGCGCCTGTCCTCGTTTTTTGCGGAAATAATTGAGTCAATCTTGCCCTGACCGACCATTGAGTAGCCGTCAGCACCGAGACCTGTATCCATAAACAGCTCGTGAATATCCTTGCGGCGCACCTGCTCGCCGTCGATTTTGTATTCACTTTCACCCGAGCGATAGTAGCGGCGCGACACGGTGACAATTTCGCCCTTATCTTTGAGCGAGCCGTCGGAGTTGTCAAGAGTAAGCACAACCTGCGCAAAGCCGAGCGCCTTACGCGTGGACGTGCCGCCGAAGATTACATCTTCCATCTTCGAGCCGCGCAGTGATTTAGTACTTGTTTCGCCAAGCACCCAGCGCACAGCGTCGGAAATGTTGCTCTTGCCCGAACCGTTTGGACCTACAACAGCCGTGATACCCTTTCCGAAATTAAGTTCTGTTTTGTCAGGGAAAGACTTGAATCCCTGCATTTCAAGTGTGCGTAATAACATAATGTTTCCTTAAATTATGAATTATAAATGATTAATTATGAATTACAGTTACTCGCTACGCTCGAACAATAATTAGTTCGTCCGTTGGCACCTTATCAGTAACCGTATATTTAATATTGTAGCCCTGTTCCATAAGGAAGTAGGCGTTGCGTTTTTGGTTGCCCTTGAGCTTTGATACGCTTTTGGGGTTTACTTTTATTTCATAGTTGCCGGGGGGATATGCAAGTACTTTGTTGAGCATAAAGCGCGACTGCACAATTTCGCCAAACGCTTCGTGGTACGCGCCTGCAACCATGTTTTTCTTTATATCATCGGACGCGTGCAGACCGAGGCGGATTACCTTTATGCCTGCGTTTTCAAACATCGGCAAAAGCCTTGTACAAAGCGCCGCCGCGTCGTCAACCGTCTGCGGCTTGTATACTTCCTTGTCGTAAAGTTCGGCAAGGTAGGTGCCTTTGAGCACAACCGTGGGGTAAATCCGCACGGTGTCGGGCTGAAGTTCAATCAGCTTTTTAGCGGTTTCAATCGCCTTTTCGTCCGTGTCGAGGTAGAGCCCCGTCATCATCTGCAAACCAAGTTCAAAACCGTAGCTTTTAATTAGCTTTGCCGCGCTTGCCACATCTGCTGCGGTATGACCGCGCAGGTTTGCTTTAAGCACCTCGTCATCCATGCTCTGCGCGCCGAGTTCAATGGATGTAACTTTGTGCGCTTTGAGTATGTCAAGCACCTCGCTGTCTATGCAGTCGGGGCGAGTGGAAATGCGTATTCCCTTTACGCGCTCGCCGTCCACGCAATCCGCCGCCGCGGTGAGGAGCGTTAGCATATATTCCATGTCTATCGCGGTGAATGAGCCGCCGAAAAACGCGATTTCATATTCATATCCCTTGCGTTTTAGCGCAGTTGCCACGGCGTTTTTTACATCGTCTGCCGTCGGCTGCGACTGCTTGCCCGTAATCGTTTTCTGATTGCAGAACGAGCACTGTTGCGGACAGCCCAAGTGCGGCACAAAAATGCTTATGTTGCCCTTCTTCATACGTCAACACCCATAAGTTCAAGCGCCTCTTTTGCGGCAAGCTGCTCGGCATTCTTCTTGCTCGTGCCGTGACCTTTGCCGATTATGTTTGAGTTGAGTTTAAGCTCTACATCAAAGCGTTTATCATGGTCGGGACCGCTTGTGCCGACTACTGTGTAAGTCAGCGTTTCGTCAGGATTTTGCTGAATAATCTCCTGCAACAGCGACTTGTAATCGCGGAAGTTAACGTGGTGGCTGTCCACCTCGCGCGAGAGGAAGCGCAGCACAAAGCGCTTTGCTTCGTCCATACCGCCGTCAAGGTAAATTGCGGCAATCAACGCTTCAAAAGCGTTTTCAAGCACGGAAGGTCTTTCCGAGCCGCCGCAAGCCGTTTCACCCTTACCCATTTTGAGGCGTGAGCCGAGTTCGATTTCACGCGCGAAAGCCGACAGCGACTGCGTGCATACGAGCGACGAGCGCAGCTTGGTGAGCTTGCCCTCTGGCATTTCGGGGAATTTTGTGTACAGGTACTCAGCCGAGATTATCGACAGCACCGCGTCGCCGAGAAATTCCATACGCTCGTTGCAAGAAAAGCCGCCTGCGTTTTCGTTAGCGTAGCTTGAGTGAGTCAGCGCCTCGATAAGATAATCGCGGTTTTTGAACGTGTATTCAATTTTGCGTTCCAATTTGTCCATAGCTTTTCTTTTGTTTTAAGTTTTAAGCTTTAAGTGTTAAGTTTGCGGTTGCTCGCTTCGCTCGAACAATAATTTCGAATTCCGAATTCCGCATTCCGAATTAATTTAACTCTATTTCTATTTTGTTAATCAGGTCGGTTTCAAGGAACCAGACCGCCTGCTTGATTGCGTTTTTAAATGTGCGTGCGTCTGCAGAGCCGTGCGCCTTGATTACAGGCTTCTTAACGCCGAGCATAACCGCGCCGCCGTATTCCTTGTAGTCAAACTGCGTTTTCATATCGTTGATACCCGAACGCACGCCGAGGTAGGAAATTTTGGATAGCGTGTTTTTGTAAAACGCCTCTTTGATGCCGTTCATCAGCACCTTTGCCACGCCCTCGTACATCTTGAGGATAAGGTTGCCCGTAAAGCCGTCGGCAACCACAACGTCCGCATCGCCGTACGGAATCTGCCTGCCCTCAATGTTGCCGATAAAGTTGTACGGCGCGTCCTTCATAAGCGCATACGCTTCCTTAACAAGCGGCGTGCCCTTGGTTTCCTCTGTGCCGTTGTTTGCAAGGGCAACGGTGGGGCTTTCGTAGTGCATAACGTTTTGCATATAGATTGAGCCGAGCAGACCGAACTGGTACAGGAACTCCGCCCTGCACTCGGCGTTAGCGCCGCAGTCCATAAGCAAAAACGGCTTGTTTGCGCTTGGCATAATTGAAGCAATCGCAGGACGTTTAACGCCCTTGATGCGCTTTGTAATCAGCGTTGCGCCCACCGTAATTGCGCCCGTGTTGCCTGCGCTGACAAACGCGTCGCCCTCGCCCTCATTAAGCATGCGGAAGCCAACCGCCATAGAGGAATCAGGCTTTGCCTTAAGTACGGAAGTCGGGTCGTCGCACATATCAATAGTATCCGTGCAGTGGTGGATACGCATCTTTTTAAGTTCAATGCCGTTATCCTTTATGCACTTGTTAATTGCATTTTCATTGCCGACAAGGATAATTTCGTCAATATTAAATTCATCGAGCGCCAGAAGGCTGCCCTTGATTATTTCGAGCGGTGCGTTGTCGCCGCCCATTGCGTCAACAATTATTTTCATACTTTAAGTTCGTTCAGCGCTCTTTCTGCCAGCGCCTTATATCTCTCTTTTTTATCTCTTATCTTCGGCTCGATTGGCGGGAGGATGCCGAAGTTTGCGCCCATCGGCTGGAAGTTCTGAACACTCTCATCGCTTATATAATGCGACAGCGCGCCGATCATCGTGAATTCACTAAGCACAACCGTGTCCTTACCCTCGGCGCGTCTTACGGCGTTTTTGCCTGCCATAATGCCGGAGGCTGCAGATTCCATATAGCCCTCTACGCCGGTTATCTGCCCTGCGAAGAAGATGTTAGGCTGCGCTTTGAGCGAATAGTCGCCGCAAAGCACGCGCGGTGAATCAATAAACGAGTTGCGGTGCATCACGCCGTAGCGCACAAACTCCGCATTTTCAAGCCCCGGTATCATACCGAACACGCGCTTTTGCTCGCCGAATTTCAGATTTGTCTGGAAGCCGACGAGGTTGTACATTGTGCCCTTGTCGTTTTCGCGGCGAAGCTGCACGCACGCCCACGGTCTGTGCCCTGTGGCAGGGTCAACAAGTCCGACGGGCTTCATGGGTCCGAAACGCGGCGCGTCAAGTCCGCGCTTTGCAAGCTTTTCAATCGGCATACAGCCTTCGTACACGTCAAAGTCGTGCACCACCGCACCCTCGGCGTGAATCAGTTCGTCAATAAATTCTTCATACTGCGCCTTGTTAAACGGGCAGTTTAGGTAGTCGCTGTCGCCGCCGCGCTCGTAGCGTGAAGCGCCGAACGCCTTTGTCATATCAATGCTGTCTGCTGTGACAATAGGAGCCGCAGCGTCGTAAAAGGACAGCATATTCGGGCAAAGACGCTCAATCTCCGCGGACAGCGCGCCGTCGGTCAGCGGACCTGTTGCGATGACAAGCATCTCATCATCGGCAGGCGCGATTTTGTCAACAACTCTGTGCTCAACCGTGATGTTCGGGTGGTTCATTATTTTTTCCGTCACTGCGCGCGAAAATATATCGCGGTCAACTGCAAGCGCGCCGCCTGCAGGTACTGCGCAGTCGCGTGCAACGGGAACGGTAAGCGAACCGAGCCGTGCCATCTCCTCTTTAAGCAGCCCTGCCGCACTTTCAATGCGCGAGGCTTTGAGCGAGTTTGAGCAGACAAGTTCCGCAAAATATTCACTTTTGTGCGCAGGGGTGTACCTGACAGGCTTCATTTCCACAAGCGTAACCTTGTGCCCTGCCCGGGCAATCTGCCACGCCGCTTCGCACCCTGCAAGCCCTGCGCCGATTACGGTAAATCTTTTCATAGTTTTCCGTTTTCTGTTTTCGGTGTTCAGTTTGGTGACGGGCTCTGCTCATACCTGATTTTATAATGAGTGTGAGCGAATCTCACCCCCAACTGAAAACTGAATACTGTTTACTGAATACTGAAAAAATAATCCCGGATTATTTTTTCTTCGGTGCTGATTTTGTGAAGCCACAGCCTTCTGTGTCGGGGCAATAGAGCACGCCGCCCTTTTTGCGGAAGAGCGACTTGCCGCACTCGGGGCAAACGTCGTCAGTCGGCAAATCCCACGTCATAAAGTTACAGTCGGGGTAATTTGAGCAGCCGTAGAAGCTTGTGCCCTTTCTCGTTTTCTTCTCTATTACATCGCCGCCGCATTCGGGGCATTTAGCGCTTGTTTTAAACACAAGCGGCTTGGTGTTTTTACATTCGGGATAGCCCGGGCACGCAAGGAACTTGCCGAATCTGCCGACTTTAACGACCATATTCCTGCCGCACTTGTCGCAGACAACGTCGGTTTCTTCCTCTTTAAGCTTAATCTTAACGCCCTGCATATCCTTCTTCGCCTTTTCAAGCGGCTCTTCAAAATCGTTGTAGTACAGGCGAATCATATCGATATAATCCTTGTCGCCCGAGTCGATTTTATCAAGGTCGTCCTCCATCTTGGACGTATACTTAACGTTGACGATATTCGGCAGCGTGTCCTTGAGCAGGTTTGTAACTGCTTCGCCGAGTTCGGTAGGAACAAACTGTTTACCCTCGCGCACAACGTATTCTTTGGAAAGGATTGTGGATGTGATTGTAACGTACGTTGACGGTCTGCCTACGCCGTTTTCCTCAAGCGCTTTGGTGAGCGACGCTTCGGTGTAGCGTGCAGGCGGCTGTGTGAAGTGCTGGTTACCGAGAATTGACTTGAGGCGAAGCACATCGTCCTTTGCAACCTTCGGCAGCGGTGCTTCCGAGTCGGCTTTGGTTGCGTCGTCTGTCTTTTCCTCATACAGCGCGGTGAAGCCGTCAAACTTAACGGTGTAGCCCGTTGCGTTAAAGATATAGCCGTTTGCTTCAATCTCAATCTTCATAGTTTCCTGCTGGCAGGATTCCATAAGCGAAGCAATAAAACGTTCCCAGATAAGCTTGTAAATCTTGTACTGGTCGGAGGTCAGGGACGACTTAACTCTGTCCGGCGTAACGGTTGGCATTGACGGGCGGATAGCCTCGTGACCGTCCTGCGCGTTGCCCTTTGTTTTGTAGTATCTGGGCTTTGATGGCAGATACTTTTCGCCGTAAGTGTCAAGGATATACTGGTTACCTGCAGAGCGTGCTTCTTCTGAAATACGAAGCGAGTCGGTTCTCATATAGGTGATAAGACCGATTGTGCCCATGCCCTGAACATCCACGCCCTCGTAGAGTTCCTGCGCTGCCTTCATAGTGCGGCGAGCCTGGAACGACAGACGGCGCGATGCCTCCTGCTGCAAGGTTGAGGTGATGAAAGGCGGTGTGGGATTCTTCTTCCTCGTGCCCTTCTTAACAGACTTAACAACGTACTCTGCGCCCTCAAGGTCGGCAAGAATTTTATCGCTCTGCTCTTTATTTTCAATATTCTTTTCGCCAAGCTTAAGCTTGTTGCCGTCGGGGTCGGAAACAAGCACTGCGCCGAACGTTTTGCGCTCGGGCGGATTGGTGAACTTTGCGTCGATCGACCAGTATTCTTCGGGAACGAAGGCTCTGATTTCGTTTTCCCTGTCAACAATAAGGCGAAGCGCAACTGACTGCACGCGACCTGCTGACAGACCGCGGCGGATCTTCTGGCTTACGAACGGCGAAAGCTTGTAGCCGATAAGCCTGTCGAGTATACGGCGCGCCTGCTGTGCGTTAACAAGGTCGATATCGAGTTCCCTCGGCTGCGCCATACCGCGCTGAACGCCTGTTTTTGTAATCTCGTTAAACGTAACGCGGTTCTTGTCGTGAAGGTCAAGACCGAGCAGATACGCAAGATGCCACGAAATAGCCTCTCCCTCGCGGTCGGGGTCGGTTGCGAGGTAAACGTAGTCCGCATCGTCCGCTTTCTTTTTAAGGTCTTTTACAAAATTTTCCTTACCCTTGATGATTGCGTAGTTTGGCTGAAAATCCTTTTCAACATCTACGCTGAGCCGTGCTGCCGGCAGGTCGCGAACGTGACCCATTGAAGCCACAACGTCGTAACCCTTGCCAAGATAACCCTTGATGTTTTTTGCCTTTGCAGGCGACTCTACAATAACTAATTTTGACATATGTTAAATCCTTTCAGTGGAATACTATACTTTTGAATACCTTTCGCCCTCGGTCTTTTTGATAAGCCCCTTAACTTCAAGCAGGGTGAGGACTGTGTTGAGTTTGCTGTCTGCAATTCCCGTCTGCGCGGCAAGCTCATCAATCGAGGTAAAGCCGTCGTCAATAAGTGCGTCGTACACGGTTTTGGACATACCCGTTAGGTTTGCTGCTTTGCTGATGCGCTCGCTGTCGCTGTGCCGTGTTTCGCTTATTCTATCAAACGTGAGCTGCTTTTGCTCGGGTGCGTTTGCGCCGTACTTTGACTCGCTGATTTTGTACATAGACTCTGCGTTTTGCACATTCAGCGTGTAGTACTCGTCTTTGTAACGGTTAACTACCGCTGCAGGTCCCGTGGCAACGTACGCGCCCTCGTCTATCAGTTTGTTTGTACCCTGAAACGCAGGGTCGAATATCGATGACGGAACTGCAAAAACGTCCCTGCCCTGCCTGCGCGCGTCCTCTGCCGTGATGAGCGAGCCGCTTTTCTGCGCGGCTTCCACAACAATAACGCAGCGCGAAAGTCCGCTGATTAACCTGTTGCGTATCGGGAACGTTGTTCTGTCCGCCTTTGTGTACGGCGGAAATTCCGTAATCAGCGCGCCGCCTTTAGCGACGATATCGCTGCGCAGCTTTTCGTTTGCCTTAAGGTAATCCGTACCGAGTCCGCAGCCGAGCACGGCAACCGTAATGCCGCCGCCTTTAAGCGCGCCTTCGTGCGATGCGCTGTCCACGCCGAGCGCGCCGCCGCTGACTACAACCGCGCCGCAGTCGGAAATACCTTTTGCAAGGTAACGCGCCGCTTTGAGCGAATAAGCAGAAGCCTTGCGCGTGCCGACCATTGCGACGGTGAGTTTATCTTTAAGGCAGTTTATATCGCCTGCAACGTAAAGCACCGCGGGCGGTCTGGGAATATCTTTTAATAGCTCGGGGTAGCGGCTGTCGTCAAAAGTGATAATCTGCCAGCCGTTTTTGTTGCAGGTATCTATAATCCTGTCCGCGTCCTCAAGCGAGGTGTTAGTTAACTTTTCAACGCTTGAATGTGACACACCCTCGCACGCCACCCACTCAAGCACGGATGAATCGTACAAGCCCTTGGGCGTTTCAAAGTAGTCAAGCACTGCGCCGAGGTCTGCGCCTGCGCCGATGCCGAGCTGCATCCAAATCCAGTAACGCATATCAGTCATCACGCATCATCTCCCACATAGTGACGGAAGCCGCAACGGAAGCGTTAAGACTTTCCGCCTTTCCCTTCATCGGGATTGTAATCAGCATATCGGAAGCGTCAAGCACCTCTGCGCTCACGCCGTTTGCCTCATTGCCGATTACGCATACGGTCGGCTTGGTAAAATCGACGTCCGTAATCGCTTTTGCGTCGCTTTTCGGAACGGTCGCGCAAATCTGATAATCGGGCTTAAGGCTGCTCAACGTATCCGCAAGATTGCTGCACATATTAATACTCATACGCAAAACCGAGCCCATTGATGCACGCAGCACCTTGGGATTGTAGATATCGCAGCCGCCGCCAATAAGCACGCTGTCAATACCAAGCGCTTCCGCCGTGCGGATAACCGCGCCGACGTTCGACGGGTTCTGCACATTGTCAAGCGCGATAACCCTGTTGCCAAGTTCAGCAGTGCTCTCCGCCATTTTGCACACGGCAAAAATCCCCTGCGGTGTGTCCGTGTCCGTAAGCTTATTTGCAATCTCTTCTGTGATTACATACGCCCTTTCGCTTTTTGCACACAGGGCGGCAACCTCGTCGGGATACTTATCCGTAACACGTTCGGTTATAAGCAGCGTTTTTACTTCATAAACAGAATTAAGGACATCAAAGCAAAGTCTTGCGCCTTCAAGCACAAACAGTCCGTGTGAGCGTCGTGCGGAAGATGAGGCGATTAACTTGCCGGTGTCCTTAATAATCTGATTGGTTTTACTTGTAATTCTGTCCATTAAGTGATTTCTCCCATACACATCAGTGCTCTTGTTCGAACCGAAGTCCTTATTCGTTTAAACAAATCACATTTACTTTTTATATAATATACATTATAAAGAAAAAAATTTCAATAGTTAATTTTATTTTTTTATAATATAGTAATTTTAATATAAAAAAACAGGACGATGCAAGCACCGCCCTGTGCATATTTACTTTTTAAGCGCGTCAAACACTTTGTCTATGCCGTTGTTCGCCGCCTTGAGCAGCTTTTTTGTAAGCAGGTCGTACCTGATAAGCTTTTTAAACAGCTCTATCACTATTGACAACAGCAGCGATATTACAATCAGCACAAGCGGTATCAGCCACCAGTAGCCGAAGGAATAAGTGAACTTGTTTGCGTAGTTGTACCTGATGAACGTGTGGGTTAAAAAGATGTTCATCGAGTGCTTGCCGAGGAAATACAGCACCTTGCGCAGCACTATTGTGTCGAGCAAAAACTCGTACGCGTACAGGATAAGCACCATCGGCAGCACGGCAAAGCGCAGCTCGTAGTAATGGTTTGCCGGCAGCGCGTAGTAGATATAGATTGCCACAAAGCACAGCACCGTCATACACACAAACTTGACGGGTTTGTTAAGCACTTCAAGCCGTCCGCGCAGCCATTTGAAGTTTGCAAAGCGCACCATAAGGTTGTATTTTGCAAAAATCATACCGAATAAAAACGAAAACTGGAACGCAATGTATGTGCCCGAATCGTAAGGCACTTTGAGTATCCTCGGCAGGAACATTGCCACCGCAAGCACGGGCAGCACACCGAATTTGTGAAACAGCCTTACGAAAATCGGCGCGGCTATTATGAACATAACGGCAATCGTCATATACCACCATGTGGGGCAGAAGTCGTTGCCGTAAAACAGCTGCTCAACGCCGAAGAAGTTAAGCACCATCCTGAAAACGCCGCGAACGGTTTCCTTAACCGAGTCGCCTGCAAAGAACACCTGATAGGTGTAGCCGTTAATCAGCTGGCAGATGATATACGCAAAAACGGCTATGAGCCAGAAGCCGCTCATCGTTTTTATGTAGCGCGTTACGGTCCACTTTGTGATTTCCCGCGGGGTGTATTTGTACTCTTTGTTCAGCCCTTTCAGCGACAGGAACAGACCGTAACCCGTGATGAACGCAAACACGCTTACGCACATTTTGAAAGTGTAGCTTACCATTGTAACCCAATGCTCGCCGAACGGCGCAAAGTTTATATCAAACGCGGCGTAACGCGACGGTTCGCAATAGCAGTGATGAAAGACCATCATAAGTATTGCAATGCCCTTTAGCGCCATTGAATTTTCTTTTGAAAACGAAGTTTTTTCCTTAAGCATAATACCCTGCCTCTTTTGCCAAGTGATTACGGGTTAATTATACCATTCAAAACCAACTACGTCAACTAACGATTAGAGCGATACATTTAATATAATGTTAGCTACTTTGCCTGAACAAAAACACTTTTATCCTTAATGCGATTTTCCGCAAAATCCAAAACACATTTTAAGAATACCGACAGTGCAATTGTACCAATAAAAAATGCTAACGTGTTAAAACGGTATGACCTGAACAACATAAGTTCTGATAAAGGATACAGCACCGCTCTTTGACAAACAAATACAGTCATACTCAAACTTCCCAGATACACTATCGGTTTAAGCGGCGGAACTTTTGCAGAAATTGAATACTTACTGAATGTAATTGCCAAGCCTACAGAAAGCATAAAAACAAACACAAAATACCATTTTATATTTATAGTAGTCATGCTGACAAATATTGTTAGCACGTAGCATGATAGTTCCACAAGCCTTATTAAATGCTTTGCGAATACCGTTAATTCTGTTTTGTTTAAACTGACAATAAACTCATACACAGTTGTGCCGAGAGATATTTCCGCAACAGCGCGCAAAGTGCCTTTTAACGCCAAGCCGCCTGCCACAACTTCACTTGACGGTGTAAGGCTGCCGGTTGACTGATAAATGAATCCGAAAATCGTTAAAAACAATATCGGTGAAATTACACGCGTGAATAAAGCTTTATATCGTAAAAGAACAGGATATATTATCAGCATTGCAAAAAGCATTGCCGAAATGTACCAAACGTTTTGATTAACAATCGAAAGCTTAATTCCGCTCATATGAACAAGAAAAACTTCAGGAAGTGAAAATGTTACCTTCTTTAACGCCTGCACGCTGTCAAGATTATTATAATAAATCAGTTCGCCTAACATAATTATATAAGTTATCAAGTGTGTAGGAAAAACCGCAAGGTATTTTTTAGCAATAAATGCAGGCGTGGCTTTTGATACAGTTATGTTTGTATGATGTATGCCATTATCAAAAACACTTTTTGCCATCAGTATTCCGCTTAACACAAAGAAAAACTCAACGCCGATTGCGCCTTGACGAATGACACCGAACGGCGTTTTGCTGCTGCCGAACTCAGAAAATGCGTGCCCGAGAAGTATAACCACAGCAAATACAAAACGCAGGACCTCAACCCCTGCATTCCGTTTACTTGTTATATTTAATTTTTCCATATACTTATAATTAACCCTCTTAAAAATCACGTTACATTTCACGCTGTTTTACGTGTTAAATACATTTTTAAAATCATTTTTTATATCACATATAACATCATATATTGAATACATAATTATTATAGCATTTGTGGTATAATAAGTCAAGAGAAAACGAATACTTTAAGAAAGGGCTATGTGTTATGGGTAACTTCAAACCTAAAAAGTCTGAAAAAGAAGTAATATCAATTCGTATGGATACAAATCTGTTGAGCAAGGTTGACAAAACAGCCGCGAATTCGGATATCAGCCGAAACGAATTGATTGTTCAGTGCGTTGAATATGCGCTTTCGAATTTAGATATTACTAAAAATAATAAATAAAAAAAGGACTGACTCGGTTTCATCCAAGTCAGTCCGAATTTTTTAATTAGAGTGCAGCCTTTGCAGCCTCTGTGAGTGCTGTGAATGCAGCAGGATCGCTGATAGCGATTTCGGAAAGCATTTTTCTGTTAAGGTCGATATTTGCTTTTTTAAGACCGTTCATAAATGTGGAGTAGTTCATGCCGTTTGCCTTGCAAGCAGCGGAAATACGAGTGATCCACATTCTTCTGAAATCTCTTTTCTTCTGCTTTCTGCCGATATATGCATACTGGCCGCTCTTCATTACAGCCTGCTTAGCTGTGCGGAAAAGAGCGTGCTTTGAGCCGTAGTAGCCCTTTGCAGCCTTTAATACTTTCTTTCTTCTTTTGCGCGTCATCATTGCGCCCTTAACTCTAGCCATAGTTATATACCTCCGTTAGTTGAAAACTTAAATAGTGTACCTTGGTTTATTTGTAAGGTACGAGTCTCTGCAGCTGCTTCTGATTTGTAACATCGGCAACAACCTGCTTGCGAAGATTTCTCTTGCGCTTTGTTGACTTTTTGGTAAGGATGTGAGAAGTATAAGCGTGCGATCTCTTAACCTGACCACTCTTTGTTTTCTTAAAACGCTTTTTAGCGCCGCTGTGAGTCTTAATTTTTGGCATAATATATTCCTCCTGAATGAATTATTTACTGCTTGCTTTGGGCGACATAAACATAAGTACCTGCCTGCCCTCGAGTTTTGGCTTTTTATCAACAGTTGCTTCTTCCTCAAGCTCCTCGGCAAAGCGCTGCATATTTGCAACCGCGAGGTCGGAATGAGCCATTTCCCTGCCGCGCAGACGGATTGATACCTTGAGCTTATCGCCTTTAGATAAGAACTTGCGAGCCTGATTAACTTTTGTGTTAAAATCGCCGATATCAATGTTGATGGAAAGTCTGATTTCCTTAGTTTCAACAGTCTTTTGCTTTTTGCGATTTTCCTTTTCACGCTTCTGCTGCTCGTATCTGTACTTGGAATAGTCCATAATTTTAGCAACAGGCGGCTTTGCCTGCGGGGCAATCTTTACGAGATCTACGCCCTTGGAATCGGCAATCTTCTGCGCCTCTTTAGCGCTCATAATGCCAAGCTGTTCGCCTGTTTCCGAAATAACGCGGAGTTCCTTGTCTCTGATTTCACCGTTAAGTTGTGGAGCGTCCTTGCTGATAAATAACACCTCTCTGTTTTAGTTTTCGGTTTTCAGTTTTCGGTTTTCGGCATTAATTCCGCATTCCGAATTCCGCATTCCGAATTAAAAAATAAGTACGAACGCAAAACGCCCGTACTTAATAAAACCCATTAAGTATTGCCCTCTTTACTCACGCTGGAGGGGAGAACGAGCTGCGTTCTGCTTTGTTGTGCGATTATATTAACATAAAAAAAGCGCTTTGTCAAGAACTTTTTAATTCTCAATTATTTACGCCGTTTCGGCGGCGGAAGATAATCATCCTTGCCGTAATACTGCGCGTTAATCTGGTCGTCAAGCTCACGCTGACGGCGGCGCTTTTCCGCAATACGGCGCTTATCCTTGCGCAGCCTGTTGATAAACACAGCCACATACAGCACGCCGAGCGCAACCGCTATGGCAAACAGCGCAATAACTATTTTGTTGCTGAACACGCTTTTGATTGCGTTTGCAATGCCGAGGAAGGTGGACAGCTCAACCGTGGTAGCCGCCACAAGGTCAACTGTTGCAATAACCTTGTCCGCATAGATAACCTGCGCTTTGCATATCTTTTCGCCCTGCGTAACAGGCGCGTGCAGATCCTCGGGCGGATCAACAGGTTTTACCATAACCGCCGACGGATCGAGCGACGCAGGCACAAGCGTTGTAACGTCCTTTTGGGCAACAAGCTGCACCGTGTCCGTATCCTTGCCGTTTTTAACGGGAACCTCGTCCACAAGGTCGTTCATACGGATAACCGTGGAGTATTTGAGCGAGTCAAACGCCCAGTCAAACAGCGCCGCAGCGTCGATAAACGAACACTTTGTTTCAATGCCGTCAATCGTTTTTATAGGCGAATCAAGCACGATTGCAAGGTAGTTGTAGCCGTCCTTTGCCGCCTTGGTGATAACGCAATAACCTGCTTCCGTAGTCGATCCGGTCTTAATGCCCTGCGCGTACTCGTAGTAGTAGCTTACGTGACCTTCGTCGAGCATAAAGTTGGTGTGCATATAGTTCTGACCGTCGTACTCGTACATCTGCGTGGTCGAAATTTTAACAAACGTTTCGTTCTCAAGCGCGTTGAGAGTCATCTTTGCAAGGTCGGAAGCCGTGGTGTAGTGGTTATTGTCGTGCAGACCGTCGGTGTTTACAAAGTTTGTATTTTTGCAGCCGACTGATTTTGCCCAGTCGTTCATCATAGCCACATATTTTTCCGTAGAGCCTGCCACGTATTCGGCAAGCACCTCGCACGCGTCGCAAGCAGAGTATACCATTGTGAGGTAGAGCAGCTGCTCAATCGTAAGCTGGTCGCCTGCTTCAAGCCCTGCAACCTGCGCGCCGCTGTTATTAAGCATTTCCACAGCGTGCTTGCTGACCTTTGTTTTTGCCTTTAAGTTTTTAACACTGTTTATCGTTACCATCGCCGTTGCAATTTTAGTCAGCGACGCGGGGTATTTACGCTTGTCCTGATTCTTTGCCGCAATAACGGGATAGTTTTCGTCATCGAGGTTGATTAGCATATATGAATCCGCATAAATTTTGGAAGTAACGCTGTACATAGGCGCATCTTTATCGGCAGCCAGACCCGTAACGGGTACAGATAAAACGGTAGCCGCCAGAATAACAAGCGCAAATAAAACAGATAATGTTTTTTTCATCCTTGACACCTGCCCGATTTAATACTATCATATATATTAACACAAACATTTTGAGAATACAAGAAAGATTGGTATAAAATTATGGTATATATCACAGGCGACGTTCACGGCGACATTAATTTTTTTAAAAATCCCAAGCTGCGCAAGCTCACCGAGGACGACACGCTGATTATCTGCGGCGATTTCGGCTTCCTGTGGGACGGCAGCAATAAGGAAAAGAAGGCGCTTAAAGAGCTGGAAAAGAAAAAATATACAATCTGCTTTGTTGACGGCGCACACGAGAATTTTGATATGCTCGGCAAATACAGACCGTACCGCTTTAAGGGCGGTAACGCGCACAAGATTTGCGACAATGTTTTCCACCTCTGCCGCGGCGAAATCTTTACGTTTGACAAAAAGACGTTTTTCTGTATGGGCGGCGGCGAAAGCGAGGACGCAGATATGCGCACCCCCGGCGAAACTTGGTGGAAAGAGGAAATGCCAAACGGCGAAGAGCTTATGAACGGCGCAAAAAACCTCAAGGACGCAAAGTTTACCGTAAACTACGTGCTTACATACGAAGCGCCTGCGATGGCGAAGGACTTTATCCGTATGCACACAAATCAGAACATCCACATAACGTCGCTCAACTCATACCTGCAGGAACTTATGAAGAAGGTGGACTACAGCCACTGGTACTTCGGCTCGCTGCATATGGATCTGAACATAAGCAAAAAGATGACAGCAGTGTTTAACGAAATTATAAAAATCAGGTAGGAATACCTGGTTTTTATTAGTTTTCAGTTTTCTGTTTTCGGTTGTTTGGCGGGCGTTGCCCGCACCCATTATAATAGCCGTGCGCATCACCGACAAACTGTCCACTGTTCCCTGTATACTGCTCCCTGTACCCGTCCACTAAAAAATGCTTCCCACACGGGAAGCATTTTTCTATTACTTATCAAGATTGATGATGAACCTGAACGATACGCGGCGGCTTGCGTCGCAGTCGATGTTGCCGTCCTTATCCTTAACAGGCTTGCTCTGTGAGTAGCCCTTGGTTTCAAGCGTTTCCTTCAGTTTTTCCGTGCCCTTGATTGACAGGCAGTAGTCCTTAACGTTCTTTGCGCGTTCCTCGGACAGCGGCAGACCGCTTTCGTAAGTGGTTCCGCTAATCGGTGCGATATGACCTTCAACCATAGTTTTCTTGATGAAACCGTCGTACTTGTCGTTGTAGATAATCTTTGCGTACGCCTTAACAAACTTGTCAAGGAAAGCCTTGCCCTCTGCGGAGAGTTCAGCCGAGTCGCCGCCGAACAGTACAGTTGAGTCCATAGCAAGCTCGCCTGTGTCCTTATTTACGGTAACGTCAATACCCTCTGCCTTGAACTCTTTTTCAAGGTCGTCCATAAGGTCGGTCTTCTTTTCCTCAATCTGCTGAAGCTGCTGCTCGTCCATTTCGCCGAGTTTATCCTTTTCCTCGGCGTCGATGTTATCGCCAAACGAATCGCCGTAGTAATCGTAGTACGAGCCTGTGTAGAAGTAAGTCTTATCGCCGTCGGTCAGCACAAGTTCCTGACCGCCGAAGAAGTATACAAACTGGTAGGTAACGGTGCCGTCTTTGTACGGAATCGTAAACGTGATAAGTCCGTTATCCTCCATTCTGCAGTTACCGTGAACAAAGTAGTCGTAGTCATCTCTGTCGCGCGTAACAAGGAAATCCGTGTAGAACTTGCTGCCCTTGTCGTGCATTCTTTCAAGCATAATGCGGTTGATGTTCGGCAGACCTTCCGCGCCGGACTTAAGGTAAGCAGAAGCGTCGAAGCTTGTGTCGTTAATCTTCATGCTGTATCCGCTGCGAAGCGTAACAGACTTATCCCCCTGCTTAAGCGTGAGTTCCCTGCCCCTGAACGCAAATTCGTACTCAAGTTCAAAGCCGTTAAACTCATAGTTTACCTTTGTGATTTCGTGGTCGTCGTTAGACTCTGTGTCGTAGTCAAAGCCTTTGAGTTTAATCTTGTTGCCGTCAACCTCATATGTAAAGTAGTATTCAGAATATGAAGGTCTGTCGCTGCTTTCGTACTTGCTTACAAGCGACAGCGTGCAGACGTTTTTATCCTTGATGCTGCTTAAGATGTAGCCGACGCTTGAGCCAGCCTCAAATCTGATAGGAAGCGTGGAAACAATGCGCTTGCTGTAGTCAGATTTATTTGTGGGGTCGTTCATCTTCGGCGCGTTCTCATAGAACTCGGCAAAGCCGCCTGACTTGTAGTCAAAATAGCCGTCGCTGCCGTACAGGGACTTGTCCGTGGATTTGTAGTCACCGTAGAACATATCCGCTTCGTACTTAACGCTGTTGTAAATTTTATCGGCGTCAAGCTGCTTATCGGGCGTGCCGATTTCCACAGGCGCGTCCTCGCTGTAGTTCGCCTTGCCGAACTCAATTGCGCCGTCATCGGCAGTAGTGCTCTTGGTAGCGCCCTTTGAGCCGCAGGCAGCAAACCCAACCGCCATCAAAACAGCCAGAACAATGGCAATGATTGATTTAAACTTTTTCATTTTACCCTCTCCGTTCATAAATGATAAGTTTATTGTAGCATAAGCAACCGCAACATTCAAGTAAAACAAGAAGCTGCATACTGTCCACTGTCCCCTGTTCACTAAAAAAAGCTTCCCGCGCGGGAAGCTTTTTTATAAAACGTATTAATAAATACCCTGCTCGAGCATAGCCTCTGCAACTTTTTCGAAGCCGGCGATGTTTGCGCCTGCAACAAGGTTGTAGCCCATGCCGTAGCGTTCTGCAGCGTCAACGGAAATCTTGTGGATTTCAATCATTGCGTTGTGAAGTCTTTCGTCAACTTCCTCTGCTGTCCAGCGAAGTCTCTGTGAGTTCTGGCTCATCTCAAGACCAGATACGCAAACGCCGCCTGCGTTAACAGCCTTTGAAGGTGCGATGATAACGCCCTCAGTTTCCATAAAGAGGTCAAATGCTTCCTCTGTGGTAGGCATATTAGCAACCTCAATGTAGTACTTTGTGCCGTTAGCGATAATCTTTTTAGCCTCGTCAAGAGTAACCTCGTTCTGCGTAGCGCAAGGCATAGCAACGTCAACCTTAACGCCCCACGGCTTTTCGCCTGCGTGGAATTCGCAGCCGAACTTGTCTGCATAATCCTGTGCCTTATCGCGTCCTGATGCACGCATTTCAAGAAGGAAGTTAATCTTTTCGTCAGTTACGATACCGTCCGGGTCGTAAACGTATCCGTCGGGACCGGAAATAGTAACAGCCTTGCCGCCGAGTTCTGCAATCTTCTTTGCAGCGCCCCATGCAACGTTGCCGAAACCTGAAAGTGCAAACGTCTTGCCCTTGATGTCGTCATTTTCGTGCTTAAATACTTCGCAAGCATAGTAAACTGCGCCGAAGCCCGTAGCCTCAGGTCTGATGAGAGAACCGCCGTATGTAAGGCCTTTACCTGTGAGAACGCCGTTCTGGTAAGCGTCGCGGATTCTCTTGTACTGACCGAAGAGGTAGCCGATTTCACGACCGCCTACGCCGATATCGCCTGCAGGCACGTCAACATCGGGACCGATGTGGCGCTGAAGTTCTGTCATAAACGCCTGGCAGAAACGCATAATTTCGCCGTTGCTTCTGCCGCGAGGGTCGAAGTCAGAACCACCCTTGCCGCCGCCCATAGGAAGACCTGTGAGCGAGTTTTTAAATGTCTGCTCGAAACCGAGGAAGTACATAATAGAAGCGTTTACACTGGGATGGAAGCGAAGTCCGCCCTTGTAAGGACCGATTGCAGAGTTAAACTGCACACGGAAGCCTCTGTTAACCTGTGTTTTGCCGTTGTCGTCAACCCATGCAACGCGGAAGCAAATAAATCTTTCAGGCTCAACCATTCTGCCGAGGATATCATTTTCCTCAAGTGCAGGATTTTCCGCAACTACGCCCTCAAGTGAGCGAAGAACCTCTTTAACACACTGGATAAATTCAGGCTTTTCGCAGTCGCGCTTTTCAACTCTCGCGATAACGCTTTCAATGTATTCGTTCAAAATAATCCACTCCTTTTATCGAATACTAAAATTATTGCATATATATTTTACAACTGTATAGTATTTATGTCAATGTTTTTTTAATTAAGATTGCACCGCTGCATAAAAAACAGGCATGCTATGCACGCCTGCGTAATTGTTAATTAAATTAATCCTCCGAATCGGCAGAGATTCCCGCCTCTTTATGCTCTTTGTAACGGATGAAGTAAATGAGCATAACCGTTGCCCACATAAACAGCGGCATTGTTCTGTCCAGAACAAAAAGCGGATAGAAATTGAGGTGAACGTCACCCATCGGCCAGAAGCTCTTTATAAGCAGCAATATTGTTACGATAACCGCTACTACAATATTCTTTTTAAACTTGTTGAGCCTGCCTGCCATATACGCTATCAGCACCGCTGCAAAGTTACTTGCGGCAAATATAATGCTCGGAATGTTGTCCCAGCGTTCAAACAGAACGATGACTGACGAAGCAATATAAAACGCCAGTATAAGCATCAGGTACCGTACCATATTGCCGTGCGGCTTTTTGTACCCGTTTACACCGTAGAGGAACACAAAAATATAATACAGCACAACCAGGATGAACGTAGTAAACGGAACGGAGTGCGTAATGCGCTGAACAAAGCTGATAATGCTGACTACCAGACCTGCAATTGCAACAAGCGCCACCAACAGTCCCTCTAATTTAGTTTTCCTGTTTTCCATTAAACCACCTACTTAATTACAAATGTTGTAAATATTATAGCAGATAATCAAAAGCGTTGTCAATTCTATTTTGATTTTAATGCGCAAAAAGCAAAAGAGAGCGTGACGCGCACGCTCTCTCTGTTAGTTGAACTTAAACTCGCTGTCTTTGTAATCGACTGTGCATTTTGAGTTCGGTTTAATTTTGTCCTCAAGGATGAGTTCGCTGATTCTGTCCTCAATCTTTGACTGTATTGCACGTCTGAGCGGACGCGCGCCGTAGGTTTTGTCAAAGCCTGCGTCTGCAAGTGCCGAGATAGCGTCCTCCGTGAACTCAACGTCGATATCCATATCGTTAAGGCGCTTTGTGAGAGTTACAAGCATACGGCGTGCAATCTCTTTGATATCGTCCTTTTCAAGCTGTGTGAACACGATAATCTCATCAAGCCTGTTAAGGAACTCGGGCTTGAAGGTGCGCTTGAGGTCGGGCATTACAAGCTCCTCAATGGTCTTGTTGCCGTCGCCTTCATCGCTACCGAAGCCGAGCGCCTGCGTGCCGTCCGTAAGCTTCTGCGCGCCGACGTTGGAGGTCATGATGATAATCGCATTCTTGAACGATACCTGCCTGCCCTGCGAATCGGTGAGAACGCCGTCCTCAAGAATCTGCAGCAGCATATTGAACACATCGGGATGCGCCTTTTCAATCTCGTCAAACAGCACTACGCTGTAGGGCTTGCGGCGGATTTTCTCCGTAAGCTGTCCGCCCTCGTCAAAGCCGACATAGCCCGGAGGCGAGCCGATGAGCTTGGACACGGTGTGCTTTTCCATATACTCGGACATATCGAGCTTGATAATCGCGTTTTCGTCGCCGAACATCGCTTCCGCAAGCGTTTTGCAAAGCTCTGTTTTACCTACGCCCGTAGGACCGAGGAAGATGAATGAGCCGATTGGTCTGTTCGGGTTTTTAAGCCCTACCCTGCCGCGGCGGATTGCCTTTGAGATTGCGGAAACCGCTTTGTCCTGACCGACAATTCGCTTGTGCAGAATGTTTTCCATATCAAGCAGGCGCTCGCTTTCCTCCTTGGTGAGCTGGTTTACGGGGATGCCCGTCCACGAGGAAACTACCGCTGCAATTTCGTCTGTCGTTACGGACTTAACCTCGTGCGACGAGGAATTGCGCCACTTTTCTTTTTCACCCTTCAGGAGTTCGGACAGGCTGTTCTGCTTGTCGCGGAACTTGGCAGCACTTTCAAAATCCTGCGCCGTGATTGCCGACTGCTTTTCCTGCTCAAGGCGCTTGATTTCGTCCTCCATATCCCTGAGGTTCTGCGGCATTGTGAAAGCTCTGAGCCTTACAACGGAAGCAGCCTCATCAATAAGGTCAATAGCCTTGTCGGGCAGAAATCTGTCCGCAATGTAGCGCGAGGACATCTTAACTGCGTTTTCGATAGCCTCATCGGTAATTTTTACTTTGTGGTGCGCTTCGTATCTGTCGCGCAGACCGCGAAGAATCTCAACTGTTTCCTCCTCTGTGGGTTCGCCCACGGTAACTGGCTGGAAACGTCTTTCAAGCGCCGCGTCCTTTTCTATGTTTTTGCGGTACTCATCAATCGTGGTTGCGCCGATAACCTGCAGCTCGCCCCTTGCAAGCGACGGTTTGAGGATGTTTGCAGCGTCAACTGCGCCCTCTGCCGCACCTGCGCCCATAATGGTGTGAACCTCGTCGATGAACAGGATTACGTCCTTTGCAGCCTTAACCTCATCCATAGCCTTTTTAATGCGTTCCTCAAAGTCGCCGCGGTACTTTGTACCTGCAACCATTGAGGTCAGGTCAAGCGCAACAATCTTTTTGCCGCGCAGCATTTCGGGTACTTCGTCCTGTACTATTTTGAGCGCCAGTCCCTCTGCGATTGCGGTTTTGCCGACGCCCGGCTCGCCGATAAGGCAGGGGTTGTTTTTGTTGCGGCGTGAGAGTATCTGGATAACCCTCTTAATCTCATTTTCTCTGCCGATTACGGGGTCGATTTTGCCCTCTTTAGCCTCAACCGTGAGGTCGTGACCGAATTCGTCAAGCGTGGGCGTTTTGCTCTTACCCTTCTTGCCGGACTTGCCGCTGCGGCTTGTATCGCTTTCGCCGTTTGACAGAGTTTCCACCAAGTCCTCAAGCAGCGCGTTTTCGTCTACGCCGAGTTCGTTAAGGAACTTCACAGCGTAGGAATCGGTTTCCTTAATCAGGGATATGAGCAGATGCTCTGTGCCGACAAATGAGTGAGTCATACCGCGCGCAATCTGGAACGACAGTTCAATAATGCGCTTTGAACGCGGTGTAAAATCTTCCGGCGTAAGGCGTGTGGGGTTGCCCGTGCCTATCTGGGTTTTGATAAGATTGTCTACATCGTCAAAGTAAACGCCCTTGTCGTCCAGCACGGTAGAGGCAACGCCTGTGCCCTCGCGCAGCAGACCGATTAATATGTGTTCGCTGCCGATGTAGTTGTGACCGTATTCTTCGGCAGACTTGATAGCGAGGTTAAGCACCTCATTAGCTTTTTGAGTGAAGGAGTTGAATTTGTACATAGTTATTACCTCCTATTCATATTAAGTTTTTAGTTTTAAGCTTTGAGTTTTAAGCTTGAAGGTGGACTACGTCCACACCTATTATAGAATCGGGTGCGGGTGTCCCGCCCATAAGCTTAACTCTTAACACTTAAAACTTAAAGCCTTATAAGTTAAAGTTTATCTCTAACAATAGTAGCTCGTAGTTTATCTATTGTTTCGTCTGACAAATCGCTCTTTGTATCTGCCGCAAGCGTTGCGTTTTGCAGCGTGTACAGCATATTGCCGATGGTTTTGTACTCGATGTCGAAGTAGCCGAGCGCCTTGCCGAGCCTTGCAAGCGACATACCGTCAAGGAACTCCTGCGTTTTAAGGATTCGCGCCGAGCGCAGCATACCTAAATTGCGGTAGATTTTATCCTCAAACTCAAAGTCCTTTGCAAGCTCTTCGCGCGCTGCGCGTTCCTGCTTTACAATCTGTTCGCAGATTGCGTTTACGTTGTCGATTGCGCTTTTTTCGCTGATGCCGAGCGACACCTGATTGGACAGAATGTACAAATCACCTGCCGCATTTTTGTACAGTTCGCGCAAATTTAAGCCAAGTTTGCCGACCATTGCCGACAGCTTGTAAATCGCCTTTTGCTCTGCCAGAGCAGGCAGATGCAGCACAAACGAAGCCTTTAAGCCTGTGCCGAGGTTAATCGGCGAAGCGGTAAGGAAGCCGAGTTTATCCGAGTACGCAATCTTGAGCGAGGACAGGAACATATCGTCAATGTCGTTTGCTTTTTCGTATGCTTCGTCAAGGTTCTGCCCTGCGGCAAACGCGTTGATTTTTATGTGGTCCTCTTCGCACAGCATAACGGAAACGTCCTCTTTTTGCGACAGCATCAGCGAGCCGCGCGCCTTGACAAGTTCGGGGCTTGCCAAAAACTTTTCTGCGTACGAAACTGCCTTTTCCCTATCGCATTCGGCAAGGTTTACAAGCTCAAACTCGTTTGCATACTGTGAGCTTTTGAGCGTGGCATAGAGCTTTTTGGTTACGCTTTTTCTGATATCATCGCTCATTCGTGACGGGAACGGCGAGTCCGCCAAATTCCGCGCCAGCCTTATGCGTGAAAACAGAACTACGTCTGAATTGTTACCTTCGTTTTCGTACCATCTACTCATTTTTATGCCTCCCCGATTGCCTTGATTTTATCTCTGATGACAGCCGCATCCTCAAAACGCTGTTCCTGAACTGCCTTTTTGAGTTCTGCTTTAAGCGATTCAAGCTCGCTTTGCGGCTTTTCTTCCTTTGCTTCAGGCTCTGTTTCAGCCTCTTCGGTATAGGTTACACTCTTGCCGATGTGCTTTGCTCTGCCATGAAGCTTTTCTATACTCGGTGCAAGCATATCGTCGAACTTATCGTAACAATGTGCGCAGCCGACCTGACCGGAATTTACAACATCGTTGAACGATGAGCCGCAGTAGGTGCATCTGTCAATACCTGCAAGCGAGTTGAGCGCCGCAGCGCCTGCGCCAAGCAGATTGCCGAAGAAGGAATCCATGCGAAACGGCTCAAAGCTGAAGTCGTTCATCACGCCGAGTTCCCTGGCACATTCCGAGCAAAGGTGCATTTCCTCACGCTTGCCGTTGATAATCTTTTTGATATGTGTATTTGCTTCTCTTTGATTGCAATGTGTGCATTTCATAGTAGTGTCCTCCTTGTTTAATTATGAATTATGAGTTATTAATTATGAATTTATTACGGGTCGTCGGGGACGCCGACCCCTACAATTGTAGGGAGCGGCCACCGGACGCTCCACATTATTGTTTGAGCGCAGCACCCTTAATTCATCATTCATAATTTATCATTCATATTCAGTAAAATTTGTCAGTCGATGTACGCAAGCAGCATTTGTTTGAGCAGGCTTGCCCTGATAACGTCTGCCGTTTCACTTTCAAGCCCTTTGAAGTTGCTTGCTGACATAACGGACATCATAAGCCTTGCGCTTTTGTCGTCAATCAGTTTTTGATAGTTCAGGTTGTAAAGCTGCGCCTTTGCGGTGCGCTCATCTATTGACGTGCCTATGCTTTTGAGCATTGTAAACAGTGCGCTGTCCTTTGACTCTGCACGGGTGATAAGAATGTAGCCTCCGCCGCCCCTTCGGCTTTCAATACGGTAGCCTGCTTCCGGCGTGAAGCGCGAGGTTATTACATAGTTTATCTGGCTGGGCACGCAGCCGAGCCTGTTTGCTAAATCGTTACGCTGAATCTGGACGCTTGATTCACCCTCGTCAAACATATCCATAATCATATCAGCTATTAAATCACTCATTTTCATTTGATAATCAACTTCTTCCCTGTGGATTAGGGCAGTATTTTTTGACTTTAACTTTGACTTTCTTTGCCCTTCGATATATTTATAGCACAAAGGTCAAGAAAAGTCAAGAACTTTTTTGACTTTTTTTGACTTTTTTAATTATGTCCCAAATGTCCCAAGCAAAAAATATAATTTTCTATAGAAAAACTATTATTAAAAAAATACCATATTTATTTGGGACATACGGGACATCGCTTTGTCGGCACTTGACATAAAGATGTTTTTAATTTACAATAATATTAATATTGTTTAAGGAGTAAAATTATGAAGTATAAGTACATTTGGGAAGACCCGAAGCAGTACAAGGTTAACAAAGAGGACGGCCACGCAATCGCTATGCCGTTTGACAGCCGCGACGACGCACTTTCGGGCGAAGATTCAAAGTACAAAATGAGCCTTGACGGCAAGTGGAAGTTCTTCTGGCAAAGAGGACTTGCCAACCAGCCCGACGGCTTTGAAAAGGACGGCTATGACGTTTCCTCGTGGGACGAAATCACCGTGCCGTCCGTATGGCAGACAGAGGGTTACAGCGCGCCGTATTACTACGCAAGCACATTCCCCCGCGCGCTCAGCCGCTCAAAAGGTCAGATTCCGAAAATCGACCATTCGATGCAGGAAATCGGCTTTTACCGCCGCACCTTCACCGTGCCTGAATGCTTTGACGGCAGAGAGGTGTTTTTGCACTTCGGCGCGTGCAAGGCTGCGCTTGAGGTATGGGTTAACGGCGAATATGTCGGCTACAGCACAGGCTCTATGACTCCGCACGAATTTGATGTTACGTCATTTTTGCGCGAGGGCGAAAATACTGTCAGCGCAAAGGTTTACCGCTTTGCCGCTTCAAGCTACCTTGAGGATCAGGATATGTGGTGGCTGTCGGGTATTTACAGAGAGGTTTACCTTTTTGCAGAGCCGAAAATCTGCCTGCGCGATTTCTTTGTGAAAACCGACCTTGACAGCGAGTACAAGGACTCCGACCTGTCGCTTGATACATACATCAAAAACTACAAGGGCGAAGCGGTTGAGGCTGCCGTTACCGCGTCCATTATTTCCGATACTGACAGAGAAACCGAGCTCGGCACCCAATCCACCGTTGTGCCTGCAGGCGAAACTGTGGTAATAAATATTTTTGAACACATCAAAAATCCGCGCAAGTGGTCTGCGGAAACGCCGTGCGTTTACAAGCTTGTTATGACTGTTACCGTTGAGGGCGAAACCGTTGCGGTAAAGACATACGACATCGGCTTTAAGAAGGTTGAAATTGTGGGCGAAAAGCTGCTGTTTAACGGTATGCCGCTTATGATTCGCGGCACGAACCGCCACGACTTTGACCCCGACCACGGCTGGGCTGTGCCTAAAGAGCGTTTTGTTGAGGATTTAGACCTGATGAAGCAGTGCAACATCAACGCAATCCGCACCTCGCACTACCCCGACGACCCGTATTTTTACGAGCTATGCAACCACTACGGCTTTTACGTTATGGACGAGTGCGACCTTGAATCCCACGGTGTACGCCGCAAGGGCGTGCCGGGTTCAAATCCGCTTTGGACAGAGATGGCTGTTGACAAGATGGAACGCATGGTACTGCGCGACAGGAACAACCCGTGTATCTTTATGTGGTCGCTTGGTAACGAAGCAGGCGACGGCGACAACTTTATGAAGATGAAGGAAGCCGCACTGCGCCTTGACGACACAAGGCAGTTCCACTATGAGGGCGACTTCACTTTTGAAAAGAGCGACGTTATTTCGCGTATGTACCCCGATGAGGAAACTATGCGCAAGCTCGGCGAAAGAGAGGCTATCACAATTTCGCTTTACGATAACATTGCAAACCAGCTTGCCGCCGACTCAAAGCCGATTGCGGCGGAGATGTACACAAAGCCGGTAATGCTGTGCGAATACGCTCACAGTATGGAGAATTCGCTCGGCAACTTTCAGGAGTATATGGACGACTTTGAGAAGTACGACAATATGTGCGGCGGCTTCATCTGGGACTGGGTTGACCAGGCTATCCATGAGGTTGACGAAAACGGAAACGACAACTGGCTTTACGGCACCGACTTTGAAAAGGACGAGCCGAAGCATTGGTATTCCACTATGAACACCACGGCTATGACGGGCTCAAACACCTACTTCTGCGCTAACGGCGTTATCGCGGCAAACCGCGTGCCGCATCCGCAGTTCTGGGAGGTTAAGCACGTTTATCAGCCTATCGTCACCACGGAATCCGACCTCGGCGCAGGTCGCTTTAAGGTGCGCTCACGCTTCCTGTTTACCGATATGTCAAGCTACAAGTGCAAGTGGAAGATTGAGTGCGAGGGCGACGAAATCCAGTCCGGTGAGCTTGAAAAATTTGCGCTTTCGCCGCTGCAGGAGGAGATTATAGAAGTACCTTACGACCTCTCCGCTCTGCCCGAAGGCAAGGAATGTGTGCTCACAATTTCGTTCCACACAAAGAAAAAGACGCCCGGACTCAAGAGCAACTTTGAAATTGCATTTGACCAGTTTATACTTCAAAACGCAGAAAAGCCTGCTAACACCAATGACGGCGCGCCGTTTGCTTTTGAGCAGAAAGGCAACACCGTTGAGGTTACGGGCGAAAAGTTTAAGCTTGTTGTTGACGGCGGCGCAATCACCGCATATGAGGTTGACGGTGAAAGCCTTATAACCTCGCCAATCAAGCCAAATTACTTCCGCGCGCTGACGGATAACGACATTGATATATTCAACTTCCTGCCGCCGTTTATCGGTATGAACGGCTACTACAAGTGGAAGAAAGCGACTGTTAAAGCGGTTAAGACCGAAACCGAGGAAAAAGGCGGCGTGCTTAAAATCAAGATTGCACTCAACGTGCCTAACCTTAAAAACGCCTATGTTTCCTACACAGTATTCGGCGACGGCAAGGTTGCCGTGTTCCACAGCGGCGTGCCGAAGATTGACCCGATAAGATTCGGCTTCAGCTTTGACGTGGCAAAGGAATTCAGCACCGTAAGCTGGTACGGCAGAGGCGAAGCGCCGTCATACCCCGACAGAAAGACGGGCTACAAAATCGGCAAGTATTCCATGCCGCTTGATAAGTTTGAATACACATATATGCGCCCGCAGGAGTCGTCCACAAGAGCCGACGTGCGCTATTTCACGCTTACAAACAAGAAGGGCGCAGGCGTAAAGGTTACTGCTTACTACGACTCACCGCTGATGTTCAGCGCACTGCCCTACACGCCCGTGCAGCTTGACGAAGCGCAGCACCACAGCGAGCTTAACAGGGACAACGATATCACCGTTACCGTGGACTCTGCACAGCAGGGACTCGGCGGCGATATGCCCGGTCAGGCATATGTGCGCGATAAGTACAAACTCAAAGCAGGCGAAAAGCTGACGTGTCAGTTTCTTATTGAGAAATTATAAATGATAAATGATGAATGATGAATTGAGGATACTCGCTACGCTCGGACATTTTTAACGGACGACCATTGGTCGTCCGCATACAATGGGTGTGGGCTTTGCCCGCCCTCAAGCTTAAAACTTAAATCTTAAAACATAAACCAATCGGAGATAAAATGCCCAAAATCGTTGAAACAGAATTAAAAGAACAAATTAAAACTGAAAATTTTTCGCGCGTGTATCTGATTTACGGCGAGGAGAGTTACCTCAAAGAGCACTACGTCGGCAGGCTTAAGGACAAGCTTGTTGACGACGCTTTCGGCGACTTCAACTTCCATCAGTACGACGGCAAAAACACCGCTGTAAACGACATTTTGCAGGACGCGGATATGATTCCCATGATGGGCGGCTGCACGTTTATCCTTGTGCACGACTATCCGCTGGACAAAAGCCAGAAGGACATTGACGCGCTTAAAGAGTACTTTGCCGACGTGCCGGATACAAGCGTTATTGTGTTCTGGTACGACAGCCTTGAGGTTGACACCAAGAAGAGCGGCAAGTGGAAAACTGTTGAAAACCTGTTTGCAAAAGCAGGCAGCGCCGTGCGGCTTGACAAGCGCACGGAGGGCGAACTTGCGCGGCTTATTGTTGCCTCTGCCAAAAAGCGCGGCTGCACCATAAGCACCGACCTTGCAAGGTATATGATAAGCATTGTGGGTTCCGATATACAAACCATTTTTTCAGAGCTTGAAAAGATGTGCGCCTTCGTCGGCGAGGGCGAGATTTCGAAAAAAGTCATTGACGACCTCGCTGTAAAATCGCTGCAGGCAAGGGTTTACGACCTGTCAAAGCATATCCTTAAGGGCGACAGCGACAGCGCGTATAAAGTGCTTTCCACGCTGTTTGCCCAAAAGGAAGAACCGATTGCAATACTTTCGGTTATCTCCTCATGCTACGTTGATATGTACCGCGTTAAGTGCGCAAAGGCGGCAGGCGCAAACGAAAGTGAGCTTGCGCAGTACTTCAGCTACAAGGGCAGAGAGTTTTTAATCAGGAATGCCGCGCGCGACTGCCGCACAGTAAGTGTTAACAGCCTGCGCAACGCGCTTGACGCGCTTGCAGATACTGACGAAAAGATGAAGTCAACCCCCATAGACAAGAATATTTTGCTTGAGGAAACCGTGGCAAAACTGCTGATGCTGAGGAACGCGTGATGGAAAAAATCAAGCTAACTGAAGCGGTGATTGTTGAGGGCAGGTACGACAAGCTGAAGCTTGCCAACATCCTTGACGCGTTTATTATTGAAACTAACGGCTTTGGCGTTTTTAAGGATAAAGAGAAGCTGAAATTCATCAAAAAGCTTGCAGAGGAACGCGGAATAATCGTGCTGACGGACTCCGACCACGCAGGCTTTATGATAAGGAATCACATCGCTTCCGCCGTGCCGAAAAACAGGATAACAAACGTTTATATCCCCGATATCTACGGCAAGGAAAAGCGTAAGGCGGAGCCGTCAAAAGAGGGCAAACTCGGCGTTGAGGGTATGACGAAGGACGTGATTTTAGAGGCACTAAAAAAAGCAGGCGTAACCTGCTCTGTGTCGCAAAACGACGACCCTGTCACCACTGCCGACCTGTTTGAACTCGGGCTGACAGGCACGCCAAATGCAAAGGAAAACCGCAAAAGATTGATGCAAAAACTCGACCTGCCGGAATTCCTTTCCACCTCTGCCCTGCTCTCCTGCATCAACAATATGATGACGAAAGAAGAACTGATAAATCTTAATTCGGAACTCGGAATTCGGAATTAGGAATTTCGGGTGGATGGTGTCCGCCACTACATAATTGTCCGAGTGAAGCGAGTAACAAAAAGCCTAAAACTCAACACTTAACACTAAAAAAACTGCCACACAGGTGTGTGACAGTTTTTGTTTTTACTGTTCAAGTTTAACAGTTGTAGTTATCTTTGTATCATCAAATGAGATTAACTCTCCGATTTCGACCTCAAGGTCTGTTGTCTTATCACGAAGCACATAAACCTTTGCTACTTCCTTGGTTACGCCCGGCTTAATCTTTACATCAATTCCCCAGTCATCATCGTCAGAACTGATAAACGTGCTTTCAAGTCCAACACCATCCTGATAAACGTTATCTGTAAGTGCTATATCAAAGCTTTGTGCGTCATCATCGTTATTGGTAAATTCATAAGTAATTTTAACAGAATCTTTGCCTTCCCAGTTTTTGCAAACCTCTGCTTTTTTAACGGTGCAAACATAATTTCCGATTTGACCTTCAGCAGATTCATTGTTCTCGGCATCGACCTGCGAAGAAGCATTTGTTCCATTGTTGTTTGATTTATCTGACGAATCACCGCCACCTGAAGCGAGAGCGATAATAACGATAAACGCTACAACTATAACTGCAAGAATGATTAATCTCTTTTTGCGTTTTTTCTTTTTCTGCTCTTTCATAGCAGCGTCGACTGCCTGTTGAACTTCAAAATTATTCTGATTTGGGGTTGGATTTTGGTAAGGGTTTACGTTGTTGTAGTTTTCCATAAAAAATACTCCTTTCGTTTTTAATATTTTAACACATAAGTATTCAATTGTCAACATATGTAGTCATAACAAGTTTAAACATATCATACACTAATATACGGGTGATAAAATGTTTGAACCAATGTTAGATTCAAAAATTGTGGGTAAGGTAATATATGATTTCAGAAAAAGAAAAGGCGTATCGCAGGAAGTATTAAGCGGACTTGCGGATATCGGCAGAACTCACTTATCGGCAATAGAACGCGGCGACCGCAAGCCTACGCTTGAAACGCTTTACCGTATTGCAGGCGCGCTTGATGTGAATATGAGCGATATTATAAAGGAAATTGAAAACAGATTATAAAAATCGGGTGGATGGTGTCCGCCACTACATAATTGTCCGAGTGAAGCGAGTAACAAAAAGCTTAAAGCTCAACACTTAACACTAAAAAACTGCCACACAGGTGTGTGACAGTTTTTGTTTATCCCTTAAGGTTTATGCCCTTTGATTTGAGGGTTTCGATGATGGTGTCGGCAACTGCCTGTACTTCCTCACGGGTGAGTGTTCTTTCCGGGTGGGAGAAGGTCAGGCGCGTTGTGATTGACTTTGCGTCGTCGTCCTCATAAACGTCGGTAACTGCAACGTTTTTGATGAGCGTGCAGTTTGCGCTCTTGATTGCGTTTGCAATCGGCTCGAACTTATCGGAAATGAACGAAAGGTCAATTTCCATTTCAGGGAACTTGCTCGGTTCCTCGTAAACGATTGAAGCGTTTTCAACCTTTGCAAGGGCGTTCACGTCAATCTGGGCAAAAACGATAGCCGCCTTTTTGTCAATCTTCTTTGAAACAACGGGGTGAACAATGCCGATTTCGCCGATTTCCGTGCCGTCGCAGATGATTGCGTTGAGGTTCCTCGGGTGCTCGTATGCGTGCTGCGCCTCTTTTTTTGCAAACGAAATCTCTCTGTGCTTAAGGTCGCTTACAAGCACCGTGAGCATATCGCGCAAATCGAAGTAGAGCATCGGCATCGGCTTGAGCCTTGAATAAAGCGTAACGCCGAGCATCTTCTTTTCCACGCACAGGTCGTTTTCGTCAACCGCGGTGACTACCCTGCCCACTTCAAAAATGCCGAAGTCCGGCGCGTAGCCCGTGTTGGACTTAACCTGGCAGAGCTGGGTGGGAATCATAGAATTGCGTATAGTTTCGATATTCGGGTTGGTCGCGTTTGCAAGCTTGATTTCGCCCTCAACGTTAAGACCAATCGACTTAAGCTCATCGTTGTACGCCCACACATAAGAGTGTACCTCGTGCAGCGCGTATTTTTTAACAAGCAGGTCCTTGATTTTGTCCTCGTCCGTCTTTTCGATATCTGGGCACACGGGGTAAAGCGGTGAGCGCGTGGTGTGCACGTCAAAGTTATCATAGCCGTAAATACGGGTAATTTCCTCAATAATATCCGCCTTCATCGTAACGTCCTTGGTCGCGCGCCAGCTCGGTACGGTAACCTTGAAGTTGTCGTCCTCAACGCTTGCGGTGAAGCCGAGCGATGTGAGCGTTGCGATAATCGTGTCGTTATCAATCTCAATACCCGTGTACTTATCAACAAAAGCCTTGTCGAAGTCAAGCGTAATTTCGGGGTACTCGTAAGCAACCTCATCGGTGAGCGCGGACACGATTTTAGCGTCGCTGTCCGTGTCAAGCAGCAGCTTCATAAACCTTGCGATTGCAACGGTTGTAAGCTCGGGATCAAGGCTCTTTTCGTAGCGCATTGAAGCGTCTGTGCGGTGACCGAGGCGAACTGTTGACTTGCGGATTGAAGCCGCGTCAAACGTTGCGGATTCAAGCGTGAGCGTGGTTGTATCCTCTACAATTTCGCTGTCAAGACCGCCCATAATACCCGCGATTGCAACCGGCGTGTTGTCGTTGCAAATCATCAGCGTATCGGTGTCGATATTTCTGTCAACGCCGTCGAGAGTCTGGAAAGTAAACGGCTCGTCGTAGCGTTTGATTCTGATTTTGCCCACCTTTCTGCTGTCGAACGCGTGCATGGGCTGACCCATTTCCAGCATAAGATAGTTGGTGAGGTCGGCAAGGAAATTGATTGCACGCATACCGCAGTAGAACAGGCGGATGCGCATATTCACGGGTGATACGTTGGTGGTGATATTTTCAACCTGCATGCAGGAATAACGCTGGCAAAGCGGGTCAAGTATCTTGAGGTCAACCTTGTCAAGATTGTCGTACTCGGCGGTATCGATAACGTCAAGCTCCTTGAGTTCCCTGCCTGCAAGCGCGGCGAACTCACGCGCAATACCGTAGTGTCCCCAGAGGTCGGGGCGGTTTGTGAGCGACTTGTTATCAACCTCAAAAACAATGTCCTCAATCTCATAGATATCCTTGAGGTCGGTGCCGTTTGCAACATCGTCGGTGATATCCATAATGCCGCTGTTGTCGTCGGAAATACCGATTTCCTTTTCGCTGCAGCACATACCGTTTGAGGTGTAGCCTGCAAGTTTGCGCGGCGTAATCTCAATTTCGCCGATTTTTGCGCCGAGCTTTGCAAATGCGGTTTTCATACCGACTCTTACGTTAGGCGCGCCGCATACGACGTCAACGAGTTCATCCTCGCCGATATCAACCTTCAGCAGGTGAAGTTTCTTTGATTCGGGGTGATTTTCAACGCTCTTGATTTCGGCAACAACGATGCCGGAAATGTCCGAGCCTTTAAAGAATATGTCGTTTTCAACCTCTGCGGTAGAGAGTGAAAACTGATTGATAAGTTTAATTTTGTCAAGTCCCGACAGGTCAACAAAGTCGGAAATCCAGTTCATTGATAAAAACATAACTTTTCACTCTCCTTTCTTATTCGTCGTCGGTGAACTGCGACAGGGATTTGAGGTTGCCGCTGTTGAGGTCGCGGATGTCGCCGATGCCGTACTTCATCATTACAAGTCTGGTAAGACCGAGACCGAACGCAAAGCCTGTGTATTCTTCAGGGTCTATGCCGCCCATACGCAGCACCTCGGGGTGAATCATACCGCAGGGGCAGAGTTCAAGCCAGCCGCTGTGCTTACAGGACGGGCAGCCCTCGCCGCCGCAGATAAGGCAGCTGATGTCAAGCTCAAAGCCGGGTTCCACAAACGGGAAGAAGCCGGGGCGAAGCCTTACCTTGATGTCCTTCTGGAACACCTCGGACAGCATGGTTTTCATAAAGTAAATGAGGTTGGAGATGGAGATGTCCTTGTCAACCATCATACCTTCCATCTGGAAAAATGTGTTTTCGTGGCAGGCGTCGGTTGCCTCGTTACGGAAGCATCTGCCGGGGAAAATTGCCTTAATCGGCACGCCGTTTTCCTCAAGCGGCTTTTTGTATTTGCGCAGGATAGCGTTCTGCGCAGCAGAGGTCTGGCTCTTGAGAAGCTGACCGTTTGTTAAATAGTAGGTGTCCTGCATATCGCGCGCAGGGTGATCCTTGGGAATGTTAACCGATTCAAAGCACTCGTAGTCGGTAACAACCTCGCTGTAATCCTCAACGGTAAAGCCCATTGATTTGAATATCTGCTCGCACTGGCGCTGAACGAGGGTAATCGGGTGATACGATCCCCTTTCAGCATTAACGGGCATAGAGAGGTCGAACTCGGGCATACGCTCGATTTCCGCCTGAATCTCCTTTTCCTTAAGCTCCGCCATCTTGTCTGCAATCTTGTCGCCAACTGCTTTTTTAAGCTCGTTGACGTGCTGACCGAAGGCTTTTTTCTCCTCGTTTGAGAGTTCCTTCATCCCCTTTAAAAGACCTGTAACCGAGCCCTTTTTGCCGAGGTACGAAACGCGCACGCCCTCAAGTTCGGACATATCTCTGATGGATTCCAGCTCTTTTTCAAACTGTTCTTTAAGTTGGGATATTTTATCCATTGTTATTTACTCCTTTCGGCATTAATCATAGGGACGAGCAGCGCTCGTCCGCGGACGACCAATGGTCGTCCCTACAAAAAAGAGCTTCCGTCTCCTTGAGACGAAAGCCCTGTTCCGTGGTACCACTCAAATTGCAGGTTGCCCTGCCACTCAAACGCTTTAACGCAGCGATACGCTCTGCTTACTTTCTCGCAGAGGACTCCGCGGCTGAAATTCACGCGCCTGAGTTAATGTGCTTGCACCAACCGCACACTCTCTTAATAACAAAAGGCGTACTACTTACACCGCTTCAACGTCAAATATATTGTAATAGATTATAATCTTTTATTATTAATATGTCAAGTTTTTCACAAAAAATTATAAAAACTATTGTAATTTAATGAATTTTTGTATATAATGGTTTTCATAGTGTATTATTATATACTTTTTCACACGGAGGTGACTTAAATGACTGATAAGACTATGACCTTTAAAATCGGCGGCAACGACGAGGACGTTATGAAGGAAACTTTGACTAAAGTTTTTGACGCCCTGCAGGAAAAAGGCTATAATCCTGTCAATCAGATTGTAGGCTATATCCTTTCGGAGGACCCGACTTACATCACAACTCACAACAACGCCAGGAGCCTTATCCGCCGCCTTGACCGCGACGAGCTTCTTGCTGAAATGGTTAAGTCATACCTCGGCTAACATTACCTTACAATACAATACGAAAGAGAGGTGTTACCCTTGGCAGAGAAAAAGGAAACCGCTAAAACCGAAAAGTTTTTGGAATACAAGGGCAAGCCGCTCGTAAGAAGCGGAAACACTATTTACTACGGCGATATGAACGACCCGTATGTAGTTTGCCTCAGCATTAAGGATTCAGAGGAACTTAAGAACATCACGCTTGCAGGCGATGTCACAATACAGCTGATGTACACCGATGAGGATGTGCCGCCAAAGGACAGAATCATCAAAAAGAGCGAAAAGAACGGACTGTTCACCGCACTTGACCTCGGTGCCGCATGGCTTGAAAGACAGTTAAAAAAAGGTTAATCCGAAGGGATTAACTTTTTTTAGTTTGCAGTTGTAGGGGCGGGTTTCCCAACCCGCCCGCAATTATATTACGCAACGATGTGGTCATCGTTCCCTACGGTTATACTGTACTTGTAGGGAGCGGCGACCTCGACGCTCCGCAATATAATCGGGTGTGGGCAGAGCCCACCCAACCCCTTGAGCCTTGAGTCTTGAACCTAACGGCGCGATGAAGGCATCGCGCCCTAAATTATACCTGCAGGCGATTCGTGAATCGCCCCTACTATACGCAAAAACAGGACTTAAAGTCCTGCTTTTTCTTTAATATACTTTCTTGCTTTAACTGCGTACTCAAACGGGTTTGCTTTTGCAGGGTCCTGCTCTGCTTCAACAACAACCCAGCCTTCGTAGTCGTTCTCGGCAAGAATGTCAAAAATCGGCTTAAAGTCCACATCGCCGTCGCCCGGCACAGTGAACACGCCTGCGCGAACTGCGTCAAGGAAGGACATATGCTGCGGCACAACCTGATTGTTGTACACGTCAAGACGAACATCCTTGAGGTGAACGTGCTTGATGCGGTTAACGTACTTTTTGAGTACGGGTACGGGGTCGATACCGGCAAAGGTAAGATGACCTGAATCAAAGAGAAGGTACACAAGGTCAGGGTCGGTAATCTCCATAAGCTTGTCGATTTCCTCAACCGTCTGCACGCCCGTACCCATATGGTGATGAACGGTGAAGTACATACCCTTGCTCTTTGCATACGCGCCCATCTCGTTAAAGCCCTTGGCGACGATTGCCCACTCCTCGTCGGTGTAGTACGGCTTTTCGTCAAGGATTGACTTGGTGAGGTCGCCCTGAATCGAGTTGCCCTGCTCGGACGCGCCGATTACGCGTGCGCCGAGCTTGTAGAGCTTATCTGCGTGAGCCTTAAACGCCTCAATAGTTTCCTCATAAGGCTTTGAGGTGAGGTAAGATGAGAACCACGCGTTGCAAATCTGCAGTCCTCTGATATCAAGGTATGGCTTAAGAACATCGGGATCAGCCGGATATTTGTTGCCGATTTCGCTGCCCTTGAAGCCCGCGAGCGCCATCTCGCTGATGCACTGCTCAAATGTATTTTCCGCACCGAGGTCGGGCATATCGTCGTTTGTCCAGCCAATCGGCGCAATTGCAAGTTTAACTTTGTTGGGGTCTAACATAGAATTCCTCCTTCGTCGGAATTAGTTTTAAGTGTTAAGTGTTGAGTGTTAAGCTTTCTGTTAATCGCTTCGCTCAAACAATTAAATAATGGGTGTGGGCGAAGCCCACCATCAAGCTTAAAACTTAAAGCTTAAAACTTAACACCATATAAACCATTGGATTAATAATCAAATGTTTTGGCAATATTTTCCTTCATATCTTCGTATGCAGCGGCTACGGTTTCGCTTGTGGAAACCTCTGCAACGCCTACACGCCACCAGCTTTCAAAGCCGGGAGTCATAGTCTTTGGAAGAACTTTGATATCGAATACGCAAGCCTTTGTCTGCTTTTTAGCGTCCTCAAGCGCAGCGCGAAGCTCGTCTGAATTGTGGATTGAGTAGCCCTTTGCGCCGTAGCCCTCTGCAATCTTTGCAAAGTCAACAGTCATCTCTGCGCCGTCAAGCATACCCGTAACGGGGTTCCTTGCGCGGAAAACGGTGCCGAAGGTATCCGTACCCTGGTTGTTCTGCAGGTTTTCAATACAGCCCCAGCCAAGGTTGTCAAATACGCAGACGTTAATCTTAAGACCTTCCTGCAGCGCGGTGTAAAGTTCGCTGTGTCCCATAAGGAATGAGCCGTCGCCTGTGAAGGTGTAAACCTCTGCTTCAGGCTTTGCAAGCTTTGCGCCGAGCGCGCCGTTAACCTCGTAGCCCATATTTGAGTAGCCGTATTCCATATGATATGTGCCGCGTGCTTTAGGTCTGAACAGGCGCTGCATATCGCCGGGAAGTGAGCCTGATGAACCGAGAGCGATGTCCTCTTCATCCATAAACTCATTGATAATACCAAGCGCAAGAGTCTGGTTAAGACCGCCCGGGAGTTCCTTGGTGTAGTAATCGTCAACGATAGCGTCCCAGTCGGTTTTAGCGGCTTCGATTTCTGTTGTGTATGCGGTTTTGTAGCCGTCGAGCGCGCCGTCGATAGCGCTGATAGCCTCGCGTGCGTCGGCGATGATAGCCTCTGCATCCATCTTGTATGCGTCAAACGGACAGATGTTGATGCCGAGCACCTTTCTGTCCTCATTGAACAGCCACTTTGAGGAAGTGGTGAAGTCGGAAAACCTTGTGCCAACGCCGATAACAAGGTCAGCGTCGCGTGCGATAACGTTGGCAGCCTTGCCGCCCGTTACGCCGATACCGCCGAGGTTAAGCGGGTGCTTCCAGTCGATAAGACCTTTACCTGCCTGCGTTTCCGTAATCGGGATATTGCACTTTTCCGCAAGGGCAAGGAGTTCCTTTTCAGCCGCGCTGTAGCGAACGCCGCCGCCGCAAACGATGATAGGCTTCTTCGCTGCTTTGATGAGTTCAACTGCTCTGTCAAGCTGCGACGCGCTGATAGGTCTGCGGTCAATGTGCCAAACGCGCTTTTGCAGAAAATGCTCGGGATAATCGTAAGCCTCGCCCTCAACATCCTGCGGCATTGCAAGGCAAACCGCGCCTGTGTCTGCAGGGTCGGTAAGAACGCGCATAGCGTTGATGCACGCGGTCATAAGCTGCTCGGGGCGGATAATTCTGTCAAAATAATGGCAAACGCCCTTGAAAGCGTCGTTAACGGTGTGACCGTAATTTTCAAAAAATTCAGCCTGCTGAAGTACAGGGTCGGGCTGACGGCAGGCAAATGTGTCGCCGGGAAGAACGAGAAGCGGAATCCTGTTTGCAGTTGCGCAACCGCAGGCAGTTACCATATTTGTAGCGCCGGGACCGATTGACGAAACGCAAGGAATAATCGCTTTTCTGTCCATCTGCTTTGCATAAGCAACAGCGGCAAGCGCCATATTCTGCTCGTTTTTACCCTGGAAAAACGTGAGGTTGTGACCGCCCTGCTCAAGAGCCTGACCAACACCGACAACGCAGCCGTGACCGAAAATGCCGAACATTCCCGACACGAACTTTGATTCAACGCCGTCAACCTCAATGTACTGATTATCAAGGAACTTCACAAGTGCCTGTGACATTGTAAGTCTTTGTCTTTTCATATTGTTACCTCATTTGAATTATGAATTATGAATTATGAGTTATGAATTATGAATTTCGGGTGCTCGCCGCACGGGCATTATATAATGGGTGTGGGCAACGCCCACCATAAATTCATCATTCATCATTTATCATTCATCATTAAAACTCGATTTCATCGAGTTTTACCGGTCTGTGCTCTGCGACGGAAAGCTTTGCAGCGAGTCCGAGGCGAAGTGCTTCAAGACCGTCGTTAACAGTAGTCTGTGTTTCGTTATCGTTAACAACAGCGTCAACAAACTCTGTCATCTCGTCAACGAAGGACTGCATATATCTTTCAAGGAAGAAGTAAAGCGGCTTGTCGGTAACGTTGCCGTTTTCGTTGATATAAGCAACGTTTGTAGGTGTGTCGTTAGCAGCAGATGCCTGACCGCCCGAGCCAAATACCTCAAGGCGCTGGTCGTAGCCGTAGCAAGCCTTGCGGCAGTTATCGATAACACCGATTGCGCCGCTCTTGAACTTGAGTGCTACAAGCGCTGTGTCAACGTCACCTGCTTCGCCGATTGCAGGGTCAACCATAACTGTTGCGTTGGCGTAAACCTCGTCAACCTCGCCGCCGATGAAGCGCGCCATATCAAAATCATGCACAGTCATATCAAGGAAGATACCGCCCGATACAGCAACGTACTCCGGCTTTGGCGGTTCGGGGTCGCGCGATGTGATTTTGATTATCTGCAGCTCGCCGAGTTTACCCTCGTTTGCGAGTGCCTTAATGTGAGCGAAGTTGTGGTCATAGCGGCGGTTAAAGCCAATCTGCAGCTTAACGCCTGCCTTTTTAACCTCGTCAATAACTCTTTTAATTTTAGCAACGGTGAGGTCAACAGGCTTCTCGCAGAAGATGTGCTTGCCTGCCTGTGCAGCCTCGCAAGCGATGTCCGCGTGAGTGTCTGTTGATGAGCAGATAAGAACAGCCTCGATTTCGGGGTTATTAAGAATCTCGTGGTAGTCCTGATAGTAGTTCGGGATACCGAGTTCCTCTGCCACCTTTTTTGCGCCGTCAACAAAGATATCCGAAATGGCAACAATCTCTGCCTGCGGAATATGATATGTAATTGACTTTGCGTGAACCTGTCCGATTCGACCTGCGCCGATGATACCGACCTTTAATTTCTTCATAGTACACCTCTCAATTATTGTGCAACGCACATATTCAATTTATTGTAACACAGCATAAAATATATTGCAATATTATAAATTAACAAATTAATAGAATTTTCATAAGATAATAAAGAAAATTACAAGCCCCATAAAGTCGGACGGTGGCTTGCGCCCTTGAATAGCCGTCCGATGGGGCTTGCGTTTTCGGTTTGTAGGGGCGATTCACGAATCGCCCCTACTTTGTTTCGGTTTTGTCGTACAATCCTGTTTTTGGGTTATAGCGGTAAACTGTCTGCGTGCCGTTGTCGTCAATTTGGTAGCTTTCGTAGCAGTTTTCCTCTTCGTTATACCAACTATTTTCGTACATATTGATGAAGTCCTTGGCTTGCTTCTTTTCCGTTTCGCCAAGCGAATTGTAGTAGTCGCACACGCCTTTGTACGCACCTGCGCGTGAGATGTTATACGACCTGAAGTCGCTGCTGCCTGTGAACTTCACCTTGTCTTTGTTGTTGTCAAACTCAAGGTATTCGCTGTCCTTGATGTAAATCAGAAGCTGCGTTTTTGCGGAATTTGCGGCAACCTTGTCACTGCCCTTGGCAACGTCGATAAGGTACGGAATCGCCGCGCCGGACGACTTGCGGATAGTCTGAGTGTCAAGCATTTCTATCCTGTTTTCGCTTGCCGCTTTGATGTTGTACTCGGCACAGCGCGCGTCGATATTCGCAAACGAAAGTGCAATAAACATAGCGCTGCAAATAAGGATAATCGGCTGGAAATAGCTGATTTTCGGCGCGAAGATGTGCAGGATGAAGAACGCAATCATAATCAGTATCATCACCATCAGGGTGCTTACAAGCACGCGGTTTGCCGACAGTCCGTAGATGCTGATGTTAAGCTTCATCTTCTGCATTGATATCACAATAAGCAGCACAGAAAACAGCGAGATAAAGCACGACAGCGCCTTGACTGCGGGCGACATTTTGCCGCCGTCCTTTTTGGTGAACGCGTTGACTGCGGAGATAATCAGCACGTTGATTACGCATACCGCAAACATCTCATAGAATCCGCGGCGTGCAAACGCGCTTGCAGTGTACTCATAGTCGGCAGGCAGGATTCCCCTGAACGCGTCGAAGAAGTATGCGAGCTGCGAGAACAGGTACACAACATAGGTTAACGAAACCGTGCTGAGAAAAGCGATGCTTATGGGGCTTACGACGAAGCGGTGCGCGTCGTTTTTCATAGGCTTTTTCTGCTCGACCTCCGCGCGCTTGTTGTAGAAGTAGCTGAACAAGAACGGCGTGGCGATTACGGCAAGCACGATTTCCGCAATGTAGATGCCGAGGTTCTTGATGATTTTGCCCACAAGCGCTTCAAAAGCAGCGTCGCTCTTTACGAGCAGCGGAATTACAATACCGAGTACCGGCAGAGCAATTGCCACACCGATAATTGTGTAGATAAGCCTTTTGTTTTTCTTTGACGTTGCGTGTGCCGAGCCGATTACGTTAATGAGCCCTTCAAACGGCTGAATAAACACGGAATAGCCGAGGTTGAACAGCACCTTGAAATTGCCCTGCTTTCGCGTAAAGCAGCCGCTTATGCCAAGGACATAAAAGCCGTAAAGCCCGAACACGAGCATGAACATAATTGAGTTGACAAGCAGGTTGTCGTATAGTGAAAATGTAAACGCACCTGCGACGGAAAGCACTCCGCACGAAAGTGAAAACAGCGATTTTTTCAACGACTTTTTCCACAGGTACACAGTTGTTATTTCAAACAGCACAAGGTACGCGATTGTGAAGCCGAGCTTAACGCCCTTGAAAAGCCCGAAGTCGAGCATCAGAAACGATGCGAGCAGCGTTAAAAAGAAGAACAGATTGTCCTTTTTTTCAAAGGGTTTGTACACCTTTTTCTGCGGTACATACGGGCGGTAATTCTGCTGCGGATAGTACCCCGGATGCATAGCATACTGCGACATCTGATACGCCTGCTGCGGCTGTGCATATTGCTGCTGTGGCTGATACTGCCCACCCTGCGGCGGCGCGTAGTATGTGCCGTTGTTGTTTGGATTCTGATTCATTTATTCATCCTCCTTATATTCAATTATATCGGCAGGCTGGCAGTCGAGCTCCTTGCAGATTGCATCGAGCGTGGAAAAGCGGATAGCCCTCGCCTTCCCCGTTTTGAGTATCGACAGATTAGCCTGCGTTATACCTATTCTGTTTGCCAGCTCAAGCGAGCTCATCTTCCGCCTGGCAAGCATTACATCTAAATTAATTACTATCATAAAATCACCGTAATAATTGAGAATTGAGAGTTGAGAATTGAGAATTAATGGTGCTGCGCACGGCTATTATAATAGGTGTGGACAAAGTCCACCCTAAATTCTCCATTCTCCATTCTCCATTCTACATTCTAAACAACGAGGTCATTATCCTCTTTAATCTCAATCGCCTTTTTGATTACATCGCGGACTACGCGGATGACGAGCGCCATAAACGCTTCGCCGAAGGCGAGGAGAAGCACCGTTTCGATTGACTTGTAGCACAGCGCGATTACGATGTACGAAACCACGCCGACAAGCGCCGCGTAAAGGCAGCACAGCGTGAGCGTGCCGAGAATTGTGACGTTGCGCTCGTCAAACACAATGTCGCGCTTGATGTTGGTGAGCAGTTTGTCAAGGCAAATCAGCGCAGCATAGCCTGCAGGCACAACCGCATAAAACGGAAAAATCAGGTACTTGCCGTGCTCGGCAATCATAACAAAATAGAATGTGTCGCCGTCCTGCTGCTTCATAAGAATCGGGAACAAAATCACCGACGCCGCAAGCAGCACATAGCATATTCTGACGACAATCTGCGTCAGTCCTGCGCTCTTGATACTGTATTTCATAGTGTACCTCCAAAGGTAATTTTCACCATTGTTATAGCACAATAATTATTGTTTGTCAATAATTAATTATCATTTTTCAAATATTATTAAAAAACGGCAACCAAATGGTTACCGTTTTAATTATGAATTATGAGTTATGAATTATGAATTTAGGGTGAGCTTCGCTCACACTCATTGTAGGGGCGATTCAAGAATCGCCCGCGGGTCAATCATGATTGACCCCTACTTATTGTCTGAGGCAAAGCCGAGTAACCTAAATTCATCATTCATCATTTATCATTCATCATTCTATTTCACTCTCGTAATCAGCGCGTACCTATACGGCTCGAGGGTTATTTTTTCTGCGCCGCTGACGTCGCCGAGCAGGGTGTAGGAATTGTTCCACTCTGCGCCGATTTCGATTTCTATCGGCATTTCGTCAAGATTCATTGCAATAAGCACTTCGCTTGCCTCGTCGGTGCGCTTGTAGGCAATAGTTTTATGCGAGCAGAACACAGGCTCAAACGCACCTTCCTTAAACACGTGGCAGCCGCGCCTGATTTCGCCAAGGCGTTTGTACCAGCGCAGCAGTTCTTCGTTGATGTTATCCCACTGCATACAGCCGCGGTTAAACGGGTCCTTGTAGCCCATCATACCGATTTCGTCGCCGTAGTAGAGCGATGGCACGCCGGGCAAGGTGTACTGCAACAGCGAGGCGAGCTTCAGCAGCGACACGCCGTGCAGGTAGTCGTACTGCGAAAGTTTATTGCGCTCGTACTGCCATTCCCTGCCGTGACCCTCGCAGTCCTCGCCTGCAAGGCGGTTGATTGCACGTTCCGTGTCGTGCGTGCCGATGTGATTCATCAGCACGTTTGTGACCTGCGGCGGATAGTTTTCCACTATGCTGAGCACGCTGTCAAAGAACGCGTCCGCATTCTTAAAGCGCACAAAATTAAGCACCGCGTCCGCAAACGGATAGTTCATAACCGAATCAAGCTGCTGCCCCATCAGGTAGCGCCTGCGCTCGCCGTAGGCAAACTTGGTGGTGGCATCCTCCCAGACCTCGCCGATAATAACCGCGTCGGGATTTTCGTCCTTAACGGTTTTGCGCAAATCGTCAAGGAAAATATCGGGCAGCTCGTCTGCAACGTCAAGCCGCCAGCCGCTAATGCCGCAGCGCAGCCACTTGCGCAGAATACCGTGCTTGCCGCAGATATAATTGCGGTAGCTCTCGTCCTCCTCAATAACCTCGGGCAAAAGCTTAATGCCCCACCACGAATGGTAGTCGTTTGGATAATCTATGAATTTGTACCACGAAAAGTACGGGCTTTCCTTGCTGTTGTAAGCGCCCACGCTGTCGTAGTTATTATATATGTTAAAATATTTACTGTCGCAGCCCGTGTGGCTGAACACGCCGTCAAGAATAATGCTGATGCCGTATTCTTCCTTTGCCTTTTTGCAGAGGTCCTTAAGGTCGTATTCCGTGCCGAGCAGCGGGTCGATGCGTTCATAGTCCGCGGTGTCGTAACGGTGATTTGAGTTAGCCTCAAATATCGGGTTGAGGTAGATGCAGCTTACGCACAAATCCGCAAGATAAGGCAGTTTTTCCTCAATACCCTTTAGGTCGCCGCAGAAGTAGTCGTTGTTCCAGACGCCGCCCATCTGTTCCTCTTTCCAGTAAGGCTCGTCGCCCCAGTCGCGCATTACGCGCGATTCGCGCACACCGACTTTAGGCGTGCCGCTGTTGAAGAAACGGTCGGGAAAAATCTGGTAAATCAGACCGCCCTTGAGCCAGTCGGGCGTGGTAAAGTTCCTGTCGTACACCGTCTGCTGGAAGTCGTTGCCCGTAGGCGCAATATCGCCCACACCGCCGCCGACATTGTAAACAAAGTTCCTGCCCCACGGCGTGTCAAGTTCAAAGTGGTACCAGTAAAGTCCGGGCGTTGTGGCTGAAAAATGCAGTTCCCAGTACTCGTGGTCGCTGCCGCACATACCTGCCCAGAACATTGAGTAAAAAACATTTTCCTCTTTATCCTTATGAACGCATAGCATCGCGCAGTTGCAGGACATACTTCTGGGCACAACAATGCGAAGCCTTACCCCTTCGTCAGTGGCAACGGCTCTGATTATGTCCTTGTATTCTGTTTTGCGCGAGTTGAAGATTTGCATATTTATAGTGGACGGTGAACAGTGGATAGTGGACAGTGTCGGGTGGACTCCGTCCACACCTATTGTATGCGGACGGTGGATAGTTAAGGGCGGATGATATCCGCCCCTACAGTTTTATTTTGCTTTTTTGCTTGCTCTTTTGCGCGGAGCAGGCTTCTTTGAAGTCTTTGGTGCAGCGTGGTGTTCCTTCTTCTGAACAGGTGCTGTGTGCCAGATGTTATTTGCGTAGTCCATAATCGAACGGTCTGCGCTGAACACGCCTGCGCCGCTGATGTTCATAAGCGACATCTGCGCAAACTTCTGCTTATCTGCATACAAACGCTGAATCTGCTGCTGTGCCTTTTGGTAATCGGCAAAGTCCGCAAGCGCCATATACGGGTCGACATTCATAAGCGACGATGTAATTTCGTCAAAACGCTTGCCGTTTACGCCTGCAATGATGAAGTCGATTGCACCCTTAAGCACCTCGTTGTTGCTGATATAGTTCATCGGGTAGTAGCCAACGCGCTTAAGTTCCTCAACCTCGGGCGTTTTCATACCGAAGATTACGATGTTATCCGCGCCGACAGCGTCGTAGATTTCAACATTCGCGCCGTCGAGCGTGCCGAGTGTGATTGCGCCGTTGAGCATAAGCTTCATATTACCCGTACCCGAAGCCTCTGTGCCTGCGAGCGAAATCTGCTCTGACACATCAGCGGCAGGCATAAGCATCTCTGCAACGGAAACGCTGTAATCCTCAACAAACACAACCTTGAGCTTGCCGTTTACGTCGGGGTCGTTGTTGATAACCTTTGACAGTGCGTCGATAAGCTCGATAATCTTCTTCGCCATAAAGTAGCCGGGCGCCGCCTTTGAAGCGAAGATGTAAGTTTTTGGATAGTACTCTGCGTTTGGGTTAGCCTTGAGCATCTGGTACTCTGCAATGATGTTGAGCACGTTGAGCTGCTGCCTTTTGTACTCGTGCAGGCGCTTAACCTGAACGTCGAAGATTGAATCGGGGTTGATTTCAACGCCCTGCTTACGCTTGATGTATTTTGCAAAGCGAACCTTATTTTCGTACTTAATCTCTGCAAGCTTGTCAAGCACCTTTTTGTCGTCCTTGAAGTCGCGCAGCTTAAGCAGTTCGTCAGACTTTGTGATGAAGTCGCTGCCGATGAGCGAGGTGATATACTCGGTAAGCGCAGGGTTTGCCTGGCAGAGCCAGCGTCTGAATGCGATACCGTTTGTAACGTTTGTGAATTTATCCGGTGTGAGGTTGTAGAAATCGCTGAAAACGGTATCCTTAAGAATCTCGCTGTGAAGGGCGGATACGCCGTTTACGCTGTGCGAGCCTGCAACGCAGAGGTTAGCCATGCGCACAACGCCGCCTGAAACGATAGCCATTCTTTCAACCCTGTCAGCGTCCTGAGTTGCAGACCATACGTATGCTCTGAAGCGGTTATCGATTTCCTTGGTAATCTGGTAGATACGCGGAAGCAGACGTGAGTAAAGTTCCTCTGTCCAGCACTCAAGCGCCTCTTTCATAACGGTGTGGTTTGTGTACGCAACGGTTCTTGTTACGATTGACCACGCCTCGTCCCAGCCGTAGCCGCACTCATCGAGCATAATACGCATAAGCTCGGGGATAGCCATAGTCGGGTGTGTGTCGTTAATATGGATTGCAACCTTTTCCGGCAGGTTATCAAGCGTGCCGTACTTTGTGAGGTGGCGCTGAATGATATCCTGAATGGAAGCGGAAACAAGGAAGTACTGCTGACGAAGGCGAAGCGCCTTGCCCTCTGGTGAGTTATCCGCAGGGTAGAGAATTTTTGAGATAGCCTCTGCCATAGCGGACTGCTCCATAGCCTTGATGTATGAGCCCTGATTGAACAGCGCCATATCAAGCTCGGGCTTTTTGGAAGCCCACAGACGAAGCCTTGAAACACCCTCGCCTGCGCCGGAAACGTACATATCGTACGGGATAGCGGTTACAACGTTTGCGTCAACGTGGTCAACGTGGTGGTAGTCGCCGTCCCAGGAATCAACAATTTTGCCCTCAAACTTAACCTCGCAGGCACGTTCCTCACGCGGTACAAGCCATACGTCGCCGCCGGGAAGCCAGAAGTCAGGCAGCTCGGTCTGCCAGCCGTCAACAAGCTTTTGCTTAAAAATACCTGCCTCGTAGCGGATTGAGTAGCCCATGGACTGGAAGCCGTCGGTTGCAAGACCGTCAAGATAGCAGGCTGCGAGTCTGCCAAGGCCGCCGTTGCCAAGACCTGCGTCCGGCTCAAGCTCATAAATCTTGTCAAGCTTAACGTCCATAGACTCAAGCGCTTCCTCAAACACCTTGGTAAGACCGAGGTTGTAGAGGTTGTTTTTGAGCGAGCGTCCCATAAGGAACTCCATGCAAAGGTAGTAGATTTCCTTTGAATCGCTTTCCTTTGCGTCTTTTCTGAATTCAGACTGCTTTTCGGCAAGCTTATCCCTTACAATCATCGAAACAGCTTTGTAAAACTGCTCGTTGGTCGCAACGCTTGGGGTAACGCCGAAAAAGTGAGATAATTTATCTGTAATCTGCTTTTTTGCTTGTGATACAGAAAGTGTAGTTTTCATACAAATCCTCCAAAAATAGTTTGCTGGGTTTAAATAAATTTTTTATCTTTTGTATATTATATACTAAAAATAATATAATTTCAACCGTCAATCAATTAATTGTTGTCTATTATTAGTGTTCAGTGGACAGTGGACGGTGGTTAGTGTCAGGAGGGCTTCGCCCTCACCCATTATTCTGTAGGGCGCGATGCCCTCATGCGCCGAGCGCATAATTTGAGCCTACTGCTTCTTCCTCTTAAGGAACTTATCCTTGAGCAGGGCGATAATTTCCATTATCGGCTTATTGTTGAATGCGAGCATTGCAACCACGAGCAGTGCTTCGAGCGCGTACATAACCAAGCCCGACTGCATATAGAGCATTATTACCGCCTGCGCCGCAAGGATTGCGACCTCAACAAGTATAATCGGTGTGTTGAACCTGATTTTGATAAATCGCTTTGTGTCGAAGCAGCGCGTTACAAACACAACCACAAACGCCGCAAAGGTTGCTATAGCCGCGCCGTTTGCGCCCATTTTGGGTATAAGTATAAGGTTGAGCCCGATGTTAACCACCGCGCCCGCAAGCGCCGTGAACATGGACATAATATTCTTTTTTTCCGCCATATAGACCGAAGCGAGGAAGTTAACGTGGCAGGAAATCGCCGTTGCCATAATCAGAATCGGCACATACTTCCACGAATCATAATAACTCGGCGCAACAAGGATTTTTGTCAGAAGCTGGCAGGTGATAACAAGCGCCGAAGCAACTGCAAACGTGCCGCCCGAATACACCCTGAATACCTTGGTAAAAAAGTCCTCCGTATCGTCGTTATTGTACTCATCAACGGCGGACAGCTGCCACGCGTCGATGAAAATTGTGGAAAAGATGATTACGAAGTTCGGTATCTTGGAAGCCGCGGTATACAGACCGTTATCCGCAGAGCCGATAAAGCCGGTAATCATATATCTGTCCGACACATTGATAATCCACCACAGGATAATCGTGGGCATCATCGGCACGGAGTAACGCAGCATCTCGCCCCACGAGGACATACGTATGCCCCTGAATTTTGTGTAGCGCCACAGCTTGCAGGTGAAGAAAAGGAACAGCACAGAGCAGGCGTCTGACGCGATAATAGCGAAGATGTAGCCGTTTACGCCCCACTTGAACACGCCGAGGAACAGCAGGTTAAACGCAAGCGTGGTAACGGTTGCAAGTATGCCGTCAATCGCATAGGTCTTGACGTGCCCCGAGCCGCGCACAAACTGCTGCGAAAGCTGTCTGATACCCGACACAAGCACAAATATATAAATCTGCACCATGTAGTCGCCGAGGCAGAAATCCTTGATTTTGATAAGGCTGATTGGGTACCACAGCGCAAGGAATACGCAAAAGCCGATAAACGTTGTGCGCAGACCGACTGTAAATACCTCGCCCTTATCGCTGTTTTTATCAAGCGAAAAACGCAGCGCGGCGCTGTTTATCTGCAAAAATACAATGGGAATAAGCACATTAACCGTCTGCTGAATCAGGTCCGCGTCGCCGTAGTCGCTCGTTGTGAGCATACGCGTAACGAACGGCATAAGCAGAAAAGCCAGCGCCTTTGACGAAAATGTGCCGATTGCAAATATTATGGTGTTTGTTGCTAATTTTTTGTATTTGTCCATGGTTTACTCCGTAAACAGTTTGCAGTTTGCAGTTTGCAGTTATCGGGTGGACTTCGTCCACGCCTATTATATTAAGTCTGCTAACGGCACACGGCTAACGGCTAACTAATAAGACCAGTTGCCCTTATTAAACTTCATATAGTGCGTTGAGCCGGTGAATACGCAGCCTGCGCGGTAGATGTCCTTGCCGTCGGCAGCGGTTTTGCCTATAACAAAATCGTACTGATAGCTGTGGTAATACTTAAGCTGATGCTGTGAGTCAACGTCTTTTATCGTCATAAGATAGCGACTGTCGCCCGAGTTCATATTCACCTCGGTAAGCATATAGCTGCCGTCCTTGTATTCGGGGTAGAACAGCCTGTTGCTGTCCACCTCGATGTAGCTTGACGCGTCGGAATCCTCGGCAAGCGTAACAACCTGCTCGCTGCCGAACTTCTGGCGGCAGACATTGTACGTGCCGCTGCCGTTTGGCGTGTAGTAGTACATAAAGCCGTTTTCCATAACGAGCTTTGAGTCGCTGTTTTCCTCACTGTCGCGGAAAGGTGCAACGGCGCGTTCCTCGTCATCAAGCTCAACGGTGAGGTAATCAATCTTGCCAAGACCGTTTGTAACCGCAAAGAACACGCGCTTGAGCGAAATACCTACGAGGCGAAGCTCGTTGTCCGCAGAGGAGTAAATCTGCGACGGCTTCATATCCTTAATTGCCATAACGCACAGCGTGTTGCCCGTAGTTACGTAGAAAATCTTATTGTCGTAAACATAAGCAAAGCGGACGTCCTTTGCAATGCGCGAGGGCTCGGAACTGCCTTTTTCCATCTTAAGAAGCTCGTGCGACTTTTCGTTAACGAAGTACAGAAAATCGCCGCGCAGATTGAGCGAGGACAGCTTGTCCTTCGTTTCGTAAATACGCGCGTAATCCTCCGTTTCGGGATTAATGCGGTAGATGCCCGTGGTCGTGATGTGGTAGATGTACGAGTAGTCGGTTGCAACCTGACCGCCGTTCATAAGGTTACCCATCGCGTTGCCCTGGCGCTCGGTGTTCATCTCAAACTCGTCGAACTCAAGGTAGTCAATGCGCTTTGCCGTGGTCGGCTCGGCGGTGGTGGGTTCCGTAGTGGTGGTTGTGGTAGGCTCGGTAGTTGTGGTGTGCCCCATAATCTTCTCGTCCACAAAGGTGTACGCCTTCTTTGGAACAAGCGTGGAAAAGTCAAAGTCGGGTGCGAGCAGCTTGACCGTAATAACAAACACGGTAAGCCCCACTACTACCATAGAAATGAACACTAAAAAGCCCTTGAGCGCCTTGCGTTCCTTCTTTTTCTTCTTGCGTTTTTTGCGCTTTGTATCAGCGCCGTCATTTTCAAAATAATCGTTTTTCATATGTGATTCCTTAATAATTATGAATTATGAGTGAGCTACGCTCATTGTATTGCGGACGACCAATGGTCGTCCCTACGGAATATTATATTTTTTGCTGTCATCGTAGGGACGAGCAGTGCTCGTCCGTTAAAATTGTCCGAGCGCAGCAAGCAACCGCAATTCATCATTCATCATTTATCTAATCTGCCCTTCCCCGAAAATCAGATACTTCGTTGACGTCAGTCCGTCGATGCCCATAGGTCCGCGGGCGTGCAGCTTCTGCGTGCTGATGCCTATTTCCGCACCCAAGCCGAACTCGCCGCCGTCTGTAAAGCGTGTTGAAGCGTTAACGTATACAGACGATGAATCTACGCACTGCATAAACTTCTTTGCGTTATCGTCGTTTGCCGTGATAATCGCCTCGCTGTGACCGGTGGAGTGTTCGTTGATATGGTCAATCGCCTCGTCAAGCGAATCAACCGTTTTAACGCTGATAATATAGTCAAGGTACTCGGTGTAAAAATCCTCTTCGGTAGCAGGAATAATGCCGCCGCAGGCTGCCTGCGCACGTTCGTCGCCGCGGATTTCCACATTCTTTTCGTCAAGACGCGCCTTGATTGCAGGCAGTGCCTTTGCGATAACCGCAGAGTGAATAACAAGGCTTTCGCAAGCGTTGCATACGCTGATGCGCTGCGTTTTTGCGTTGAAGATTATGTTCGCCGCCATATCGATATCCGCGCTCTCGTCAACGTAGATGTGGCAGTTGCCCGAACCCGTTTCGATAACGGGAACGGTAGAGCTCTCAACCACCGACTTAATAAGCCCCTTGCCGCCGCGCGGAATAAGGCAATCGAGGTAGTCGGTCATTTTCATCATCTCTGTTGCAGAGGCACGCGTGGTGTCCTCAACAAGCTGCACTGTGTCGCGGGGGAAGCCTGCGCCCTCAAGCGCTCTCTGCATAATTTCGACTTCTGCCTTGTTTGAGTTAATAGCCTCTTTGCCGCCGCGCAGGATTACCGCGTTGCCGCTTTTAAGGCAGAGCGCCGCAGCGTCGGCTGTGACGTTGGGGCGTGCCTCGTAGATAATGCCGATAACGCCGATAGGCACGGTGATTTTCTGAATCTTAAGACCGTTATCCTTTTCGTACTCATACACGACCTTACCGCAAGCGTCGGGCAGAGCCGCAACCTGACGCACGCCGTCTGCGATGCCGTCAATGCGCTGTGCGTTGAGCATAAGCCTGTCAAGCAGACCTGCGCCGAGCCCTGCTTTTTTGCCGTTTTCAAGGTCGATGGCGTTGGCTGCGATAATTTCGTCCTTGCCGTTTTCAAGCGCGTCTGCGATTGCAAGCAGTGCGCGGTTTTTATCTTCTGTGCTGACGCGCGACAGAAACGTCTGCGTCTTTTTTGCTTTGATTCCGAGTTCCTGTACTGTCATTTTATATCTCCTTCGGCAAAAACTTTGTGCCTACGTTCTTGCCTTCAAGTATTTTGTAAAGCTTTGTCGGCTTGTTGCCGTTTGCAATAACAACGGGTATGCCTGCGTTTGTTGCAATCTCCGCCGACTTGATTTTTGTGGTGAAGCCGCCTGTGCCGCGCGAGCCTGCGCCGCCTGCGAGGGATCTGATTTCAGGCGTGATTTCCTCCACAAGTTCTATAAGCTTTGCGTTTTTATTTTCGCTGGGGTTACTGTCGTAAAGCCCGTCCGTATCGGTAAACATAACAAGCATATCCGCGTTAATAAGCGCCGCAACAGTGGCGGAAAGGCAGTCGTTATCGCCGTTTAACAGCTCGTCTACGGAGATACTGTCGTTTTCATTAACAATCGGGATTGCGCCGTACGCAAGCAGCTGATTAAATGTATCAAGCAGGTGCTGACGGTCTTGCTCACGCTCAAGCACGTCTGTTGTGAATAACAGCTGCGACACAACAACGTCGTATTCGCCGAACAGCTTGTCGTACATAAACATCAGCTCGCCCTGACCGATTGCCGCAAGCGCCTGCAGTTCCTTGGTGGCGCTGGGCTTATCTGTAATATTGAGCCTGCCCTTGCCGATAGAAACGGCGCCGGACGACACAAGAATAACCTCGTGCCCCATATTGTGCAAATCCGCAAGCACGGACACAAGCTTTGCCATGCGTGCGATATTGGTTTTGCCTGTTTTATGCGTTAAAGTCGATGTGCCGACCTTAACGACTATTCGTTTATTATCATCCCGTGGCATATGTATACTACTCCATAATATATAATCTTTAGTATTATAGCATAGTAAATTTTGTAATGCAAGATGTTTTGTTACTTTTTTGTAATAAATTGGTTCTTTAATAGGATGATGTAGCGGATGTAGCAGGTAAAAACAGTAATTTCCTATAGAAAAACAAATATAAAAAAATACCATATTAGTCTGCTACATCCGCTACAAAAAAAGGCTCCCCGAAGGGAGCCATTTTTTGTAAAACTATGCCACGTCCTTGTGTGCTTCGGCAGCGCGTTCCATTGCAAGTTTGAAATCTCTTGTGTCGGAGAAGATTTCGTACTTGTACGGATTCTTCTTCTGTTCCTTGGAACGTTTGATGATTGCCGTGAGCACCAGGATGTTTACAGCGATTGCAGCGATTGCAACTACGCCCTGTGCTGTAGGTCTTGCATCTGCAGCAGAGAGTACAAGGTCAGGATTCATTCTGCCTGTTGCGTCAGTTGCAAAGAGCGCAGCGTCCTTGTAGATAGTCGGGAGCGTTGTGAACTTGGAGTGGTTCTGGAAGCTCGGGAATACCTGCGCGAACATACACCACAGTGCAAGGGTGTTTGCACGGTTCTGAATCCAGCCGCCCTTGTTCCAGAAAGCGTTTGCGAAGGTTGGCGCAAGAAGAAGCGCAACGCCGCAGTACCAGGTGTGAAGCGGAAGATTGAGGTAAGTATACTCAAAGTTCCAAACATCGTATGCAAGGATGAACATCCAGGTCATATCCGGCCAGAGCATATCCTGCTGCTTATTCTTTGACGAATAGATGCCGAACCAGCCTGTCATACAGAAGATGTTGATGATACCTGCAACGCCGTTGAGGATGTTCCACCAACCGCCGAAAAGCCATACGCCTTCTGATGAGTACCACCAGCCGCCTTCCATACCGCCTTTAGCAATACCTTTTGCAGCAGACTCAAAGTCGGAAGCAACAGCGATAAGGATGTTGATTGCTACGATGATAAACGGATAGCATTTGAACCAGTTAACATTGCCCAGTTTGCCCCAGTGGTACTTTAAAATCATAAAGCCCACGCAGCCGATTGTTGCAGCATACAGCTTTGCATAGTGGAACCAGCCGTTCATCTGAACAATAGTCGGGTTGTTGGTTGCCCATTCGGCGCCTGAACTTGCCGCAATGTTGATTACCACAAAGTAAATTGTGAGCGCAACCGGAATAACAACAAAGCAGAAAATACCGCCTGCTTTAGTGCGGCGTGCGATTTCATTCGCAACTACGAGTCCGGTGAAAACCATGCACCAGCCGAGCAGCTGCCACATAGACATGTCACCGTAAATTTGGAATAACATACCATTCATTATGTTTTTCCTCCCCTAAATAATGTATATTGGTGTTCAGTATTCAGTGTTCAGTGTTCAGCAGGGATGGGCTTCGCCCATACCCATATTATTGCCGTGCGCAGCACCAACAAGCCGAAAACTGAAAACCGAAAACTGAAAGCTGAGGCTCATTGAGCCTCAATTTCCTTAATCTGCACCTCATTGCCCTGAATCAGATATGTATTTTCCGATTGGCAATAGGGGCAGATTTTGGCATATTTAACGGTTTCGTACGTTTTGCCGCAATCCTCGCAAAAGGTCACGCCCTTAATAATCTCGTGCTTCAGCTTTGAGCCTGCCATAAGCTCGCTCTTTTTGCAAGCCCAGTCCCAGCAGTCCTCAAGATAGTCAACAATAACGGTGGAAACCTCGCCGACCTCGAGCGTTACGGAAGAAACCTTTGTTAAATTCTGCTCTTCCGCAACCTCTTCAATCGTTTTAATCACGTGAAAGACTATACCTAACTCGTGCATAATTATTTATTCTTCTTTGCTTTTTTGATAGCGAATTCACGCTTAACCATATACGGGAAGATAGCTTTGAGCTTATCCTCCGCCCTGTACATAGTGGAGCATTCGGGTCTGTCGCGGTGGAGCTCGATTGCTTCAAACTCGCACTTTGTGGTGCAGACGCCGCAGCCTACGCAGCGGTTTTCGTCAACGATAGTTGCGCCGCAGCCGAGGCAACGCGAGGTTTCAACCTTAACCTGCTCCTCGGTGAGCATCTTGCAATCGTCCTTAAAGCCCTTCGGGTCAACCTTCTTTGTTGCCTTTGGTACCTGACGGTGCGCGGTGTCGTAGCCCTCAACCTTGATGTCGTCCTTGTCAAGTTCAACATAGTATCTCGGATTTCTGCCGATTGTGAGGGTTGAGTGCGGCTGAACAAAGCGGTGAATCGAAATTGCGCCCTCTTTACCCATTGCGATTGCGTCTATTGCAAAGCGCGGACCTGTGAACGCGTCGCCGCCTACAAAGATATCCGGCTCTGCAGTCTGGAAGGTGAAGGTGTCAGCCTTTGCAGTCATATTCCTGTTAGTTTCAACAGCGGTGCCGTCGAGGAGTCCGCCCCACTCGATAGCCTGGCCGATGGAAAGGATAACGTTGTCGCACTCAACGGTGATGGTGTCGTCCTCATCGTAAACTGGTGCAAAGCGGTGCTCGCCGTCAAATACGGATACGCACTTTTTGAACACGATTGCCTTAACCTTGCCCTTGTCGTCCTTAACGATTTCCTTTGGACCCCAGCCGTTATTTACGGTTGCGCCGTCCTCAAGCGCCTCTTCAACCTCGTCGTCGGAAGCTGGCATCTCTTCCCTGCTCTCAAGGCAGTACATACCGACTTCCTCTGCGCCGCAGTGTACGCTTACTCTTGCAGCGTCAATAGCAACGTTACCGCCGCCGACAACTACAACCTTTTTGCCGATGTCAAACGCTTCTTTTTCCGCAGCCTCGTGCAGGAATTCAACAGCGGTGAATACGCCGTCTGCGTCCTCGCCGTCAACGCCTGCCTTGCGTCCGCCCTGTGCGCCGATTGCCATATAGAACGCCTTGTAGCCGTCCTTGCGCAGCTCGTCAAGGGTGATGTCCTTGCCGATTTCAACGCCGCACTTTATCTCAACACCCATCTCGCGGATGATGTCGATTTCAGCGTCGATAACTTCTTTTTCAAGCTTATAGTTCGGGATACCGTAGCGCAGCATACCGCCGGGCTCCTCGTTTTTCTCAAATACAGTTACGTTCATATAGCCCTTTTCGGCAAGGAAGAACGCACACGAAAGTCCTGCAGGACCTGCGCCGATGATTGCAACCTTTTCGGTGAAGCCGGGCTCTCGGTCAAACACGCCGGGAACGGTAATCTTCGGAATAACTTTCTTCGGAATCATTCTTGTGGCGTTATCCATATCGCGGTGAGCAAGGAATTTCTTAACGTCATCGATAGCGATTGCCTCGTCAATCGTGCCTCTTGTGCAGGCTTCCTCACAGCGCTTGTTGCAGATGTGACCGCAGACTGCAGGGAACGGATTTTCCTTTTTGATAAGAGCGAGAGCGTCCTCGTATCTGCCCTGCGCCGCCATTTTCAGATAACCCTGAATTGCGATGTGTGCCGGGCACGCAGTCTTACACGGAGCAGTACCTGATTCGTGAGAATTGATACGGTTTTTGTCCCTGTATTCAACCTCCCACTTTTCGGGTCCCCATTTAACTGTATCGGGAAGTTCCTGCTTCGGATATGTAACCTCGCTGCCGTCCTTCTTGCAAAGCTTCTGACCGAGCTTGAGCGCACCTGCAGGACAATGCTCTACACAGCGTCCGCAGGCAACGCAGTTCTCTTTCTTAACGTGCGCAACATATGCCGAGCGCGACATATTCGGCGTGTTAAAGAGCTGCGAGGTACGAAGCGCGTAGCAGACGTTAACATTACAGTTACAGATAGCGAAAATCTTATCCTCGCCGTCGATGTTTGTAATCTGATGAACGAAGCCGTTTTCCTCGCCCTGCTTAAAGATTTCAAGCGCCTGCTCGCGGGTGATGTAGTGGCCGCCCTTCTTTGTTTCAACAACATAGTCAGCCATATCGCCCATAGCAACACACCAACCCTCAGGGTCGTCGGCGCAGCCTTCGTCATAAGTTTTTCTTGAATAACGGCAGGAGCAGGGAGAAGCTGCATAGTGGCCGTCATATTTGTCGAGCCAGTGCGAAATCTTTTCAATTCCGATTGCCTCGTTCTCCATCTCGATTGCCTTTTCAACAGGGATGACGTGCATACCGATTCCGCCGCCTCCGGGAGGCACCATAGGCGTAATCTTTTCAAGCGGGTTACGGGTCATTCTCTCAAAGAAATAGCCGAGCTCGGGATGCTTTTCAAGCATCTCGTGGTTCATATTTGAGAACTCGCCCGAACCGGGTACGAACATCGGGAGCACCCACTGTTTTTCGTGCTGCGGATTTTCGTAATTCCACTCGATAAGTCCGTTTTCGCTCATCTGGTCAAGCAGCTCCTTGAGGTGCTCGTCGGAAATACCCATATTCGCAACAATCTTTTTCATATCAGCCCACGTACGGGGGTGACGTTTTTTCATTTTCATGGCAACCTCTGCCATTTCGTCCGTCGGACAAATAGTCGCCACTGCCCAGTATTCAGGGTCCTGGGGCACGATTTTTCGCATACCGAGAACAATCGGAACTCTGTCAGTAATCATTTTACCGAGTTTTACGATTGGCTCGCGCATAACGAGGTCCTTATCGTACGTCCATTCGGGAGCGAAATCTAACATTTTGTCAGGCATAACTTTCTCCTTTTCATTTACTGAATATCCCCCGTCGGGGGTTTTATTTCCATTGTTAATATTTTAACAGTTTAAAACATTTAAGTCAATGCAATATGCGAAATTTTATATATTTTTTATATACTGTATAATAACTCACAAATTAAAAAACGGCACGCATTTGTGCCGCTTTAAATGGCCTGCCCGAAGGGATTCGAACCCCCAGTCGTCAGAATCGGAATCTGATGCATTATCCGGTTATGCTACGGGCAGTCGTCTCGTCCAAACATATTCCGTGCTCGAAGCAAAATGCAGTAGCTTTTGCTAATGAGCACTCCATATGTTTCTCCTCCCAAATCAAAATTTCACTTTGTTGCTTTTTGATTTGTGTTTTTTGATTGAAACATAATGCTATCACATTGGGTTAATAATAACATATCAGTTAACAGAATTCAAGTGGACAGTAGGGCGCGATGACCTCGCGCCCTGAAGCTGTTTACTATTTTACTACGATTGTAACCGTAACGGGTTTTGTAGCCGTTTTTGTGGTGCTGTTGCCCGCTGCGGTGACATTCACTTTCACTTTGTACGTGCCCTTTTTAAGTCCCTTCTTAACGGTGATTTTGCCTGCAGGCGATACGGAAATTTTGCCGTTGCCGTTTGTCTTTTTATATGTCACTTTGCCGATGTTTTTGCTTACATCGATTGCGTCTTTGCGCTCAACGGTGACGTTCTTTTTCTTAAGCGTTGCAAGCTTTATCTTTTTTGTTTTGCCCTTTGCGACGAGCGTGTTTTCGGATTTATTGAACGTATTTTTACACGTTGACTTACAACCGCTGCAGGTGAAAGTTTTAGTGTAGGTTGTAGCAGTGGTTGAAGTAATTTTGCCGTTTGTGAAAGTGTGCTTGCCCGTTGCTTTGACATAATTGTCCCTATAACTCTTGCCGCAGATTGTGCAGGTGTGGGTAGTGTAGCCCTGCGCAGCGCAGGTAGGTGCGGTTACAACAGCTTTGTAGCTGTGGTCGTGGATGATATAGTTATACGTTTTAGCAGCGCTTTTTATGCTGTTGTTACCGTCAAAGAGGGTAATCTCGTTCCACTCGTCCTTGCTTCCCTCATAGTAAACACGTGCCAGGTCGGAGCAGCCGTTAAACGCGTCGTTGCATATCTTTTTTACACTTTTGGGAATTGTCACTTCGTTAAGATAAAAGCAATCATAAAACATTCCCTCGCTTATCTCTGCGATATCGCTGTTAATGCTGACGCTTGTCAGTGAAACGCAGAGATTGAACGCGTTAGAGCCGATGCTTGTCACGCTCTTTGGAATACTTAATTTTTTAAGCTTGTAACACGAGCTGAATGCGTTATCTCCTATTGCCGTAACACCTTCCGGAATAACTGCCTGCGTTAAGCCTTTTGTCTGATAAAGCGCTCCGTCGCCGATACTCTTAATACCACTTGGGAATACGGTGGCACCGCAGCCGCTGATAAGCGAATCTGTTGCAGTTTGGATAATCGCGTTGCAGTTGTTCCTGCTGTCGTAAACCGTGTTGTCATTATCAACCGTCAGGCTTGTTAAGCTGTTGCAGCCGGCAAACAGAGGAGCGTCGATATTTGTTACGCTTTTTGGGATACTAATGCTTTTGATTTTAACGCAACCGCTGAATGCGTTTTTGCCTAAACCTGTAAGCTTGTTGCCGAATTCTACGTCGGTCAAGCTGTCACAACCGCAAAAAGCTTCTTCGCCTATATCGGCGGCACAGTCTTCAAACGTTACGCTTTTTATGCTGTCGCAATCGTAAAACGCTTCTTCGCCTATGTGTGTTACAGAGGCAGGAACGGTTAACGCCGTCAGCTTATCGCAATCATAAAAAGCTTCTTTGCCTATAGTTTTCAAGCCGTTAAGTAACGAAACATTTTCAAGGTTTGCGCAGTCTTCAAAAGCAGAATCGCCAATGTTTGTTACACTGTTCGGTATTTCTATGCTCGCAAGACTTTTGCAGCCTTCGAAGGCAGAATCGCCAATGCTTGTTACACTGTTCGGTATCACCATGCTCGTAAGACTTATGCAGTCTGCAAATGCAAAACTGTCAATACTTGTTACACCGTTTGGTATTTCTACACTTGCAAGACTTGTGCAGCCTCTGAAAGTACCCGGGTCAATGCACGTTACACCGTTCGGAATTTCTATGCTTGAAAGACTCGTGCAGCCATTAAATGCATTACTGCCAATGCTTGTTACGCTGTTCGGTATTTCTATGTTTGCAAGACTTGTGCAACAGTAAAAAGCCGCGTCGCATATTGTTGTTACCTCGTTGCCCATTGTTACACTTGTAAGGCTTGTGCAGTCTTTAAAGAGAGTACCATCAATCTTTGTTACACCGTTCGGTATTTCTATGCTTGCAAGGCTTGTGCAGCCTTCAAATGCATAAACGTCAATCCTTGTTACACTGTTCGGTATTTCTATGCTTGCAAGGCTTGTGCATTTGGTAAAAGCGCCGCAGCCAATAACTGTTACGCCGCTGCCCATCGTCACACTTGCAAGACTTATGCAGTTCCTGAAGGCTTCTGCGTCAATATTTTTTACGCTATCGCCTATTATTACACTCTCAAGATTGGTGCAATCGAGAAATAACCCGGTGCTGATATTCGTGATACCGTCATTGATAATAACAGACTTTATACTGTCCACATCTTGAAAAGCGTAACCACGAAGCAAACCGCTTCCGCTAATAACAAGCTCACCCGTCGCTTCGTCAAACGTGTAAGTTGCGTCACTGCCGCATTCACCGCTGCTGTTCAGCGCAAAAGCGCTGATATTCAGTCCTGCGGTTACGGAAAGCAGCATCACCACCGATAAGAGTATACTAAGTACCTTTTTCATATAACATCCTCCAAAAGAATTTATCTTAATCATTTTAACATTATATCACCGTTTAGTCAATAATGTTCAATTGGGGTCGTACCCCGATTGAACAGCCGTTAAAAACTCTTGATTTTTCGGCGAAAGATTGTTATAATATTATCAATAAAATGAAAAGGAGTGGATTCCAATGAACAATTATTTTGATTTTAAAGGTCAGGTTGCGCTGGTAACAGGCTGCTCGGGCGGTCTTGGCGTACAGATGGCGAAGGCTCTTGCTAATCAGGGCTGCAACATCGTTGCAATCGCAAGAAGGCAGGACAAGCTTGAGGCAGTCTGCAAGGAAATTGCAGACGCTTACGGGGTTGAAACGCTTCCGCTTAAGTGCGATATTACCGACACGCAGAATATCGAAGCCGTTGTTGCAAAGGCTATGGAGCATTTTGGCAGAATTGATATCCTTATCAACAACGCCGGCACAGGCGCAGTTGCAGCAGCAGAAAATATCACGGATAAGCAGTTCAGTGATGAATTTGATATTGACCTTTTCGGTACCTTCAAGGTTGCAAGAGCAGTTGCAAATCAGGCTATGATTCCTGCACAGTACGGCAGAATCATCAACATCGCATCGATGTACGGTCTTGTTGGTAACAAGATTGCAGGCTCTGCACCGTACCACGCAGCAAAGGGCGGCGTTGTTAACCTTACAAGAGCACTCGCAGCAGAGTGGGGCAAATACTGCATCACGGTTAACTCAATTTGCCCGGGTTACTTCTACACCGACCTTACGAGAGATACGCTCAATTCCGACTTCTTCCAGCAGAATGCTAAAACAATGATTCCTATGGAAAGATACGGCAACGAGGGCGAGCTTGACACTGCAACACTTTTCTTTGCAGCTAAAGAATCAAGCTACGTAACAGGTACAAACCTCGCTGTAGACGGCGGATATACTTGTATGTAAGAAAAAAACCGCTTCGGCGGTTTTTCTTACTGATTTCAGTTTTCAGTTGTTTGGTGAGCCTCGCTCACACTCAATTATTTTCGGCGTGATGAACACATCACGCCGTTTTTTACTTGAATTATAAATACGAACATAATATAATAGTTTATTATGAAAAGTAACACAAAGCAATTTGACAAGATGACAAAAACGCCTGTGAAAAGGCTGATTAACACCCTGGCTGTGCCGACGATAATCAGTATGATGGTTACGATTATCTACAACCTTGCCGACACATATTTTGTGTCCAAAATCAGCGTTGCGGCAAGCGGCGCGACGGGTATTGTGTTCAGCCTTATGGGCATAATTCAGGCAATCGGGTTTATGTTCGGGCACGGCTCGGGCAGCTGCGCAGGCAGGAAGCTCGGCGCGCAGGATATCGAAGCCGCGGGCAGATACTGCTCAACGGGATTTTTTACCGCGCTCGGCTTCGGCATGGCGATATCGCTGTTCGGTCTGCTGTTCCTCACGCCGCTTATGAGCGCGCTCGGCAGCACGGCGACCATACTGCCCTACTCCAAAACCTACGGTATGTATATTCTGATTGCCGCGCCTGCTATGACGGCGGCGTGCGTGCTCAACAACATACTGCGCTACGAGGGTATGGCAAGCCTTGCGATGATTGGTCTGCTTTCGGGCGCGGTGCTGAATATCGCGCTTGACCCGATAATGATTTTTCTGTTTGATATGGGTATTGCCGGCGCGGGAGTAGCAACCGCTGTTTCGCAGTACATCAGCCTTGCGATTTTGTACTCTGTATTTTACAGGGGCAAGCCACAGAGCAGAATTAGCCTCAAGCTCTTTTCAACCGACCCGCGGCTTTTGTGGGAGATTGTTTCCACCGGTGCGCCGAGCCTTGCGCGGCAGGGGTTGAGCAGTATTTCAACTATGATTATGAACCTGCAGGCGGCGGCTTACGGCGACGAGTGCATAGCCGCGATGAGCATTTCGGCAAGGTGCATTATGTTCATTTTCAGCATATGCCTCGGAATCGGTCAGGGCTTCCAGCCCGTGTGCAGCTTCAACTACGGCGCACAGCTTTACGGCAGAGTGCGCGAGGCAATCAAGTATTCCTGGGCGATGTGTACAGCCGTAATGGCGGTGCTCGCGTCAGTGCTGTTTGCGTTTGCGCCGACGGTTATCGCGCTGTTCAGGAGTGAAGCTGCAGTGGTTGACATCGGCACGGCGGCGACAAGATTCGGCTGCTGCGCTATGCTGTTTTTGCCGACGATTATGATAGCGAATATGACCTTCCAATGCGTCGGCAGAGCAGGAGTATCGTTCCTACTCGCCTGCGCGCAGAACGGACTGTTCTTCATACCGCTTGTGCTGATACTGCCGCGGTTTATAGGTGTTACTGGCATTGAGGTTGCACAGCCGCTCGGCTTTGTTCTATCCGCCGCAATCGCAGTACCGTATTTGCTGAAGTTTTTGAAAGAGTTAACGGCAAGGCAAAATGATGAATTATGAATTATGAATGATGAATTGTGGTTACTCACTGCGCTCGGACAATAATGTGGAGCGTCCGGTGGCCGCTCCCTACATTGTAGGGAATGGCGACCTCGACATTCCATAATATAATCGGGTGCGGGTGCCCCGCCCGAAATTCATAACTCATAATTCATCATTCATAATTAAAAAGGGACTGAATCAATCAGTCCCTTCTTCTATACCTAAAATATCCTGTGCTTCGTCTGTGTCGAGCGTTTCCACGGTTTTGAGTTTACGCTGGATATAGACGTTCTTTTTTTCTGCGTCGCCGATTGCTCTGCCTGCGCTTTCTATGCGTTTGCGCGCAGTTTCAAGCAGTTCGCCGAACTTGTCGTACTGCGCTTTTGCGGCGCCGAGTACGTTGTAAACCTCGCTTGCCTTTTTGTTTATTGCGATTGAGCGGAAGCCCATTGCAAGCGAGTTGAGCAGCGCCGTTACGGTGCTTGGACCTGCAAGCATTATGCCCTGCGCCTGCACCTGCTCGGCAAGACCTGTTTTGCTGCTCATGACCTCTGCGTACAGCCCTTCGGTTGCAAGGTACATAATCGCAAACGGCGTGGTGTTTGGCACGTCGATGTACTTTGTGATGTCCTTTGCTTCGGCTTTTATGCGTGTTTCAAGCGCTTTGCGTGCTGCGTCAAGTGCTTCCGCATTGCCTGCTTCCGCCGCTGCGGACAGCCGCGCGTAATCCTCCATAGGGAACTTGCTGTCTATCGGCAGCCACGTTACCGTGTCGTCCTCCGAACTCGGAATTTTAACGGCGAACTCAACCTGACCGTTGTACTTCTGGTTGGTTTTTACATTCGTTTCGTACATACCGGGGATGGTCTGGTCGAGGATGTTGCCAAGCTGAACCTCCGCCCAGGTGCCGCGGCTTTTTACGTTTGTAAGCACGCGGTTGAGCCCCTGTACGCTTGTGGTGACGTCGCCGGAAATCTTTTGCATTTCGCCGAGCGAACGGTAAACCGCGCCGAGCTGCTTTGACACAGTTTCAAAGCTTTCGTTAAGGCGCGTGTTGAGCGTTTTAGTCAGCTTTTCGTCAACGGTTGCACGCATTTCTTCAAGCTTTTTCTCGTTGCTTTCCTGCATTTTGCCGATGGCGTCGCTCATCGCCTTGGTCTGCTTTTCCGTATTCTCGTTCAGGGTTTCCATCAGCTTAATCTGCTGCTCGTAATTCTTTTCCGTAAGGCTGTTCATCTTGCCGGAAAGCTCGCCGATTTTATCCCCCGTCGTTTTGTTTGAAAGTTCAATCTGCTGTTTGATAAGCTCGGCGTTTGAGTCGGTTTTGCCCCTGAGAGTTAAGATGACATTTACAATCAGAAGCACAATAACAACGCCGATTAAAATGTATAAAATCATATTATCACCGGTAATCAGAATATAGTTCCGTCAACCACGTTGAACTTGAGCATTTTTGCTTCGCCGCGGTCAAGGTAGTCGATAAACACAATGTCGTTTTCCTCTTTAACTGCAACAAGCTCGGTATCCTCATCGTCCATCATATGGTGGAAGGTCGCAAGCTGCTGCTCGTCGTAGTCGGCAATATTGTCGCTCATAAGCAGCACCTTGCCAAAAAGCTTGATGAATTCCGCAAGCACGCCCTGCTGTTCGGGCGTAAACTTGATATTAGTTCTGCGCAGCAGGAAAACGTCCGGATCGCACAGGAACGCCCTGCCGTTGAAGCAGCGGCGGTAGATGCTGTTGCGCAGTGCATTAGGCGTGGAAACGTCCTCGCGGTGCATATTCTTACGCAGCAGGTTGTGCGTCCAGCCAAGCGACATATCAGAGCCGATGCGCATATACTCAACCTTGCCGAAGCACGGCATCTGCTGAACGCCGCAGGCAAGAATAGGCGTGTCGCCGCAGCACTCGCGAAGAAGGTCGATAGCGTCGTAAATAATCTCTCCCCTGCTCTTGCCGTGCATCGGGATAACCGAAGCGGCGTAGAGGAAATCGAGCTTTACCATATCGAAGCCCCATACATTAAGCACTTCGTTAAACACGCTTTTTATGTAGTTGCGCGCGCCGTCGTTGTAAATATCAAGCCCGTAGAAGCCGCCCCAGTTGTGGCCTACGGGAACAGGCTTGCCGTTTGGATATTTAATAAGCCAGTCGGGGTGCTCTTTTGCAAGCTGTGAGCGCTTGTGCGCGCCGAAGGGTGCAATCCATATGCCTGCCTTAAAGCCCTTTTCGTGAATCGCGTCGGCAATGTGCTTTATGCCGTTGGGGAACTTCTTCGGGTCAATCGAAAACCAGTCGCCCACGCGTGTTTCGTACCCGTCGTCAATCTGGTAAATGTTAACGCTGTCCTTGTACTTTGCAAGCGAATCAAGGTCGCGCAGGATAACATCCTCATTAATGCGCTCATAGTAGTTGTACCACGAAGTGTAGCCCTTGATTTTTTCCTGCGTAATCGGCTTAACGCCCATAGCGGCAAAGTATGAATCAAACACCTCGCCGTATTCGCCCTGCATAAGGAACATATCAAGCAGCTTGTACGGCTCGCTGATAGTAACGCCCTCAACATCCTTGGAGATTTTAAGCGTGTTTTTGTTCATATCGGCGTAGATTACGGTGTAGCCCGTGCGGTCTGTGAGCGAGCCGAAAAAGTCAATCTCGTCGCCGTTTCTAACGTACGCAAGACCGTGGCTGTGGAAGGCGCCCGCCTCTTTTTCCTCATTAACAAAGGAGTAGTCGCCCACATAGTTAATGCCGTTAATCCTGCCGTAGAGACTCTTGCCGACGGTGTTAAGACCGTCCATCTTATCGCTTTTAACGAACTCCCTTGTATCCGTCCAGGACTGGAAGCCGTTGGCAAAAAACCTGCTATCGTCGGCAAAAACGTACTCGCGCTCAACAAAAAAGCTGTGAATCATAATATCCGTTTTAGGCGTGATAACCGCCTTGAGCGAATTTTTGCCTTCGGTAAGCGCAAAATCAAAATCGCCGTTTGAGCCGTTAGCCGTTTTGACTTCACCGTTTGCAGTGTATGTAAAATGATATGCGTATTTCATTGCTGCACCTCTTTTTTGAGTGGTCAGTAGGGGCGATTCACGAATCGCCCGTTGCGATATGAACGATATCGCAATGTTCAATTGGGGACAGTCCCCAATTGAACAAGTGGTTGTTGTTAATCGTGGTTGAGGCAATCGGTTCTAAACTGTTACCCCTCATCCGACTGCACTTTGTGCAGCCACCTTTCCCAAGGGGAAGGCATAAAGTCAAATCTTTTCAAGCGATGTTGCGAGGAAGGCGCGCGTTTTTTCGCTTTGCGGATTATCAAACACCTGCTGCGGCGTGCCGATTTCCTCAACAACGCCGTCCGCCATAAATATAACCTTGTCGGACACGTTGCGCGCAAACTCCATTTCGTGCGTTACGACTATCATCGTGCTGCCCTTTTCCTTAAGCTCTTTAATCGCCTTAAGAACCTCGCCCGTGAGTTCGGGGTCAAGGGCGGAGGTCGGCTCGTCAAAGCAAAGGATATCGGGGTTCATCATAAGCGCACGCGCGATTGCCACACGCTGCTGCTGACCACCCGAAAGCTGGCACGGATAGTAATCCTTTTTGTCAAGCATATTAACGCTGTCGATAATTTCAAGCGCACGCTTTTCAAGATTAGCCTTGCTGTCCGTTTTCATAAGCGACGGCGCAAGCATAAGATTTTGCATTACGCTGTACTGCGGGAACAGGTTGAACTGCTGGAACACAAGCCCGAAATGCAGGCGACGTTCGCGCAGCTGTTTTTCCTTAATCTTTTTATCGGTTTCGCCGTTATACAGGCACTCGCCGTCAACGGTGATAGTGCCCTCGTCGGCAAATTCAAGGAAGTTGATGCAGCGCAGCAGCGTAGTTTTGCCCGAGCCGGACGAACCGATTATGGATATAACCTCGCCTTTTTCAAGGTCGAAGTCGATGCCCTTAAGCACCTCGGCTTTGCCGAAGCGTTTGACAATATTTCTAACTTCAAGTAATGCCATAATTCAGTCCCCCTTATTCAAAGTAGCTCATTTTCTTTTCGATTGCGCCGAAAATAAGCGTGAGCATTCCGCAGAAAACGAGGTAGAATACAGCTGTGTAGAACAGCGGCCAGATAAGACCTGCAGACTTGATGAAGTTCTGCCCCATAAATATAACCTCGTACACCGCGATAATACGCGCAAGCGAAGTATCCTTGACGAGCGTAATAATCTCGTTACTCATAGGCGGAACAATGCGCTTAACAACCTGCAGCAGAGTTACCTTGAAGAAAATCTGCCTTTTGGTCATACCCAGCACAAGACCTGCCTCCTGCTGACCTACGGGGATTGACTGGATGCCGCCGCGATAAATCTCGCTGAAATAGCAGGAATAGTTGATTACAAACGCCACAAGCACGGCGTTAAAGCGTTCCATCAAATCCCAGCCGAACAGCAGCCCCGGACCGTAGTACACGATGATGAGCTGCAGCATAAGCGGCGTGCCGCGGATAATCCACACAAACGTTTTTACAAGCCACCTGATTGGCGAAAACTTTGACATTGAGCCAAAGCTCAGCACAAGACCAAGCGGCAACGCAAATACGAGAGTTGCGGCAAAAATTTTAAAGGTTTCCCAAAAGCCTTTGAGCAGGCTTAACGTTACTGTTAAAAACATAAAATCCTCTTTGTATGTAAAAGTAATTCGGGCAAGATTAATCCTGCCCGAAAGCTAATCGTTATCAGTCTACAAGTTCAATCTGGTACTTGTCGGAAAGCTGCTTCATTGTGCCGTCTTCCTTGAGTTCCTTGATGTACTTATTAAGCTGCTCTGTGAGGTCTGAATCCTTGCGGCAGCCGATACCGTACTGTTCCTCGCTGAGGGTTACTGTTGATGTAAGGTCTTTATAGTCTGTGCCGTCGCCTGTCATAGCGTCCGCCATTGTGGAGTCGATAATCGCTGCTGTAGCTGCGCCCGAGTTAACTTCGAGAAGTGTGTCTGCCTGCGAGTTAACCGAGGTGTACTTAAAGCCGTTTTCCTCTGCAACTGCTTCGCCGGATGAGCCCTTTTCTACGGAAACAGAGAAGTCCTTAAGTGCCTTGAGGTCGTCAACTGTCTTAATCTCGGAAGCGATATCCTTTTTAACTACAACTACCTGACGGTTTCTTGCATAAGCTTCGGTAACGGAAGTGTTCTTCTTAACCTCGTCGGTGATTGTCATACCGTTCCAGATGCAGTCGATTGCTCTTGTGTTGAGCTCAAGGAATTTGTTGTCCCAGTCGATTACTTTGAATTCAACCTTAACGCCCATCTTCTGTGCAACTGCGTTTGCAAGGTCTGCATCAAAGCCGATCCATTCGTCGCTGCCCTTTTCTTTGTAATCCATAGGCGCGTAGTCTGTGATACCTACTACAAGAACGCCCTCTTTAGTGATTTGCTCAACATCGCTTGCTTCCTTTGAAGAGCAGCCTGCGAAGATTGCGGCAATCAGTAAAACGGATAAAAGAACTGATAATAATTTTTTCATAAAAAATACCTCTTTCAAATAATTGTTTTTCAACGCTGTTATTATACTTTATTTATTTAGTGTTGTAAAGTGCTAATTTGATAATTGAACAAAAAATCTTGATAAAAACCGAAAGCGTGCTGTATATTTATTCTTTTTGTGAATATTTAAACATAACAATTGACAATTATACCGTGTTATGATATGTTAGTCGTGCATAAAATTGTATAAATAATAATTTTAAGGAGAAGATATTTATGAAAAAGTTTTTATGCGTACTTCTTGCAGTAGCTATGCTTGCACTCACATTTGTTGCTTGCTCAAAGGGCGGCAGCACAGAGGATACTACCGCAGCAGACGACACAGCAAAAGAAACACTTGTTATGGCAACTAACGCAGAGTTCCCGCCTTATGAATACCATGAGGGCGACGCTATCGTTGGTATCGACGCTGAAATTGCACAGGCAATTGCAGACAAGCTCGGTATGGAACTTAAGATTGAGGACGTTGCATTTGACTCCATTATCCCCGGCGTACAGTCCAAAAAGTACGATATGGGTATGGCAGGTATGACCGTTAACGAGGAAAGACTTAAGAGCGTTGACTTTTCAACATCTTACGCAAAGGGCGTTCAGGTTGTAATCGTTAAGGAAGATTCCGACATCAAGACTGTTGACGACATCAAGGATAAGAAGATCGGCGTTCAGACCTCTACTACAGGCGACATCTATGCAACAGACGATTTCGGCGAAGATCACATCACAAAGTACGACAACGGTGCAGTTGCTGTTCAGGCGCTTGTATCCGGCAAGGTTGACTGCGTTATCATCGACAACGAGCCTGCAAAGAGCTACGTTGAAGCTAACGAAGGTCTTAAGATTCTTGAAACAAACTATGTTGAAGAAGAGTACGCTATCTGCTTTAACAAAGAGAACACAGAGCTCAGGGACAAAGTTAACGGCGCACTTGAAGAACTGATTAAAGACGGTACTGTTCAGAAGATTGTTGACAAGTACATCAAGGCTTAATTAGGTATTACCATTTACGGGGCGGGTTATCCCGCCCTATTTTTGAGGATAAACAATGGATTTTTACACATTAAATCTTGTTGAAGATTTTAAAAACGTTTTTATTGAGGACGCAAGATATCTCGGCTTGATTGACGGCTTTTTTAACACGTTTAAAATCACGGGCGGCGCGCTGCTTGTGGGTGTTATTATTGGTATTGTAATCGCCGCAATACGCTCGTCCTTTGATAAAAACAAGGAAACGCTTAAACTAAAAGGCGGTTTAGGCTACTACATACTGAGTTTGCTGAACGGCATCTGCAAGCTCTACCTTACCGTTATACGCGGCACGCCTGTTGTTGTGCAGCTTATGATTGCGTATTTTGTAATCTTTGTTTCCACCGATAACGGCGTACTTGTGGGCATATTTGCGTTCGGTATCAACTCCGGCGCGTATGTTGCGGAAATCTTCCGCGCAGGCATTATGTCGGTTGATCAGGGTCAGTTTGAGGCAGGCAGAAGCCTTGGCTTTAACTACCTGCAGACGATGCGGTACATCATAATTCCGCAGATGTTCAAAGCCGTGCTGCCCACTCTGCTTAACGAATTCATCGCCCTGCTTAAGGAAACCTCTGTTGCCGGTTACGTTGGCGTAATAGAACTCACCAAAGCGGGCAACGTAATAGCAGGACGCACGTTTAACTATTTTATTCCGCTGTTTACGGTAGCGATAATCTATCTTATAACAGTCATTATTCTAACCTGGCTTGTCGGCAAGGTTGAAAGGAGGCTGCGCAAGAGTGAACGATAACGCACTTATTATTGTAGACGGACTTAAAAAGCACTACATTGACGGCACGGTTAAAGCGCTTGACGGCATTGACCTTACAATTGACAGAGGCGAGGTTGTTGTAATTATCGGACCTTCGGGTTCGGGTAAATCGACTGTGCTGCGCTCGCTCAACCTGCTGGAAATTCCGACAGGCGGCAGCATCATTTTTGACGGCGAGGATTTGACTAACCCCAAACTCAACATCAACAGCCACCGCCAGAAGATGGGTATGGTGTTCCAGCACTTCAACCTTTTCCCGAATATGACGGTGCTGAAGAATATGACAATTGCGCCGATGAAGCTGCTTGGCAAATCGAAAGAGGAAGCGGAAGCAAAGGCACGCGAGCTGCTTGAAAGAGTAGGTCTTGCAGACAGAGCAGATTCCTACCCGAGCCAGCTTTCCGGCGGTCAGAAGCAGCGTGTGGCGATTGTACGCGCACTCTGTATGGAACCCGAGGTTATGCTGTTTGACGAGCCGACCTCCGCCCTCGACCCCGAAATGGTAGGCGAGGTACTGCAGGTTATGAAAGCGCTTGCACAGGAGGGTATGACGATGGTTGTTGTAACGCACGAGATGGGCTTTGCCCGCGAGGTTGCAACACGCGTTGTGTTTATGGACGGCGGCAAAATCCTTGAAGAAGGCACACCGCAGGAAATATTTGACAACCCGAAAGACCCAAGACTTGTGGACTTTCTTTCTAAAGTTTTATAATCAATGGAGAATTGAGAGTTGATAATTGAGAATTAATGGAGGGCGCTGCCCTCACCCGATTAATATAATAGCCGTGCGCAGCACCCGAAATTCATAATTCATAATTCATAATTATTACTATGATTAAATTTACTTCAACGGAATATAATAATCCCAACAAGCACTTTGTGGCGGTTACGGCGCAGTTTGACCTTGAGGGCAACATTATGCCGCTGTCGCTGACGTATGAGGACACCGAGTACGAAGTGGACAGAATCACAGACATCCGCCCTGCCGCATCGCTAAAATCGGGCGGCGCGGGAATACGCTACACCTGCTATGTTGCGGGCAAAAAAACTTACCTGTTTCTTGAAGAAACACGCTGGTTTTTTGAAATTTGCGAATAAAACTGAATAAAACCGAAATCCCCTGTACACAATACAAGTGAACAGGGGGATTTTTTATGTCATATTTTACCAGAAGAAGCTATATACGCGCTGTGTCGTACCTGCTTGCAATTTTCGGCATACTGACTGCGTTTGCGATAATCAACACAAACCAGAAGCGCGAGTACAAAACAAGGCTTGAAGCGTCGTACCAGCAGTCGCTCGGCGAGCTGTCGGGCTGCCTTGAAACCGTGAATACCGACCTTACAAAAACGCTGTACTCAAATTCATCAAAGGAACTGTACAGCCTGAGCCGCGACCTTTACGCGCAGTGCCAGACAGCGAAAAACGCGGTGAGCCGCCTGCCTGTGTCGCAAATGGAGCTCGGCAACGTGTACAAGTTTTTGAGCCAGGCGAGCGACTACGCGCAGTTTATAGGCAACGAAATTGCAGACGGCAAATCCATCACGCCTGCGCAGCACAAAACACTTTACACCCTGCTTGAATACGCGGAGAAGTTCAGCAAATCCGCCGACGAAATGGTGCAGAAATCGCAGTCCGGCGCGCTGATTACCGAAGGCGCTGTTAAGAGTGAAGCAAAGGTTAACACAGGCGTGCTTGAAACGGATTTTTCCGCAGGAGCAAAGACTTTTGAGAGTTTTCCCACCCTGCTGTACGACGGCCCGTTTGCCGACCAGGTGCTTAACAAAAAATCGAGGCTGATTGCCAATTCCGCAGTCAGGACAAAGGACGAGTGCAAAGCGATTGCCGCGCGCACGCTCGGTGTGAACAAAGAGCGCGTGGTGTATTCCGAGGACGACAGGTCGTCCCTCCCCTGCTACACCTTCCGCTGCGGCAGGTACACGATATCCGTTACAAAGCAGGGCGGATACGTTAAAAGCATTTTGTATTCCGGTGCGGTAACAAGCACCGCGATTACGGAAAGTAACGCCCAAAACATCGCGCAGAGGTACCTGCAGGAAATCGGCTTTGACAATATGAGCCCCAACTACTATTCGGTGCAGGACAACATTTGCACGGTAAACTTTGTTTACAAGCAGGGCGGTATGTACTGTTACAGCGACCTTATCAAGTGCGGCGTGGCGCTTGACAGCGGCAAGGTGGTTACGCTTGACACCGCAACCTACCTTACAAATCATATTCCGAGAAGCAGTTTTTCGCCTGCCGTTTCGGGCAAGAGTGCGCAGAGTAAACTGTCGCCGTACCTTACGGTTAACGGTATGACGCGCTGCGTGATTCCCAAGGAAAACGGCAAAGAGGTGCAATGCTATGAGTTCAACTGCACAGGCAAGGAAACGGGCGAGGACGCTCTCGTTTATATAAATGCAAAAACAGGTGCCGAGGAGGATATAATGCTGCTGCTTTATACCGACGGCGGCACGCTTGTAAAGTAATTCGGAATTCGGAGTTCGGAATTCGGAATTTTATGTTAAAAGGAAAATGAAAGGAAGATATTATGAAAAAGCTATTTATTGTTATTGCCGCGATTGCAATTTCGGCAGTTATTTTTACAGGCTGCAACAGCGACAGAGGCAAGGTATCCACAACTAAAAACGAAACCACTACCCAGACCACAACCGTTACCACAACCGACAACACCACCAAAAACAAGGTGGAAGAGGATTTGAGCGACACGGGCGAAGAAGTTAAGGACAGAGCCGACAAAGTTGGCGATGACATCGGCGAAGGTGCAAACGATGTTGCCGACGGCGTGGGCGACGCAGCGGATAAAGCAGGCGACGCAGTGAGCGACGCGCTTAACTAAAGCGCAAAAAACAAGGGGGCAAATGCCCCCTCATTATTTTTACTATTTTAATCTGAACGAATCTATTGTGCCTTCAAGCGTGCTGACTGTGTAAATATCGTCGTCGATATACACAAGTCTGTCGGGCGCGTTGTCCGTTTTCTGCTCCTTTAGCATTTTGATTTTGCCGTCCTTTTCGGTGAACACGATTGCACCGCCGTAGGGTTCGTACTCTTCAACGTACTCGTCGCCGTCAACTGCATATGCTTCATCCCACGTCATCGGGATTGCAAGGTAGCCCGCGTCGCTGTTTTGCAGAATAGCCTTGTGGTTGTACTGCGCGTCGCTGCTTGAGTTGTCAAAAACCTTGGTGTCAAGCACCCTGGGGTTGTTCTTATCGCTGATATCAAACAGCGCAAGCTTTACGCCGGAGCGCGATTCGCCCCACTCGGTTTCCTCTGTGGCAAAGCCGATACCCATAAGCTTATCCTTGCCTACAGGCACAAGGTTTGTGGAAAAGCCGTCAATCTTAACCTTGCCCGTGATTTGCGGATTCTTCGGATCGCTGAGGTCGATGATGAACAGCGGGTCAGTCGTTTCGTAAGTGATAACGTACGCCATATCGCCAATGTACTTAACCGCCTCAATGTGCTCGCCCTTTGCGTAGCCGCCAACCGAACCGACGGTGTTAAGCTCCTCATCAAGCACAAACAGCTTATTTATATCGTTATTATTGCTGTCCGTTGTGGTGGTCGCCACTCGCAGATAGCCGTCCTTTTCATCAAACGCCCACTGACTTTCGGCGTAACCTCTTACGCTGCCGATAGCCTGCTCTGTGAGCTGAACGCCGTCAAGCGAGTACTTAACAATATAGGTGCGCAGTTTGCCGTTTCTGTAATCCGTGCAGGCAACATACAGGTTCTTTGTGTTGCAGTAAACGTTGTCCGCGTCGCCCATAATCGCCTTGGTTTTTCTGCTGTTGCTCTTGCCGCTCTTTGTGTCAAACGCGCCGACAATAACGTACTGCGGCTTTTGGCAGCACTCAAACGCGCATATATCGCTTGCAGGAAGCTTTTTGTAATCGCCGTCTGCAGTTGTGCAGTACGGGATGAACTTTTTATCATAGTTGTATGTGTTGGAAATTACATACACGCAGCCGCCTGTAAAACGAGCGGTTTTGTACGCGCCGCTCTGCTCGTAGGTGTCAAGCTCCTTAACGTTCTTTTTGTCGCTGATGTCGAGCGTTTTAACAAAAGTTTTTGACTGCTCATCGTCGCTGTAAACGTTGCCTATAACATAGATTCGGTCGCCGTCGAGGAACATCTCGTTTACTTCGGTGTACTCGCCGTCAAAGAACTTTTTGCTTTCGACCTTGGTCTTTCCGCTGTCGGCAGAGTAAATCGCAAGCGCGATGTCGGAAGTATCAATAACATAGATGTACTTGCCGTCGGTCTTAACGATATCCGCCTCGTCAACGCCGTCAACCTGCTTATAGGTTGTGCTGTGCGACGCCGCGCCGCCATTTGCAGCATTGGCTGATGATGATTCAGCGTCAACGGTTGCGTCGCTTTTTTCTTCAACTATGACAGACTGATTGCCGAACATACCGAGCAAGCCCGAGCCGTAAGAGTTATAGTTTTCCGTTTTCATATTATCGGTAAAGGTGTTCAGCTCGTCGTAGCTCGTGAAGTGAACGAAGCCTTTATCGACCTGACTCTGAATCTTCTTTTCAACGCGCTGGTCGTGGATAACATTCGCTGTGGCGAGCGTGCCGATAACCACCGCAAAGCACGCGGCAACGGAAATAATCGGCTTGATAACGCGCTTTTTATTCTTTTTGAGTTTAATCATCTCGCTCGCCTTTGTGCCCTGTTCAAGGCGTGCTTTGATGTTTTCTTCGCTCAGTGATTCGGGGGCGGTGATATTTTCGCTCTCGAATTTTGATGTAATAAAATCTTTATCCTTCATTGCAATCACTCCAGAAAATCTTTCATTTTTTTCAGGCTGCGCGACAGTTTTGAACGCACAGCGCCTGATGTCATATCTACGATTTTGCCGATTTCTTTGCTTGAAAAGCCTGCCACTACGGACAAAAGAACAATCTCTCTTTCATCGTCCTTAAGGCTTGCAAGCGCGTTTTGCATTTCCGTTTTCTGCACGGTGTTCTGGGCAGAATCGTCAAACAGCTGATTTGCCATATCGTCAATATTGCTGTTGTTGCGTGCAATCGACTGCCGCTTAATCTGCGCGTTGACTGTGCAGTACAGAATACGGAATATCCACGCCGGAAACGCCTCGGCTTTTTTAACTGAACCGATTTGTATGTACGCGGACACCACGCAGTCCTGCACGGCGTCCTCCGCGTCGCTCAGACTCTGCAGACGGTAAAACGCGTAGCGGTACAGCCTATCTTTATACAAGCCGTAAAGCTCGGCAAATGCGTCTTTGTCGCCCGATTTAGCACGGGTAACAAGTTCTTTTTCGTTCATTGCGTCACCACCTTTGAAAGACCTTTCACTTGTTAAGTGTAAAAAAAGTGCCAAAGTGTTGCAAAAATTTTTGTAGGGGGCGGCGTCCCCGACGCCCCGTTGCGATATAAACGATATCGCAATGTTCAATTGGGGACTAATGTTCAATTGGAGACTGTCCCCAATTGAACAAATGGTTATTGTTACAATGCGGTTAAGGCTACCGTTTTATTGCACTGCGTGCAATCGAAAAATCCGTTTGATTTTTCTTGGGAGGCGCGGGAGCACCTCCCCTACGAAAAAAGAGCCCGAAGGGGCACCCTGCGAAAATAGTGTCAGCCCAAAAATGGCATCTTTTCCGCTATAACTGTATTAAAAATCGCCATAAGGCGTCAGCCTTATGGTGATTTTGTGCTTTGTTCTAACAAAAAATCTGCTCATTTTTGGGTGCAAAGCAGTTTTGGCAAAGTAATTTTAGGTCATAAAGGGATTACAAAACCGCCTGCATACTCGCGTATTCAGACGGTTTTTAATATCTTTAGGGGCAAAAGGACAAAGCCAAAACCTAACCCTATTTCCGTAGGGTGCCCGAAGGCTCTTTTTTATTTCTCATCGATTTTCTTTGAGTATTTTGCGAGGTAAACGGTACGCATCAGCATACACTCAAGTTTTGGTACATAGTGAGCGCGGTTGAAGATATCAACATCAATAACTGCCTGGCAAGCCTTATCCATAATAATGTCAAGCGCCTGCAGGTCGCCCTCCGTGTTACCTGTGATGAGCGCGCCTGCGCCCTGTACAAGAACTGCGTTCCTCTGGTCGATAGCCTCGCCTGCTTCTTTAGCGCAAGCGTCTGTGTCGCCGTCAACCCACGCGATATTCTTAACGTCCGTGCCGACAATCTGTGCAAAGTCGTCAATCATCGGGGTCATGCCTTCGCCCGTGCAGGATACTGCAACAACGTCGGGAGATGCAATCTGGCGGATAAACGTGCAATCCTCTGTATTGTAGATTGCTCTGTGCAGCTTTTCTACTTTAGGCGGAACACCGTTAATACCAACGCCTGTTTCAACGTCAACGTCAACGCTCTTGCCGCCGACTGTGAGTGTGAAGGTTTTGCCGTTTCTTACAGATGAGCCGAGGTCTGCAATCTCGTCAGGCATTGTGCCTGCTTCTTTTTTATTAAGGAAGTAATTCCTCTTATCGTCGTCGCTGTAGGTCTTTGCCCATGAGTGACGAAGGTAGTTATCCTTAATAACCTTTTCGCAGCAATTTTCAAGATTTTCTGCAAGTGCAAATGCGTGCTCGTATGAGTCGCCCATGCAAACCGTGCCGTGATGCATCATCATAATAGCGCGTGCGCTCGGGTTCATCATAATGCACATTTCAACCTTTTTGCGCAGCGAATCCGTGGTAGACATTGCGTATGCAGCGCACGGAACCTTTTCGCCGAGAACGGGTTTGAACTCACTGTAAACGTTGCGGATTTCCATACCCGTGATGGACACGATGGTAGCCGCCTTCTGGTGAGTGTGGATTACAAAGTCAACCGTAGGATGATGACGGTATGCAGCAGCGTGAACGCCCTTTTCCGACGAAGGCTTGATGTCGCCCTCATAAGAGCAATCGTCGATGTTAACAACAACGATTTCCTCAGGGGTTAAATCCTCATATGCTCTGCCCGACGGTGTGATAACAAACTGTGTTTCGGAAATACGGGCGGAAACATTACCCCAAGTGCGGGCAATAAGACCTTTTTCAATAAGCTCTTTACCTGCTTTTACTACTAATTCTTTTGCTTGCTGAATTTCGTATGACATAAATTTCTCCCTTCGGTAGAAATTAGTGTTAAGTGTTAAGTGTTGAGTGTTAAGCTTATTGTCACTCGCTGCGCTCAAACAATAAAATTGGTGCGGACAGAGTCCGCCATAAAGCTTAAACCTAAAACTTAAAACTTAAAACCGTATATAGGGGCAGTTGCCTGCCCCTTTAATTACAACTATTAATAATCAATCTTTTCGCACTGTGCAAGAACTTTGTCGAAGCGGCGGATGCATTCATCGATATCCTCTTCGGTATAAGCGCTTGAAGTGTAAAGACGTGAGCCTGCAAGTGTAACAAGACCTTCTGCCATGTAAGCAGCGCCCATATACTGCATTTCAGTCTGGCGGATACCGGTCTGCTTAAGTACGTTCGGTACTTCCCAAGGCTTCTTCCAGTTAATTCTGAAGTGCATTGTTGCAACAGTGTGGAGATGGCAGATTGAGCCAACGTTGTAGCATACGAACGGAAGGTCGTACTTCTTGATTGACTCGTTGATACCCTTAACAAGTCTGTCAGCCATCTGACCTGCTACCTGGCAAGCATTTCTCTTTTCAATCTCACAAATTACAGTGTAGCCTGCAACGCAGGAAATAGGAGTAGCAGCCATTGTGCCGCCGCACATTGCCTTATGAATCTTCTTGCCCTCAGCCTTATCAAGACCTGCGCCGAGGTACTTCATAACTTCCTTGTGACCGCCGATGCCGCCTGCACCCGGATAACCGCCTGCGATAATCTTACCGAAGATGGTAATATCAGGATCAATACCGTAGTAGCCCTGTGCGCCTGAAAGACCAATTCTGAAGCCGCATACAACCTCATCGCATACGAGCAGAGCGCCATACTTACGGCAGAGTGCCTGTACGCCCTTCGGGAAGTCCTTATCTACAGGACGGGTTGCTGACTCAGGACCTGCAGGTTCAATGAATACTGCAGCTGTGCCGCCGCGGAACTGGTTGATGATAAGCTTCTTTTCAAGTGACTTGAGGTCGTTGGGGAAGAATTCCTGTGTGTGCTTGAATACGAAGAGCGGAACACCGTGTGACTGAGTGTTAAGAGTACCGGGAACACGCATACCCCATGCAAGCTGATCTGACCAGCCGTGATAAGCGCCGCCCATTTTAATAATGTTCTTGTGGCCTGTAGCAAGACGTGCAACACGAACTGCGCACATACAAGCCTCTGTACCTGAACCGAGCATACGGAACATCTCTACTGAAGGTACGCACTCGCTGATTTTTTTAGCAAGTTTGTACTCGTAGGGGTGGAACAGACCTGTTGACGGACCGCAGTCATCAAGAAGCTCTTTAACAGCCTCTTTAACAACATCGTCGTTTGAACCGATAATTGTAGGACCGCCTGCCTGCAGGAAGTCAAAATACTCGTTACCGTCGATGTCATAGAGCTTGTTACCCTTTGCTTTGGTCATAACGATCGGGAAAGGATAGTTAAATGCAAGGTTGTGCTGAACGCCGCCGGGGATAACATCCTTAGCCTGTGCGATCATTTCCTTTGACTTTTTGCACTTCTTCTCAAAATACTCGTCCTCATATCTTTTGAGTGCTGCTCTGTTAATTGAGTAGATAGGTTTTTTGATGAGTGCGTCGAGCTGTGCGGTAATCGCAGCAGCGTTAGGATACTCTGTAATTGCGAATCTTGTATCCATAGTAAATTCCTCCTTGAAATTATGTAGTGTGAGTAGCTGCTCACCGTTTTGGGCGTGTGAGTACTTGCTCACCAGATTTACATATTAATTATATCACTTATTAACAATTTGTCAAATGAAAAGTTGTAAAAAATTAGTTAAATTTCTTGCAAAAGTGCATAATTAATGCTACTATAATAACAACATTCACTATTTTTTGTGGGGGTTTTGTGTGCTTTGCACAACTGCACAGTCTCTTTTTTGTGCAAACAAACAAAAATCGCATTATGATTGAAAAAAGATACAAAGACGCATTCGACAGAGCAAGCGACGAAAGAAAAGAAAAATTGCTTGAAGTCGGCATAGAAGAATTTGCGTCAAAAGGCTACGAAAACGCTAATATAAATGTAATTGCTAAAAACGCAGGAATAAGCATAGGACTTATGTATAAGTACTTTGCCACCAAAGAGGACTTGTTTGTTACCTGCCTGCAGCGCGGTATGCAGATACTTGACGACGCGCTTGACGAGATTATGAAGAGCGACGACAAGCTGCTCGTTAAGGCGGAAAAGGTTATACGCACCACCTGCCAGCACTCGAAAGCGAACAAGAATTACATTAAGCTTTACAACGAAATCACAAGTGAAAAGAACGGCGAGCGCGCGCGGCTGCTTGCAGAGGAGATTGAAACGAACACAAGCCGCAAGTACATCACGTCGATTGCGCAGGCGCTTGCAAAGGACGATGTGCGCCCTGACCTTGACCCAAGGATGTTTGCGTTTTTCCTTGACAACCTGCTTGTGTCGCTGCAGTTTTCGTACACCTGCGATTACTACCGCCAGCGGTTTGAGATTTACACGGGCGTTAACGTTGACGAGATGGACGAGGAACAGGTGGTTACGCAACTGCTGAAGTTTATAGAGTCAGCATTTACGTTTGAAAAGTAATTCGGATTTCGGAATGCGGAATTCGGAATTGAGGGCGGGACACCCGCACCTATTATATACTCGTTTGGAGGTAGAATAATGAGTAAATACGTAATAACTTACGACACCGGTACAACAGGTATCAAAACCTGCCTTATTGAAATTGATAAGGAAATTAAAATTATCGCTTCGCAGACTGCAGGTTACAGCCTTTACGTTGACGAGGAAACAGGTGTAAAAGGCGGCGCAGAGCAGGACGCGGACGAGTGGTGGCAGGCTATGTGCATTACCACAAAAGAGGTTTTCCGCAAGGCGCCGGGCATCACAAAAGAGCAGATTGAGGGCATCAGCTTCTGCTCTGCCATGCAGGGCTTTGTGCCTGTTGACAAGGACGGCAACTGCATCCGCCGCCCGATGACATATATGGACCAGCGTGCAACAGAAGAGCTTAAATCAGGTATTGCGCACGGTTTCCAGATTGCGGGCGCAGACGCTGCAAAACTGCTCAAATGCCTTAAGTACACGGGCGCGGCACCGCTGTCCGTTAAAGACCCGGTGTGGAAATACAAATGGCTTGAGGCTCACGAGCCCGAGAACTTTAAGAAGCTTTACAAGTGGCTTGACGTTAAGGAATACCTTATTCTGCGCGCAAGCGGCGAGTTTGTTATGACTACCGACTCCGCTTTTGCCACAATGCTTTACGATACAAGAAAAGGTCACGAGGGCTGGTGCAAGCCTGTTTGCGATATGCTCAACGTTGACACCGCTCACCTGCCGAAGATTATGAATTGTACCGACAAGGTCGGCGAGGTTACTGAAAAGGCTGCAGGCGAGCTTGGACTTGCACCCGGCACTGCAGTATTCGGCGGCGGCGGCGACGCATCGCTTATCGGCGTTGGCGCAGGTGCGGTTGAAATCGGCGACACGCATATTTATTCCGGCACTTCGGGCTGGGTTGGCACAGTTGTTGACAAGCAGATTGTTGACGCAAATGCTATGATTGCCGCAATCGTCGGCGCAGACCCTGAGGCTTACAACTATTTTGCAGAGCTTGAAACCTCTAACAAGTGCGTAAGCTGGGTTAAGGATCACCTTGCGCTTGACGAAATTGGCGTTTATCTGCAGCATCACGGTCAGCCGTCAGACAGTTACGAGGACATCGCGGTTAACCTTTACGATTACCTTGAAGAGGTTGTTGACAGGGCTGAACCAGGCTCAAACGGCGTTGTATTTACGCCGTGGCTGCACGGCAACCGCTGCCCGTTTGAGGACCCGAACGCAGCAGGTATGTTCTTTAACATCAAGCTTGAAACCGGCAAAACGGAACTTATCCGCTCTGTTGTAGAGGGCATCTGCTTCCATATGCGCTGGATGCTTGAACGCCAGGACAAGAAGAAAGAGGTACATATCAAGGATACGGTACGCTTCTGCGGCGGCGGCGCGCTCGGTGCTTCCACCTGCCAGATACTTGCAGATATTCTGCAGCGTAACGTTGAGGTAGTTGACTCACCGCAGAACATCGGCGCAGTAGGCGCAGCGGCGCTTATCGCAGTTGGTACAGGTATGCTGCCTACTATCAAGGACGTTAAAAAGCTCATCCCTGCAAAGACCGTTTACAAGCCGAACAAGGCTAACAAGGCTGTTTACGACAGAAACTACAGCGTTTTTGTAAACCTGTACAAGTCTAACAAGAAAAACTTTGAAATCCTGAACGGATGATTATATGAATAAAAGATATAAATTCAAGTACCGCTCAAAGGCGCTGAACACGCTTTATGTGTGCTTGCAGAACTTTGCGCTGGGGCTGATTACCGTGCCGTTTTCCATATTGATATTATGGATACTGTGGCTGTGCAAAATCGACGTAACACCCGTGATTATGCCGGTAATCTGGACTCTGGTGATACTGGTTTTCGGCTTTTTCCAGACAGTGTACTGGATGGGGCACAAAGGCATAACAATAACAGACGACAAGTTGCTTATTGAGTACGCCTGCATTGTGCCGCCGGTGCATATGTTTGAAAAGGAAATTCTGATTAAAGGAATTGAAAGTGCAGAGTTGTGCACAGAGCCCGTAAGCCAGCGCATTGAGGAAGTTGAGGGCGGCGCTTACAACGAGCCGTATGTGCTGATTAAGTACGGCTACGGCGGACGCAAGGAAGTCCGCCTGCCGCTGCAAAACGCAGAGGATTTTATAGAAACCATCAATGAAATAACAAAAGAGCAAGGTGAATAACCTTGCTCTTTGTTTATTTTGCGTTTAGCCGTAGGGGCGATTCACGAATCGCCCGCGGAGTGACAAAACACTATGCCAATACTTCTTTTTCCGCCCAGTCGAGAATGTCGTCCATAACGTCCTCTTTATTGAGTTCGTTAAGGATTTCGTGGCGGCAGTTATCGTAAAGCTTAAGGGTAACCTTTTTGTGGTCGGACGCAAGAAGGCGCTGATAAATATCGCGTATACCCTTTGCGTATTCGCCCACAGGATCCTCCGCGCCGCTGATAAGCAGTATCGGCAAATCGGTTGCAACGCCCTTGTACCACTCGTCGGTGTTAGCTTCAATATTCAGCTTAACAAGGTCGTGCATACCCTGTGCGCTGAACAGGAAACCGCAGTAATCGTCTGCGATGTATTTATCAACAATCTCGCTGTCGCGCGTGAGCCAGTCAAAGTTTGTTCTGCCCTCTGTGCGCTTGCCGTATGCGCTGAAGGACATCTTATCAAGCGTTTTGCTCTTGTGCTTGGGTCCCTTAACCTTTGCAACGAGAGTGGCAACCTTTTCGCCAACTCCGGCAATCGGGTTTGCGCCGCCTGTGCCCATATAGATTGCGCCAGCGTAGCCCTCATTCGGGTACCACGCGGTAAAGCAGCGAACGATAAACGAGCCCATTGAGTGTCCCATAACAATAATCTTTTTGTCGGGATACGCAAACTTTGCCTTTTCAAAACTTGTTTTAAAGTCCTCTACAAGCTTTTTGTAGCCGTCCGTTTCGCCGAAATAGCCGGTTTCGTCAAAATTGGAATTTGACTTGCCGTGGTTTGCCATATCGTGAATATAAACAGCAAAGCCGTTGTTTACCATAAACTTGATAAAAACGCGGTATCTTTCCTGATGTTCAGCCATACCGTGGTTGATAACGAGTACGGCTTTAACTTCGCCTTCGTCAGGTGTGTAGGCGTTGCCGTAAATCTCGCACTCGCCTGTAGCTGACGGATAACTGTATGCTTCGATTTTCATAATTTTACTCCCAAATTAAAATCAAATAAACCTTACAAGGCTTCCCCCTGGGGGGAAGCTGTCAGCCGAACGGCTGACTGATGAGGGGATAAGCAGAACGATGCGGTCATCGTTCCCTGCAATATTAACTCCGAATTCCGAATTATTCTTCCTCTGCTTCTTCCTCCGGAATATCAGATGTGCAGTGCGGGCACTTTGTAGCATCAATGTCAATCTCGCTCTTGCAGAACGGGCAGGTTTTTGTGGTTTCTTCCTCTTCTTCCTCTTCGCCCTTCTTTGCGATTTCCTTAGCCTTATTTGCCGACTTAACAATAAGGAATACAACAAACGCAATGATAAGGAAATTCAGGATAGCGGAAATGAACTTGCCAAGGTCAATTGCCTGGTTCTTAACAAGTGGGATAACAAAACCGATGTCTGTGCCGCCTACGCAGGCAATGAGAGGATTGATAACGTTTTCGATGAAAGCGTCAACAATTGTCTTGAACGCGCCGCCGATTATAACGCCGACAGCGAGGTCAAGCACATTGCCCTGCTGGATAAACTCTTTGAATTCTGCAATAAACTTTTTCATAATACTTCTCCTTTTCAAAAAAAGTTAAATTTTAACATATATACTATATCACATTATGCCCGTAAAATCAAATGCAGGAATAAATTTTTTGTCGGCGGCTGTAAGCTCCTGTATAAAAATGTTGTTTATCCCCCTTGAAATTGCGTGATTTACAACCTTATCGTACTCCCTTTGAGTAATGCGGCGGTCAAGTTCAGGCGCGCCGGAAAGGTCGCCGCAGGGCGTGTACTGCGCCATTAGAGATATGTAGGTGCCGGGGTAGTTTTCGGCAAGGTAGTCGATTGCTTCAAGCGAGGAATTTGTGTTTGACGGCAGGATGAGGTGGCGCACGATTATGCCCTTTTGCATAATGCCGTTTTCATCAAACTCATCGTTTGGAATCTGCCGCCGCATTTCGCATAGCGCCGCCTTTGCAACATCGGTATAATCACCTGCCTTGCTGTATTTTGCCGCCTTGTCGGGGCGCGTGTACTTGAAGTCGGTAAGGTGGATATCAACCAGGCCGTCAAGCAGTTTAAGTGTGTCTGCGCTGTCGTAGCCCGAGGTGTTGTAGACAATCGGCACAGGCGATTTCCACGCCTGCAGCACGCTTGCAAGCCGCGCGGCGTAGTGCGTGGGATTAACGAGATTTATGTTGTGCGCACCCTGCGCGATTAGACTTTCAAAGATTGCAATCAGTTCATCGTCGCTGACTTCCCTGCCCTTATTTTCGTGGCTGATTTCGTAATTCTGGCAGTAGGCGCAGCGCAGGTTGCAACCGCTGAAAAAGACTGTGCCGCTGCCGTTTGTGCCGCTGATACACGGCTCTTCCCAGAAATGCAGCGCAGCGCGTGCAAGACGAAAACGCTCGGGACTTTGGCAGAATCCGAGCGTGTTTTCCCTGTCGATATTACATTTTCGCGGACATTGATTGCAAATCATAACAGTGCCTTATAGATGTCGTTTTTCTTAAACGGCGTTGCGTTTGCGATTTCCTTTGCGGCGGCGTTTACGGACATACCGCCGTCCACAAGCTTTTGCGCCTGAGCGATTGCATCTTCGAGCGTGAGCTCTGTTGCCTCTTCCTTTTTGCCCTCGATAATCAGCACAATTTCGCCCTTCGGCTTTTCTTCCTGATACCTTGCAGACGCTTCTGCAAGCGTGGTGCGGATAACTTCCTCGTGAACCTTTGTGATTTCGCGTACTATGGCGATGTTCCTGTCGCCGAAAAACTGCAGCATATCGTCAAGCGTGCGCGACAGCTTGTGCGGCGCTTCGTAGAATACCATTGTGCGCTTTTCGTTTACAAGCTCTTCAAGGTGCTCGCGGCGCGATTTCTTTGCAACGGACAGAAAGCCCTCAAACGTAAACCTGCCCGTGTTCATACCCGAAATTGCAAGCGCCGTTGCAAACGCCGTGGGTCCCGGCACGGACTCAACCGCGATGCCGAGCTCGTGGCACATACGCACTAAATCCTCGCCGGGGTCGGAAATTGCAGGCATACCTGCGTCCGTTACGATTGCGCAGGTTTCGCCCTGCAGAATCCGCGCGGTAATAACCTCGCCGCGTTCGCGCTTATTGTGCTCAAAGTAGCTCACCATCTCTTTTTTTATGCCGAAATGGTTGAGCAGCTTTAGCGTTACCCTTGTATCTTCGGCAGCGATAAAATCGACGCTCTCAAGCGTTTCCGCCGCGCGGGGCGAAAGGTCGCCCAGATTGCCGATAGGCGTGCCGACTACATATAGTTTTCCGTTCATAACTTCACCTATAATTCCGATTTCCGAATTCCTAATTCCGAATTACATTTTCGTATCCGTCCGCATACGAACCATACACAGACAGCATTTCCTTTGTGAATTTGGATTCCTTGTCCTTTATGACAAGCGGCGGCTCAACGCGCAAAAACGGCTTTGCGCCTTTTTTGCCGTCTACAAGGAACAAAAACGGTTCTTCGCCCTCTTTGTCCATTACAAACCGCAGGCGCTTTGGCTCAATTTTATACTGCCGCATAACTGCAAGCGCGTCTACAAGCCGTTCAGGGCGGTGGCACATACAGAACCTGCCGCCGTAGGTCAGCAGATAGTTCGCCGCCTTTACCGCGTCCTCAATATTGCAGCAGACCTCGTGGCGTGCGATGCGCGCACTTTCGCCAAGCGACTCAAAGCCTGTGTTTACGGGCTTGTACGGAGGATTCATCGTGACGAGTGTAAAGCCCTCGGGGGTGAATTCCTTTTCAATTTCGCGCAGGTCGCACAGATGCGGCACAAGCCTGCCGCCGAGGTTGTTGTGTTCAATCGAAGCACTGACCTGCTCAATCGCATTCTGCTGAATATCAAGGCAATGCACGGTGCTTTGCCCGCTGTCGCGCAGCCACAAAAACGGTATAATTCCGCAGCCTGTGCCCATATCAATGCACCTGTCCTTGCGCTTCGCCTTTGCAAAATACGCAAGGATAACCGCGTCCGTGCCGAAGGTGTGGTCGGGCGTGACGGCTATCTTTATATCATCCGATAAACGCTCAAAAGTGTAACTCATACTATCCCACCGTTTACGCCGAGCACCTGCCCTGTTGTGTAGCCGTTTTGTGCAAAAAACAGCACCGCGTCTGCTACTTCCGCAGCCGTGCCGAGTCTGCCGAGCGGCACCTCATCTGCAAGCTCTGCACTGTCAAACTGCGCGTTCATACGCGTGTTGATTATACCGGGGCAAACGCAGTTTACGGTAACACCTGACGGTGCAAGTTCCTGCGCAAGCGCCTTTGTTAAGCCGATAACACCTGCTTTTGTCATTGAATAAAGCGTTTCGCACGACGCGCCGCACTGCCCCCACATAGAGGAAATATTGATTATTGCGCCGGTGTGCTTTTTAACCATACCGATTGCGGCGTGTTTTGAGCAAAAATACACCGCGCGCTCGTTAACCGCGGTTACGGCTGCATAGTCGTCTGCCGTTGTGTCGTTAATCATCTTAATAAGCGACACGCCTGCGTTGTTTACAAGCACGTCAACATCGCCGACTTCGGCAAACAGTTTTTCAATATCGCCGACATCTGCAAGGTCGCAGTTTACGGCAGTTACGCCCTCAATTTCGCACGGGGTTTTGTGAAAAACCGCAAATACTTCATACCCATTTTTTACAAACAGTTCGGCGCAGGCTTTGCCTATACCCGTTGCCGCACCTGTAATTAATACTTTTTTCATATAATCACCTAAAATAATATAACATTTATTATTGAATTTTGCAAACATATAGTATATAATTATAAAAAATTTGATCAGGTGACTGTTATGGACAGAGAGTTTTACACAATTTCCGTTTACGTTGACAAGGATGAAAACCTTGTGGGCATCCCCTGCGGCGAAAGCGACAAATACGGCATTGCCGATATAGACACTGTTATGCTGTTAAACGCGCCGTACTCTGCAGCGCAGGTGGAAAAATATATTGAAAAGGTAATCAACGCCTGCTACACAAAGAAGCACAACGACAGCGTTGAAACCTCGACGATTGAGCGCTTTACAAAGAAAAAAGGCTTTGTTAACGCAACCAAGGATTATATGCTGATTTCAATTGTAAAGATGCAGGCGGGTTATTCGTTGATGCCGACGTTTTATGACTTTGAAAAAGGTCCGCTTGCAATCGACGACGATGAGCGAATCCTGCCGATTAACTATCAGGAGGGCGAGCTTGCGGATATAATCCACGATTTTATTGAGGTTTACCTCAAGGCAAATATGTTCTATAAAGAAATCAAGGAACTTGAAGAAGAGAAAAATAATTAGGAATTCGGAACTCGGAATTAGGAATTATTCTGAATTCAAAGCAACCGAAATTCCGCATTCCGAATTAAGGAAACACTATGCACTTACTCCAGATTGACAAAGACAACTACATCGGTCAGGCGGACCCGTATATTATTGAAAGCGGCGGACGCTACTATATTTACACCACAGGGCACGACGGCATTTACGCCTACCATGCAGACGACCTTTTCGGCGATTGGAAGCTGCACGGAATAGTTATGACTATGCCGGGGCATCACGGCTTCTGGGCGCCGAGCGTTATTGAGCTTGACGGCTGGTTTTATATGTACAACTCGTTTGAGTTCTACGGCGCAACCCCCGATATCGGCGGCCACAGGCAGACTATGTTTGTGAGCAAGGCTAACAATCCGCTCGGTCCGTTCAGGGACACAAAGCAGATTCTCAACCCGTTTTCCATCGACTCGCACATAGTTAAAAACGAGAGCGGGCTCTTCCTGTTTTACTCTACAAACAGGTTTGAGGGCGACAGAATCGGCACGCATATTGTGGTGGACAGAATGCTCGACCCTTACACCCCTGAACGCAACCCGAAGGTAGTTGTTGAGCCGACGCTTGACGAGGACATCTACCACCGCGACCGCTATAAGGAAGGTCAGCACTGGCACACGATTGAGGGCGCGTACTACTTCCGCGAGGGCGACTGGCACTACGTTATGTACTCGGGCAACTGCTACGAGCAGCCGACCTATTACATAGGCTACGCGAGGGCGAAAACGAAGGAAACCGACCTCACCAAGATTAAGTTTGAAAAGTATCCCGACGACAATACCTACCACCCGATTATTGCGGCAAACGGCTTTGAGGAAGGCACGGGACACCACTCGATGATAAAAAAAGACGGTCAGTGGTACGCCATCTACCACGCGAGGGATTACAATGACGGGCTCGGCGCAAACGCGTTTGACGCGCGCAACGCCCGCATATGTAAGATTAATGTAGATGACGGCATTCTGACTGCAGAGAGATATGAGGACAGAGTATAATTCGGAATGCGGAATTCGGAATTAGGAACTAACACTATGAGTTACAAAGACAAGTTGAGAAAAATTAATCCTTATGTTCCGGGTGAGCAGAGCAAGGAAAAGGACATTGTTAAAATCAATGCCAACGAAAATCCTTATCCGCCTTCGCCTAAAGCGACTGCGGCTATGAGGGATTTTGACACGGAAAAGCTGCGCTTTTACCCAAACGCAAACGCGACTATTCTTAAAGAAGCGCTTGCAAAGTATTACGGTGTGGGCGTGGAAAACGTGTTTGTGGGCAACGGCTCTGACGATGTGCTGGCGCTTGCATTCCAGTCGTTTTTCTGCAGCGACAAACCGATTGCCTACCCCGACATAACGTACAGCTTTTACCCCGTTTGGTGCGATTTGTTCAACGTGCCGTACGTTACTTATCCGCTTGATGAAAACTTCCGCATAAACGTTGAGGACTACAAAGCGGAAAACGGCGGCGTAGTGCTGCCGAACCCCAACGCGCCGACCTCACTCGGCGAGGGCGAGGAATTTGTGCGCAAGCTTGTTGAATACAACGCCGACAGCGTGGTAATAATAGACGAGGCGTATGTTGACTTCGGCGGTTACTCATCGGTTGCGCTGACGAAGGAATACCCCAACCTGCTTGTTACGGGCACTTTTTCAAAATCGCGCTCGCTCGCAGGACTGCGCATAGGCTTTGCTATCGGCTCGGCTGAACTTATCGGCGTGCTTGAAGCGGTTAAAAATTCCTACAATTCCTACACGGTGGACAGCCTTTCAATCGCGATGGGTATTGCGGCGGTTGAGGACGACGGCTACTTTAAAGAAACAATCGGCAAGGTTATTGCAACGCGCACGCGCGTGACAAACGAACTGCGCGCGCTCGGCTTTGAGGTGCTCGATTCGCAGACGAACTTCATACTCGCGACCCACGACGGCTACAGTATGAAGGAGCTGTTTGAATACCTTAAAACTAAAAAGGTGTTTATACGCTATTTCAGCCTGCCGAGGATTGAAAAATATGTGCGCATTACAATCGGCACAGATGATGAAATGGACAGATTTCTGTCAGAGGTCAAAGGGTTTTTGGAGGACAGATAAATGGGCAAATTTGCAAAAGCGCTGGCAACGTTCATCAACCTATGCACTTACGGCGTAGGTATTGCCGTGGTGCTGATTAAGCTGCTGCACAAGGATTTTATCGCAGTGTTCATTATAAGCGGCTTTAACTATAACGAAAGTCTGTTTTTCAATATGGCGCTGTTCTGCCTTGGCACTATGCTGCTTGGCGTTGTACTCACAATGCTTGTGGGCGAGTATAACCGCGACGAGGTTACTGTTATGTACCCGATAGTGTGGGCGATTATCCCTGCGGTTATCACCTGCTTTTTCATCTACTTCGGCGTTACGGGCGCTGCTGCGAGGGAGATTGCAATTATGCTTGCAAGCGCTGCAGTTTACCTTGCTTCAAGCCTTGTGAACATCTATACTGGCACAAAGGTTTTTACGCTTTATCCGAATAAAAACAAGAAATCGGACGATGAATAATATCGTCCAATAATCATTTTAGCAAGGAGTAATCATATGGCAAATATCGGCGTACTCGGCGCAGGCACATGGGGCATCTCGCTGGCAAGAATGTTATGCCTTAACGGTCACGACGTTACGGTGTGGTCGGCTGTTCCAAAGGAACTTGACGCGCTGACCGCAACGCACAAGCACCCGAATTTAAGCGGTGTGGAGATACCGAAAGAGATTGAATACACAACCTCTATTGAGCAGGCGTGCAAGGGCAAAGACCTGATTATGTTTTCCGTTGCGTCGCCGTATGTGCGCTCTACTGCAGCAAAGGCGGCAGAATTCATCACACCCGAGCAGGTAATAGTCGACGTGGCAAAGGGCATTGAAGCGGACACGCTTATGACAATGTCCGCAATCATTGAGGACGAGCTGACAAAGGCACAGCCGAATAAAACTTTCAGGGTGGTTGCGCTGTCGGGACCGACTCACGCCGAGGAGGTTGCGCGCGACTTGCCGACTGCGATTGTGTCATCGTCAAAGGACGAGGGCGCGGCAAAATATGTGCAGGAGATTTTTATGAACACCTGTATGCGCGTTTACACCAACTCCGATATGCTTGGCGTGGAGCTTTGCGGCGCGCTGAAAAATATTATGGCGCTTGCGGCAGGTGTGTCGAGCGGGCTCGGCTTTGGCGACAACGCAAAGGCTGCGCTGATTACAAGAGGTATGGCTGAGATTACAAGGCTCGGTCTTGCTATGGGCTGCCACGAGCAGACATTTTTAGGGCTTGCAGGTATAGGCGATTTGATTGTGACGGCAACGAGTATGCACAGCCGTAACAACCGCTGCGGTTACCGCATTGGTCAGGGTATACCCGTAGAGCAGGCTGTTCACGAGGTCGGCATGGTGGTTGAGGGCATAAACGCAATCCCAGCGGCAATGGTGCTTGCTGAAAAATACAAGGTTGAAATGCCGATTGTAGAAATGGCAAACGCCGTTGTTAACAGCAAGGTAACGCCGAAAGAAGCGGTACATCAGCTGATGACACGCCGCAAAAAAGCGGAGTAATACAGAGAAAACGGATGCAAAGTTTTTGCATCCGTTTTTTGCTTCAGGCTACAGACTTAAGGGTGGACTCTGTCCACACCTGATTGTATTGCTTGACAGCTTGTAGCAAGCAAAAAAGCATCGACAAAGTCGATGCTTTTTGTTACATAGATTAGTCCTCAAATGCTGCGCGGACGGATGCAAGTTCGTCTGCGAGTTCCTGCGGAAGTCTGTCGCCAAACTTTGCGTAGAGCTCGTCAACGCCTGCAAATTCCTCTGCCCAAGCGTCCTTGTCAACGTCAAGGATTGCGTTAAGCTGATCTACTGTCATATCAAGACCGTCGAGGTTGATGTCCTCTGCATACGGAAGGTAGCCGATAGGAGTTTCCTGCGCATCAACCTTGCCTTCGCAGCGGTCGATAATCCAGTCGAGTACACGAAGGTTATCACCGAATCCCGGCCAGATGAAGTCGTCGTTTTCGTCCTTGCGGAACCAGTTAACGTTAAAGATCTTCGGTGCCTTTTCAGGGTCAAGACCTTCACCGATTTCAATCCAGTGCTTCCAGTAGTCGCCCATATTGTAACCGCAGAACGGAAGCATAGCCATCGGGTCGCGGCGAACTACGCCGACTGCGCCTGTTGCGGCAGCAGTGGTTTCGGAACCCATGATTGAGCCAACGAATACGCCGTTGTTCCAGCTCTTTGACTGATATACAAGCGGAGTGAGCTTTGCACGTCTGCCGCCGAATACGAATGCTGAAATCGGAACACCGTTCGGATTTTCAAATTCCGGTGACAGGCACGGGCAATTCTTTGCAGGTGCGGTAAATCTTGAGTTCGGGTTAGCAAGCGGCTCGTCAGATGTGCCGTTGATTTCCTCGCCCTTCCAGTTGATGCAGTGGGTCGGAGGATTCTTGTCAAGCTTCTCCCACCAAACGGTGTTGTTGTCAAGGTCGTGGCAAACGTTGGTGAAGATTGTGCCCTTCTTTGTAGCAGCAAGAGCGTTCGGGTTTGACTTTTCATTTGTACCCGGAGCAACGCCGAAGAAGCCGTTTTCGGGGTTAATAGCGTAAAGTCTGCCGTCCGGACCCTTGCGAATCCAGGAAATATCATCGCCTACGCACTCAATCTTGTAGCCCTTTTTGAGGTATCCCTCGGGCGGAATGAGCATTGCGAGGTTGGTTTTACCGCAAGCTGACGGGAATGCTGCGCAGATGTACTTGGTTTCCTCGCCCGGCTTTGTAAGACCGAGGATGAGCATATGCTCTGCCTGCCAGCCTTCGTTTTTGCCGAGGTAGGAAGCGATACGGAGTGCGAAGCACTTTTTGCCGAGAAGTACGTTACCGCCGTATGCTGAGTTAACAGATACGATAGTGTTGTCCTCGGGGAACTGTACAATCCAGCGGTTGTCGGGGTCAACGTTGCACTTGCAGTGCATACCGCGTACCCAGTCGTCGCTGTCGCCAAGGCAGTCAAGAACGTCCTTGCCGACTCTTGTCATAATCTCCATATTGAGTACAACGTAGATTGAGTCGGTGATTTCAATACCGATTTTTGAGAAAGGCGAACCAACGGGACCCATTGAATAAGGGATGATGTACATTGTTCTGCCTTCATAAGCATTTTCTGCGATTTTATCGAGCATCGCATAGCACTCTTTGGGGTCCATCCAGTGGTTGGTCGGACCTGCGTCTTCTTCCTTAGTAGTGCAGATGAGTGTGCGCGCCTCAACACGGGCAACGTCGTTTACCGCAGTTCTGTGAAGATAGCAGTCAGGAAGTAAATCCTGATTGAGCTTAACCATTTCGCCTGTTTCGCAAGCTTCTGCGCGAAGGGCGTCAATCTGCTCCTGTGAGCCGTCAATCCAGACAATCTGTGCAGGCTTTAAAAAAGCAACCTTTTCGTCAAGCCAGGCAAGGAGTGAAGGATTTTTTGTAAGATTTGTGTTCATATCGTATCTCCTTTAAAGAATTACAAATTAAACTAATTCATAGTTTATCAGCATAATTATACTTAATTCTAAGTAAATGTGCAATAGTTATGCATTAAAATTCATTAATTTGTCATAAATAAAACGGACTAAAAATGCACCTCGTCAAGGGGCATTGTGGCGTATGCGTTAAGGTCTGCATCTGCTTTTGCGCCATCTAAAAATTCATAGTAACCCTGCGAGGCAATCATAGCCGCGTTGTCGCCGCAGTATTTGAGCTCGGGAATGTTGAGCTGCCAGCCGTGAGAATCGCACAGCTTTTGCGCTTCGGCACGGAGCTTTGAGTTTGCAGACACGCCGCCTGCGATAACTATTTTATCAAAGCCGAAGTCAAGCGCCGCCTTTTCGAGATTAGTCAGCAGACAGCCGACAACCGCCTTTTGAAAAGAAGCCGCAAGGTCGGCGGTGTTGATTGGTTCGCCCTTTTGCTCTGCGTTGTGGACAAGGTTTATTACAACCGTTTTAAGTCCGCTGAATGAGTAGTCGTACGGTGAGGTGCTGACCTTCGGCACGGGGAATTTGTAGGCGTTTTCGTCGCCTTGCGGTGAGAGTTTGTCTATGCTCACGCCGCCCGGATATTCAAGCCCCAGGGTGCGCCCAGCCTTATCAAGCGCTTCGCCTGCCGCGTCGTCGCGCGTTCTGCCGATTACCTCAAATTCAGTATACGATTTAACCGCAACAATGTGCGAATGACCGCCGCTGACAACAAGGCACAAAAACGGTGGCTCGATATCCGACGTGATGTAATTTGACGCGATGTGACCGCGCAGATGATGCACAGGCACAAGCGGAATATCGGAAGCCAGCGCAAGCCCCTTTGCGAAGTTTACACCGACAAGCAGGCTGCCGATAAGCCCGGGGGCGTATGTTACGGCGATTGCATCGATATCCTGCACGGTGCAGTCAGCCTGCAAAAGCGCTTCCTTAACTACGCCGCTGATGCTCTCCGCATGGCGACGGGAAGCGATTTCCGGCACAACTCCGCCGTAGAGCTTATGCTCTTCAAGCGAGGTTGCAATTACGTTTGATAATACTTTGCGTCCGTCCTCAACAACGGCTGCAGCCGTTTCGTCGCACGAACTTTCAATGCCTAAAATTTTCATATTCAGTCCTTTTATGTGTCATTGGGGACTGTCCCCAATGACACATTAGTTTGTCCTTTAAATATCGTTAAAAAAACAATCCCTCAGTCGCCATTCGGCGACAGCTCCCTTTGCACAAGGGAGCCAAATCAGTTTTAAGACGATTTGATTGTCATTAATACTGCGTTTTCGTCGGGGTTGCGGTAAAAGTGAGGGCGCACGCCGACCTGTTCAAAGCCAAAGCTTTTGTAAAGCAAGATTGCAGCGTTATTGCTCTCGCGAACTTCGAGGGTTAAGAATTCCATATCGTTCTGCAAAGCACGTTCTATCAGCGCTTTTGCTATCCCCTGCCGTCTGAATTCGGGCAGGGTTGCAACATTGGTAACATAACCCTCGCCGCTGAAAATCTGCACGCCCATATAGCCTGCGGCTTTGCCGTCTGCAAGCGCAAGGTAGAGGTGCGTGTGCTCGTTCTCTATGCTTTCGCTAATCCCCTGCTCTGTCCACGGGGTTGAAAAGCAGGACTGTTCAATTTTGACGATTTCGGCAACGTCATCGAGCGTTGCTTTTTTGATTTCAATTTTCATAATTCTTTAATTGGGTCGTCGGGGACGCCGACCCCTACAGTTATCAAAAATCAGCAGATTTTTTCGTTAGGGAAGGCTTTAATGAGCATCGTACCAGGTCTTTCCGATTGCTCCGTCGGCGCGGAGTTTTACTTTCATTTCGCAGGCGGATTCCATTTCCTCTGTAACGATTGCAAGTGCTTTTTGTGCTTCGTTTTCGGGTGCTTCAACAATAAGTTCGTCGTGTACCTGCAGGATAAGCTTTGACTGCATACCCTCGTCCGTAAGGCGTTTGTCCACCTTAATCATTGCAATCTTAATTATGTCCGCCGCGGTGCCCTGAATTGGCATATTGCGTGCCACACGCTCGCCGAAGGCGCGCAGCATATGATTTGACGAGGCAAGCTCGGGCAGATAGCGGCGGCGGTTGAACAGCGTTTCGCTGTAGCCCCTGTCCTTGGCAAGGTCAATCATTTTAGTCATATAGCGGTCAACGCCGCTGTAGGTTGCAAGGTAGTTGTTGATGTATTCCTGCGCCTCTTTGCGTGTAACGCCGATGTCCTTTGCAAGGCTGAACGCGCCTATACCGTAGACAATACCGAAGTTAACCGCCTTGGCGCGTGAGCGCAGCTCCTTGGTGATAAGCTCGACAGGCATACCGAACACCTGCGAAGCAGTGATTGTGTGAATATCGTCGCCGTTATTGAAGGCGTTAATCATATTTTCGTCATTAGCGAGGTCGGACAGCACGCGCAACTCAATCTGGCTGTAGTCGGCGTCAACAAGCATTTTGCCGTCGCCTGCTATGAAGAATTTGCGCATTTCCCTGCCGAGTTCCGTGCGGATAGGAATATTCTGCAGGTTTGGTTCAAGCGAGCTGATTCTGCCCGTGCGCGCCTCAACCTGATTGAATGATGTGTGAATCCTGCCGTCGGGCGCGATAACCTTGAGCAGCCCTTCGCAGTAGGTCGATTTGAGCTTTGTGAGCGAGCGGTATTCAAGAATGTAGTCAATTACAAAATGATCGTGGCGCAAGCCCTCAAGCACCTCTGCATTGGTGGAATAGCCGCTTTTTGTCTTTTTCTTTGCCGGCAGTCCCAAGTCCTCAAACAGTGCAACGCCAAGCTGTTTTGGCGAGTTTATATTGAACTCGTAGCCCACCGCGTCATAGATTAAACCGGTGAGTTCGTCGATTCTTACAGACAGTTTTTTGCCGAAATCTTCAATACCCTTGCGGTCAACGGCAAAGCCTTCCACTTCCATTTTGGCAAGCACGCGCGCAAGCGGAAGTTCGATTTCGTCAAGCAGTTTCATCTGATTTGCTTCTTCAAGCAGGACGTCCGTTTTTTCAAACAGCGGCTTGAGCACCGCGGCGTACGAAACGTTAACATCCTCGCCGCCGAGCGAGTTGTCATACTTCGGCAGCGCAATGCCGTATTCAAGGCACAGGTGCTCAATATCGTACTTGTTGTCGGACGGCTTAAGCAGGTATGCAGACAGCATAAGGTCGCCGCAAACGCCCTTGCAGTCGATGTTTTTCTGCGCGGCGAGGCGGTGAAGATACTTTGAATTGTAAGTGAATTTTCTAATACTTTCGTCAGCGAAAAATGCGGTTATAAAGTCAGTGTAACCTGCGGTTTCGGACGGCAGAGCGACAATCTCATCGCCGAAGGCAAACAGCAGATCGCTGATGCCGCCGTCGGTAATCACGGGGTACACATACGCTTCGCCGTCGAGTCTTCCCAGAAGTTCCGCACAGTCAGCGCATTGGGTGCAGGTAAGCTCGCGCGGCTGTTCGTCAGGCTCGCTTTCCGCCGCGTCGTTGCCGTCGAGGTTGAAGCGGTCAATCAGCGAATACAGTTCAAGGCGTACAAACTCCGTTGCGGCAGCCTTGCTGTCGCCGCCCGTGAGAACGTAGCTGTTGATATCGGTATCAATCGGGGCGCTGCAGTTGATTTCGCCGAGTTTGAGCGACAGGTACGCATTGTCCTTGTCCGCTGCAAGCTTTGCGCGCACACCCTTTGTTACGTCAATAGTTTCAAGATTTTCGTAGATATTATCAACGCTGCCGAAACGCGCAATGAGATCAAGCGCGGTCTTGGCGCCGATGCCCTTAACGCCGGGGATGTTGTCGGAGCTGTCGCCCTGCAGCGCCTTGACCTGAATAAGCTGCTGCGGAGTAACGCCGTATTCGTCCATAATCGCCTTTTCGTCGTACACATCGGTTACCGCCTGACCGCCCTTGGTGCGTGCAAGCAGCACCTTTACGCCGTCGTGCGCAAGCTGAAGCGAATCCCTGTCGCCGGTTGCGATAAAGCACTCGTCGCCGTTTTTGCGGCACTCTGCGGCAAGCGTACCGAGAATGTCGTCTGCTTCCCAGCCCTCGCACTCAATGGTCTTGTAGCCAAGGAGATGCAGCAGGTTTTTGAGCACAGGCATCTGCTGGCGAAGCTCGTCGGGCATACCCTTCCTGCCTGCTTTGTATTCGTCGTACATCTCGTGGCGGAAGGTCGGCGCGTGAACGTCAAAAGCGACGGTCACCGCTTCGGCGCCGCTCATTTCCTGCAATTTGAGAAGTATATTCAGAAATCCGTAAATAGCGTTAGTATACTCGCCCTTCTTGTTTGTAAGCATCCTTATGCCGTAAAAAGCGCGGTTAACTATACTGTTGCCGTCAAGGACCAAAAGTTTCATATCAACACCTCGAATAGTAATTATGGTTAGTATATCACAATTAAAGTGATTTTACAATAAGGGTTGAATTTTATAGTTAAAAGTTATAAAATAATATATATTGAGGTGGTTTTATGTACTTAAGAACCTACGCGCAAATTGATTTGGACGCGGTTAAATATAACATAGATAACACAAAAGCAAAGCTGCAAAGCGGCGTTAAGCTGCTCGGCGTAATCAAGGCTGACGGCTACGGTCACGGCGCGGTCAAGCTTGCAAAAGAGTTTGAAGCGGACTTTGACTTTTTCGGCGTGGCGTGCATTGAGGAAGCGCTTGAGCTCAAAGAAGCAGGAATAAAAACGCCGATTCTTATACTCGGCTACGTTTCGCCCGAGGACTTTGCAGATGTTGTTGAAAACGAAATACGTATTCCGATTTTTCACGAGGGTGACGCAAAGGCGCTGTCTGCAGAGGCGGTGAAGCAGGGCAAAACGGTGCCGTTTCACTTCTGCCTTGATACGGGGATGAGCCGTATAGGCTTTCAGGCGGACGACGAGAGCGCAGATGTTTGCGCCGAAATCGCAAAGCTGCCGAACATCACGGCAGAGGGCATATTCTCCCACTTCGCGACAGCGGACGAAAGCGACCTTACAAAGGCGCTGGCACAGCAAAAGCTGTTTGCCGATTTTTGCGTCAAGCTTGAAGCGCGCGGAGTTGATATCCCGATTAAGCACATCAACAACAGCGCAGGTATAATGAATTTTGACAAGCAGTTCAATATGTGCCGCATGGGTATAATTCTGTACGGGCTGTATCCGTCGCACGACGTGGACGAAAGCCTGCTTGACATCAAGCCTGCAATGCAGTGGAAAACCCACATTTCGCACATCAAAACTTTGCCTGCAGGCAGGGAAATCAGCTACGGCGGCGACTTTGTTACTACTGCCGATACGGTGGTTGCAACTGTCCCCGTGGGCTATGCGGACGGCTATCCGCGATGCCTGTCAAATATAGGAGAAGTTCTTGTTTGCGGCAGGCGCGCAAAGATTATCGGCAGAGTTTGCATGGACCAGTTTATGATTGACGTTACCGGAATTGACGGCGCGGCGCTCGGCAGCGAAATTGTGCTTGTCGGCACGCAGGGCGGCGAAATGCTTTCTATGGAAGAGGTAAGCGAAAAGGCGCACTCCTTTAACTACGAACTCCCCTGCCGCGTTGCGCGCAGAGTACCGAGAGTTTACACTAAAAACGGCTGCGAAGCCGAAGTAATTAAACATATCTGAGGTGATTCTTTTGAAAAAGGCTCTTTCCCTGATCCTCGCACTAATCATTATGGCAGTACCTGCAACCGCGTTTGCTGAAGCAGATGAAGACGCGCCGATAATCTGGATGAGTTCGCTGCAGATAATGATTTCCGACAATAAATCGTTTGCCACCGCAGGCGACACGGTGACCATTGCCGTGCCCGTAACGGACAACGTTAAGGTGGAAAGCGTGATTATCGGGGTTGAATCGCCGTCGGGCAAGCAGAACGTTACGAAGTATATGACTCAGTACGAGGATTCGGAATGGTACTATATGAGCATTGCGATTACCGAAAATACCGAAGCAGGTTACTGGAACGTTGCGCGGATTAAGGCTACCGATTCAAGCGGACATTATATGTACATAACCTCGCTGACTATGTACCAATTCGGCGTTAAAGGCGTGATTGAAAACGGCGACGTTTCGTTTACAAAAGGCACAAAATACACCTACTCGCCTGCTGGCGTTAAGCCCGATATAAAGGTTGCGCACAAGGGCGTGGCGCTTGAAAAGGACGTTGACTACCTTGTTAAATACCAAAACAACACAAAGGTAGGCACCGCGACTGCGACCGTTACCGGCATAGGCTGCTTTGACGGCGTGGTGAGCAAAACATTTACGATTGTGCCGCAGACGAAGTTTACGGTTAAGCTTTCCACCACGAGGTACACATATAACGGCAAGGTGAAAAATCCCGCGGTAACAGTATACGACGGCAAGAGCGTTGTGCCGAAAAGTAATTACACCGTTACGTACCCCGCAGGCAGGAAAAACGTGGGCAAATACTACGTTAACGTTGTGATGAAAAACAACTACTCCGGCAAAAAATCGGTTTGCTTTGTGATTAAGCCCAAGGGTACGACAATATCAAAAACAACGCCGATTAAAAACGGCGTTAAGGTTTACTGGAACAAGCAGTCCGTGCAGACTACGGGCTACCAGGTTCAGTACAGCACAAGCAAAAGCTTTGCAAGCGATAAAAAGCACTTTGTTTCGCTTACCGGCAAAAAGTGCTACAGAACCGTCAAGGGGCTGAAGTCGGGTAAAAAGTACTATATCCGCATACGCACCTATAAAAAGACGGACGGCAAAACGTATTACTCAACGTGGTCAAAAGCAACTACGTTTACAGCAAAATAAAAAGCCCTAAGCAAGTAATAAGGTGGCTGAGTTAAACTCAGTCACCTTATATTTTAATCACATTATTATTTCGATATTAAAAAACTGTTCCTGAAAACGCGTTGCTTCAATTATATCTTCTTTTGTAAAACGTAATTCATCAGGTGCGACAACCCACTTATCTTCAACATCGTCAAGTCTGTGAATAACGGCAATAACTCTTCCTTCAAAGCAGGAAACAGGCTCATAAACACCCAGAACATATACATCCTGCGGCTCACCGTCAGGAGCTATAACATCTTCAAAAAACCCGTAATTTACAGGATAAACCACTTCGTTGTGTTTAGGATGATGTGAACCCAAAGGTCTGTCAATAATTACATTAATTGTTTTTCCTAAGTACTCTTTTGCATTTTGAAGATTAATCTCCCGTTCAAGAAAAGCCGTAAAATCCTGAACAAGATTATTTTCCTCGCAATACCAATGACACACATTGATTATTTTGCTGTCATCCATATCGTCAGTTTTTACGGTGCGGTATCTATAAACATTATGCTTTTTCAAATACTCTCTTGATATGTGAGCCTGTAGCTCATTATATTTTATTAAATCGTCCACTCTAATCGCCTCGTTAACTGCGTTATAGTATATAGAACAAAAATAATCCTTCAATTAGGCGGCGCGATGTGGGAATCGCACCCTACAATAATGCGTTACCTACTCTTCGCCGAGGAGTTTGTAGAGTAAGGTGTAGAGCGTTTTTGATTCTTCAGGCGTGAGGTTAACGCACTTTATCATCTGCATAGGCACTTCTACTGCATCGTCCTTGAGGGCGTCGCCTTTTTCAGTAATGGAAACTATGAGGTTGCGCTCGTCGGTTTTTGAGCGCTCACGCGTGATGTAGCCCTTTGCCTCAAGCTTTTTAAGCAGCGGCGTGAGCGTGCCCGAATCGAGGAAAAGGCAATCGCCAAGGTCTTTGACGTTTATGGTTTTTTTATCCCACATAACCATCATTGTGATGTACTGCGTGTACGTTAAATCGAGTTTATCAAGAAACGGCTTGTAACGCCTTACAACCTCTTTTGAGCAGGCGTAAAGCGGAAAGCAAAGCTGTTTTTCAAGTTTAAGCGCGCTGTATTTATCAGTCATAATATTACCTCTTTTCGTTAAGACAATTAAATTGTACACAATAAAATTGTTTTTGTCAAGGTGCAAAAAAAGGCTCCCCTGTGTAAGGGGAGCTGTCACGAACATAGTGAGTGACTGTAGGTTTGTAATAACGGGTCGTCGAGGACGCCGACCCCTACAGGGTTTTTATTATTCAGTTAAGTCGTTGTCCTGCAAAAGCTTAACAAACTTTTCTATATCCGCGCGCGCTCTGTTTGGCGCCACGTCGTATTCCGCAGTGATAAGTTCAACCGCCTCGTCAACCGTGATGTCCTTCTGGAAAATGTCCCACAAAAACGAGCCTGTGTCGTTAAGCGTAATCATCGCATTGAACTCGGTTGCCTTTTTACCCACAGGCACAACTATGTTTGAGCCTGCAATATTGCGTTTTGCAAATCCGCTTTTAATCTTCATTTTATCACCCTGTTTACAGAATCAGTTTTGAATAATCCGACTTTTCAAAGCCGACATATTTGCCAAATGACGTTTTTGCCGCGGCGCGCTTAGACTGCGGCAGAGTTGAAGTGATGTAAGCATAATCCCTGCCGTTGATGATATCATCGTCAACATAGTCGCCCGTCACAACGCTTACAGGCGTATCCCTGTGGTCGTTGCCTGCAACATTAACTGCGTCAATATTGAGCGTGAATGTGCGCGCCACAATGCCGGTACCGGAAACGGTAACCTGATACGAACCCGGCGACGCGGAGAACGAGAACGTGCCGTCGCTCTTTGTGGTGGTGAGGGCTTTGCCGCCTATGATAATCTGCGCGCCCTCAACAGCGCTCTGTGTTTCATCATCAACAATCTTGCCGGAAACTGAAAGCATAGCGCTTTCGTTAATAACAACCTCGTAGTCCACGCTCTTGTCAAGCACTGTTATGGTCAGCGTGTTCGCGGTGTAATGCACGTTTGCGCTGTTGTACCAGTGGTTTGTCTGCTGGGTGTGGGTGTACTTAATCGGGTAGCCCTCAACCGTTGAGTCGCCTGCGTTGGAGGTAAGCACCGTACCGTCGTCAAAGGTCAGCGTGAGCGACATATTCTGAATGATTTTTGAAATGTTGTAAAGGTAGTACGGGTTGCCGTCGGAATCATTTTCCCAGCTGCCGTCGGTGTACCAGGTAAGCTCTGCATCGCAGTGCGGCGTGATGCTTATAAGGTTTGCCGTGTCGTACGATTCGGCAATAAGCTTTGAGTAAATTGTGCCAGAGCGCTCTTCAAGCAAAAAGCCAACGGCGTAGTAATAGTTTTTGCCTGCTTCAAGATGGTACTTGATGCAGAACTGCTTTGAGCTTGCGCCGGGGTAGTTTGCATAGTCGGGGTTGCCGTTTGAGTACGCAAGCTGGGTGTAGAACTTTTTGCCGTTTTCGTCCTCTGTTTTTTCAAACAGGTACGCTTCGGTATTATACAGGTTTGTGCCGCCCGTTTCGCTGTTTTTGATGCCGTAAAATGTGTATATACCCGACTGCGTGGGCGTGTAGACGTACCACAGTTTATCGTCATATCCGCTGGGATTGCTGTACAGCTCTAAGCCGAGTTTTGTATCGTCAAGCCTGACGGTTTCGGCATACGCATTAACAAGCCAGAAAGCAAGACCGGACATAATTACAGCAACCGACAGTATTACAGCAATAATCTTTTTAGTTTTCACAGTCCTGCCCCCTTTGCAGATTAATTCATTTTTATTATAGCAGATATTATTATTTTTGTCCAGCGATATCTATTTACAACAGGAAGATAAAAATATATAATGTAATGGTAATAATTATGCAGGTGAATTTATGAGCAGAAAAAAGCGAAGTTCAAAAAACCTAAAAATCGGCACACGAATTACAATTTCCGCAGTGGTGGGAATACTTGTGCCGGTGATAATTCTCATAGCGTTTTCGTCGGTTTTCCAGAGCTTTATGGCATCGTACTTCGGCTTTGCTACGGTTACAACAAACGAGTATTCCGCAGTTAATCAGTTACAGTGGAGCCAAACGATTACGTCAATTTCAAACGAGCTTGTGTCCGACAGCAGCGAAGAAGCGAAGGTGAAAAAGATAAACGAATTTGTTGCCCCGCTTGAAAAACTCGGAAGCGTTATTTACATTGAAAAAAACGGCGCGGCGCTTTACGCAACGACGAGTAAAAGCGAGGTTACCGAGCTTGCGTCGTCCATTGTAAAAACGGACACGCAGCGCAACACCAACTACTTCGGCGAAAACGGTATGGTTATTGTTAACCACGTTAACGACGGCAGCGACAGGTACGTTGTGATTATTGCAAACGAAAACTATACGGTTAACGATGTTTCAAAGCGGTTTGCGCCGCAGAACATCACTCACCTGCTGTTTTCCAGAACAGGTATACTTATTCTGCTGATTGCAAGCGTGTTTATTATTGCGATTATCATAATCTCGTTCATCACGTCAAAGACAATCAACAAGCCGCTGCGCGAGCTGTCTTACGGTGCAAATGAGATTGCAAACGGCAACCTCGACTACGTTATTGATTACGATTCCACGAATGAAATCGGCGTGACGGTTAAGTCGTTTAACCATATGACAGACAGGTTAAAGCAGTCGTTAGAGCGGCAGCAGACGATTGAGCAGTCGCGTAAAGAGATGATTGCAGGCGTTGCGCACGATCTGCGCACACCGCTTACATCAGTTAAAGGTTACGTTGAAGGGCTGCGCGACGGCATTGCCAACACGCCCGAAAAGCAGGAACTTTACCTGAAAACTATCTACACCTCTACGCTGAATATGGAACACCTGCTTGACGAGCTGCTTACCGTGTCGCGCCTCGAGCTCGGCAACATTGAGCTTGAGTGTAAGCCTGTTAACATAAACGATTTTCTTGATGACTGCGCAGGCGAACTTAAGGCAGAGCTGCAGCAGCACGACTTTGATTTTAACTACACCAACAACTGCGACAGCGACTTTACGGTTATGCTTGATGCGGAAAGATTTCACCGTGTTATACGCAACATTATATCGAACTCGCTGAAATACGCAAAGAAGGACGAAAAAGGCAGGATTGAACTGACGGCGCAGACGTACCAGAAGTCAGTGATTATTACGCTTGCCGACAACGGAATAGGCATTGAGGGCGAAAACCTGACAAAGATTTTTGAGAGCTTTTACCGCGCCGACCCTGCAAGAACAAAGACGAGCGAGGGCTCGGGCATAGGTCTTTCCGTAGCGCGGCAGATTGTTGAGCTGCACGGCGGCAAAATCTGGGCAACAGGCAAAGAGGGCAAAGGGCTGACAATACTTATTTCTATGCCAAGGAAGGTGGAAGAAAATGAATAACAAAAAGGTGCTTATTGTTGAAGATGACGAGAGTATTCTTCGCCTTGAAACCGACTATCTTGAGGCAAACGGATTTAAGGTGGATTCCGCCTGCGACGGCACAAGCGGGCTGAAAATGGCGATGGAAAACAGCTACGACCTGATTATGCTTGACATTATGCTGCCGGGCGTCAGCGGGCTTGAAATATGCAAGCGTGTGCGCAGCACAAAGGACATCCCTATTCTGCTTGTAAGCGCGAAAAAGGACGATTTTGACAAAATCAAGGGGCTTGGGCTCGGCGCCGACGACTACATAGTTAAGCCGTTCAGCCCGTCCGAACTCACCGCGAGGGTGATTGCGCACATCAGCCGCTACGAAAGGCTGACTTCTGCAAAGGATAACGCGGCAGGCAGGGTTATTGAGGCTGGCTCGATGACTATTGACACAGGCTCGCACCGCGTGTTTGTGAAGGGCGAGGAAATTCTGTTTACAAACAAAGAATTTGACATACTCGCCTGCCTTGCAGAGAATCCCGACACGATATTTAACAAGGAAGAGTTGTTTGAAAGAATATGGCAATACGACTCCATGGGCGAAACGTCAACGGTTACCGTGCACGTTAACAGAATACGCGACAAGATTTTTGCCGTGGATGATGACTTTGAGTACATTCATACTGTATGGGGAAAAGGCTACAGGTTTAATAAATAAATGAAAGCTGTCAAATTACAGCTTTTAGTGGACAGTGAACAGTAAAGGGCAGGTAAAAACCTGCCCTCAGCGTGTCGAAAAACCTAAAAAACAAATTCGACACGCTGTGAGGATGAACGAAAAAGATGCAGAATCCCGTTTTCTTGCGAACTTTGCTGTACGACGGTACCGCTTGTGAGCAAAAAACGGGAAACGCCAAAACCCGCAGGAACTCAATGTTTCTGCGGGTTTTCATAGATATTATTTATCAGGTGCTTCGCACGCGGAGCGTCGGGGTCGCCGCTCCCTACTATTTCTCCT
>JAFSRN010000008.1 GCA_017446095.1 Eubacterium sp. | reverse complement strand
TTGTGGACAGTAACCTTGCCACTGCCCAATCAATCATCAAAGACCGGAAGAATTTTTCCGCCTTTTTATTGTTATATGACAGGAATATTGCCCGGAGCTCGTTAAGATTTTTGGCTTTGCGCATTGCTGAAATTCACCTTCGAGTGACATTTTTTGGACAGTAAAACACTATTTTGAAAAATGACTTGCTAATTGACTTTTTAAGAGTTACTATGCACTTGGAGGTGAATGCCATGAAGGGCGTAATCTATGCAAGATACTCATCTGATAATCAGCGCGAAGAGTCTATTGACGGTCAGCTTCGTGAGTGTACCGCATTTGCAGAAAAGCAAGGTATTATCGTCGTTGACACATATGTTGACAGGGCGCTTTCAGCAAAAACCGATAACAGACCTTCGTTCCAGAAAATGATTTCCGACAGTGCCAAAGGAACCTTTGACGTTATCATCGTCTGGAAGTTAGACCGCTTTGCTCGTAACCGCTATGACTCTGCTCATTACAAAGCACAGCTGCGTAAAAACGGCGTGCGTGTTATTTCGGCAACCGAATCAATCAGCGAAGGTGCAGAAGGTATTATTCTTGAATCTGTTTTGGAAGGTATGGCTGAATACTATTCGGCTGAGCTTGCTGAGAAGGTTATCCGCGGGCAAACCGAAAATGCTATGAAATGCAAATTCAACGGTGGCTCTGTTCCGCTTGGCTATAAAGTGGGAGAAGACCGAAAGCTTCATATAGATGAAGAGACGGCGCCGTTTATATTATACGCATTCAACTGCTATGATAACGGTATGCTTATTGAGGACATAGTTAACAACTTATATAACAAAGGTTTTCGCAATAAGAACGGCAAAAAATTCGCTGTTACAACCATTACCAATATGATGCATAACCGCCGTTATATTGGCGAGTACAAATACCGCGATATTGTTATTCCTGATGGCATCCCTGCTATCGTACCGAAAGAATTATTTGAGCGCGTTCAGCTTCGTGTTAATACGAATAAGCATCACGCCGGAAAGTATAAAGCAAAAGAAGAATATATTTTGAGTACAAAGCTTTTCTGTGGTGATTGCAAGGGTTTTATGGACGGCGAAAGCGGTAATGCCAGAAGCGGCGTTACCTACCGTTACTATAAATGCATAAATGCAAAGCGTAAGCGTGGCTGTGAACGCAAATCGGTAAAAAAAGAATGGATTGAAGACCTGGTTCTAAAGGTTGTTGTAAGTTATCTCTCAGATGATAAGTTCGTTAACGGCATTATTAAACAGTTACTCGAATACCAGAAGGAGTCTAACACGCAACTCCCTTTGCTTGAAAAGCAACTCAATAAAACGAATACGGCTATTGAAAATATGCTGACCGCAATTGAGCAAGGTATTATTACCGACTCGACCAAAGTGCGCCTGCAAGAACTTGAAGACAAAAAGAAAGACCTGGAGCTTCAGATTATGCAAGAGAAGTTATCCAAGCCAAATTATACGAAAGAGCAATATCTGGAGTTTTTCAAGCATTCAAAAAACCTCGATTTAACCAAGCAACGCAACCGCAAAGCGTTGATTGATTACTTTGTAAACGCGATTGTTCTGTATGACGACAAACTGTTGTTCTACTTTAACTACAAACCTAACGCCGTACAGCTTTCAATTGACGAATTAGAATCTTTATCGGATTCGCTGCTCTGTGCTCCACCAAAAAACAGCCTTTTCGAGTAAAATCGAGAAGGTTGCTTTTTTATGCCAAAAATGCCTATATTTAGCGCTTTTTCGGACTTTTTCATTCTTGTTTTCAAGCTCTCAACAGAACATACAACTCAATATTTCTGCGGGTTTTCATGGATATTATTTATCAGGTGCTTCGCACGCGGAGCGTCGGGGACGCCGCTCCCTACAATTCTTCGCTTATAGAGCTTCGGCGTGGTTATGCACTTTTTCGACAGCCTCAGGCACGGATTAATCCGTGCCTTTTTTGTGTTATTCAAACAGCTGTCCGGGTAGTTTCAGCTTTTCTTTTGGAGGGAAGGTTTTGTCGAATTCGTCAACGTCTTCGTCATTTACATAGTATCCCTGCGGTGTCTGGTAAACGCCGGTGATGCCGTCAAGATAGCCGGGAATCAGCTCCCTGCACAAGAAGAACGAATCGTCCGCGCCATCGGGCAAATCGTGATAGCGGATGCCAAACTTGCGGGCAAAATCAAAACCGCTCTTGCCGTAAAAATCGATATTGCCTTCAAACAGAACCGCACCGAAGCCGAGCTTTGCCGCCTGTTCCAGAGAATAGTCAAGCAGCTTTTTGCCGTAGCCCTTGCGTTTGAGGTCGGGCGTGATGCAAATTGGCCCCATAGTTAGGACGGGGATATCTTTTCCGTCATCCGAATTGATAACGGTTTTCATAAACATATTCTGCCCGATTAAACAGCCGTCCTGTTCCATAACAAAGTCAAGTTCTTTAACGAAAGCAGGATCATCACGCAGAACGTGAATCACATAATGCTCGCTGCAACCGGGACGGTAAACGTTCCAGAATGATTCCCTGACAAGGTTTTCAACCTCTCTGTAATCCTCCGCCTTTTCAGCGCGGATTTTATAATCTTCATTTAACATTTTTATTGCTCCTTAATGCCATTGTGTACGTCAGAAAAGCAAGGGGCTAATGCCCCCTGTGCTTTTCTTTTCGCTTTTGCTGTTTCAGGTCAAAAAGTCGTTGCTTTTCGGCTTCCTTTTGCTCGCGGCTTTGCTGCTTGCGCTCGGTTTTCATCTGCTCGCGCTGAAGCTGCAGAGCCTGCTGTGATTTTGTACCGATGCCGGTATGCTTCATCTGCTTTGCAGCATTGCGCAGACGGCGTTTCGGATTATCCGCCTTCTGCTTTTTTGCGACCTTAACAGCCGGACTGAACTTAAGTTCATAGTAGTGTTTCAGGATAAACGCCCATATTTCGCTGTCCTTTGGCTCTGCGCCGAAAGTGACTTTGCACACGGACAGTTTTCCGTTTTCCACCCGTTCGAATACGCCTATCCAGAACGGTTCTTCAAAGAATACAGTAAACTCCGTTTTGTCCATATAAATCCCTCCCTTTTGCGTTTGGGACAAAGAACGGACAACCCGGAGGGGCAGGTTACTTACCTCGCAAAAGCGAGACGGCCGGGCTACCCTAGGCGCCAACTGACGAATCCAATACGCTTAAAATGCGTTATTTAAGCGATATTTGGCGTTTTCGCTTTTGCTTGGCGTCAGCCAAGCTGCAATCTCAAGCACCAAATCTCATCTTAACTATCTGCATTTTAAGTGCTTGCAGTTTTCATTAGGCTGATTTGGTCTTAGATGAGACAAAAAACGCAGGAATACTTTGCGTATTCCGAGTATTTTTAACAAAATATAAGGGCAAATTAGTCAATGAAAACCGTATTGGTTTCGTTAGCTGGCGCCTAACTGCTCTGGCATATTCAAAGAATACACGTTGCGTTTTTATCTTTGTCTTATATATGTAGTGCTGTTGCACAACATAGCGAATTTGTACTTTATCAGCTTAAAATAGCTTCGATTTCCGCGAAATTATCAAGTTCGCTGAGCGCAGACCAAAAGGCTTCTCTGAACTCTTTTTCCTCTGCTCTCAAGGCGTTTTGCGACGCTGCAATTTCCTCTGTGCTTAACTGCTTTGCACCTTCCCACCTGAGTTGAGCGGCAGCCTTTTCGGTTTTTATATTAAGCTGCACATATCGCTTGCCGACTGAAAGTAGTTTTAATGAATCCTCGCTGCTTACGAGTCCGCTTGTGATGATGCCGTAGGTGTCATAAAGCGTGTCGTTAGCTATCGGGCCGATAATAACATCCGTATCGCCGTAAGCATCGGGGAAGCCTGCGCGGTTTTGTGAAATATATTTAAACCACTCTGCGTCCAGCGAAAAGCGCTTTACCGCAAGCCCTGTTAAATCAAGTGTGTATTCGTTAACGATTGATTTTTGGTCGCTTGCCCATTTTTGTGAAAATTCAGGATTGTCAGAAAGATAAAATCCGCCGCCGAAATCCGCATTTCTTCTGCCGTAATTCACGTCGGGATTCTTCAATTCAAGATTGCTTGTATGATATAGTTTCATATCCGTCATATTATTACCTTGTTAAATTCCTCTTTGCTAAACCGTTTTGTTTCAGTTTTCTTGCGTATCCGTAACAAGTTTATTGAACCGCTTTGAAAACAGTGGGTTCGCTATTTTGTTGATATAAATCTTCTTTTGCTGCGTTGATGAAGTCGAGATCGTATGTTGAGTTTTCATTATTTTTCTACCTTACAAAAAGCCGCAATTTCCTGCTCCAACAGGCGGTACACATTTGCAACGAGATAACCGTCGGCAATCGCGTGGTTGAGGCGGACCGTAAGGGGCATCATAAGTCTTCCGTTTTCTTCACGGTACTTGCCCCAGTTAATAATGGGCGGAAAATACAGATAGCCGTCGGGCAGCTCAACGTTCAGCGAATCGTAGGATATCCACGAAACATAGGAAGCGTCAAACCAGTTGGGGTACTCGCCGTTGTCATACACATACTCGCGGGTGTTTTTTGCATTTTCCAAATCGCGCAGGGCATTTTCATAAAAGGTTTTGTAATCTTCGCAATATTCGGAGTGAACCGTTGTGCAGGTCTGCGTATCTTCATGAAAAACATAGTGGCACGGGTTGATTACATCATAGCAGATAAGTTCATCCGTTTTATACAGATAGTTCATTTTATAATCGTCGCGCGAATTGAGCACCTTTGAAAGAAGGTACAAAAAGTTAAGATAAAACTTTGTGCCCGTCTTTTTTGAATATTCAACAAGTTCGGTTACATCAATGCGCGCCGTCATGGAAGTTGAGCACTTGCAGTCCTCTGTAAAATGACGGTAAACGCCTTTTCTGTAATATGTTTCTTTATCAATAATCTTGTAGTTCATAATTACCTCTGAGAATAGTATTTATCCACGCCGCCGTAGCCTTTAATGATTTTGTTCTGACGCGTTTTTGCAATAAAATTTTTAAGCCGCTTTTCAAATTCTTCGGGGCGATTCCTTGCCGCGTCGATATACGCAACGCGTATGCGTTTGTAGGGGTCGGAGAAATTCAGATAATTCCGATATGCAATTTCGTCCTTCTTGATTTCGTCAATAATGTCCTCGGGGAAAACGAACGGTGTTTCAATGAGTGGAAGAACGCTCTCGCGCACTTTGGGATGGATAAGATTATTCTCATCAAGCCAAATCAGCCTCTCAATATTCGGTTGAGAATACGGGCTCCCCTTACGCCTCGGCGTAAAACGCTGCGCTCTGTGCAGCTCGTCAATATGCTTAATGGTGCTGTCTATCCAGCCGAAGCATAGCGCCTCTTCTACGGCATCGTTATACGAAAGGCTTTTTTCGCCCGATTCCTTCATTGGAAACACGAACCATATTTCGTCCGCAGTTTCAAAACGACTGCTCAGATATTCGCGCCATTCTTCTCTTTTGTCCGTATAAAACAATTCCATTTTTAGCCTCACAAATCAGACTGCAGTATGAATTCCATTGTTGTTGATTTCGGTTTCATTTGCATTTTATCGTAAAAAGCTTTCGCGCTGTCGTTGCCTTCCCAGACGTTCAGCGTTATCTCATAGCAACCGAGTTCCTTTGCTTCTTGCTTAACGTGCTCAAACAACCGGCTGCCGATATGCTGACCTCTTGCGATTCCGTCCACGCATATATCGTCAATATACATTTCCTTGCGGGGAACCATATTATGGGAATTAATATTCCTGACTTCGCAAAGCGCAAATCCGATTAAGCTGCCGTTGCCATCAACCGCAACGTATGTACGCCTGTTTTCACTTTTGATAAGCCCTTCAACCTCATTTTCGGTATATTTTGTTGTACCCGTTTGAAAAATATCGGGGCGTATTTCTGCGTGCAGTTCAAGCACCTGACTGAGCAGGCTTACAATGCGTTTTGCATCTTTATTTTCCGCGTTTCTAATATTCATCAGTCAATCTCGTTCCAGTCTATTTTATCGGATTTATAGTAGTATTCTCTGTCGTGTTCGGATACTTCCCTCAAAACTCTGCAGGGATTACCCACCGCTACAACGTTATCGGGGATATCCTTTGTTACGATACTGCCTGCGCCGATAACGACGTTTTTGCCGACCTTAACACCGGGTACGATAACGACTCCCGAGCCTATCCACGTGTTTTCGCCGATATATACGTCCTTGTTATACTGCAGACCTTTTGCGCGCAGCTCGGGGTCAATCGGGTGGTTGGCGGTTGCAATGGTTACATACGGTCCGAACATCACCTTGTCGCCAACATAAATATGCCCGTCGTCAACAAGCGTGAGATTTGAATTTGCATAAATATCAGATCCGAAATGCACGTGATGGCCGCCCCAGTTTGCGTTAAACGGCAGCTCAATATAGCAGTTCTCGCCGCACTCGGCAAAGACTTCTTTCATATACTGCTCTTTTTTCTCCACATCCGATGGCTTTAGCTGATTGAATTCCCACAGTTTGTCCTGAAACGGAAACTGCTCATCCAGTATTTCGTCAACTCTCGGATCGTAGAGCATGCCTTTTAACATTCTTTCGTAATGTGTCATAACTTCTCCTTTATTCAACCTCGTAACTCTCGTTTTTCACTGCGCACACAGGCGTTAATATAAAGTACCATAATTTTTGCCTTTTCTCAAATTAGTTGCCCGTTTTATTATACCACAACGCAAAAGCAAAGGCAACGGAAGAACCGCTGCCTTTGCTTGGGATGGGTTATGCCTTCCAGAGGCTGTGAAGGTTGCAGTATGCGTATACCGCTTTTACCTCGTCGCCGTCTACGAGGGCGAAGGTTGCCTTTGGTGCATCGCCGGGCTTAAGGATTTTGCGCTGATTGCCGGATGCGGTCTGAACAGCAATCCATTCGATGTAATGCTCTTCAAGCATCGGATGCTCAACCTCGCCGACTGTTACGTAAAGCATATTGCCCTTGATTTCGTATACGGGAACATGCTTTTCAACCGCAGCATCGGTTGTGCCGGGCACGATTTCGGTCATCTTCTGACCGCAGCACATTACGGGCACACCCTTGTTCTTAACCATTGCGATGATGTTACCGCAGTGCTCACATCTGTAAAACTTCATTTCCATAAATTTACCTCCCCTTTGAATTATTTTTTATCATTATACCATAACTCAAGCAAAAAGGCAACGAAAATGCACAGGGCAGTTTGTGAAGGCTTGACGTAAGTTTTGCGTTGTGATAAAGTATAATTAATGAAATGTTAAGGGGGATATTATGAAAGAATATTTAGCAACTGATACCCTATACTATATTATTGGAATAATAATACTTGCTGTGGCAATAGTAGTAGTTTGGCGCAAAACGTTTAAAAAAGAGCTAAAAAGCATAAAGGCACTTGAGTCAAAAGATAAATGGATAATACGCTCCTATATCGGAATTCCCATTATTGCAATTATTGCTGATGTGGGTTTGCGCATTTTTTTGCATCAGCCGAATTGTCCTGTTGGGGCGCTTAACGGTCACGGAATAGAAATACTTTTAGCACAACTTTCAATCAACTTTATTACCATTACCGTGCTGAGCATTTTTTCCGACAATGAAGAAATTATTTATTGGGTAAACATGGTTAAGGAACGGCTTATTGAGCCGCCTGCAACTTGTTTTAAAGCGTATTTTTATTATACTGTATTTCTGCAGATGTACGCGGTAATCTGTCTGCTTTCCGGCTCAAAGCTTGCATTTATATCTGTTATTGCGCTTAATGTTATTTGCCTGTTCAGACTAACGTACATTATGATAAGTTGCTATTATCAAGATGACGAAGAAGAGAAAAAAGTTCTTGAAGACGGTAAAAAAACAATAATAGATGGCAATGAGGATAAAATAGAAAAACTATTTGAAGACTTTTTGCGATATACAAACAAAGCGTATGTAGACGGCGATTATTATACTGTGTCAAAAAACCTTGATGCTTATGATGAACTGTTTGGAATATGGGGTAACGAAGAAGGCGTTACCGAAAAGCTGTGCGAAATTGTAAAGAGCTTTTATGACAATAAAACAATAACCGGTATTGCTAAATTATTTAGTCAAGTTATTCCTGACCCTAAAGGGTTTGAAACATTGCCCGTTGTTAACTATGAAGATGCGAAAGAAAAAGTAAAAGACATAGATTTTTTGAAAGAACAAGCCAAAGCTTGTGAAAATTTAAAAACTAAAATTGGTGTTTTTGGTGAAAGCGAATTTGATAAAGACAAGTTTGATGAATTGCCCTGTGTCAAGGCTATTAATGCATTAATAGACAAGCGCCACAATACTGCGTTTTTTGATGAAAATGCAAAACTTGATACAGAAATTTTATATATGACCGTAAAACTGTATCTCGTTTGTCAATATGCTGAAAAAGTATATGGAATAAAACGCTCATTAGGAAAAGAAAAGTCTTATAAATTTAAACTTGTTCCATTTATTCAACCAAAAACCCGTGAATCAATCTACAATGTTATTTTTGCCTATATTAACAACGTGGACATAAGTATTATTTGCAAAGAAACAAGTGCAGTTGTTTGTGATATGCTTCCGAAATTCGATGAATTTTGCACCGCTTTAGATGGTGCAGATCCTGAAACTTTTGGCATTGATCCTGTTAGGGAGGCTCCTTCTGCTCCATATTTTATAGATTATTATGCTAAGCTGGGAGATATATCTAAGTCAATATTTAGAATAACAAAAGACATCATAAATGAATTTGTTTTCCAAAGATACTTTAACATCTACGACGCAGATTTGTTAAAAAGGCTCGATAAAGAAGCTAACGACTATTTGTTAAATAAGCTTGGATTAACAGAAGCGACTTGGAAGTGTTTAAATAATTATGAATCGGACTTTACCGATCAACTCAAAGAGCGTTATATGAATGAATTAGGCATAAGTGAAGAAGATGCCGAAGAAATGGCAGAGTATCTTAACACAATGCTGGACAGTATTGATGCATAACAAGTTAACACGCAAAAGATTAACAGGCACTCGGTGAGTGCCTGTTTGAGGCTGTCGAAAAAGTGCATAACCACGCCGAAATACTATTTTGGAGAAACAGTAGGGAGCGGCGACCCCGACGCTCCGCGTGCGAAGCACCTGATAAATAATATCTATGAAAACCCGCAGTAACATTGAGTTCCTGCGGGTTTTGGCGTTTCCCGTTTTTTGCTCACAAGCGGTACCGTCGTACAGCAAAGTTCGCAAGAAAACGGGATTCTGCATCTTTTTCGTTCATCCTCACAGCGTGTCGAATTTGTTTAGTGAAGCTGGGCGTTCATCTGTGCGTCGATATTGCTGATGCCGACTACCAGATACTCTGCGCCGTCGTTAACCAGCTTGGTTGCTTTGAGCGCAACGTAAGCGTCGTTATCCTCAAAGGTTAAGCGGAACGAAATTGTGAACGCGCCGTACTTGTTAATGGTTTCAAGCACGTTTTCCCTTGTGAACTGGCGAGCCACGCGCTCGGTATCAATCGGGTTAACGCCTTCAATAAAGCTCTTGAGGGCGAAGGTAAAGAAGTTTTCGCCGCTTTTTGCGAGCCTGAGCGTTGAGTACGCGGGAATTGAGCTGTATTCGATAAAGCTGTTGCTTGCAAGGTGCACGTAGTAAATGCACATATAGTCCGCCGCGAGCGCCTGCGCCACACGCGCATAGCTGCCCTTATCCTCGCGGAAAGCGTGAAGCGTTTCCATAGCGATTGCAGTTTCCTCCGCGTCGGAGATGCCGATCATAATCTGCTGCTTTTCGTCAGGAACGAGCATCGCTTTCATATGATAGTGCAGAAGCTTGCCCTTGATGCAAAGGCGGAAATCCGTGGACAGGCTCTTCTGTGCGTGCATATCAGCTTCAAACTTGTCCTTATCAAAAATGTCGTAAAGCTTTGCGCGGTCTTCCTCAAAAACATACTCGGCAATCGTATTGTTGATAAAATCAAAGAAGTTTGAGCCCCTTTGCTTTAAGTGAAGCGGGCGATAATTCTCGTCCTCCGAGAAGGAGTCGAAAGAAAAATCCTGAGCATCAATGAGGAACACAGTTGAGTATTCCGAAAACAGCGAGTTGATATATGAGTCGAGGTCAACTTCCTGCAAGCCGCGGTTTGAGTTGAGCGCTTTTTCAATTTTTTCCACAAGAACGGAGCGCATCGGGAAGGGCTTTTTCTTAACATAATCAACCGCGCCGAGGCAGAGGCAGGCAGCCTCATTATCTTCCGCAGTAGTAAGCGCAATAACGGGGATATCCTTGATTGCATCGTTCTTCTTAAGTTCCATAAGGAACTCAATGCCGCTCATATACGGCATCTGAAGCGCGAGCAGGATAAGGGAAATATCCTTTTCGTTTTCCAGCATATGCAGCGCTTTCTGACCGTCGGTGGCGAATTTTAACTCGTAATCGTTGCCGATTGTGACAGACATCATCTCAAGATAAACAGTGCTGTCGTCCACCATAAGGATAGTCTTTTTGTCCTTCTTGTCAAAATCCTGTGCCATAAAAATTACCTCATAACAAAAATAATATAGCATTAATAAGCATAGGGCATATTAACCTAAATTAATTACATTATACTATTTTATTTTTATATTGCAACATTTATTTTTATATCGGTATAAATAATCACCGCAGACCTGAACGCCTGCGGTGATTTAAAGGTATTAATTTACTTGGTAGTAACAGCCTTTTTTGCGGACCATTTGCTGTACTGCGTTTTGCCGTTTATCTTTTTGTAAGCGCGAACGCGAACATAGTATTTTTTGCCGGCTTTAAGGTTTTTGATCTTTTTGCTTGTGGTGGTGTCCTTTGTAATCCTTACACTTTTAGCGCTTTTGAAGTTGGATTTTAATGAGTACTGAATCTGATAACCTGCAACCGTGGGCGCCTTTTTCCAGCTGACGGTAAAGGCTCTTTTGTCCGCTTTGGTTTTGGTGATTGAAGGCGAAACAAGCTTTTTAACCACCTTCTGCTTTGTGAGAACCTTGCCGCATACCTTGCAGCGCTTGCCCGCGGTTTTGCCCGCCTTGTTGAACGTTGCGGGAACAGCCTTAACCGCTACTGCGATGTGCGCCGTTTTTGCAATTGTCTTTTTGGTTCGCTTTGTAACCTTGCCGCAAACAGTACAGTAATAAACCTCATCGTAAGAGCCTGCTTTGGTACAGGTTGCAGGAACAATCTTTTCCTTAACCGCAACCTTTGCAGGTGTGTGAACGTGGTTTGCTTCAAACGCGTTGTAGTTATATTTTTCCGCATAATAGCTGTCGTACGAAGTGAAGAACATAAACAGACCGAGTTCTTTTGACAGCTTGAGCATATCGGAAATTGTGTGTTCCTGATTGCCGTAAGCAAACATTGAGATTGTGCGCTGATACCGAACATAGCTTGTGTCAACAACGTCAATGATTTCGTCAACGGGCTTGTTGTTAACCGCCTTGAGGCTCTGCGCAAACGTGTTAACCTGCTTGCCGTCAACAGTTTTGACGGTTGAGAAGTGAATATTATCTGCGCCCATAAGCTCGAGCGTTCTGTCGATAATCTGCGGCAGGGCAACAAAAACGTTGTTAAGACCTGTTTGCAGCTGCGCACCCTCTTTGTGCAGCCTTGCGTCGTCGCCGTGGTTTGCAACATACTCGTCAACAGCGGTCTTGAAGTAGCCGAATCTCTTCCTTGCGTCTTTGTCCGTGCCGATACTTGATTTTGCAATAATTCTGTCGGCAATATAGATATTTGTAAAGCGCGGCACGGTTGTGTCGTACGGTGCTTTGTAGTAGCCTACGGCAGAGGCAGCGGCGTTTTTCGCGCTGTCGGTTGTTGCCATAAGCCATGCGTTGATTGCAGGAACTGCCTTGTTGAGGTCGATGCTGAGGGAGCCGATACCGATTTTAGTATCGCCTGCCGCCTGCGAGTAAGGATACAGCGCGGCGTCTTTTTTATTAAGCAGGAAGCCGTCAAGCAAGCCGTAAAACGCGTCGCCCGACCTGTTGAAAAATACAGGCGCAACAAGCTCATCCGCGAGAATTGTGAGCGCAGGTGTGAGCGACATTGCAGTTTCCGTCGGGGTGGCGTAAAGGCGCGACCACACATCGTGGAACGTAGTGTAAATATCAAGCTCGCTTTCAATCAAGCCGGAGATAACGATGTTAATCATCGAACCGTAGGTTGAGGTTGGGCTGAGATAACTGTCGAGCGTTGTGTTGATTTGAGCATTGGCAACAGCAATCATAAGCGCCTTATCGGGCGCATAGTTGCTGTAAGAATACTTATTCTTAATGCCTGGCTTAATGCCGTAGTTGTAGTTGAAAAAGTCCTCCGAACAGAGTGCAGGCTCTGCGGCGTCGCGCGCTTTAATGCCCTTGCTTGTAAGCTGTGTGCCGAATCTGTCAACAAGCACTTCGGACGCCATCATAGCGTTAAGCCTGTCAATCATAGGCAGCGGATTGCCGTCGAAGCCGTGGAGGAAAATGTATACCTTGCTGTAGTCGGTATCGTTAAGAACGTAGCTCTTTGCTTCGGTCAGATCGTCCTTGAGGCAAGCCTCAAAAAACAGCGAAACGTAGTCGCCCGAGCCGCTGTCAGTAATATAGCCGAGGAAGTACTTTGTTGCAAGCGGCGAGAACGGCGAATTAGTCTGAAGATAATTTGTAATCTTGCTCTTGTTGTAGCCTGTAAGCTTAAGCTCTTCCTTGAGATATCTGCAAAATTCGGTGAACTGTGCGTCTGTAATCTTTTGCGCGTTAACATATTCTTTGCAGGCGTCAAGGTCGCCGAATGAGCCAGTGAGCACCATAAGACCAAGGCACATTTCAACATAGTACCTGGAACGAACCGAGCCTTCGCTGCTTTCCGACGGGAACAGAGTCATAAGCAAATAGGTGCCTAAATAAGTCCTGTAATGCTCGTTAACTATTGCTTTATCATCGTCGGTAAGCACGTTATAATCCGCCTCGGACATACCGCTGTCGCTGAGATACACGGCAAACGGGTATATGTCCTTAAACACATCTTCGTAATTATTCCAGGTGATTACGGTGTTCGAGCCGTCGGCTTTAACCTGCGCGCCGCCAAGAAGCGCAGTGCCGAAATATCTTGCAAGCACAATCTGCATTCCGCCCTCGTCCATCATAAAGTAGTAAACGACGTCCGCAACATTTTCCGCCCTTTCGGGAGAACCGTAAGTCTCGAACATAGCGTTGATATAGTCAATGAGGAACTGCGCCTTGCCTGCAGGGCATTCCGCAAGCGGTGTGCCGTTTACGTTGATGTTCCTTGTTTCGGACTTGGTGAGCGTGGTTTCCGTCGGGAGATATGCGCCGTAGTCCTCGCCCAATGCGTTGTACGCCGTATCCAGTTCTGTTGCAAGGGCGTTTGCGGCGGTGTTGTACTGCGCGCCGAGCGCCTTAAGCTTTGCCAGAGTGTCCTGCGCGTAAGTGCCAAGCTCGCCCTCTGCGTTTTTGTTCTGTTCGCAGAAATTATACAGCGCATAAAAACTTACGTCTGCGTCATCGCCGCTGTTTAGGAACGAGAAATAGTAATCGTCAAGCTTGTCGTACGCCGAGCCCTTGAGTTCGGCGATAACGGCGCTTTTGTCGCCATCCTGTGCAAGTGTTTTGAATATTGACGGCGACACGGTTTCCATAAGATTTTTAACCTTCGCGTCAAACTCTGCAAAGTTTTTATCCCTTATTTCGTCTTTAGCGTAAGAATTAAAGTCAATTCCTGCGGTTATGCTAATAAGCATAACTAACGATAAAAACAAACTAATGACTTTTTTCATAAATATACCTCCATACTGCTTATTGATAATATTTTAACATATTATTTGCCCGATATCAAGAAGCACCCTGCAAAACAATGTGTTTTGCAAAGTGCTTTTGTTTACAGTAAAGCTTTTATACTCTCGAGCAGGCTGATAATCTGGTACTTGACCATAAAGGCGATATCGCTGTGCTCGGGGTATTTGTTTTTAATTGTTCGAAGTAGAGGGATAACGTATTCCTCGGTTTCCGCAATATATTCAATCAGCTTTTCGCGGCTGAAGCAGCCTGCCATGGTTGAAACATTGTTGCACCTGTCAATCACCTTAACAACGCTTGCTTTTTCGCTGCCGGCAATTGCTTCAAAATACGCCGCCTTACTTTCCGCCTTTGTTTTACCGGGCAGCATTTTAAATGTGAGCAGGTCTACAAGCTGCCTGATTTCGTCGTTTACGGGCAGCTCGTCAAGCGAGGTGCCTGTGTCCTCAACAACGTCGTGCAGCAGGATTGCCGCCATAATTACGTCGTCCCTTATGCCCATTGCGTGCGCGTGGCACGCCATCATAAGCGGATGGTTGATGTACTTAACCTGCTCTGCAGAATACCTGTAGCCCTTACGGAACTGCCCCTGATGCTTTTCGCACATAAAGGTGAGGGCGGCGAGCGTGTTGCTCATATTTTCCGTCTGCGCCATAGTTTTTACGCGGGTGTACATATTATCTTCGTTGAACAGCCTGTCCCTGAAATTAATTTCAAAATCGTTCATATCTGCCACCTCTGCTGTGATTATAACACAATTATTCAGCCTGCGCAACGTCGGCGGCAGATTTGCAAATTGTACAAGAATAATTAAAAGGTTGCAGGGTTTGACAATTGCTGCAAAACTTATGGTGATTTTACATTAAACAGGGCGCGAATTCGATAAAATTCGACACAAAAATGTGGCACATTAACCAAATGTGTACATTGTGCGTTCTTTTTTGTGTAAATTTGTTGCATTTTGAAGCGACATATGGTATTATTTGTAACAGTAGCGCTACAAGTTTTTAATCAGGCACACAGCAAAGCCCGAGATACAGGGCTTTGGTAAGTGTTGCCGGGGAGGTAAGTATGAACAGCAACAAAACAATTCTTGTTGCGGATGATACTGAGGAGATAGGAAAGGCTTGCGAAAAGGAATTGCAGGCACTTGGATACAACACAACCGTGTGCAGCCGCGAGGGCGAAACGGTTATTAAAAAGCTTGAAGCCTGCCACTACGACGCGGTGCTGCTTGACGTATTTATGGCAGGCTGCGACGGCATAGAGGTTATGCAGTACATAAAAGAGAACTTGGCAAAGCCGCCGGTTATCTTTACCATGGCAGGAATAACCGCACCCAAATTTGAAGAGCAGATTATGAAGTGCGGTTCCGATTTTCACTTTATCAAACCAATCAGACCCGACGTTGTGGCAAAGCGGATTGACCAGCTTATTACGCAAAACGGCGGCAGTATGATAACAATCCCGAACAGTCTGGAAACGCTTGTGTCCGACATTATGCGGCAAATCGGTGTTCCGGCGCACATCAAGGGTTACCAGTACCTGCGCAGGTCGATTATCCTTTGCGTTAACGACAAAAGTATGCTAAGCTCTGTAACGAAAATTCTGTACCCTACCGTTGCAAAGGAGTACCAGACTACCGCCAGCAGGGTTGAGCGCGCAATACGCCACGCGATTGAAGTGGCGTGGAACCGCGGCGACGTTGAGGTGCTGTCGTCCTTTTTCGGCTACACGATACAAGCCGAGCGCGGCAAGCCCACAAACAGCGAGTTTATTGCAATGATTGCGGATAAAATCAGCCTCGGCTACCGTTTGCCGTCGCAGGCGATGTAAATGAACACGCCCTCTTTTCACATTGCTCAAACGGGCAATGCTCACAAAAAATCTCAAGGACAAACATCCTTGAGATTTTTTTACTGTTCCCTGTCTATTCTGAAAACTACGGCTCGCTTGAGGTATTCGAGGTAATCCTCGTCGCGGCACATTGCCTTGGACGGATTGTCCGACAGCTTGGCAACGGGTCTGCCATTGACGTACTGCAGTTTGATTACGATGTTGAGCGATTTTTCGCAGGTGTCGTTTGAGCAGAACGTGCCTATGCCGAAGGACACCCTTGTTCTGTCCTTAAAGTAATCGTAAAGCGCCTGCGCCTTGTCAAAATCAAGGCTGTCGCTGAACAGAAGCTGCTTGCTCTTGGGGTCAACGCCGTATTTTTGGTAGTGCGTTATCATTTTTTCGCCCCACTCGTAGGGGTCGCCGCTGTCGTGGCGCACGCCCGAATAGTTGTTGACCATCGAGCGGTTGAAGTCGAGCAGGAACAAATCGGTTGTGATTGTGTCGGTAAGCGCTGTGCCGTTGTCGCCGTCGTACTCATCGTACCAGTCCACCATTGCATAGTGGTTTGTGTACGAAAGCGGAATGGAATCGATGCCCTGATACATCTGCACAAACTCGTGCGCGTAGGTGCCGATTGGGGTGAGATTGTACTTTTTTGCAAGGTATACGTTTGACGTGCCTACGCAGTTTGATGTTTCCTGCGCGAGGCGCTTAACAACAACATCCTCCCACTCGCGCGACAGGCGGCGCCTGCAGCCGAATTCCGCAAACTTGAAGGTGTATTTGCCGGAGTTGAAATCGGCAATCTTTTTATCAAGCCTCTCCTTTGCGGATTCAAGCAGCTCGTTGTAGTCGTACTTCATGCGGAAGTAGACTTCATTAACAATTTCGAGCAGGTAAATCTCAAACTGCATGGCGGAAAACAGCGGACCGCTTACAACGATATCGAGTTTTCCGTCGCCGTCAAGTTCCACAGTAACATACTCGCGTATCGGGCGCCACAGGCGCAAAAACTCAACATAGTCGTTTTTGATAAAACGGATTGAACGCAGGTAGTCAAGCTCCTCTTTTGTAAAGCGCAGGGTGCAGAGGTGGTCAATCTGCGCGCAGATTTCGTCCGCCATTTCTCTGGTGAACACAACATTGTTGTTGCGGCACTTAAAGTAGTATTCGCCGCACAAATCGGTGTGCTTGTGAAAAATCACCTGATCCATATTGAATTTGTATAAGTCCGTGTCGAGCAGGGACTCAACAATGGGTGCAAATTTCATAGTGTAACCTCGCTAAATTTCGGGCTCAAACGCAGGCATTAGTTCGAGTTTAAACTGATTAATCCTGTGCAGGCGGTCAATACGCTCTTTTGAAACGGGGTTGTCAATCTCGCCCGTGCGAATGTATCTGTCAAGTTCCTCGTACAAAAAGCCGAGCTTGTCCTCGTCCGTTTTGCCGCAAAGTCCGTCCGACGGTACCTTGTCAATAAGAACGTCGGGCAGGTTGAGCAGTCTGCCGATTTGCTTCATCTCGGCAACCGTGATATTTGAACACGGGCTGAAATCACCCACGGAATCGCCGTAGCGCGTGGCATAGCCTACCCAGTCCTCGGACAGATTGCAGGTGTTTGCAACCCTGCCGTTGTGGCTTTGCGACACGGCGTAAAGCGTCGCCATACGGATGCGCGGCGCAAGATTTTCGCGGCTCTGCTGACTGAGTTCAAACGGCAGGCTGTTGACCACGCCGTCGTATGCGTCCTTGATATTGACAATATAGTGCTTAATGCCGAGGTGGCTAACGAGCAGCTTTGCCATATCAATATCGCTTTGCTCGCCGTTTGGCATAAGCACGCCGATTACCCTGTCCTTGCCGAGCGCTTCAACGCAGAGTGCGGCAACAATGGAACTGTCCTTACCGCCGGAAATGCCGACTACCGCATTGCAGCCCTTGCCGTTTTCTTCAAAAAAATCCCTTATCCAGTTTACGCAACCGTCCTTAACTTTTTGTGCATCAAACATAATGAGTCCTCCGTTGTTTGCTAAATAATATCTATCTGGCAGCTTTTCATAGTTGCGATTGCCGCATTGTGCAATTCGGGCGTTACGCCTGCGCAGCAGCTTTCTTTAACGCTTATTGCCCTTTCCGGGAAAATTGCTTTGAGCAGCAGCGCGTTTGACACAACGCAGATATCCGTGCAAAGACCGACAAGTTCGACCGCAAAATCTTCTGTGCCGACCTTTTGCGCAAGCATATTCGGCAGCGCAACGCAACCGAAGGTGCCTTTTTCCGCAGGGGTAAAGCCCTTTGCCTCAAGCGCTTTTTGCACATCGGCGTTGAGCAGCCAGCCGTCTGTGCCCTTAATACAGTGCGGCACGGGCAGCTTTTTACCCTCGGCGGTGGACAAATAATTTTCATAGTGTGTGTCGAGCGTTGCAAAAACCTCGCCGTCAAAATTCTCAATTTCACGCACGACGTTGCCGACTATCGCCTGCGCTTCGGGTGTGCCGAGCGCGCCGTCAACAAAATCGTTTTGCATATCAACAACTACCAAAAACTTTTTCATACCGTATTTCCTTTCGTATAATACTAATATTATAATTCATTACAGACGTTTTTTCAATAGGGCGTGTGATTTTTTGTAAGTTTTGTGTTGTGCGCCGCACTTAAGATTGACCTTGCCTGTTTGCTATGATACAATAGGTATATAGTATATAAAGGAGGAATACATTTGAACGGCAATCCTAATTATCCAAACAACCGCAGACCAAACCCTGCAAACCAACAGGGACGACCTGCAAACGGCAACCAGCCGCGGCAGCCGCAGTATCATCAGGCGCAAAGACCGATACAGCCGCCACCGCCCAATATGCAGGGCAGACCGCCGTATCCGCCGCAACAGCAAATGCCAAACGGCGCGTATCCGCCCAATATGCAGCGCCCGCCGATGCCACAGGGCGACGCGGCTGCAAAAAAGAAGAGCAACCTTGGCGTTATACTGGGAATTATAGGCGGCGTTTTGGGGCTGCTTGTGATTGCCGTGATTGTGCTTGTAATCGCGTTCAGCAAATCGGGCGACACTACAACCGTAACGCCAAACGTTTCAGGCGCGGTGTTCCAGATGACCGAGTTTGAATCTGAATTTGACACGATTGAAGAGCCGTACCTTGATAACAACGGCGACGTTAAGGACGACAAGATTGACGTTGTGCTTGAGGAAGAACACAATTACCTTGTAAATTACGACGGCATTTACGATTTGTTCAGCAGCTTTTCGATTAATCAGAAAAAGCATATTATTGAGTGCGTTTTAAATAACGGCAACATTTACGAGCACTACCCCGGAAAGAACACACCGTCGCGCGTGGTTGATGAGAACGACACGGTGATTGAGGAAGAAACCACAGAGGAAACGACGGAAAAGCCAACCGAGGAAGCCACCGAAGAAGCCGACACCACTCCAAAAACAGGCAACTACGCCAACTTTGAAAAAATGCTTGTAAAAAAAGCACCCGACATCGTTGGCTGCTGTATGGAATTCCGCGGAGTTGACGGCAAGATTTACTACTACGACCACGACTATCAGCCGACAGGCATTTATTCGTACGACTTTACTAATGATAAAATAAATAAAGAGTTTAACATTAAATCCGCCAAAGAACTTGGGCTCACCAATTATGTGATGTGCCTTGTTTCGCTTGGCGAGAAGGGCTGCATGATTTATCAGTACTGTGAGGACAACGATTTTCAGACTGTTGAGGGTTCCGAGCACAAGTCGGGTTACGCCTATGACGGCACAGATATTTCCAAAAACGTTAATCTGTACACCGGCGAATTTGACGGCGATTACCTCTACTGCTACGACGGTTACAGCGAGCCGGTTAACCAGATTGACGCCGTGAGCGTTAACAGCAACGGCGAAGGTAATTCCGATATAGTATTTGTTGCAGAGCGCGATTTGCCTGATCTGGGCGACAATTACCACCTTGCAAAAGTGTTTACGTCCGACGGCAATATGTTCGGCGTTTTCAACCCCGACGATAACTCGCAGAGCAAGCTTGTAAAGCTTGAGGGCGAAAAGTCGGAAATTCTGTTTGACTTTGACGGCGTTTACTATATTGACGACGGCAAGTTCTACTTTATGGACGACGGTATGTTGAAGTGCATGGACACCACGGGCAGCGATTACACCGCAGAAGATGTTATAGGCATTGACTGCGACGTGCTTTACTGCGTTACACCCGACCGCGCATATTTTTGCAAACGCATAAATGACGGCCAAAAGGCAGTTATCAGCTATGTTGACCTTGACACAAATAAGGTGACGGAAATCTACTCGGGCAACTATGCTATGGGCGGCTATTAATACAGAACAAAGCATTACACCCCCTACCTGTTTACAGGCGGGGGGTTGTTTTTTTGGGAGATTTGCGGCTGTTTTTACCAAATTTTACATAAAAACGTCCAATTTTTACAAATCTGAATTGCTATGCAAACTTTGTGCTATGATGTAGCCGTAGACAAAGGGAGGCAATCCCGAGAGCGAAAAATTGAGAGTTTACTTTTTGGTATATATGAAAGGAAAGAGAAAAATGAACAACTATCCAAACAACAATTACCCCTACGACCGCAGACCAAATTATCCTGCAAACAGACCGCAGAACAACCAGTACAGCAACGCATACGTTAACCGCCCCAATCCGCAGCAAAGACCAATGCCGCAGGGCTACAACAGACCGTATCCGCAGCGCCCGCAGGGCTATGCGCAGCAGCCTTACGCAGGCGCGGCTGCAGTTCAGGAAAAGAGCAACACAGGTCTTATCCTCGGCATCATCGGCGGCGTGGTAGGCATAGTAATGCTTGCGGTAATCATTGTGCTTATTGCAACCAACTGGCACACAGACGACAGCACGACGAGCAACCTGCCCAACTTCAACGGCGCGTATGTTCAGTACACAGAATTTGAAAACACCTTTGACGATATGGAAGAGGAAAGCCTTGACGAGGACGGCAATGTGCTGGACGATAAAATCGACGTGCTTCTGCAGGATGAGTACAACTACATTTACAACTATAACGAAACTCACCACATTTTTGAGGACGTTAAAATTAACGACGCACAAAAAACAATTGACTGCATTATTGACGACGACACTATTTTCAGACACTTCCCGGGCAAAAACGGTCAGTCGGGCGTAGTTGATAACGACGGCAACGCAAAAGACGACACTGACGATACAGACACAGACGACAGCGAAGCAGCAGAAACCGAGGAAACCGAAGAGAGCGAAGAAAACGACAGCAACATCGACGATCTTGACAGCGCATTCCGTGAGAACCTTTGCTCTGAAAAGTGGTATATGAACACAATCATCAACGGCGGCTGCGGCGGATTCTCGTTTGAATTTTCCGAGGACGGCACAGTAATCGAGCGCCTTGAGGGAGAGAGCGAAACTATCGAAAACACCTACACCTTCTACGCAGACGGTGCAGACTGCGCAACCTGGAACGACGGCACAGACACATTTTACGTTTACAACAACGAGTATTCGAACAACGTTTTCACCTACGAGAGCGACAATTACAAGGGCATAATCTGCAGAGCTTCAAAGTGCGACAGCAGCTGCAACGACTATTCAATCCTTTCAAATTACGTCTGGTATTCCGAATACTTTGAGGACAAATACGGCACTAACGAATCTGTATTCGGCGAGGTTGACGAGGACGAAAAAACGCTTGCATTCTACACAGACGGCGAGTATTACAGTGAAAGCAATATGAGCGGCTCCGGTCTGCACGAGGATGTTTACCACTTCTACCTTACAGACAGCGACCTTAGCATTTTCTTTGAAACAGACTCTGAAAACACAGACCGCATTAACGCGTTCATCTTCGACGGCGACCAGATTACCGTTGAACAGTGGAAAGCAAAATAGAATACACATAACAAAAAGCTGTATCGCAGATAATTGCGATACAGCTTTTGATTTTTTAGTGGTAAACATCGGGCAGCTCGTCAAGCGTTATAACGTAGTCGCTATTGTAGATGTCGTTGATGTGGTCGGTAGTATTTTCGTCCGTGATATAGGTTGTGTGCCAGGTCATAAAGTAGCACCACGGCACGTCCTCATACTGCCCGACAGTGGGGATAAGTCCCGTTTCGTGCATAGCCATCGGCTTTGCGTCGCCGACGATTTTGTATATCGGCTCATACAGCCTTGCTTCCGCGCCGTTCTGAGCAACCTCATAGGTATCCGCGCCCACAATGTCGCAGTAGCGGTTGCCGGGGTACCATTCGGCAAGGTCCGTGCCGTAGTCCGTGCCGTTGTGGCAGTAGCCGAGCACCCAGATGAGGTTGTTAAGCCCGAGGTCGTAGGTGAAGTGGTTGTACATCATTTTCCACAGGCGTATGAATCTGTCGCTGCCGCCCTTGCCCCACCAGAACCATGCGCCGTCGAACTCGTGGAACGGTCGCCACAGCACGGGAACACCTTCGTTTTGCAGCTCAAGCAGGGCGTTGCCTGCCTTGTCCATCGCCTTGATGAACTTTTTATTTTCCGTTGTGCCTTCGGTAAGCACTGCTTCCCACTGCGCGTCGGTTAACTCCTCGCTCTGACTTTCGTTAAAGCTGCCGTTAAACGAGGTGCCGCAGTGCCAGCAGATTGTAACAATGCCGCCGCGGTTTTTCCACGCCTTTGCACGCTGAACGCAGCCGCTGAAATCGTCGTTCATAAAGTCAAGTCCGCGGATTGCAGGGTACTTGCCTGTGTTGTTGTAGATATAATTCATCTCGTAGTCAACGCTGCCCATCCAGGTGGATTCCTGCTGACCGGAAATAATGTTGTTGCCGTAGGTGGAAACGATGTATTTGTACAGCGCCTTGGTTTCCGCTGTGGCGTTTTCATTTGTAAGCGTCATATCAAAATCGGTAGGCGTGCCGTTTTTGATATCGCGGATTATCTTGTAGTCCTTGCCGTTGATGTAGCCGTCGCGGTAGACGTCAAACCTGCCGTCGTAGTTGCTCTGCTGGTACGATGTGCTGTCGCTTGTAAGCGCGCAGCCGAAGTCGAGCAGCAGCTCGCGTGCGTTGACGGCGTAATCTGCAGTTTCGCAATGCGAGCACTTGTAATACAGCTTTTTGCCGAGTCGGTACTGGTACACAAAATTGTGCTCGCCGCAGTCCTCAATAACCTTTGAGCTGTTGTATTTATCGCAGTACGCACATTTGTCGTTATTGCCGAAAACGTGGCTGCCGAGGCAGTAGTATTTCCAGTTAATATCGTTATTGTCGCCTCGCTTTGACAGCACATAGTCGTAAACACCGCTGCCGCGCTTGCCGTAGAAAATCAGGTTGTTGCCGCTGAACGCCGAAGAATTTACGCTGACGCTCTGCCCCTCAATTGCGTACTGTGTTGCGCCTGCGCCGCTGAACGCATTTGCACCGATTGAGGTAACGGTTGCGGGAACTGTAACCTCGCCGCTTAAAAACTCGCAGTTTTTAAAGGCGTCGTCGCAGACGGAAGTCGCGCTGCCGAGTTCGATATCCTCAATAAAATAGTGCCAGTTGTTCCACGGTGCGCTGGTCATTGCGCCGCTGCCGGAAAGGGTGAGCGACCTTGCAGACGGATTGTAGGAATAATTGAGGCTGCTGCCACAGCTTGCGTTAATATTTATGTAGCCTCTGCTCTTGCTGCTGCACCAGTTGCAGACATCATCGTTGCCGACAAACTTTGCGTTTGACGGGAAGTACAGCGTGGGCACTGTGGAAATTGTGCTGCCTGACCACACAATGGCAGTGAGCTTGCTGCAGTTCCTAAACACCTGCGTTCCAAGCCCCGTGTAGTCCTTGCCGACCATAACATTTTCAAGATTTGTGCAGCCGTAAAACGTGTAGTTAGGGATTTTGTGCGAGTTATTTGTATTGTCGCGGCCAAGCACCGCCCACTTGAGCGATGTGCAGCCGTAAAAAACGTTGTTATAGTATTCGCAGCAGTTATCGGGCATTGTGATGTTCGGCAGCGCAGTACAGCCGCTGAAGCAGTTTGCGCCGAGCTTTACAAGCGAGCCGGGCAAATCAACGGAGGTGAGCTGCGTGCAGCCGTCAAACCAGTAATCGCCGAGCGCCTGAACGCCGGAATTAACAATAACCATATTGATACTTTCGCGTTCGCTGTACCACGCAGGGCGCGACGACGTGCTGTAATTATCGCCGTAGCCGCTGCCCTCAACGGTGAAAACGCCGTTATCAAGCGTCCACGTAAGCGCGCCCGAGGTGCCGCTTGTGCGTGCAAAAGCATTGAGCCCCAGCCCTGCGAGCACAGAACAGATAAGCGCAAGCACAACTACTGCGGAAATTATAACTTTAGTTTTTTTCTTTGTTTTCATATGCATCATCCAGCGCAAGGTTATTTATATAATTATATCATATAACCTGTTTTAACACAACGATTATTCTGCGGGCATTATTTTTCTTCAGGGTAGACTATGCCCCACTCGCGGCGCAGCTTGGTCATCTGCGCCATAACCCATACGGTGTTATCAAGCATCATCTTGTTTTCGCCGCCGCTTACCGCAGTTTCCATATCCTCAATTTCGTAAACGAGGGGCGACACCTCGGGGTCGCTTTCTGCCACGGTTTGCGTGCCGTCGTTAAACTGAACTGTTACGCGGTGCGCGCGGTTGTAGTTATCAAAAACAGCGTAGCCGTTTTCAAACGACACAATGCCGAGTTTAGGCAGTTTTGCCGTGAGCGACAGCGTGACGTTTGCGATTTTGCCGCTGTCATCTGCAAGCAAAATTGTTTCCTGCTCGTCAACACCGGACGGTGCAAGAGTGACGGTTGACTTTTTGTCCACAGGGGCAAAATGCGCAAAGCAGCACGCAAACGACAGCGCGTACACGCCGATATCAAGCATTGCGCCGCCTGCCAAATCGGGGTTGAAAAAGCGGTTGGTCATATCGTATTCCTTGTTGCTGCCGAGGTTAACTTCAACCACCTTGGGCTGCCCGAGCCTGCCGTTTTGCATAAGCTCGTACACTTTTTTATACACGGGCATATGGTAGATAGTCATCGCCTCGGCAAGAATTACGCCGTTTTTGCGGCACGCCTGAACTGCAAGTTCAAGCTCGTCGCTGTTTAATGTAATCGCCTTTTCGCAAAGAATGTGCTTTTTGCTGTTTGCCGCCTTGATTATGTGTTCAACGTGCCTGTTGTGCGGTGTTGCGATGTAAACAATGTCCACATTTTCGTCGGCAAAAACATCTTCTGCACTGTCGTAAACACGTTCAATGCCGTAACGCTCTGCAAACGACGCCGCATTTGACTTTGTTCTTGAGGCAACACAGTAAAACCTTTTGCCCTTTTGCGCCATCGCCTGCGCCATCTCGTTTGCAATGCTGCCGCAGCCGATGCACGCCCAGTTGTAATTCTTCATAATAATTTACCTGTCTTTTATTGTTAGAATAAAACCGAACAGAATAGCTCTGTTCGGTTTTACGTTACTTGATTGTTACGGTCTTGCGGGTTGAAAATTCGCCGATGTAGGCTTTGCCGCCGACCTTTTTAACCGCGCGTACGCGGATAAAGTACTTTTTGCCCTTTTTGAGCCCCTTGATTTTGTAAGAGGTCTTTGAGTTGGGACTGACGTTGACCTTTTTGCTGCCCTTCATATCGCGGTTGGTTGCGTATTCAACCGTGTAGTAGGTAGCGGACTTGTTGCGCTTCCAGCTGAGGTCAACCGTGTTTTTAGTCACCTTTGTCTTGGTGATTGTGGTTTTGTAGTAATACCTGTAGCTCGTTGTTGAGTAGTCGCCGCGTTCCCACTTGCCCTTTGCATTCTTTTTGTAAGCGGCAAATTTGAACTCGTAAAGACCGTTAGCCTTAAGGTTTTTGATAGTGAACTCCGTTTTGCCCTTTGTCCACGACTTTTTCCACTTTTTATCGCCGTGCTTGCGGTACATAATTCTGTAGTTCTGCGCATTTTTAACAGGGCTGAAGTAGATATAAAGCTGCTTCTTTTTATTGTTGGAAATTGTGTGGATTTTGGTAGGTTTTTTGATTTGCTTGTTGACCTTGGCGGAATCCGCCTCTTTTTCCGTAGGCGTAACCTCTGCAACCTTGAGCTTGGGTATGGACTCAAACCTCTCGGTGCCGCAGCGCGTGCAGGTGTACTTTGTTTTGCCCTCGGTTTGCGTGGTGGGCTCTTCCGTAACAACGCCGCTGTTCCAGCTGTGGCCGAGCGCCGCGGTGGGATCAGTTTTATAACTGTCGTGGCAGCGTGTGCAGGTGTGCGTGGTGTAGCCCTGTGCGGTGCAGGTAGGAGCGGTTACAACAGTTTTGTAGTTGTGGCCGAGTTTGTAGGTAGTCTTTTCATCTCTTGAAAGTTCTGTGTGGCAAACCTTGCAGTACACAACCTCGTCGTACGAGCCGTCTGCCGTGCAGGTTGCAGGAACAACGTGCTCTTTAACAGGCTCGCCGTCTGTGTGACCTGTGGCGTCAACATAACTATCGGTATAACTGTCCGTGCAGCGCGTGCAGGTGTGTGTGGTGTAGCCCTGTGCGGTGCAGGTTGGTGCGGTTACAACAGTGTTGTAATTGTGACCGAGTTTGCCAACATTTTCGCCGCCGCGGGTATTGGTTGCGGTGCAGCGTGAGCAATACTGTGTTTCGATTGCTGTTGCGCCGTCTGCGGTGCAGGTGGGTGCTACTGCTGCTGTGGTTTGAGTCCAGTCGCCAAAGTTGTGACCGAGCGCGTTAATTGTTTTGCCTTCGCGTGAGAGTTCGGCTGTGCAGACTGTGCAGTAAATTACTTCGTCGTATGAGCCTGCTGCCGTGCAGGTTGCATCAATCTTGTTTTCCTGAACAGGTGCGCCATTGGTGTGGCCTGTTGCATCTGTGTAATCTGCAACGTAACTGTCCGTGCAGCGCGTGCAGGTGTAGGTTGTGTAGCCCTGCGCGGTACAGGTGGGTGCGGTTACAACTGCGTTGTAATTGTGACCGAGTTTGCCAACAGTTTCGCCGCCGCGTGTATTGGTTGCTGTGCAGCGTGAGCAGTACTGCGTTTCGATTGCCGTTGCGCCGTCTGCCGTGCAGGTGGGCGCTACTGCTGCTGTGGTTTCTGTCCAGTCGCCGAAGTTGTGACCGAGCGCATTAATTGTTTTGCCTTCGCGTGAGAGTTCGGCTGTGCAGACTGTGCAGTAAATTACTTCGTCGTATGAGCCTGCTGCTGTGCAGGTTGCATCAATCTTGTTTTCCTGAACAGGTGCGCCGTTGGTGTGGCCTGTTGCCGGAACATTTGCGCCGCCGCGGGTATTGGTTGCGGTGCAGCGTGAGCAGTACTGCGTTTCGATTGCAGTTGCACCGTCTGCTGTGCAGGTGGGTGCTACTGCTGCTGTGGTTTGAGTCCAGTCACCGAAGTTGTGGCCGAGTGCATTAATAGTCTTGCCTTCGCGTGAAAGTTCGGCTGTGCAGACTGTGCAATAAACTACTTCGTCGTATGAGCCTGCTGCGGTGCAGGTTGCATCAACCTTGTTTTCCTGAACAGGTGCGCCGTTGGTGTGGCCTGTTGCATCCGTGTAATCTGAAACGTAGCTGTTCGTGCAACGTGTGCAGGTGTAAGTTGTGTAGCCCTGCGCGGTGCAGGTTGGTGCTGTTACAACTGCATTGTAATTGTGACCGAGTTTGCCAACAGTTTCGCCACCGCGTGTGTTGGTTGCTGTGCAGCGTGAGCAGTACTGTGTTTCGATTGCAGTTGCGCCGTCTGCCGTGCAGGTTGGTGCTACTGCTGCTGTGGTTTGAGTCCAGTCACCGAAGTTGTGGCCGAGTGCATTAATTGTTTTGCCCTCGCGTGAAAGTTCAGCTGTGCAGACTGTGCAGTAAACTACTTCGTCGTATGAGCCTGTAGCGGTGCAGGTTGCGTCAATCTTGTTTTCCTGAACAGGTGCGCCGTTGGTGTGGCCTGTTGCATCTGTGTAATCTGCAACGTAACTGTCCGTGCAGCGCGTGCAGGTGTAAGTTGTGTAACCCTGCGCGGTGCAGGTGGGTGCCGTTACAACTGCATTGTAATTGTGACCGAGTTTGCCAACAGTTTCGCCGCCGCGGGTATTGGTTGCGGTGCAGCGTGAGCAATACTGTGTTTCAATTGCAGTTGCGCCGTCTGCCGAGCAGGTGGGTGCTACTGCTGCTGTTGTTTGAGTCCAGTCACCGAAGTTGTGACCGAGCGCGTTAATTGTTTTGCCTTCGCGTGAGAGTTCGGCTGTGCAGACTGTGCAGTAAATTACTTCGTCGTATGAGCCTGCAGCGGTGCAGGTTGCATCAATCTTGTTTTCCTGAACAGGTGCGCCGTTGGTGTGACCTGTTGCATCTGTGTAATCTGCAACGTAACTGTCCGTGCAGCGCGTGCAGGTGTAAGTTGTGTAGCCCTGCGCGGTACAGGTTGGTGCGGTTACAACTGCTTTATAATCGTGACCGCGTGCAGGAATATCAATTTCCGTAACATCGGTATACGGCTTGCTGTCGTATTCCGCGGTCAGCGTGTTGGTGGTTTTGCCGGCTGTGGTGCAGTCGGGATCAACCGTAACCGTTGCAAGGTCGGCATCAAGAATATGCTCATCCTCGCCGCAGATCTGACAGTTGATTGTAAGCTTTTTGTTCTCATAATCCGCTGCAGTAACCGCGTAGTCGTGCGTGTGGTAAACGGCAACGTTAACCTTCATTTCCGCGCAGCCGCTTTTGCCTGTTGAGTACAGGTAGGTGAAGCCGTCCCTGATTTTTGAGTAATCAGTGGTGTAAAACGCGCCGTTTGCATACGCCGTTTCGCCATCGTCAAGGCTGGTGGAATAAACCGAATCGCTATCAAGCGCAAGGGGCGCCTGAATTTTGCCGTCGGCATAAATCATCTCAAGCGTGATGTTCTGGAAGCCGAGGTGGTAATCGGTGAGCGAATTTGCAGAAGTGTTGCTAAGATCAATCTGCGCCAGCTTGTTGTGCGAGCAGTTGAGCGAGTAAAGCGACGTGTTTGTGGTTAAATCAAGCTCTGTGATCTGGCAGCCGTCGCAGCGCAGTTCCTCAAGGTTTGTAAGCCCCGTAACGTCAAGGCTTGTAAGCTCAAGGTTTGCGTAGCAGTGCAAAAATTCCAGATTTTCGTTAGCCGTAAAATCAAGGCTTGTGAACTCGTTTGAACAGCAGTGCAGCCTTTTAAGCGCGGTGTTTGCGCTCAGATCAAGGTCTGTAAGCCCGTTGTCCGAGCAGTTGAGCACCTCAAGTTCAGTCAGTGCGGACACGTCGAGCGAATCGAGCATGCCGACGTTGTTGCAGTACAGCGTTTTGAGGTTTGCAAAATGCTCAATACCCTCAAGGCTTGAGATTGTTAAATCGTCAGGGTCGTCGCCCGTACTCTCGGCAAGTTCATCAACAATGCCGGAAACCATCATCTTTTCCGCGCTGCGCTCGTCAGGGCTGAGCTTGCCGTCGCCATTTGTATCGTAATGCAGCGCAATTGCCGCGCTGAACACAGGATCGGGGAACGCGGTGCTGATATCCACATCATCATCCGCATAAGCGATTGCGCCTGCAAAAAGCGAAGCCGCAAACAGCGCAATCACCGTAAAGAGCGATATACGTTTAGTCTTTTTGTTCATACTACCGCCCCCTTAATTCCTTTTAACGGTAAGCGATACGGATTTTTTAACCGTGCTGCCGTCAGTATTTGTAACTGTGCAGGTAATAGTTGCCTTGTAGCTTGAAAGCAGAGCAAGCGTGCCCATTGTTACCTTGCCTGTTGAAGAGTCAATTTTTACAAAGCTTGTTGAGCCTGAATAGGTTACACTTTCAATCATATTGGCGTTTGACGGAACGGGAACATAACCGATTGTGAGGTCGATGTTCGAGTAACTGCCGCCGCAGGAATATGTGTAACTGTCGCCAAGCTGCTCGCCGTTTGCCATAAGCACAAGGTCTGTGCATGGTACAAGCTTTTCTACAAGCTTGATGCGCAGCTCAACCGTGTCCGTACGGTCGTAATCGTCAACTGTGGTGAGCGTTACGGTTGCCGCGCCGTTTTCCGCCGTGCGGGTGAACGTAATGCTGCCGTCCTCATTTTTAACAGCCGTTGCATTTTCAAGGTCGCTGTAGGTGAAGGTGTAGGACTTCATCATAGCGCCGTCTGCAAACTGCGGATTAAGGGTAACCTTTGCGTCGTCGTCAGTTTCAACAGCGTCGTTATTTTCAAGCACCTTATCGTTTGCGGTAATCTGCGGTGCAGGCGCGATGAACGGATGACCTTCAAGCGCTGCCATTGCTGCGGTCAGTTCGCTGTTCGCCGTGTCAATCTCGTCCTGTGTAGCAGTCGGATTTTCCCAAACGCGACCGGCGTTTTCGTACTTCTCTTTAAACGCCATACCGTATTCGTATGCGTAATCGGTGTAGGAAAGTGACCTTGCGGTGCTTATAGTTTCGCGCAGGGCGCGTGTGTCGTTAGTGGTGTAAACATCAACCGTTGCGGTGTAGCCGCCGTCAAGCGTTGTTGCGGTGATGGTAGCCTTGCCGTAGGATACAAAGGTAACCACGCCCTTTGAATCAACGGTTGCAACACTTTCGTCACTTGACGAATACTTGCATTTGCTTACATAGTAGGACGATGTGTTTGTGCTGCTTGTGTAGGTAATCTGCGGCTGCAGGGTAGCGGTTTCGCCGTTGTAGCCGAAGTATCTGTCGCCGCTGTCAAACGCAATGTCCGTAACGCCGTATCTTACAAAGGATACATAAGCATCGTAGCTGTAAGACGTGTCGTCGTAGTTAGTGATTGTGCAGGTGATTTTTGCAACCTTTGAGGTTGAGTTTGTGCTCTTGACCGTGCCGTCGCTTGCAACGGTTATATTTGAATTATCGCTTGTGTAGCTGATTTGCTCGTACCTTGAGCCTGCAGGAATTGTATTGACCTTGAGCTTGAAGCTCTTGCCGTTGAGCGAGGTACCCGTGTAGCGGATATAGCCCTCGTTAATCACTGCGGCAACCGTTTCGTCATCGCTGATGCCGAGGGTAAGTCCCTCTGCTTTGATGTAAAGTTCAAGGTTGTCGTGCGCTTCAAGGATAGCGGCAAGCTTTTCGTTAACCACTGCCTGGCGGTCGGTCTGCGCCTCTGCAACAGGTCTTGCGTCGTTAACTGCAGCCTCAAGCACATCAAGCGATTCCTCTGTGTAGATGTACTTACCGCGGCTGTTTGCAATAAGCTCTTCATTTTCCGCAATAGCGTTAATCAGCACGTCGTAATCGGCGGTGATTGTTACTGTTACGCTGTCGGTAAAGCCGCCGTCCGCGGTGCGCGCGGAGATGGTTGCAGTACCCTCGTCAAGCGGTGTAACAACGCCGTTTTCGTCAACGCTTGCAATAGTGTCGTCGCTCGAAGTCCAGTCGATATCCTTATTGTCAAGACTGTTAACGTTGCCGTTTGAGCTTTCAAACGTGTACTCAAGCTGCCTTGGCTCGTCGGTAGCCTTGCAGGTGTAATCCTCTGTGTCGATACGGAAGCCAGTAACGTATGCGTCGCCGATAAGCACACTTACGTTCCTTGTGTACTCTCTGCCGTAGCCGTCGGTGTAAACCGCGGTGAGCACTGCAAACGCGTTGCCCGCGCTGCCGATATTCCTTGACGGCTTAACGGTAACCGTGCCGTCGTTATTTTTGGTAACGTTCATATTGCTCGACTTAACCGTAGTCCAGTCAATGGTGCTGTACATAGCGGTTTCGGGCTCAACGGACGGCGTAATCTTAACCTTTGCATTGGTTGAAATGCTTGCGATATCGCTTGAGATAACCTGGATTGAATCGTTATCGCCCACGGTACCGCTCTGCCTGTCGGTAGTGAGGTTTGATGCAACCCAGCTGAAGTTAATAGTTTCAATCTTAATGAACGGATGCGCGTACAGGTCTGTTGCCGCCTCGAGCAGATTTGCGGTTGCGTCGTCAATCTGTTCCTGCGTGAGCGCCATGTTCTGCATAGCGTCCTCGGCAGCGGCATAAGCCTCGTGGAAAGGCTCGCCGTATGCGTATTCGTATTCCGTAAAGTCGATATCCTTGTACTGTTCGAGCGCTGCTTCAAGCGCAGTTCTGTCGCCGAGCGTGGTTGCAACGCAGGTTGCGGTGTAGCCGCCGTCGTAAGTTGTGACGGTGATATCCGTCATGCCTGCGGAAACGAAGGTAACAAGTCCGTTTTCGTCAACAGTTGCAACATCCTCGTTAGCTGAACTCCAGTTAACCGCCTTGATATCCGCCTTTGAAAGCAGGCTGTTTGGCAGAACTGTTGCCGTGAGTTGTGCGGTGCTGCCGATTTCGCCTGTGACAATGCTGTTGTTGAGCGTTACGCCCGTAACAGGTGTTTTGGCAAACGATACCCAGACATAGTCGCTGTGCGCGTTGCCGAAGTGGTCTGTAACCGTGCAGGTAATCTTGCCGTAGCCCGACTTGTTCTCTGACGGTGAGCATACGCCGTCGGATGTAACCTTAATGAACGAGGTCGAGCTTTCCCATTCAACACTCTCGTAGGAAGCGTTGTTCGGGTAGAGCCTTACGTTGAGGTTGAGCTTTGCGTTTGAGTAGCTTGAAAGTGCGCCGAGATCGCACTGATAGTAATCGGATGCAGCTTCGCCGTCGAGGTAAATCTCAACCTTATCAAGGTAAACGTATTTTTTAAGTGAGTTGTATGCGTTTTCAAGCGCGGTGTACATTGAATCAACCTCGTCCTGCGACGCAGTCTTATCCTCAACCATCTGCTTTGCTTCGGTCATCTTGCCGTCAAAAGCGTTAAAGGTATCGGGATAGTAATCCGCTGCCTGAAGTCCCATATTTTCGTATGAAGTAATAAGCGCGCTGAGTGCGTTGAAGTTTGTAACAACGTTAACCGCACATTCTGCAGTGTAGCCGCCGTCTACGGTTTTAACCGTGATTACGCAGTCGCCGCCGCGCAGGAAGTGAACCGTACCGTCGCTGTCCACGCTTGCAACGCTGCTGTCGCTTGACGACCATGTAACGTCGTCCACGCTTGCGTTATTTGTAACGCTGCTGGGCTGAACGGTTGCAGTAAGCTTTTCGCTGTCGCCGATTCCGCCGCCCTCAATACTTGTTTTGTTGAGCGTAACGCCCGTTGCAGGTGTGCGCGCAAAGGTGATGTAAGCATAGTCGCTTGTTTCGTTGCCGAGGTAATCCCTGATTGTGCAGGTGATTTTTGCAGAGCAGGGGTTATTATCAGTCGGCGTGCACTTGCCGTGAGCGTCGACCTTAATCTTGTCGTTATCCGAAGTCCACGCAACGCGAGAGTACATCGAATTTTCCGGCATAACCTTGTAGCCGAAGGTGTAGTTGCTGTTTTTGTAGTTGCTTAAAGTGCCAACGTTTACAGTGATGTACCTGCTGTCAAGTTCCTCGTTATTCTTATCAAGCATAATGATGTTGCCCACGCCGACATAACCGCCGAGCTTGACAAATGCTTCAAGCAGATTATCCGCAGCGGTGTCGCAAACCGCCTGCGCAGCCATAGGCTCTTCGTAAAGCACGTAGTAAGCCTTGTCGAGCTTCTTCATATACTTGCTGTAGAGCGTTTTATTCTCCGCAGTTTTAAGGATAACCGTTTCGTCGCAGAGTTCAATAACGCGCTTTAAGTAATCCTTGTTCGGGTAAACGGTAACGGTTTTGGAATCGGTGATGCCGCCGTCTGCCGATACGCAGTAAACGGTAGCCGTGCCGACATCAACACCCGTGATAACCGCGTTGCCAGACTTGTCGTCAAGCACGCTTACGGTGAATATATTCTCATCGGACGAGTACCATGTAGCCTCGTGGTTTGCGTTGTAGTTTGCGGTGATTAAGCCGTCGTAGGTAACGGTGTGGGTAACGTCAACGTCCTTGTCAACCTCAACCTCGATATCGTCGCCGTCAATCGTGTTGCCTGTTGCGCTGTTGCGCGTTACGGTGAGCACCATAGTTTCCGACTTATGTCTGCCGTCCGCAGTTTCGCACCAGATGCGCGTGCTTGTGGAACTCTGCACGCTTGCGCGAGCCCTTACCTGAATTGATTTTTCCTTTTCATTTTCCGTATAAAAATCGCCGTCGTTGCTTACAAACCACTTGATATCCGTGTTGCTTGCGCCCGCAGGCTCAATTGCTGCGGTAACGGTTGCGCCCCTGCCGTAGTAAGCGGTAACGGCGTTGAGTTTAACCGTGGCGAACTTAACCGTTTCGCCGTCCACAGTGCTTTGAGTAGTGGTGAGTGTGCCTGCGTAGCCCGCATTTTCAGCAGACAGGGTAATCTTGCTTACAGGCAGGTCGTTTTGAATATCAAGCGTGGTGGTAACGCTTGCAATCTCGTAAAAGCTGCCTGCCACGTCGTAGCCGGTAACAGCCCTGAGAGCGATTGTGCAGAGTCCGCCCTTAACCGCGGTGTAGGTGCCGTCGGCGGTGATGGTGCCGATACCGTCGGAAACATCGTTTTCGCTATCCGCCCAGGTGTAGGTGGGTGCGCCGGTTTCGCTGTCCGTGCCTGTTACAATACCCCAGCTTACGTTGAGGTAGTTTGAATCGGCATTTCTTGAAGGATAAACGCTGTATTCGTACTGATGGCTCTCGCCCACGCTCATATCCTGCGGTCCGCTGATAGCCGCGTCGGAAATATAATTTGCGGTGGTCTTGCCGGTTACCTTAACGGTGTAGGATTTTGACACATTGTTTGCCGCGGAAGTCGCGGTAATCTGGCAGGTCTTTGACGACAGCATACCGCCTGCGTCACGACCTGTAACCGTGCCGGTGTTCTCATCAACGCTTGCGATAGTCGGGTCGGACGAAGTCCATGTAATATCGGAAACGTCGCCCGTGCTCGGCACGATATCCTTGATTGCAAGCTGAATAGCCGAGCCCTCCTGCACGCTTGTGGGGCCGTCGATAGAAAAGTCCTCAAGCGCAACGGGGTCGATAACAGTAAACGTGATTTTATCGTTATAAGCGTACTTCATTGCGCGGTCTGCGATAGACGAAGTTACGCTTGCAAGCGAATCCATAGTGTCCGCGTTTTCATCAGCAAACTGCGAAACACGGATTGCGCCGTTAATCAGCGCCTTAAGCACCGTTTTGTTCATATTAACGCCGAAGTAGTTAATCAGAATATCGGCAAGCTGGTCTGCATCAACGTCGCCGGAAGCAACAAGCGAGGTCGCGGTTTTCATCATCTTCCTGACCCCTGCGGTAACGTCCTCGCTGCGCGGCGAGGCAACAACGGTAACCGTACCCTTTGCCTTAAACGTAACAAGACCCGTTTCGTCAACCTCAGCAATACTGCTGCCCTGGCTGAAAACAGATGTGTTCTGAATTGAATATGTAACGCCGTAGTTCAGCCTTTTTGGTGTGGTAAGCGCCTCAAGCTTTACGGTTGAGCCAACCGCAACGGTGGTTTCAATCGAATCCTTGTTTGTGATGTGCGTACCGTTTGGCAAAAAGCTTGCGTACCACTTATCGCTTTTATCAACAACAACCTTTATTGCGTCCTCGCAAAGCACTTTGCCCGTGCTGTCGCAAAGCTCGGCATGGATTGCCGTGTTGAGCTTTTTAAGGTATTCCTTGAGCGAGGAAACCATGCCGCTTGTGTACGCGCCGTACTGCGAATTTTCGCCGAACAGCGTTTCAACCACTGCGATAATCTGGTCGGTATCCATTGTGTCAACATTCACGGTGTCGTTAAACAGCGCGCTTTCAAGCATAGAGCCGAGAACGCCGCCGATAAGCGGAATAGTCTTAACCTCATTGTCAATCCAGAGCTGCACCATTGCGCCCTTTGACGAGTCGTAGGCTGTAACAAGTCCGTTGTCATCAACGTCAACGAGGGTAGGCGTTTCGCTGTACCAGCGCACATAGCCGCCGTCGGGGATATTGCAGCCGATCAGCTTGTATTTAAGCTGCAGCTTCTCGCTTTCCATAACGTGCTCGATGTGATCCTCGCCGTCGTCGTCCTTATCGGGAACAACGGTTGTGCCGTCCTCGTAGGTAATCTCCATTTCAAAAACTTCCACAATGCCTCCGTCAGCAAAAGCAGGCAGCGCGCCGATAACGGACGTCACCATAAGCAGCAACGCCAGAATCAAACTTGCAGAACGTTTTTTAGCCGAATTTTTCATTCTATCACAGCCTTCCAAAGTATAAGTGGATATATAAAAATAAAACAGATTTCTCTATTATAATAATAACTCTTTATAATATTTTTGTCAATATACTGTAAAGTGTATAATAAAAGCACCGCGGATCTATATCTGCGATGCTATATCTGAATTATCGTTTTGTTATGCTTTGCTGCGTACTTTTGAGCGGTGAAGGCGCCGCCGTGTTCCCTTACTGTATATATCAGCACGACTTCGCTTTTGTCTATCATCCACTGATTGCGCTTTGTTATTGCGGATTTGTAGTGTGCAGACGCGCTTTCTTCGGGGATTACTATTTCGTCAAAATCATCGGCGTAAAAGTCCTTATACTGCTGCAAAGCCTTTGTCATATACGGTTTTACGCAGGTAATCTTTATTTCCGGGTGTTGTGATTTTGCCTTTTTTACAGCGGTGTAAAACTGCCTGTCAAACGCGCCCATATCACCATTCAGGAACTCGGTGCAACCCACCTCAATCGCGCTGTTAACAGCGCGCTCTAATGACTGTGTAATGTCCTGATGTACTTCCCTGTGACCGAACCCGCAACAAATTTTGCCCATATGTATCACCGTTTATATTTTAGACCAGTTTGTTCTTGTTGTCAATAGAGCAGTTTGTTCTTGCATATAATGATAACGGTGATAAAAATGAAATATCAGCGAATACGCGATTTGCGTGAAGATGCAGACTTAAGTCAAAAAGAAATGGGCGCAAACATTAACTTGCCGCAACGAACATATGCTTATTATGAAAGCGGTCAACGCACAATTCCACCCGAAATATTAATTGCAATCGCAAACTATCATAATGTTTCCGTTGACTATATTCTGGGTTTAACCGATAATCCAAGCAAACAATAAACGCAGCCGAATACTCGACTGCGTTTTTGTTTATTCTGTTTTGTTTTGCGGTATTTCTTTTGGTATAAGGTTCTTCTTTTCAAGCACATAAATTGTAACGATTACAACCGTAAAGCAAACCGTGCCGCCCATTGTAACGTCGCTGAGGTAGTGCGCGCCCATTACCATACGCGTAAACGCAACCACCGAGGTGTGCACAAACGGGATGAGGAAGCACGCGTGGTATGCCTTTTTCCATTTAACCGAAGCAAACGGAAGCAGCATCATAAGGTACGCCGTTGCCGCGCTTGCCGTGTGACCTGACGGGAACGACTTGTTGCCGTTGATTCCGTTGGGGTGGTACCACGGTGTAAAGCGGTCGTAGCTGCCGTTCTTAAGCAGGTCGCGGAAGCGCACTCTGCCCCAGAGCATTTTTACGCTTTCAATAACGCCACTTTGCGCAAACATAACTATAACGCCTGCGATTGCAAGGGTCAGCAGCACATTGCGCAAATCGCCGCCCACGTGAATATACTGCCCGATAATCAACGCGGTTATACCCACGCAAATGCCGAAGATTATGCCGAAAGCGAAGCCGTTTTCCTCAATAAACAGATAGCGCGAAATGTGCCAGCCGAGGTAAGCGGAACCGCCGATATCGAACACAAAACCAAAGCATTTAAGCAGCTTGTTTTCCGCAAGGTAGAATATCATTGTGCCTGCAACGGGGCAAATCAGGCGTGCAGGCATTTCGCCCATAGCCTCAAACCATTTGCAAAACGGGCTTTGCGGATTGTTGAGTGCAATGTCGATTTTTAAATCCGTAAACGCCGCCGTAACCAGCGCCGCCGCTGCAAGAACGTAAAACAAAATAATATAGGTTTTGTATTTTTTTAGCACAGTAAGACCTCCAATCCCCTATATTATACCATATTGACCGCGTTTTGCAATATACGCAAAAGCAAAAACCCGGGCAGACTTTCGTCCGCTCGGGTGTATTTTTTGCATTACGGCAGGCGGAAACCTGCAGCACGGTAAACTGCGTACCAGTCCTCGCGCGTGAGTGTGATATCCGCACCTGCGCAGATTGCACGGATTCTGCCGGGATTCATTGAGCCCGATATAATCTGTATGTTTGCGGGGTGGCGCAGTATCCACGCCGAGGCAACGGAAATCGGCTGCACGCCGTATTTTTCCGCAAGCTCTTCAAGCGTTTTGTTAAGCTCGGGATAATTGTCGTAATCGCCGATAAACGGCTTTTCAATAAAGCCCTGCTGGAACGGCGACCACGCCTGAATTGTGATGCCCTTGATGCGCGAATACTCAAGCGAGCTGCCGTCGTGCATAACGGATTCCGGGTTCTTCATATTAACGTTTAGCCCCGAGGTCACAAGCCCTGCTTCCGGCACGGAAAACTGCAGCTGATTTATGATAATCGGCTGTGTTACCGCGGTTTTCAGCAGCTCAATCTGGTACGGGTTCTGGTTGGACACACCGAAGTGCTTAACCTTGCCCTCGCGCTCAAGCTGCGAAAATGCTTCCGCCACTTCTTCGGGCTCCATAAGCGTGTCGGGACGGTGCAGCAGCAGCACGTCCAGATAGTCCGTTTGCAGCCTTTTAAGCGACGCGTTAACGGAATTTACAATGTGCTCTTTTGAAAAATCAAAGAAGCCGCTGCGTATACCGCACTTGGTTTGCACGGTGATTTTATCGCGCAGGTCGCTGTGCGCGGCAAGGTATTTGCCAAAAACCTCCTCGCACTGACCGCCGCCGTAGATATCCGCGTGGTCAAAGTAGTCAATACCGCACTCAAGCGCGGTGCCGATTACGGAATCGAGGTTGTCCTGCGCGCCGGTAAGGCGCATACAGCCCATTGCAACAACGGGCGCGTCAATGCAGTTGCCAATCGTTATTCTTCTCATATTTATGCCCCCTTTTACGCCGCGGCGCAAATCGGAAAGATGTAAAACAAGCTAATATTATTCGCCTGACGGCTTCTTTTCCGCAATCAGTTTTTCAACATCTTTTGCGTTTTTCTTGATGATAATCATATCACCGATAATATTATATACTATTCGTTACGAACAATCAAGAAGAATTAGCAACGCGCCATTCACATACTGTTGTTCAAAAGAACTAGAAAAATTCAACTCTGCTATAACTGCGTTTCAGGGCATAAATATAGCGGGCGTACGATGCTCGTACGCCCGCTTGTGTGGCAGAGGTATAAGGATTCGAACCTTAAATGACGGAGTCAGAGTAAATAGACGATTGTCTTGAAACGGCGGTGTTAAGCCGTTTTTCAGTTTTGCAGTCTCTCAAAAATCTCTCAGAAAATTCTCAAGGCAGGCGAGTGATTTCGCCTGCCTTTTGTAATATCCTTTATTAATATATACGCTCCCAACATAATAGACTTTCCGCAGCGTCTCTCAAAAGTCTCATAATCAAAGATAAACGCGCAAAGATTCAATATCTTTTGCTACTGCGGAATCAGCATCGTTATAGTTTTCAGTAAAAGAGGTGAGGTTTCCTTGCGGATTAATAACTAAATTTGTAAATGTAAGGTAATCATCATAACACTTTTTCAGAACTTCATATGCTTCCTTGTACTCATCCGGAGGATTTGTAAGCTCTTTCATTTTTTCAATAACCGATTCCTGGTTGCTTTGAATTAATGCAATGTTTGCGCTGAAAGTAGAATCCGTAAACAGATTTTCAAGAGAATCATTAAAATCGTCATTGAATCCTCCATAGGTGCGTTTTGTGTATTTATCAGTTTTTGTATTACTTTCTTCAAATATTGTGTTGTACCAGACGTCATGAATTAGTCCGCCGGATTCTTCTGCTTTTGTTGCTCCTTCAAGCATAAGCTTCACAGTTTCATTGAAAGTGTTTTGATAATCGTTTAACGCTTTCTGTTTTGAATACTGAACATAGAATAAACTGCCGGCAGCAACTGCGAGAATCAAAATAATGCATATCACTATACCTTTTTTGCTTTTCTTCTTTTTATTGAGCGTTGCCTCAACTTGCTGCGGGGGCTGAACGGGGGCAGGCGTCTCCTCAACAGGGCAACCGCAATTCGGACAAGCAGATACTCCTTGCGGTAAAGCCGTACCGCATTCAGAACAGAAATTATTCTGTGATTTTGTGATAACAAACCCACAAGCAGGGCAGGCGGTCGCTTTATCGCTTATATCTTTCTGACAGTTTGGACATTTTATCATTGCCATGTTTTTTTACCTCGTTTAAACTTTGTGCTCTTTAATCCATTTCAGGATATCTTCATTACCAGCAGTGCCGTCTGCAACTGACATTCCGAGTGAATAAACCTCATCATTGCTTGCATTAATTTTTATTCCGTTAAGCTCAAGGAACGAAATCATAATGTACATACCGATTCGTTTGTTTCCGTCAACGAAAGCGTGATTAGAAATCAAAGAATATCCGAGCTTTGCTGCCTTTTCCTCTTTCGTCGGATACAGTTCAACACCGTCAAAGGTCGAATAAATTGTTTCTATAGCGGATTCAAGAAGCGCTTCATCACGAACGCCGACGTCACCGCCCGTCGCTTCAGCCATTACCTGGTGTAAAAGCAGTATTTTTTCTTTGCTGAATTTAATCATTTTGCCAACTCCTTAAAAGCAGGTAAGTACCTTTCAAGCACTCTTTTTGCCACAATATCAATCTTCTCATCATCAGTGAGGTCAAGAATAAAGTCATCATTATCCATATCTATGACAAGATACTTCGGCTTGTTGTTTTTAAGAACAACCGCTTCGCCGTTTCTGTCAACAGACCTTGCAACAGCAGAAAAGTTCTGATTTGCCTGGGTCATTGAAAACATAGTGTTGGTATCAATTAACATTTTATCATCTCCAATAAGTCGGTATAGGATAAATATATCCTATCTATATTATATCCGTTTTATCCTATTTGTCAACAAGTATTATTTGACTCGTGTTATCATATATGATAACAAATGTTAAATAAAAGAAAAACACCTGCCTCGTAATAAGCAGGTGTCCTCTTTGAGATACTAAGCTTTAATCCCAGTAAAACGGACCAAAACCACTGTAATCAAAATCGTCAACATACGGAGCTTTCTTGTTTTTCTGAGCTCGCTGATTTTGCTTGTTGGCTTTGTAAGCTTTGTTGTTAGGATTATGCTGATTAGCATAATTATCTAACTGTGCCTGAGTGTGCGTTTTACCTGAAACGCCATTCTTTTTCTTAGCCATAGCTTATATCTCCTTTCTCCACAGAAAGTTACATTCAATAGCGTCGTTGGATTTAACCTTTCGGTAACCCAGGAATCCATCTCCTGATTAGCAATGCAAACAGTATAGCCGTCCACCGAGGAACCTATTTAAGCCGCCAATGCCCTGCAAATCTTTTGAACATTAGTTTGCAGAATACCCTGCATTAACTATTATCTGTGGGTTAGGAGCATATTTATAGTTTACCTAGTTCAATCAGTAAAGAATAATATTGCCAATACTTATATATCACATTTTTGAATAATAAGCAAGTCTGATAAGAAACTACCCCATATTATGTACTATCTTACCTCATCAAATGTGGACAATAAAGAAAGAAAAGCCAAAAAATGAAGGGCGTAAAAACCGATATCAATTAAGGGGTATACAGTAACGCTTTTAGGGGTTTCAAAGCCACTGTTTTCAAGGGGTTTGAATCGCAAAGTCGGCAAAGGAAGGATAATACTCGCCTTATGCCGTATTCGGCGTAAAAAGCGTTACATTTTATACTTTTCAGTAGCGAAAAGCCGACAGCATACATATCGTGGAGTACCGTACCCCATCAAATGTAGACAAAAAGAAAGAAAGGCCCTTTTTCGGGAGGAAAAAATAAGCCTTTTTGCTTTCGCGTTTTTGAAACTGAAATCCGTTGTAATTATTAACATGACTAAAAAATATTTCAACTCCACCCGATTTCGACAAAATATGATAGACTATATATTATACAATTGCTTCGAAAGGAGGTTGAAGCATGGGATACAGAAAACTGCTCAAAGCAGTAGCAAAGGAAGAAAATACCACGCCCAAAGAGGTGGACAGAGAAATCCGCGCGGCTATCAAAGCGGCGGGACTTGATATGCACCCTGCAGCCTTTATCGCAATGTGCGCCGCAAAAGTCAAAAAAGACTATATATCGTAATAATTTACTATATATAGTCTATGCGCTCCTGTTGAAATTGTTATGATAATTTCGATAGGAGTGATTATTTTGAATATGGCAGAAGCAACAAAGCAAAGAATTCTTGAGCTTTGTTATGAGAAGAATATAACGCCCTGCAAACTTGCAGCGCTTTCGGGAATTCCGTACACGACAGTTAAATCAATTATTTATAACCAAAGCAAGAATCCCGGCGTCGTAACGATAAAGAAAATCTGCGACGGACTTGAAATTTCAATCGTTGACTTCTTTTATACCGACACCTTCCGCAATCTTGAACAGGAAATAGAATGACGAAACCGAACTCAGCCGAGTTCGGTTATTTTTATGCCTATTGTCCGATAATTTGGACCTTGTTTCAGTTTCTGTTTACAATCGACAAGAATTATGATACATTGACCTCAGAAAGAGATATTGCTAACGGGGCAATACCCTTTCTTGCAACGGGAACCTGCAGCAACAACAGGAACCTGCACCGTTCCCGTTGCAATTACGGAGGCGAAATATGGAAAAGGCTATTTGGAACGGAAAAGAAATTGTTGCTTTTGATATTGCTGAAAAATATGAATTCGAGAAAGCAATAAGAAAAGCAAGCGGAAGAAAAGAACTTTTATGTCCTGATGAGTATTGCACGCATCGGGTTTTAAGGTATTGCCATGGGGAAAAGAAAGAAGCATATTTTGCCCACCTAAACAACTCTGATTGTGCATATGAAAAATATGATAACGCAACAAGCGAAACAACTAAAAATATAAAAAGAATACTATATTCTTGTTTTAAAAGCAAAAACTATGATGTTCAAATGGATGTTAAACTAATACAGGGACACTATACGCACCTTGTATTACATTCAAATAACAAACAATATGCCGTTCAAATTATTACTAAATTTTCAAGTGCTAATAGAATTGACGACTTTTTCATCAAGTATAAAGAAGAGTCTATTCCGGTTATCTGGATTGTAACGGATTCGGGCGAGAATAGTGTTATTGATGAATCAGAAATGAATTTCGCCAAGCGCTTCTCTATTAATGAAACTTTTGACAATTCAATAATAACGATTGATTTAAAGGGAGAAAGCATTACCTTATATAAAATGGATACAAAAGAATACTTTTATAATGGTCGACCTTTGTATTCATCAAACTATCCAAAGGTTTTCACTCGCCAATACCCTATAAGCAAATTAGAATTCGTCAATGGTATGCTTACCGTTCCAGAGTTTAAAGAAGAATTCGAAAACTTCTTAGCCAAAAAAGCAGCTGCATTTGAAAAACTGAAACAAGAAAGAGCAGATGAAGAAAAGAGACAAATAGAGGCTGCTGAAAAACGAAGAAAAGAAATAGAAGAATGGAATAAAAATGTTGAAGCTGAAGAACTCGAAAAGCGCCGCAAACTCGAAGAAAGATTAAGGACCGAAAGAGAGAAACGCGAAAAGGCGGAACTTGAAGAAAAAAGAAAAAAAGAAGAAGAAAAATCAAAACAGCGAGAGGAATTAAAGGAACTATCACAAGGATATGAAATAGGTGATAGAGTTGAGCATATACGATTTGGGAACGGAACAGTAACGGACGTTATTGGTAATTCCATTACTATTAATTTTGATAAAAAAGGCATTAAAAGGCTTGCTATAAATGCACAAAAGGAATCCATGAGAAAAACAACTTAAAGCAAACATAAAACCAGCTTCATTTGCAATGTAAATGATACTTATTATATGTAGAATTATTGTGTTCACCGCTGCTATAATTTTAGTGGTGGTGATTTTTTATGGACATCCTTTATGTTTTTGGTTCTAATGTTAAGAAATATAGATCAGAGCTTGGCGTTTCACAGGAAAAATTTGCAGAGATGTGTGGACTACACAGAACATACATCAGCGCGATTGAGTGCTATCGTCGCAGCATTTCGCTTGAAAATATACAGCGTATTGCAGACGCGCTCGGTATAGAAACCTATAAACTGTTCATAGAGGAAAAGTAGCATGAGAAATCTGAGATGCTATTATTCCGCTTCAGTTGAGCAGTTTTTGAGGCAGTCAAAAGAGGAGATTCTCGGCATTATTCACGAGAACAACATTTCCGCCGATGTTTCAATCCTGCAGAATAATACTTGGGAAGAAGAAATAGAAATACTGAAAGAACAACTCGCCTTTTTCAATGAAGGCAGGGTTATTTTTGAGTATACAATTCCACGTATGGGCAAACGTGTTGATGCTGTGGTGCTCTTTAAAAACATAGTTTTTTTGCTTGAATTTAAGTGTGGCGATACCGAGTATCGCGCTTCGACCTATGACCAAGTGTATGATTACGCACTTGATTTGCGTAACTTCCAAAAGGAAAGTCATAATAAACTTCTTGTACCGATAATGATTTCAACTCGCGCTGAAGCGGCTCCGATTGTTGTAAAAGAAGTTAATCGTATTATTGAGCCAATTAAGTGTAATGTTGATAATATCAGAACAGCTATTGCTATGGTCACAAGCCGTTACATAGAGCCAGCTTTTGATTATGTTGCTTGGGAGAACTCAGAATGCCTCCCAACACCGACAATTGTTGAAGCTGCCCAAGCGCTATACCGCGGACACAATGTTCACGACATCACTCGTAGCGACGCAGGTGCTGAAAATCTGACTGTAACCACCGATGAAATAAACAAGATTATTGAATACAGTAAAACCAATAATCGTAAATCTATATGCTTTGTAACTGGTGTGCCTGGCGCAGGCAAAACACTGGTAGGACTGAACATTGCGATTGAACGTTCCGACGCGCATGCAGGTGAACACGCGGTTTTTCTTTCAGGTAATTATCCTCTTGTAACTGTCTTGCAAGAAGCGTTGGCGCGCGATAAAGTGGCGCAAGCAAAGGCAAGAGAAGAAAAAATCACAAAGAGCAATGCGCTCCGTGAGACAAGTGCATTTATTCAGATTATTCATAAATACCGCGACTCGTTTGTCGGCAATGACAACAAGCCGCCCGAAAGAGTTGCGATTTTTGATGAGGCTCAGCGCGCATGGACGAATGCGCAAATAGCGAACTTTATGAAAACTAAAAAGGGCGTTCCGGATTTTGAATACAGCGAGCCGGAGTTTCTTATCAGTACGATGGATAGGCACGATGACTGGGCGGTAATCATTTGTCTTGTTGGTGGCGGCCAGGAAATTAACAGCGGTGAGGCAGGACTGCCCGAATGGTTTGATTCGCTCCGTCGTTCCTTCCCCGATTGGGATGTTTACGTTACCCCTCAGCTCAACGATACTGAATATCGCAGAGATTATGAGTGGGACGAAATGATTGCGGACCTGAACGTGATTGAAAATGATAGGCTGCATCTGGCGACCTCTGTTCGTTCCTTCCGCACACCAGACCTCGCCGCTCTTGTAAAAGCAATACTTGATGTCGATACTGAAAATGCAAAAGAACTCTGCGAGCGCATTAAGGACAAATATCCCGTTGTGCTCACACGCGATTTGGAAAAGGCGAAAGAATGGGTAAAAGCTCAGTGTCAAGGCACAACACGTTACGGATTGATAGCGTCAAGCGGTGCTTTGCGTTTAAAGCCAGAAGGTATCTTTGTTAAAAATGAAATCAGCGTTGCAAATTGGTTCTTAAACGGAAAAGACGATGTGCGCTCAAGTTATATGCTTGAGGATGTTGTAACTGAATTTGATATTCAAGGGCTTGAGCTTGATTACACCCTTGTTGCTTGGGATGCAGATTTTCGATTCGTCAACGGCGAATGGACATATAATCATTTCAGTGGAAGCAAATGGAATGTTGTAAGAAATGAAGATAATATTCTATACCTTAAAAATGCTTACCGCGTTCTGTTAACACGTGCGCGTCAGGGTATGGCCATCTTTATTCCCGAAGGCAGCAACACCGACCAAACGCGCGCAAAAGAATTCTATGATGGAACATATAACTATTTTAAAGAAATTGGAATACAGGAAATATAGGTAGGAGTTATTGGCCTCGATATCGAAAAACGAGCTGAATTGTTTTGAGGCCTATTATTCGGATTATTTAATGAGCAATGAGGAGTAAAAATTATGGATGTAATAAAAGGGAAAATATACACTTGTTATCATTGTGGTAATAAAGGATTGTTAGAGTTTGTCGATTCAACTGTACATGAAGATGTTTACGAAGAAAAAAACGAAGAAGGTTTTATTATTGGAGAGACAGTTTTTGGAAAAGATGAGTGGTGTTTATACAGATGTCCAGTTTGTGATAAGCCAACATTAGTTAGAGAGTGTTGGGACATCGGTATGCCAGATAACTATCATGATGAAATAATAGAATATCCAAGTCAATATGCGGATTATACTGGTGTGCCAGATGAAATATGCGATGCTTTTGAATCGGCAATAAAAACCAAGGGAATAGATTGGTCGATTTGTTTACTCTCTTTAAGACGAACCCTTGAAATGATTTGCAAAGATAAAAATGCTGTTGGTAAAAATTTGGAATCAAAAATTCAATATCTAATTGACAAAAAGTTTTACCAGATATGTTAGATGATGCGTGTTGGATTATTAGACAAACTGGTAATGATGCAGCACATGCAGACAATGTTAAGTATTATCCATATCAAGTCGAACAGATTATAAGATATTTAGGAACTATTATAGATTATTTATATTCTTTGCCAATCAAAATTAGTAAAATGAAAGAAGACATTTTAACTAGGAAAGAAAAAGGAACAGATATAGATTGGGATTCTATATAAAGTCAGGTGTAAAATTTAACAATAGCGATATGTACCTTTTTATTTATTATATAGCAAAAAATGTATTTAAACAGATAATATGAGGGTATAAAATGAAACCTGATTTTAACAATTACGAAAAACTAGCTGAGATGCGGTGGGGTGATACCGATGCATTTCAGGAATACAGAGAGAAAAGCAAAAGCCGCAGCGCGGTGGATAACGATGCGTTGCAACAGGGCATAATGGATATTTTCTGTAAATTTGGTGCGCTTGATTGTTATCCTTCCGATGAGGCGGCGCAGGCGCTTGTAAAGAAATTGCAGGACTATATCACTGAAAATTTCTACACTTGCCCTAACGAAATTCTTGCAGGGCTTGGCAAAATGTATGTTGCCGACGGCGAGTTCAAAACAAACATTGATAATGCTGTCGGTGAAGGCACTGCTGAATTTGTTTCAAAGGCTATTGAATACTATATTGTATATTAATTGGAGAGCGTCAAATCTTAACTGTTTTGTTGTTTAAGGATATGAACAACTGTGAATAATTATACAGGACAAAACGGCAAGAGGTGAAAAGATTGAATTATGATGAATATGTAAATAAAGCAAAAGAAGCATTAAACAATAATCAAAAAATACTTCAGCAATCACATATTATGTTTATTCCTTGTATGAACAAAAAGTTAAGAGATAATCCAATAGGTCAAGAAACAAGGGTAAGATATGACATTAACGAAATATGGAATGATTTTGTTTATAAAGAAAACAAAGTTCTGTATTTTATTGATAAGTATTTGCAGAATATGATTTCTGGTTTGGAACACTATTCTAATGTTTTAAATGAAAATGGTGTTACAACAATGCCAAATGAAACACTTGAAGTAGCGGCGTATTATTTTGACGCACTTGTGTCTTCATTTAGTGTCATAATTGAGGGCGACCAAAAGGCTGCCCTTTGCAATAATTTTGGAGAAAAACAATTAAATGATTTCTTTCCTTCAAGGAATACACCAGGTTTGTTTTGGGAAATATATATGTTAAGGAATAGAGTGGCACATTTCACAAATGGAAGATACAGTGAATCGTCAAACTTATGTGAAAGGTACCTGGATTTTTCTTCAAAAATCTTCACAATTAATGTTGATAAAGAAGGCGATATATCAGCAAACTGTACTTTAATTGATATTAATAAGTGTGAAGCTGCTCAACAAGCTATAAGAATTGCTATAAAAGACAAAGATAAAAACCCATTTGATTTATTATTTCCAAATATCAAACCTAAAGGACATGGAAAGAAAAAACCGTTTATTTTGGCTATTACCAACGATGTGTTCTTTAATCATATTGATTCAGGACTATTACTAGTCAAAAATATTCATATAGTATTAAACAATATAAATGAGCTTTTTTTGAACAAGTTTATTGAAGATGATCCAGATGTTGCAAACACTAAAGCAACGTGTGCTAAAGGTTATTTTTACGGAAAAGAAATAACATATTCAATAAATGATGTTTTTGATTAGTTAGTTGCATAATATCAAATGTAGATTTACAGTCGATTCGTTGGAATCGGCTGTTTTTCTTCTGGACTTTCGGGTGGCGGTGTGGTATTTGTTTGTGTTACAAAGGAGTGATACGATGACTACGCTTGAAAACTTATACAACGGAAATATTAATCCGTGTGAATTGGAACGGCTGTCTGAACGCAAGGACTATAAAACTGCAACGACGCGCGTCAGCGAAGCGCAGAAAGAACTTGAAGAAATACTGACGGAAACTCAGCAACTCCTGTTCGATAAGTATACAAAAGAATGGGATATGATGTCGCTGATAGTGGAAGAAGAAATCTTCAAGGAGGGCTTCGCCATCGCAACGATAATCAGAGAAGAAGTAACCGACATAAAGGAGGCAACTATGTGGAAACGCTTTGAAGATATGCCGCCGATGCTCACCGTTCCCGAAACAGCAGAGATACTGCGAATTTCGCAGAACCACCTGTACTACCTCTTGAAAAAGGACAAAACCTTCCCCGTTCTCCAGATCGGCAGGCGCTGCCTAATTCCAAAAGATGAACTGAAAAAGTGGGTAAATAGATGTGCTACAGGTGAAATGGAAAAATGTCGCAAATAACACAAAAAGGTAGTGGGTTAACTTCTACCTTTTTGTTATTTCTCTATCACAAAACTTACTACAATTCATAAATACAATATATTGAATATAGTGTAGATATATACGAGCTTATCACACTATATGCTGTGTTTTATATCCTTCTTTAGTCAAAATAATTACAATTAGAGATTTTACTAAAATTATTTTTTCTAAAAGTAAACAATAATTCAATTTGTCACCCTAACGTGCTAAAGTCCGAAACCACTACATATTGGGACTCAAGTGTGTTTTTTAAACATATTATTCGAAACATTTGTTCATAATCCACAAATAAAAAGATCTAACATTTTTTGACAAATTTTCAATTTCGGGATAAAATTATAAGCAAGAAACTTTTAGGAGGTCATTATGGCTAATTTAAATTATTTATTCGGTCTTTTTAATTCCGAAATTAAACTTAATGATAATAAAGCAAAGAATCTTATTAAAGGAAGAGATGCATTAAGATCTGATATTAGGTCTTGGTTTGAAGACAAAGGGAAGACCAAGCCGAAATTCTATGTTCAAGGTTCATTTGCTATGAAAACCACGATAAATCCTCAAATCGGTGACGAATATGACTTAGATGACGGAGTGTATTTGCAGGGCTATAAGGATTATGAGATTGATGAATTTCCTGTTCCTTCAACTGTGCATAACTGGATAAAAGATGCCACCGACTATAGGACAAAAAAAGAGTCAATTGATAAAAACACATGTGTTCGTGTAAACTATGCAGATGACTATCATATAGATTTACCAATCTATATAATTAGAGATGAAGTTCCCTATCTTGCACATAAAGCTGATGGTTGGACACCAAGTGACCCTAAAGAATTCACTGATTGGTTTCTTGATAATATTAGTGAGCACGGAGAACAATTACGGCGAATTGTAAGATATTTAAAAGCGTGGAAAGATTATAAAAATGTTGATATAGAAAGCATTGAGATAACAATATTAGCATGCGAAAATTTTGAAGGATTTGAAAACAGGGATGATAAAGCAATTTACGCAACTGTTAGTCAAATTATTGATACACTTGAAAAGGATTTTATTTGTGAAAAACCGTCATTACCTTATAATGACTTATTTGAAGATGTTAGTGATTCAAAGAAAAATAATATCATTTCAAGACTCAAAACATTGAGACAGAAATTGAATAATGCAATAATTGAAAGTGATGAAGAAAAGGCTGCAGAAATTATGAGAGAAGTTTTTGGTTCCCGTTTTCCTAAAGGATCGAATTCTAAGTCATCTTCATTTCAAAGGACTTCTGCTCCAGGGGTGTTAAAGCATGATGGCAGATCTGGATAACAAATATATCACAAAATCGCTTAGTGAACATGATATTAAAGTATTAATAGATCACAACCAATATAAGGCTAAATTCCTAGTCGATGACAAGTTTATAGAACTATATATAATTTTAGACGATACGTTTCCTTATGAATTTCCGATAGTACACATAGAATTAAACTCTCAAAATTATCTTGAAGGACTACCGCACATTGAAGAAAAAGAAAGAATATGTTGCTTTGATAAATCAAAAACATTTTCAGATCCGACTCATCCTGAAAACATAATAATTGCTGGCTTCTGTCAAGCAAAAAAGATTGTTGAGAAAGACTTATGCGGTGATAACAATGAAGATTATCTAGATGAATTCTGCACATATTGGCATAATGCTTCGAGTTCTGATTATCAATTCTACTTGTTGTCAGAATTGTCTTCAGAGTGTAGTGTTCTATACTGTAATTTCAACAGTACTGCTTTTGTTCACTATGATATAAAAACCCTGAAGGAAAAACTTGATGAGCTACAAATAAACCATAACGATAAGGATATTAAAAAGTGCTTCTATGTTCCTCTAAACAAGCCAATATCACATATTCCAAAAAGCCATGAAGAAATAGATTCAATTATAAAGAGTAATAGTTACTATTATAAGGATTATGAAGAGTTTTTAACTAAGGAATACCCAAGGGGTCATTTGATCATTCTATCGCAACAGTATAATAATTCGTATATGTATTTTGGATTTCTACACGAAAGAATTCCTCAAATACCAGGCTTTAGAGAAGGTCATACACCACTGGGTGTTTCCTTAAAGGTCAGATTAGGAAAAGCACCGATTACAAAATTTGCTGTATCGAATTTAACGCAGAGTCGTTTATTTAGTCGAGGAGGAGACGGAATAATAAATGAAACCCATATTGGGGTAGTAGGATGCGGTTCGTTAGGAAGCCATATTGTTGATGCTTTTGCTAGTTGCGGAACATTTAATTTTACATTAATAGATAATCAATTACTAAGCGAAGATAATATTGCTAGACATATATGTGGCTTTGAACTAGTTGGTATACACAAATCTAAAGCGTTAAAATTCACTATTCAACAACACAATCCGAACATTAATTGCAAAGATTATACAGAAGACGTAAATCTATTATTGGAAAACAGACTTGATGTTTTTGATGCTACAGATACTATTGTATGTACTGTTGCAGAGGCACCATTAGAAATGCACCTTGTTGAAAAATATAATGAAGGTTGCTTGTGCAAGACGTTGGTTATTATGTGGGTTGAACCTTATGCACTATGCGGTCATATAGTGTTACTTAACAAACCTCAAGACATTTTTTCGGAACTATACGATGTGAAACTGAACTTTAATGAACCGGTTATCAAATCTTCTGATAATTACTACAAGCGAGAAGCTGGCTGCAACTCGACATATATGCCCTATTCTGGATTGAATGTTAAGTTATTTGTTGGGTCTTTTGTAAAAGACTTTATGCAAGGAAGGTATCTCGATAACAACTATCACATTATTTGGAGCGGCGATCTCCACAACAATGGTTTTGGAGTGGAAATTAATTCGAAATGGAGTCATTTAAGGGACAACTCTGTTTATGTTGAAAGGATAGGCTAATAATGGTCGTTGATTTTGATCAAGAATTAAGATTAATAATTACTGAAGACGTTATTACAGAATTATTAAAACACAAACAAACCAGGAGTTCTAATGAGTCGGGAGGCGTATTATTGGGTAAAAAAGATATTAACGATAACACGTATTACATTACTAATATCTCTCGTCCATCCAAATTCGATATATCGTCATTGTTTTCTTTTGTGCGAAGTAAGGATTCTGCACAAAGAATCATCAATAAAAGTTGGCAAGAATCAGGTGGAGTTATCAATTATTTGGGGGAATGGCATACTCATTGTGAGATAACGCCATCACCATCTCAAACCGATAAACGCTTAGTAAAACAAATTTTTAAAGACCAGTCGAATTCTTTTAATCATTATTTCATGATAATTCTTGGCAGTGAAGGCAGTTTATTTATTGGAGCGATTGATAGTACGCGTGGAGATGGGTTTTTATATAGTAAAAATATAGAGGAGATTGACAAGTATGCATAATTATTCCATAGATACTGATAGTCGTAAGAAAGCATTAATAATAATGCTTGTTATTAGTGTTATTATTAGTTCTATTGTTTACGCGCCATTAAATACCCTTGTGGAAAGTATTAGTGATAAATTTTCAATTTTTGGAAATATGATGAACACATTAAACGGTATAGGTGTTGAAACTAATCTTTTTTCAATACTTGTGATATTTAGCGCCTTACACACTTTGTTTTCTAAGTGCCTTTGGAAATGTAAATGGTTGCAAAAAATACACGGTGTGCCAGATTTATCTGGAGAGTGGACAGGTGCATTGGAGTCTTCATACAAAGACGAAAATGACGAACACATTAAAGTTGGAACTACTTTTACAATAAAGCAAGATTGGTATAAGATCCATATATATGCAAAATTTGATAATTCATCATCTAACAGTAATTCTGCGTATATTAGTACTGATGTTGCAGGAGGTGCAGTGCTAACTTTCTCATATTCTAATGATTCCAACGAAGTTGATTGGAAGACAAAAAACCATAATGGTTGGAACAGTCTCAAATTTACTGAGCCAGGTAGCCTTAATGGTCGGTATTTTACTAATCGTGAAGACGGAACACACGGAACAATCGATCTTTTAAAAACAATGCCTATATTGGAAACAATAAATGAACAATAACAGTCTTACAGGACATTGGTCACTCAAGAGTCACTCAAAGAACCGCCGAGAGCCGCTGTGATCCGCTCTCGGAAAAGGGCCGATTTGTGGTTTGTTTGCGTCTCTGGGAGTCGCTCGGAGTCACTGAAAAGGTAAAAATCCGTCCTTGTGATAGGGCGGATTTTGGCTTTATTGCAGTGTTTTCGGGCGTTTTGGGAGAAAGAAAGGACTATCCTTGCGGATAGTCCTGCTTTTGGCAGAGGTATAAGGATTCGAACCTTAAATGACGGAGTCAGAGTTGAAGAATGGCAAAAATTAGTTGAGTGTTTTCAGCAGTTTTGAGTCTTTCTTGTCTCTAACCAGTCTCTAAACTAAAAAAACTCAAAAACAAAAAACATTATAAAGGAAGTGTTTTCTTACATTGGATTACAAAGTGTAATAAAGCACCGTTGTCAAGTTTTATTTTTTATCCCTTGGTGGACAGGGATCATTTCCATGACTATCAGGATTAGCAATTTTTCCATCTTTGTTATGAACAATAAGCTCCGTATTTTGATTTCTGCTAATAATACGCGCTTTATTAATTGCATCTTTCTTTATTTCTGTATGAGCGCTTGCTCTATTAGATCCATTTCGCTTTATATCCCAACCTCCATTTGGGTTTGGAACCACGTGATGCTCATCTCTAGACATAATATCATCTCCTTATATAGTTTTATTGCTGAAATAAGTCTAATTGATTGTAAAACACACTTTTAATTAACTATTAATCGTTTTATCTGCCCTAATTCTATCAATTTTGTCTTTTAGGTATTGTGCAAAATATGGATAGTATTTATCTTGCAATCGTTTTATCTTCCAATCGAAACCTGTAATTGTATGACGGCATTCTGGAGAGCCACAATGACACTCAAAAGAATAGTCTTCATTATCAATAAAAGCATAATCAATCGTTAACTCTTCTCCAGGTTGAATATCTCTTATAGCGACAAATGTTATCTCTCCATGCATACCACAATTAGGTTCACAAGAATGATTGTTATATAATTTAATTGCTTCCTCTTCATCTGAGGAAATTGCACCTAAAAAATAATTATCTGATATTGGAAGATAACTATTAATAACATTTGATGAATACAATTCATCTCTAGAAAGTATATGTCCACCTTTGATGTAAACTATTTCTCCAGTACATATTAATTCTTTAGCAAACATTCCTGTCTTATCGACACTGCTTTCTCGAATTTCGATTTTTTTATTTAACACAGATTTCATACAATATATTCCTTTTACCATGTTGGAACTTCATGTAACAAGCAATGAATTCCGCCGCCTCCTAACAAAGGTTCTCTGCTGTACACCGGTATAATTTTCCTACCTGAAAATATCCTATTGAAACATTCCAATGCAACATTGTCAGTTTCGCAATTAAAAGATGGAATAAGAACAGCATTATTAAACATATAGAAATTAAGATATGAGGCAGGCAAGACATCACCTGAATTCCTATCAATTGAATTAGCTTTGCAAAGACCTCTTGATTCATGCTCTGTCATAAGTTGTAGAGGTGGCATAGGTACATGATGAATAGAATACCTTTCACCGTTTAAATTCTTTAAATCTTTAAGTGTATCCTCTATTATTCTTAGTCTTGAATAGTTTGGATTGTTTCTATCATCAGTCCATGCTAGACATATATCTTTTTCACTGACAAAAGACATAATATTATCAATATGACCGTTTGTTTCATCTAACACAAGACCTTGTTTTAACCATATTATTCTGGTGGCACCGGTCGATTTCTTTAACTGTTCCTCGATATGTGCTTGCTTTTTAAAAGGATTTCGATTACGATTTAATAATACGCTACGTGTTGTAAAGATTGTACCTACACCATCAGTTATAATACCGCCACCTTCAACAACAATTGATGAACGATTGCTCTCAAATCCAAAGTAATTAGCCACGAAAGAAGCAAAAGCATCATCTTTATCCCAAGGATAATACGATCCTTCTTTAACTCCTCCCCATGCATTAAATTTCCAGTCGACACACTTGATCTGATTGTGAATTTTAATAAAAGACGGTCCAATATCTCTTGCCCAAATATCGTCATAGCTGGCACTAATTATTATAACATTTGAATTATTAATGTATCTTTTTCTTAGGGTTTCAATAAATCTTGATTCGCAAAAAAAGTAAACTGTCTCATATTTTGAAATGATATCAACTAAGCTACACACATATTCCTGCATGTGTATTGCATTGTCTCTCCAAATGTCATTTCTAAATGGATACATTGCGATTGTGCCTTTGTGAGGTGTGTATTCAGCTATTGGTCCATTCATTCTGTTTTTCACCTTCTTAAAATAGATAGAAGTTAGTTTTGTGTTGTATCTATAACATTTTTGATTCTTGTATTTTAATTGCCTCCTCAGGATGATAACCATCAAATTTTCTTCCAGATTCTGCTAACATATCAAATGAAACCCCATTATATCCGCCGTGAACTGGTACAAAACCTCCAGATATAAAGCTGGCTTTATCAGAAACGAGAAAACTTACAACAGTAGCAATTTCTTCTGGGTTTGCAAATCGTTCTAACGGACAAAGCTGAGAACCTGTACTGCGAGATATAAAAGGAACCATTTCTGATGAATTTGAATCTTTTTCATCAAAGGTTTTAACCCAGCCTGGACAAATTGCTGTAACACGTATTTTTTTGTCATCATATCCAAAGTTTATCGCTAAACTGTCCGTAAGATTGATGAGTGCTGCCTTACTTGCTGCATAAGCCATGCTTGTAAACGAACCCTTTAAACCATCAGTACTCACCATATTGATGATTACAGAACCTTTTTCTAAATTATGTTTCAATCCTATACTGAGCATAAGTGGGGCATTAAGATTAACAGCAAATACAGTATCCCATGCATCCATATCATAGTTATTAATATCTTCATCACCACTAAAAGCACCGGCATTATTGATTATTACATTAAGGGTAACATTAGAAAGTTTATCAATCAATTTTTTGATTGAATTTCTGTCTGCAAGGTCACATTGAATAAACTCTATATTGTTAGGATTTTCATCATAGTATTGTTTTGCTGTTGAATCATCACTGTGATAAATTGCATAAATATAATAACCATCTTTAATTAACTGCTGGGTTATTGCGAACCCAATCCCTGTTTTCCATGATACTCCTGTTACAAGTGCTTTTTTCATTTAATTTACCTCCTAAAAAAATCGTTTAATTACTAGCTTATTATGGCATAGTTAACAATTAACAGAATAGTTCCAGCGATTAATGTTAAAAACAAAATCAAAAAAGCAATCGTCCATATTTTTTTCTTTTCTAATGTTACATCACGAATAACGCTTTTTCGATCAGACAAGTCAAATATTTTTTTGTTGATAATATAGTTTTGATAAGCAGTCATCTTTGTGGACAAGTATATGCATATTGCTCCGGAAGCGGCAAACAACAACGTAGTCAAATAAATGTGCCACTGCGTTGCCAAATCAAATTGTTTGAAGCACAGTGTTGTAAAAATATTTGTTGAAAGAGAAATTAGAATGCCGCTTAAAAAAGCATATACATTGTTATTAACCAGCATTAATGGAATACAGATTTTTTCATATATCCAGTTCATTTGTTCAATTCATTTCCTCCTTTATTTGTTTTAATGTGTTTTCAAATATTGTTAGACTAGATTCCATATCTCTTCTTAAAGATTTAATTGAATCTTCGGTTTCTGCATCCAGAAGTTTTTCATAGATACAATCAACAAATTCATCAATCTGATTTTTGATCTCTTGGATTCTGTCTCTTCTCTCTGTAAGAAGTTGTAATCTTTTAGCGTTTTGAATAACATTTAATCCTTTGTATTCTGCTATTTCACTTTCGGCTTTCATTAATAGATCGTGAGCAAAATTGATTAATAGCCTGTTTTTAACTCCAGTGTCACGCATAACAGAATCTCGACTTGAAACCACACTACTTGAACAATTAAGCTCCTGTGCAATTTCTTCAATATCCAATACAACATCTTCGAATTTATCTAGTATTTCTTCATAGACTTTCATAAAGTCTAATCTTGTTTGTTCACATGAGCTATATGTTCTACATAACTGAATTGAATCAAAATATTGTTCAATTGTTGAATTTAACTGTTCATCGATTTTTCTTATTGCATCTCGTACAATTGCAACACTTTTTTTGAATTCTTTTCGCTTGCCTTTAGAAATAGCAATACGTTCATATGAGCGAATGGATGTATTTATTGCTTTCCTTCTATTAGCAAATTGTTCTTTGTCTTGGTTAACACTTGCAATGAATTGAGAAACACACGCTTTAACTTTTCTGCTTTCAGAAACAACTTGATTAAGACGTTCTTTCTCATCCTCGATATAATCAATTATTAGACCCATTTCTGCATTCCAATAGTCCCCAGTTTTAATATCGCGAATCCTTCGGCAATTAGTAATTAAATGAAGAATATTCCCATCTTTACCATGATCATTTGCAATATTATGAAAAACCTCGCCATAATCAATGATTTTTATCTGGTCTTCTCTGGCAGCATCTTTTTCATCTTCGTCAACAAACAAATTAACATAGTCATAACCGATTGCTTCTTCTTTTGTATATCCATAATGATGTTCACATTGACCATCCCAGAAAGTAATCTTACAATCTCTATCACTAGCCCAAATGGTAAACGGTGATTGGTCTAAAATCTTGAGTTTCATTTGATCTTCATAAGTGAATGCTCTTTGTTGTTCTAAACTTTCAAGCACTTTAATCAATTCTTCTCTTGACATGTTATCATAATTCACTTAAGCACCTCCAAAATATGACATTACGGATGTAAAAACTTATAAGGTTCACTCGAACCCAACTCGGAAAATAAATATCTAACAGCATTACATTTAACTAAATTTTGTCCATCTAGTCGTCCTGTTTCATTTTGGGTTTCTCCCAAACAATATCCTCCACAATGCATTTTTGCTGGACACTTCTGGCAGTGTTTCATTAGTGTTGATTTTCGTTTATGTAAGGCATCTATTTTTTTGTAATCAAAGTCAAACAACTCGGATTCTTCATTCCATCTTCCCACAATAAAAGGATCCATGTGATATGCTTCGGAACCTAAAACCACCATATCACAAGCTGAAATATACCCATCCGGTGTTAGATGTGGAGCATTAAGCGGAGTGCAGCAACGGCAATGATGTTCCGATTCTCCATCAAAATTAATAGTTAAGAAACTTCCCCAAAACAGTCCTTTCCCTTTTGCATAATAGTATGCTTTCAAATAGTTATTAAGGTAGGCATTCATATCAAAATGATAATTGTTTTGTTTTCTTTTATCATCACAGACAGGAATTTTACCAACGCTATAGAATAATGGGTTCGTCCATACGTAGCGAATGCCGAGATTGTAAAAGTAATCAACCATCTCAAGCTGCTTGTCAACGTTTTTATCGGTAATAGTAACTCTTGCTCCGACCATGAGTTTCCTATCACCGGTGTTTTTTATCAGCCATTTGACGTTACTTTCGAGTATTTCGCCTGACGTTCTATTGTCAAAAATGGCGGAATATTTCGGGTTGAGTGGACGATTATAGTCCTGAATATCCCTCATCCCATCAAATGACACCCACATAATGTTGATATTATCAAGAGCCCAATTACGAACATTTTCGGTAAATACTCCGTTTGTTTGTATTTCTACAGTTACATCTTTACCTCGATTAGAATGTGCCTTAGCATATTCAGTAATTTCTTTCATTTTCTCAAATTCTTGAGTGGGCTCACCAGGACCATAAAATCTAATATGTCGGCTATCATTGTTTTGAAAATACCAATCAATACCAGCTTTGGCAATATGAATGGGAAGCGTTTGTTCTTTGATTGCATTTCGTTCGTTTGCGTTATAACAATATCTACAACATAGATTGCATTTCGTTGTCAAAAAAAACGAAATCATTTTTTTGTTACAATGTGGCATTTTAATCCTTATCTTTCTATTAACAATCGTTAGTAATGAATGAATAATTAATTATTTCTATATATCTTCCAAGTATCATATTTTTTGATGTTAGTCAATCTGAAATGCAAAAATGTACAAAAAAACGACAAAAAAAGACATTCAAAAGCGAAAATTAGGACTTGACAAATAAAAATCATTTGTTCTCAGTGACGAAATAGTGGATTAAAATTTAGGCTACCCCCAGCACAAATTTTTATACTCTAACAATATAAAAGCCATCAAAATATAAAACGAGATTAGTGATCAAAATTTGTATATACCCTAGGTCAGCAAATGGTCATAAACAACTTAAAAGGGTTTTTGAAAAATTATGTGCGCATTTTGCAACCGAAAAAAGCAGCAAAAAATCGGCTCCCGATAGGTGATTTTAAATACCCGAAAAGAGCCGATTTTTATACTTTTTTCAAAATCTTAAAACTTTTGGTTTACATCAGCATTTTTTGAAATTCAGCCGATAACACTCCTCTAACGGTGAGTTATACGCAAAACAAAAACTGAACAAATATTTGCAATGTTTATCAGGTCAAGAGCAGTATTTTTTAGTTAAAAAACGCCTTATAAATTTTAAAATGATTTTTGATAATGAAATTTGCAATATGGATTTTAGTATGGTAAAATACTAAATGTCTTTATTTATATGATTATGAGGTAAAGCGATGAGTAAAGGTATATCTATTTCAACTTGTTTTGATTATAATATTCCGCTTGAAAAACAAATGCAGTATGTTGCTGAGGCGGGCTTTACTCATATTTCGCTTGGTTCAAATTTAGAACATAGTAGATTGCTTGAAATCGGAAGAACATCAGAAATAAAAAGCGCATTGGAAAACAATAATTTGGGAATTGATACTATTCATTTTTCGCAAGCTCTTAATACGAGTGATTGTCTGCCAAAAATGGAAAAAACTATGTTAGCAGCCAATGAACTTAACTGTCCTGTAATTGTAGCGCATTGCAGTTCTTTTATGGGCAAGGAAACGCTTGACGAAAGCAATATTAAGTTGTTAAAGAACTCAATTGCCGAACTTGAAAAGCTATGTTTAAGGTACAATACTAAAGTTGCACTTGAAAACCTCTGTCCCGGGAGAGCAACAGCGGTGTTAGAAGAAATGCTTGCGTTAGCAAATTCGGACTATATAGGCTTTTGCTATGATTCGTCACACGACCAAATTGACGGACCACGCCCTATGGAACTATTGAAAAAGTGGAAGCACCGATTAATAGCGGTACATATTTCTGACAGAATAAAACCATTCACAGACCATGTTACAATCGGCGAAGGGTTTATTGATTTCAATGAAATGTCAGGAATATTAAAAACGGTAGATATTCAGTTCCCGCTATTGTTAGAAGTAATGAAAAAATATTCTTTTTATAAAGACACCAAAGAATTCTTACAGAAAGCGTATCAAGGAGCAATGAATATATGTATATAATTCACAGTGTAAATAAAGATGGTTTTTATAAAGAGATTAAAACAGGCACTTATGGTTCATATAGCCTTAAAAAATTCGGCTTTATTCATTGCTCTGATTTAGATACATATTATCTTGTGGCGCCAAACTTTAAGGATGATTACACTGAAAGAGTAATTCTTCTGATTGATACTGAACGGTTAAATTGTGAAGTAAAATGGGAAGATGGCGGCGGAGTTGATTTCCCACATATCTATGGAATATTGAGTCAAGAAGCAATCATTGGTGTCTATGAACACTTATGGAGTGACGACAGAGAATGGATTCCAAATGAAGAACTAAAACAATATGCTATTAATGGATTTAGAAGAGAAGTGTAAATAGCATAATTATTTGAATAGAACAGTAAACAGCCTTCGGATTAACCGAAGGCTCTTTTTGTGTCCCAATATTTGTACAGTGGTGTTCTGCTATCTTTACAAAATATTATCTTGAATGATATAATTATGATGGCGGCAGTTCCGATAACTTTAATTGAAAGCGGGGTGATGATTATGAGAACCGGAATGAAGAAAAAGGATAAAGTGACGGAGATATATTTCAATGAAGCTGACAGCATTATGTACGGCAGAACATACAATACAAAACTGAAAAAGCAGCTTCGTCAATTAGCCGCTGACTATCCCGAACAATGTAAAATATCCGTTGACGCTGATACGGATATGATTGAATTTGAAATCAATAAAAACCGCTTAACATTTAGGATTAATCCCGAACTATCTGCCGAAAGGAAAAAGCTATTGTCAGCAGAGGCGAAGAAAAATCATAATCTTCCCCTTAAGAATAAAGAATCATAAATTCAACTTGTACTGAAATGCTGTTGAGATAATGGTATAAAAATTATACTACCCCCAGTTCAAAAATTAGTACACAAACAATATACAAACCCTTTCAAAAAAATAATACATACCAAAGCAGATGTTAACAGATGCTTTGGTTATGGCGAGTTTCGGCTTTGTATATCGCTCGCCCGAGGCGGCGATACAAAGCCAATGGGGCTGGCGCCCCAAACCCCGTTTTTTTAGGAGATGGATATGAACAGAGATATCGTTTTGAATTTCAGAGTGACGGAAAAAGAACGGCAGATCATTGAAGATAAGGCATATGTTAAGTATGATTCGTTGGCACCGTATCTTCGTGACGCTGCGCTCGGTAAGGACATTTATGTTGTACCGGGTCTGACGGGAATTGATGAAGAACTGAACGCAATCGGTAACAATCTGAATCAGTTAACACGCCTTGCAAATATGGGTAAGATTGAGTGTGTTGATTTGAGTGATACACGAAAAGAGGTGGCAAAGATATGGCGATTATTAAACTCACTTCTGGAAAAATATCAGTAGGCATTATCGTAAACTATGTAACGCAGAAAGAGAAAACCGAGGACAAGTTAATCAGCGGCGTAAACTGTATGCCCGAGAGCGTACTCGATGAATTTGAAATAACAAAGCTCAAGTACAACAAGCTCGGCGGCAGAACATATTATCATATGATTCAGTCCTTCGCTTCAGATGATGACATCACACCTGAGAAAGCACATGAAATCGGTTTGCAGATGGCGGAGCATTGCTTCCCCGGGTATCAGGTATTAGTGGCGACACACATTGACCGCCACCATACGCACAATCATTTTGTTATCAATTCCGTCAATATGCTTGACGGAAAGAAAATGAATGTGGCACCGCAGGATTTAATTGCCATCAAGAATTACAGCAATTATCTTTGTGAGAAAAACGGATTCAAAACAACCGAGGCAAAGACGGACAGAAGTCGAGAACCGCGCTGGAAGTTTGAAATCAAAATAATCGCGCTGCGGATGATGAAAGAGTCGTATTCGATGTCGGACTTCATTGAAAAAATGAGACTGCACGGAATTGATGTAAAGTACAATCCCGACTACAAGTATATGACCTACACAGACGCAAACGGTCACAGAGTACGAGATGCGAAACTGTTTGATGAACGGTTGCTGAAAGAAAATCTGCAAACATATTTCTGGCTTAGCGGATGTGAATCTCCGCTTGCAGAAACGATTGAAACTTATGAAACGCCGAAGTCAGGCGACTGCACAACGGGGCTGGATAACTTAATCTTCGATACGCTTGCAGCGCTGCCGACGCCGGAACCCGACTTTGATAATTTCGATTACTACGAAGTCGATGACAAGGTGCTGGACCTTTTGGTTCTGAAAATGCGTGCGCACGGCTACAAGGTTACAAAGTCTGAACTCAACAAGAAGATGTCCTACAATATGCCATATGAGCAGGACCAGGAACAGGGTTTAATTTGGTAAGGAGAGAACAATGCGAAAGAATAAATCTGAAATTGAAAAGATGGCGGACGCCATCGCTAAGAAATACGGTTTCTTTTTGAATGTAACCGAAGTGGGCAAAGTGCTAGGCGTGAGCAGAGAAACCGCGCGTAAAATCACAACCCATTTGCCTGTTGCAATGGTGGAAGGAATGCGCAAATTCTACCTCAACGATATTCTTGAATATGTGTATAAATAAAAATCGCCGAAGGCGAACCTTCGGCTTTGTGGTAGGGCGGAGGGAGTCGAACCCTCGGTGTATATCTCATAAATCATAGTAGCTCTATCAAAGGCTTACTGATACCACCCCACATACACCTGTATAAGCCCCAGTAAAAACCAATGAAATTAATTTCAACAAATCATCTCCTTTAAAACTAAACTCAAACTCAATTATTGTATTGTTTTTGAATTCTTTTGAAATGGTAAATGATATGCTTGATAGAATTATTGCCACTATGCTCATGAACTTTATTTCATATATATTATATCATAATTTATGTAAAAACACAATAAAACAATATCATTTTATGTCTGGATATTCAAATCCCTTTGTGGTATTGTGTGTTGCTGAAAGGAAGTGATACAATGGCAGAAACAAAAAGAATCAAGTACGGACTCTACGATAAAGACGGTAATTTTAAGTGTTGGCGTATGACCAAGCGAATCAAAAATGCTAACGGTGAATACGATGTGCTGACTGCACACTCCAAAAAAAGTGAGAAAGACTGTCGCAAGGTGTTGGAAGGTCTGATAAAGGACTACTATCAGGAACAGGAAAAGAACAAACACAAGGCTGTATCTTCCGATATGCCGTTCAAGGAGTTTGCTGATAATTGGTATGAACTGAACATTAAAAATGCAGATGTCAGTGCTAAGACCAAGAGCGATTACAAGGGTTATGTTTATACACACATCATTCCGTACTTTGAAAGTTACCGCCTGTGTGATATTCAAGAAGATGACTGTCAGCGATTTATTAATTCATATAAAGGATACAGCAAACCGTATGTATCAAAATTAAGGATGACGTTGAGACGAATACTGAAAAGGGCGTTAAAACAAAAATTAATCCCCGACAATCCTGCCGAGGATGTTGTACTGCCTGAAGTAACGCAAGGCACACGCAGACCGATTACAGACGAGGAGAGAGCGTTAATAATAGAAACAGCGAAGAAGCATTACGCTGGTGCAGCCTTCCTTACAATGCTCTACTGCGGACTCAGACCGATAGAAATACGCAATCTGAAATGGGCAGATATTGACTTTGAAAAAGATGTGCTGACAGTAACGAAATCTAAAACAAAAGCTGGTGAAGGCAGACTCCTGCCGATACCTCCGCAGCTTAGAACGGCATTACTGGAACACAAGCTGAAAGGACAAAACAACGAATGGGTATTCGTAAGATACAAAAACTACGAACTACCAATGGACACCAATGCCTTCTACCACGCATGGCACAGTTTCTATCACCAAATGGATATTGCCAACGGTGCAACAGTATACAGAAATCAAATAACCAAAAGCACACTTGCGCCAGACCTTGAGCCGTACCTCCTCCGCCACACCTTCTGCACAGATTGTCAGGCGGCAGGTGTGCCGCTGAATGTGGCAAAAGAGTTAATGGGACATAGCGATATATCCGTTACCTCAAAAATCTACACGCATATGGTTGACGAGGTCTTCGAGCAAAACAGAAAACGTCTTGCTGAATATGCCAAAGAAAAAGATAACCATACAGATTAAAAACAGCCCTATATTTAGGGCTGTTTTTAATCAACTTCTAATTCTATCAAGTTTGATATAAGGCTTATTTGTTTAAGCAAGTATTCTTTAGTGTTCCTATATATAACAACTCTTCCAATTAATTCTCTGGAATATCGAGGAGTATATTCTTCTTTTATTATCAAATTGTATAACCTCATTAATACTTCATTAACAGACACCTCACTATACTCCGTATCATTTATGGATAGAGGTTCAAAACTCTCATTTTTCTTTAAAAACCACTCTAAAATGCTTTGTGCATCGGCACAATTATTAAATACATCTAATAATGGTTGAGGGTTATTACCATTAATAAACTCTCTATATGTTTTTGCATCATAAATTCTTAGAGCTACTAATACTGGAATAAAAATAACAGTAGCGATTGTTCCTCCATCGGAATCAAGGCTTACACCTCTATTAAATTTGTTAATTGATTTTGATGCTGCCATTTTGACTGTATTTAAGTATCTCGCAATTTCCCGTAACTCAAATCTAAATGTTTTTATAACCGCTTCGTTAATTAAACTACTCCAATCACTGCTAGCATAATAATTGATGCTTTTATAATAACGACTCATATTAACTGGAGGCAAGGATAACCGCAGATTAAAGAACCGATCAAGATATCTGGAAGCATTAAACCCTTCACCGTAATGCTTTTTTATTGTGTACTGCAACTGTTCTGTGTTTATTGAAAAAACAAAGGTAATTCTGTCATTATCAAAATAATGCTTTATTCTTTCCAAAAGTTTTACAGCATAAGTTGGGCTGCACCTATCTAATTCATCTATAAATATAACTAATCTATCCCCACGTTCTGCAAGCAAAGAATCTAAAAATGCTTTTACTTCGTTATGTATATTTTTGTTATGACTTATTTCAGATAGCCAGTTTTCGCTTTTTAGTATTTGCGGTATTTGTAGTTTAATATTTCCTAAACCTCCAATAGAGATTAGACTATTTAACAACTGTCTTGGAGCATCAGAATTAAATTGTACATCTTTGAAATCAAATTCGCTTTCAAATTCTGAAAGTATAGATAAAACAAGAGATAATACTGGGTCGCTGTCATTATCGTTAATCCATGCATCGTAATAAATTGGAACTTGATTGCGTAACCCATCAAAACAAAATCCCCACGAACTATCTTGAACTGCATGAGGATAATTTATAAACCGTTCTCTTTCATCGTCTTCTAAATCCGTGAACGGATTTAAAGCATTCAATAACATTTGTGTTTGTTTTACAAAAAATGTTTTTCCTGAACCCCAATATCCTTCTAACGCTATGGAACAATCATATTCAATAGAATTAAGAAGGGTCACAAAATCATAAAGACTCTTATTTCTGCCGACTAAATCACCGTCAAAAGCCTTAATTAAGTTTTCAGCTGTTGGCAACAATTCATTTGATTTCATTCTTATATCCTCTTTTTTAACTCTACAAAATTCAATCCCAAATTAATATTACTATTGTTTTATTCCATTATAATATGAAATATCCTTAGATACAACAAAAAATTTAATGCTTGAAAATTAGAATGTGTTTTCACAAGTAGATAATCTCTGTAAAGTCTCTCAATGGTCAGGCGATGTTTGGCGAGTTTGTGTCTCACTCTGGTCTCACAAAAGTCTCAAAATGGCGGGAGCAGAGGTATAACAACCTGTCAAGTCACGGTAGTATTTGCTTCGCAAATCTCCACCTTAAAGACTTGACAGAACGTTGTTACGGGTTTAAAGCCATTTTAAACCCGTAATAAGGATTCTTCGAATCCTTTCTGAATAAATACAGCCAAAACAAAAAGCACCCTATTGGGTGCTTTTTGTTTTGGCAGAGGTATAAGGATTCGAACCTTAAATGACGGAGTCAGAGTCCGGAGTGTTACCGTTACACTATACCTCTGTGTTTTTGCAAGAGATAATATAACACATATTATAATAATTATCAAGTAAAATTTTGCTTTTTGTCAAAAAAATTTTGCGGCGGCGGAATTTTTAGGCGGCAGGGCGGGCAAAAACTGTTTGAAAAATAACGATTTATATATTATAATGTTATTGTATAGACGAATTTTTAACTACGAAACGGGTGGTTGTATGAAAAAGATGTTTACCAAACTGCTTTGCCTGGTGCTTGTGTGCGTTATGGCGGCTGTGCCGTGCGGCATTTTTATGGCTGCAGACAGCACGCCTGTGCTGCGCTACGATTTTGAAAATGCGCAGGGCGCGCCTTCGCTTTACGGCAACGCTGCGCTTGTGTATGACGAGGACAAGGGCGGCAACGTGCTGTCGCTTGACGGCACGGACGGCACCTACGCTGCGCTGCCGCAGGGCTTTTTTGACGGCAGGAACACTATGACTATCACGTTTGACGTGCTGGCAAAGAACAACGGCGGCAACTATTTTACCTTCTGCTTCGGTCAGGACAGCGACGTTTACAGCTTTTTCCGTATGCGCGACAGCGAGCTGCGAAACGCTATCACACGCTGGTCGTGGCAGAACGAGCACGAGGTAAAAACCACCCTTTACAACAGCAACATCTGGAACAATATTGCACTTGTTTTCAGCGGCACAAATATGAAGCTGTACGTAAACGGCACGCTTGCGGACGAAAACAGCAACACGGAAATTAATGTCAGCGATATGGGCAGCAATCTGCTGTCGTACCTCGGCAAATCGCTGTATGACGGCGACGGCTATTTTTGCGGCTGCTTTGATAACTTTGAGGTGTACAACACAGCGCTCGGTGCAAGCGATATTGCCGAAATCGCAGGCGCAAACCTTGCCGCCGTGCCGATTTTGCGCTACACGTTTGAGGACAGCACGGTGCTGCCCGATATGTTCGGCAACGCCGCAACGGCTTACGACAGCGACAGGGCGAGCAAGGTGCTTTCGCTTGACGGCACTACTGACACCTACGCCGCGCTGCCGCAGGGATTTTTTGACGGCAGGAACACTATGACCGTTATGTTTGACGTTAAACCGCAGATGAACAGCGGCAACTATTTTACCTTTGCTTTCGGTCAGGACACCACCAGATACGACTTTTTCCGCGTGCGCGGTACGGAGGTGCGCAATGCGATTACCGTTAGCTCTTACTATAATGAACACGAGGTTAAAACCGCGCTTGATTACAGCGACGCGTGGATAAGCGTTGCAATTGTGTTTGACGGCACGACTATGAAGCTGTACGCAAACGGCGAGCTTGCCGCTACAAACAACAACACCGGCATACGCGTGAGCGACCTCGGCAGTGATTTGCTTGCGTATCTCGGCAAGTCGTTTTATGACGGCGACGGCTACTTTAAGGGCTGTTTTGATAATTTTGAAGTTTACGACAAGGTGGTTGATGATACTGTGATTAAGGAACGCGCTACCGCACACCTGCCGCTGCTTATAAGCGCCACGGTGGGCAATCTTGTGAATAATCTTGACGGTATTTCCGGCACGGACAGCCACACGGCGCTGCAGACGACCATTGACCGCAGCACGAACACGGTAAGCGCTATGGTGCAGCGCAGGCAGAACACAAAGGCTGTGCCGGTGCTGTTTAATTCGCTTAATGACGAATGCCGCTTTTTTGTTGACGATATGGAAGTCGGCGCTGCAAGCACGCTTGATCTGACATACGACCGCACGGTTAAAATCGTGTGCGGCGACAAAACGGAACAGTATACGCTCAAGGCGGTTACAACCGCAAGAAATCCGGTGCTGCCGGGTATGTACGCAGACCCCGACATTGACGTGCTTGACGGCAAGTTCTGGATTTTCCCGACAACTGACGGCACGCCGGGTTGGGGCGGCACGCAGTTCCATGCATTTTCTTCAAAAGATATGGTGCATTGGATTGACGAGGGCGTTATTCTTGACAACAAGGACAAATCGCCGGGCGAAAATGCCAAGTGCATACAGATTGCATCCTGCGCATGGTCGGACGGCAACGCGTGGGCGCCGTCTATTGAGGAAAAGGACGGCAAGTACTACTTCTACTTCTGCGGCAGAATTCTTGATAACCTCACGTCGACTTACGGCGACGGCATGGCAATCGGCGTTGCGTGGGCAGATTCCCCTGCAGGTCCGTACACCGCAAGCGATACGCCGCTGCTGTATCCGAAAATGATGAGTGACGCGAACTTCGGCTTTGCAGGTCAGGTTATTGACCCTGCGATTTACACGGAAAACGGCACGTCTTACATCCTGTTCGGCAACGGCTCTGCGGCTATTGCCACACTCGGCAGCGATATGGTGAGTGTTGACACATCGTCGCTGCGGCTGCTTACGGGGCTTACCGACTTCCGCGAAAGTATTGCCGTGTTCAAGCGCAACAGCACATACTACTTCCATTGGTCGTGCGACGACACAGGCAGCGAAAACTACCACATCAACTACGGCACGGCAAGCTCGCTCACCGGCATGATTACATACCAGGGCACGCTTGTGCAGAAGGATAGCGACAGCGGCATTCTTGCCACAGGTCACCAGTCGATAATCTACCTGCCGGAAAGCGACAGGTGCTTTATCGCATACCACAGATTTTACACGCCGCTTTCCGTAGGCGGCAACGTTGGCCACAGGCGCGAAACGTGTATTGATGAGGTAACGTTTTATAAAAAGAGCACGGGCTTGTTCAGCAGTATTTACCTGCTGAGCTGCACGCCGACTATGGCAGGCGTGGGTCCGATTGACACAAGCGGAAATAATATTACGGAAACGGTGGTTGAACCAACCTGCACGCACGACGGCAGCATCGTTGCGGACGGCTTCACGCTGACGGCTGACGAGGCTCCCGAGGTCAAGGCTCCGGGGCATCAGTTCTTTAAAACCACCGCCGCGCCGACCTGCACCGACAACGGCTACGACGCTTACACCTGCACCGCCTGCGGCGAAACGTACACCGATAATTTCACGCAGAAGTTGGGGCACGACCTCGATATTACGGCAACTAACGCGTCCTCGCATTTCAGGATGACCTGCAGCCGCGGCGACCTGGACAAATCGTTTGCGTTTGCTGACTACGTTAACGCAGAACCAGGCGATAACAACTACGACGCGGATATCGACCTCAACGGCGACGGAATTATCAACGGACGCGATTTGGCAGCACTTAAAGAGGAAGCGAATAAGTAGGGGCGATTCACGAATCGTCCGTGCGAATGTTAAACGGAGCGATGTGGTCATCGCTCCCTACAATGAATATACCAACACAACTGTAGGGGCGATTAGTGAATCGCCCGCGTGAATGATAAACGGAGCGATGTGGTCATCGCTCCCTACAATGTTGACGAACAACACAAATTGTGCTATTATGCTTGTATGAAACAGGCGCAGGAAAACACGTTTTTAAAAGGAATTATTGACGGAATACCAATTTGCCTCGGCTATCTTTCGGTAGCCTTTGCATTTGGTATTTTTTCTGTGTCCAACGGGCTGACCGCGGCGGAAGCGCTGCTGATTTCCATGACAAACGTAACGTCCGCAGGGCAGCTTGCGGCGGTGCCGATTATGGTATCAGGCGGCACGCTGCTTGAACTTGCACTGTCGCAATTCGTTATCAATATGCGGTATTCGCTGATGAGCGTGTCGCTGTCGCAAAAATTCGACGGCACGGTCAGACTGCGCGACAGATTCCTGATTGCGTTTATCAACACGGACGAGGTTTTTGCCGTTGCGTCGTCAAAAAAAGAGGTCGGCAGGGCGTATATGTTCGGGCTGATACTCACGCCGTACCTCGGCTGGAGCGCCGGCACGGTAATCGGCGCGGTGGCGGGCAGCATACTTCCGGCTGTTGTGATTTCCGCACTCGGCATTGCGATTTACGGAATGTTTATAGCAATCGTAGTGCCCGTGGCAAAAGAGAACAGGCACGTTTTAATCTGCGTTATAATCGCGGTGGCGCTGAGCTGCGCGTTCAGATTTGTACCGCTGCTTTCAAATGTGCACAGCGGCTTTGTAATCATAATCTGCGCGGTTGCCGCCGCTGCAATCGCGGCGCTGCTGTTCCCTGTTGATACTGATAACAAGGAGGGCGAAGCCGATGAACTTTAACGCATTTTTGCCCTACCTTGCAACAACGGCGATTGTTACCTACCTTGTGCGCGCCGTGCCGCTTGTGCTGATAAAAAAGAAAATTGAAAACAGATTTATACTATCATTTTTGTACTATATGCCGTACGCGGTGCTGGCGGTAATGACGGTGCCGGCGGTGTTTTTTGCAACAGGCAGCATAGTTACAGCCGTGGCGGGCGTGGCGGTTGCGCTTGTGCTGGCATATTTTAAAAAAGGACTGCTAACGGTGGCGCTCGGCGCGTCGCTTGCAGTCTTTATAGCGGAAATGATTATGCAGATGATAAAGTAAAAACGGCACCCAACGGTGCCGTTAATTTATTTTGTGGATTTTGCCTTTGCTTTTGACCATTTTGAATACAGCACCTTGCCGTTGAAATTCCTGTAAGTACGTATGCGCACATAGTACTTTTTGTGCGCCTTGAGCGACTTAACGGTTTTAACCGTATTCTTGCCGCCCTTTACCTTAACGGTCTTTTTGCCCTTGGTAAACTTTGCGTTAGTGGCAAACTGAATCTGGTAGCCGCTTGTTCCCTTTGCCTGCTTTTTCCACTTAACCTTAAGCGCTTTTTTGCCTGCGGTGAGCGAAGAAATCGTTGTTCCCTTCGGTGCTTTGACCGTGCTTGTTACCTTGACTGTCTGCGCGTAAGCCGCCGCGTACGGAAGCATAACGCTCGGGTAGTAGTCCGCGGTTGACTGACCGTTCCAGTAAACCGTATCAAACGCGGGGCTGAACGATGAGCCGCCTGCAAGCCAGGTGTTAAAGTTGTAGTAGCTGTTCATATCCGACCTGTAAGCGCCGAGCGCGAAAGGTCTGTTGCTTGCATTGGGCGCGTAAAAAGTACCCTTGGAAATTTTGATTTTGCCGCCGCCCATATCGCAAAGCGCGAACAGGAAATCGCCCTGGAACTCGCCGCCGTTGATATAAAGCGTTGCGCCCTGCGCGCAGTTAATGCCGATAACCTCGCCGTAAAACCTGCCGCCGTTGATAACGCAGGTGCCGCCGCCAACGCCGACGCTGCCGGGGTTGTTTGTGCCGTCGCTGAGCCCGTAGTAGTTACCGTTCTGGATAACCGCCTTACCTGCGGTAACGTCAATACAACCTGCGCCGTAAGACCTTACGCTGAGCTTGGATTTGGTCGCCTTGGAATCCTTAAACGTAACGTTTGCGCCCGAAACCGTGAACACAGTCAGCGCGTTGTTTGAGTTTTGCACCGTGTGGCCGTTGAAGTCAATAACAAAGTTGCCCTTCGTCAGCCTGCAGGTGGCGTAATCGCCGTCGCCGAGAGTCATATCGCCGCCGATAACGTAGGTGTTGCCGGGACCGAAGCCCTTGTTCTTCCAGTTAATCTCCCTTAAATCATCGGGGTCCTTGATAACGATTGTTTTTGCCTGCGCCTCAACGTTTGCAAACGAGCAGACAACGAACATTGCAAGCACGCTGATTGCAAGCGCAAGCAGCAGTTTGATGTAATTAGTTTTAGTTTTTGCCATAGTATCACCTCTACTATCAATTATATCACGTTTGCAGCAAATAGCAAATATTTATTTATGCACGGTTCGTAAAAAAAGAGTAAGGCGCAAGCCTTACTCTTTTTGCTGTTTTAACTTTGGTCGCAGCTTCTGGGTGTAGATATCGTACAGCACAGACACAACGGGCACTGCGCAGATAAGACCTACAAGACCGAACTGCTTGCCGCCGAGGCAGATTACAATAAACGTCAGAAGTCCCGGCATATCGAGTTCCTTGCCCATAAGGTGCGGATTAATCAGTTTTTCAACAAGCTGCTGAACGAGGATGCTCAGCACAACAAAGATTATTGCTTTTATCGGACTTTCCGCAGCAACGAGCAGCGCGCTGACCGCCGTGCCGACGATGGCACCGATAATCGGAACAAGCTGCGTTACGGTTACAAGCAGAGTAATCGAAATTTTGTACGGAATACCCGTTACAAGCATAAACAGGAAGGTTCCTGCGCCTGTAATCACCGCCTGCACAACGTTGTACTTAAGGAAAATCTGAAACTTTTTGTTTGCGAGTTCCTGCACGTAGCAGAAGTAGCCGTATTCCTTTTCGGGCAGGATTTTGTGCATAATCATATACACTTCTTTAACAAGCTTTTCCTTGTAAAGCAGCATACCGAATGCGATAACAGCGCCGATTGCAAAGTTAAACGCAACGTTTGACGCGCTCTTGATTCCCGATAATGCCGACGACAGGATGTTTGACCAGTTGCCCGTGAGCCACTTTGTGATTTTGGAAACGTAGGTGTCAATCTCCGTTTCAAGTTTAGTGATAACGCCCTCCAGCTTCGGCTGCTTGACCTTGATGCCGTCGAGGTAATCCATAAGGCTCTGCCACAGCTCGGGCGCACGCTTGTAGAAGCTTACAATCGTGTCCTTAAGGTTAGGTATAATCATACCCACGGTAAGCGCAACGAACGCCACAAAAATAAGTATTGCAATAATTATGGCAAAAACCCTGTTGCGTGTTGCCTTTACGGGCTTGCCCTTTTTAATCGCGTGCTTGTTGAACATACCGTCAAACTGCTTAACAAGCAGGTTAAGCACGTACGCAATGCAAAAGCCGTAGATAAACGGTGTTAAAATTGTGATGCCGTAGTTGAACAGCTTTTTTGCTTCCGCCGTGTTTATGGAAACAAACAGTACCGCGCCGATAACCAGCAGCGCGACAATGTATTCCGCCGCCTTTTTTCGGTTAATATTTCTCATAACACTTCCCTCCACGCCCATTATACTGGTTGCACGGCGGCAAGTCAAATAATTATTAGAAATAAAATGGGATTAATACCATTTGTTAACAAATCCGTCGCCGTCTGTGACGACGCGGGTTTGCGTTTCGCTCTGCTCTGTTTCGGCTGCGGTAGATTGCTCGCGCTCTGTGACAGATGCAGGCTCGTTGCTTTTTACGGCGGCAACACTGCTGCGGCGTTTGGCGGATGTTTTTTGCGCGGCTGTGCTTTTTGCAGTGCGGAATTTTACATCATTATCCGCCTTTTTGCGTTGCGCTGTTGTGTCATCAAAAGTGACGATAATTTCACTTTCGCGTGTGGTGTCAAAACGCTTTGCAGTTTGCGGCGCAGTAGTGCCTGTGGCGGCTTTTGTTGTACTTTGCGCAGAACCTTTTGCCCGTTGGGTTTCCCCTGACCTGCAGGCGATAAAAACACCTGCAAGCAGGGAGAGTGCAAGTGCCAGAATAACGGCAACCTTTATATTAACTGCCGAACGGTACGTCATTGTCGTCGTCCTGTACGTCGCCGCTTGCGGTGAGAATGTCAACGGGCTCGTATTCTTCAAGCTCGGTTAGGGGCGTAAAATATTTTTCTTTCATAGCTTTTCTCCTTTTTTATTTAGCGGAGCGATGTGGTCATCGCTCCCTGCAATTTTTAATACCACTTGTTAATCCAGCCTTCATCGTCAAGACCGACGGTGCTGGTGGTGATTATGTCTGCTGTTTGATATTCCTCAATTTGTGTATCGGGTTTTTCGTAGTTTTCTTTCATAATGTAAATTCCTTTTTTGCGGGCGATTCGTGAATCGCCCCTACGGTTGTACGGTTATTCGAGTAGTTGTTGCAGCTGCGCTTTGATGCCGTCGTCAACTGTCGGGTCGTTAAGCACCGCCTGTGCCACGTCGTTAAAGGAACGCGTGAGAATATCGGAATAAAAGTACCAGTTATATATCCTGATATATGCCCTTGCGGAAATTTTTGTGTCGTAGTTTACTTTGGGTATATCAGTGAACACAAGGTTAAACGAGGTTTTGCCGTCTTTGTCGGTATGCTTTGTTGCAACTTTGCTGTAGCCGTTTTCAACCTGTTTCATCTGGTTAAACATCAAATCGTCTGTTTCCTCATATGCGTAAATAAAACCGTATTCGATATTTTCGCCGAAAAATGATTCCAAATCGGTGCTGTTGTCCCAGTTAAAGCCGAAACGCAGTCCGCTGTCCGACAGCCTGATTGAGCCGCCGAGCGCCCCTGCAAGTTTTGCCGCGTGTATGCCGATAGGTGCATAATCACCTGTCGGCGCATAATCGTTATGATAAAAAGCGTTTTTGTCCACTTCTGTGAGCGATGGCGCGTTAATCATAACAGGATATGTGAACATAAACATGCGCCTTGTAAACTGCGTTAGTTTAGGCAAATTGATATATTTCAAGTCAGCGCAATACGAAAACGCACCTGTTCCGCAACTTGTAAGATTAGGCAATGATATAGTTTCGCACTCTAATCCTGAAAAAGCGCCATTGTCTATATTTGTAATGCTGTCGTTGTCAATTTGCTCAAGCCCGGTATCTGAAAACGCACTTTTACCCAGCGTTGTTATATGCGACAAATCAATATTTTTAAGCCTTTCACACTTGATAAATCCGTTAGTTTCGACGCGCTGAATATTACCTCCGTAAACGTCTGTCAGGTTAACGCAGGCGGTAAACGCATCTCTGTTGATTTTTGTAACAGTGTCGGGAAGGGTTACTGTCTTAAGATAATTTGAATAATCATCCAAGTTATACCACGTTATCCCTCGGTGGTCGTTGTCGTATTGTGCAAAGCAGTACTCACCGATTTCGGTTATGGGTACGCCGTCCACCTCGTCAGGTATAACAAGGTTTGGCGTGTTGCCCGTGTAGGCGGTGAGCACACCGTTTTCGTCAACAGTAAATCTGCCCTCGTCGCTTGAATACTGAATATAGTAGCGGTTAGTGACAACTTCGCTCGTTTCGTCGCCGCGCTCTGACCACGCCTCTATGTAGCAGGACTCGGTGATCTTAAAGGGCAAGCTGTACTTTGTTGTATCCTGCTTTAGCGCGCCTTTAAAATTGCTTAAACCGTATTCATATACCTTATAATACACGGTGTTGAGCAGTGAGCCCGAGCGAAGCACAATTGTATTACTGTCTGTATAAACTCCGCTGTCGGTTGAAAACGTGGGCGGCGAAATATCTGCCGCCTGTGCCGTTATGCTTGCAGAAAGTGTTGTAAGCAGCATAACAAACGCTAAAAATGTGAAGCAAATTCGTTTCATTTTTATCCCTCCTTGATAAGTGCTTCCAATTGATAGTCACAATTAGGGGGTGTTAAATCACACTTTTGGCGAAATTTGTTTGATTTATGGACGAATTCTATGTTTTGCACAAAAAGTGTGAATGTTTTTTGTGCAACATTTTGGCGTCATAAATAGCAAAGTACCTCAGGCGATTCGTGAATCGCCCCTACCTTTTTTATTCGACAAATTGCACAAAAGTGCGCGCTTTAATTTGTACACTATTATTGTTGTAAAATGAATTGAATTAATATTTAAAATCATATATAATTACAGTGAGGTTTCCTATATTTTTTTAAGATTGGAAAGGAGTAAAATTTATGGGACTTATCAGAGCAGGCGTCGGCGCACTCGGCGGCGCAACGGCGGACCAGTGGAGAGAATTCTTTTACTGCGATTCGCTTGAAAAGGATGTACTTGTTGTAAAGGGACAAAAGAGGACTACCTCGCGTACCTCAAACACCAAGGGCAACGACAACATTATTTCCAACGGTTCTATCGTTGCTGTTGCAGACGGTCAGTGTATGATTATCGTTGAGCAGGGCAAAATCGTTGAGGTTTGCGCAGAGCCCGGCGAGTTCGTATACGACACGTCAACCGAGCCGTCAATCTTTTACGGCGGACTTGGCGAAGGCATTAAGCGCACATTTGCCACAATCGGCAAGCGTTTTACCTTTGGCGGCGACACGGCAAAGGACCAGCGTGTTTACTACTTTAACACAAAGGAACTTATTGACAACAAATTCGGAACGATGAACCCGATTCCGTTCAGAGTTGTTGACAGGAACATCGGTCTTGACATCGACGTTTCCATCCGCTGCAGCGGCGTTTATTCCTACAAAATCACAGACCCGCTTCTTTTCTACACAAATGTATGCGGTAACGTTGAGCAGGCTTACACCCGCGAGCAGATTGACAATCAGCTCAAAACAGAATTCGTAAGCGCGTTGCAGCCGGCATTCGGTAAACTCAGCGAGCTTGAACTCCGTCCGAACCAGATAGTTTCACACTCAACGGAACTTGAAAACGCTATGAACGAAGCGCTTACAAACAAGTGGTCGGGACTCCGCGGACTTTCTGTAGTATCAATCGCGCTCAACCCGATTACGCTTCCGGAAGAGGATCAGGAACTCATCAAGCAGGCTCAGAGAACTGCTATCATGCGCGACCCGACAATGGCAGGCGCTACGCTTGTAGGCGCACAGGCAGACGCTATGAAGGCTGCCGCTGCTAACGAAGGCGGCGCGATGAACGGCTTTATCGGTATGGGTATGGCTATGAACGCAGGCGGCGGAATGGGACAGGCGCAAAACCTGTTTGCTATGGGACAGCAGCAACCGCAACAGCAGCAGTATCAGCAGCAGCCACAGCAGCAACAGCAGGGCGGCGGCTGGACTTGCACGAAGTGCGGCGCACAGAACGGCGGCAAATTCTGCACAAACTGCGGCGCACCTGCACCGGCACCTGCTCCACAGGGCGGCGACAAGTGGTTCTGCTCAAACTGCGGTAACGAAAACCACGGCAAGTTCTGCACGAACTGCGGTAAACCGAGATAATCGGCGGAGACGATTATCAGTTTGCGGTTAGCAGTGTGCCGTTAGCAGACTTAAAACGGAAGGTGTGATAGTTTGAGTTGGAAAAGCTGTAAAGACTTATTGGTTTGGCAAAAGGCAATGGATTTAGTTGATGAAACGTACAAGCTTACGCTGTTGTTGCCGGAAAACGAGAGATTTGCTTTGTCCGACCAACTAAGAAGGTCTGCAGTTTCAGTGCCTTCAAATATTGCTGAAGGTCAAAGCAGATTTTCAAAAAACGAGTTTAAGCACTTTTTGTCAATAGCACGCGGCTCTGTTTCGGAGCTTGAAACACAAACCATTATATGTATCCGGCAAGGCTTTTTTACAGAAGAACAAGCAAGTACCGCACTTAATTTATGCGAAGATGTTCGTAAAATGCTGACCAAACTTGCCGCATCATTATAAATCGGGTGCGGGTTTCCCGCCCGACAACTGCAAACTGCAAACCGCTAACTGCTAACTAATTTCGACTGAAAGGAGAAATTCCATATGTCTGATTTATTAGAATATAAATGTCCCAACTGCGGCGGGGCGTTGAATTTTGACACAGGTTCGCAAAAGATGAAATGTCCGTATTGCGAGAGCGAATTTGATGTTCAGACGCTGCAGAATATGGACGCACAGCTTAACTACAACAATCAGCCCGACCAGTTCAAGTGGGCGAGCGCAAGCGGCGAGGCACAGTGGGACGTAAGCGAAGGCATGAACGTTTTTGTTTGCAATTCCTGCGGCGGCGAGATTGTGGGCGACGCAAACACGGCGGCTACCTCCTGCCCGTACTGCGGCAACCCCGTTGTTATGGCAGGCAGGCTTGCAGGCGACCTCAAGCCCGACTTTGTTATTCCGTTTAAGCTTGACAAAAACGCTGCGAAAAACGCGCTTAAGCAGTACGTTGGCAAAAAGAAATTTGCGCCCAACACGTTTAAGAGCGAAAACCGACTTGAAGAAATCAAGGGCATTTACGTTCCGTTCTGGCTGTTTGACAGCGACGCGCAGGCAAGCGTTTCCTACGACGCTACAAGGGTACGCACCTGGAGTGATTCCAAGTACGACTACACGGAAACAAGCCACTTTGACGTATTCAGAGCCGGCAATATGCGCTTTATGAACATACCTGTTGACGGCTCGAGCAAGATGCCCGACGAGCTTATGGAGAGCATTGAGCCGTTTAACTTTAACGAGGCGGTCAACTTCCAGACCGCGTACCTTGCAGGCTACCTTGCCGACAAGTACGATGTTACTATGGAACAGAGCATCGGCAGGGCAAACGAGCGCATTAAGGCGAGCTGCGAGGACACGCTGCGCGACACGGTTAACGGCTTTGCAACCGTTACCACAAAGAACAGCTTTGTTCAGACTCAGAACGGTCTTGCAAAGTACGCGCTTTATCCCGTTTGGATACTCAACACAGATTACAAGGGCGAAAAGCTGACCTTCGGTCTGAACGGTCAGTCAGGTAAAATCGTCGGTGATATCCCTGTAAGTAAGGCAAAGCTTGCCGGGCTTTTTGCAGGTATTACCGCTGTCGCTACGCCGCTTATCTTTTTAGTCGGCAGACTGTTTGAGATTTTTTAGGGGGTGCAACTTATGAAGAAATTATTATTATCACTTTCACTTGTTGTCCTTCTGATTATGGCTATGCCGTTTTGCGCATATGCCGAAGGCAAAGATTATGTGGTTGACACCGCTGACCTTATTTTTGACGCTAACGAAGAAGAGCTTGAAAACCAGCTTAAAGGCATAAGCGAAGAAATCGGCATGGACGTTGTTTTTGTTACGACCGACACGCTTGACGGCAAAACGCCCGAGGCGTATGCGGACGACTACTACGACTACAACGGCTACGCTGACGACGGCTGCCTGTTCCTTGTAAGCATGGAGGATCGCGACTGGCACATCTCCACCAAGGGCTATGCTATCACCTGCATCACCGATTACGGCGTTAAGGTGTTTGAGGAGGAGTGCGTGGGCAGTCTTTCAAACGGCGACTACTATCTTGCCGGCGTTAAGTACGGTAACATAGTTAAAGAGATGTACAACGAGGCAAAGGCAAACAAGCCGTACGACACAAACAACCTTTACAAGGACGCGGACGGTAACATTGTCGGCGTTGACGGCTACAAAAAAACCTTCAAGGGCATTGCAATTTCGCTTATCGCTGCGCTCATTGTTGCATTTATTGTGATGAAGTCGGTAAAGAGCAGCTACAAGCCCGTTAAGTTTAACAGAAGCGCCGCTAATTACCTTGTTGACGGCAGCCTTGTGGTAACGCAGGGTTACGAACACTTCCTGTATTCAAACGTTTCACGCACAGCGCGTAACGACAGCTCGAGCTCGGGCGGCGGAAGTTCGACTCACTCCTCGTCATCAGGTTCATCGCACGGCGGCGGCGGAGGTAAGTTCTGATGAATAAAAGCGAAGTTATTACCTTTAACTACCTGCCGCGTAACGTTGCGGAACTGCAGCCGATTGCACAGCAGTGCTTTTCGTCCCCGTTCAGAATGGCGGCGCTCGCCGTTGCTGTAATGATGAATTACGAGGCTGACAAGGACGCAACTGTTGAGATGATTAACTACCTGCGCGGTCCGCGACCGCTGTCGCCATACGACATTCAGTTTCTGCGCGACAGACTCGGCGGCAAGATGTACGTGGTGCGCTCGTATTTTAAGGGCACAAGCGTGCAGAACGACTACACAATTCCGCCTGCGCCGTTTGCAATTGAGGTGAGCGACAACCCGTATTCATACCCGAGTCCGGATTACGCAACGCTTTACCTGCATTCTTCGGGCGCAGATAACCCGCGACCTGTTTCGCTCAGGCTTAAGCCGAGCACGGGGCAGTGGTTTTTGTGGGAACACACGTTTCTTGCAGATATCCGCCAGCCGCAATCGCAGAATCCGTGGGCATAAGAAAAAACTTCCGCCAAGGCGGAAGTTTTTTTAGTTAGCAGTTTGCCGCGTGCCGTTAGCAGCCCGATGTAGCGGATGTAGCGGACTAAAATGGTATTTTTTTACTTTTTGTTTTTATATAGGAAATTACTATTTTTGCCTGCTACACCTGCTACATTTTAAAAATTGTTGTGTTTATATTATATTTTATTACCATACTATTAATATGAAAAAGGACGTAGCAACAATTCTTAAAACTGCGGCGGCGATTCTGTTTGGCAACGCTCTGCTTGCGTTCGTCGTGGCGGCGTACATTCTGCCAAACAACATTGTTATGGGCGGCACAACGGGAATCGCAATAGTGCTGGGCAAGTTCTTCCCCGTCAACACCGCGCTTGTGGTGTTTGTGCTGAACACAATTCTGCTGTTTGTCGGGCTTGCAGTAATCGGCAAAAAGCTGTTTTTCACAAGCATTGCCAGCACCCTGCTGTACCCCACGCTGCTTGCGGTGATGCAAAAAATCCCGAACATCGGCAGTTTCACACGCAACACGCTGCTTGCGGCGATTTTTGCAGGCGTACTTATGGGGGTGTCGCTCGGCACGGTAATGCGCGTGGGCTCGTCAACGGGCGGTATGGACATTGCAAACCTTGTGTTTGCCAAGCTGTTTCACCGCCCTGTTGCGATGTTTGTTTATATTTCGGACATCGTGGTTGTCGGCGCGCAGGCGGCGGTCAGCACGCCCGAGCAGATAATGCTCGGCATTGTGGTGCTTGCGCTTGAAAGCATAATGCTCGACAAAACTATGGTTTACGGCTTATCGCAGAATCAGGTGTACGTTGTGTCCGCCAGGTACAGCGAAATCCGCCGCCGCTTTTTGACAGAACTCAAAGCCGGCGTGACTATGAGCTACATCCAGACGGGCTGCCTCGGCGAGCAGGAAAAGGCTGTTATGTGCGTTATCCCCACGCGCAAGCTGTATGCCGCGAACGAGATTATACGCGACGTCGACCCCGACGCGTTTGTGACAATTACTAAAATCAAAGAGGTCACGGGCGGCGGCTTTACCACCGAGCGCCGCTTTGCAAACTATATTGATGATATAAAATAAGGGCGGAAAGTATCCGCCCGCTGAGCGTCGGGGTCGCCGCTCCCTACGCAAAAACGCTTCCGCAATCGCAGAAGCGTTTTATTTATTATTTTGTGGGAACAATTTTGTCCTTGTCGCCCATATACATACGCAGCGCTTCGGGGATTGACACCGTGCCGTCTGCGTTGAGGTTGTTTTCGAGGAATGCGATGAGCATTCTCGGCGGCGCAACAACCGTGTTGTTGAGCGTGTGTGCAAGGTAGTTGCCGTTTTCGCCCTTAACTCTGATTTTCAGCCTGCGCGCCTGTGCGTCGGTGAGGTTTGAGCACGAGCCTACTTCAAAGTACTTCTTCTGTCTTGGCGACCACGCCTCAACGTCAACGCTCTTAACCTTAAGGTCTGCAAGGTCGCCCGAGCAGCACTCGAGAGTTCTTACCGGGATGTCAAGGCTTCTGAACAAATCAACCGTGTTCTGCCACAGCTGGTCAAACCAGTATCTGGATTCCTCAGGCTTGCAGACAACAACCATTTCCTGCTTTTCAAACTGGTGGATGCGGTAAACGCCGCGCTCTTCAATACCGTGCGCGCCCTTCTCCTTGCGGAAGCACGGGCTGTACGAAGTCAGCGTAAGCGGCAGCTTTTCTTCAGGTGTGATAGTGTCGATAAACTTGCCGATCATCGAGTGCTCGGACGTGCCGATAAGGTACAAATCCTCGCCCTCAATCTTGTACATCATCGCGTCCATTTCCTCAAAACTCATAACGCCGGTAACAACGTTTGAGCGAATCATAAACGGCGGCACAACGTAGGTAAAGCCGCGGTCAATCATAAAGTCGCGCGCGTAGCTGATAACTGCGCTGTGCAGGCGCGCGATGTCGCCCATAAGATAGTAGAAGCCGTTGCCTGCAACGCGACCTGCGGCATCCATATCGATGCCGTCAAAGGTTTCCATAATATCGGTGTGGTACGGGATATCGTAGTCCGGCACAACGGGCTCACCGTAACGTTTAACCTCAACATTTTCGCTGTCGTCCTTGCCAATCGGAACGCTGTCGTCGATGATATTCGGGATTGACATCATAAGCTTTGTAACTTTTTCGGTAAGCTCATTTTCCTTTTTGCCAAGTTCTTCAAGCTCTTTTGCCTGTGCGGTAACCTGCTCTTTGAGCGCCATGCCCTCCTCGCGCTTGCCCTGCGACATAAGCGCGCCGATTTCCTTTGAAATCTTGTTGCGGTTTGCACGAAGCTCGTCGCCTCTTACGATAGTCGCTCTGCGCTCTTCGTCAAGCGCGATAACCTCATCAACGTAAGCGAGTTTGTGTTCCTGGAATTTCTTTTTAATGTTCTCTTTTACAAGTTCGGGGTTTTCCCTAACAAATTTAATATCAAGCATATATAACTCCTTTCACCCTGCCCCACCCTTGTGTAAAGGGAGGTGGCTGCCGTTAGGCAGACGGAGGGTTTGTAACCTGTTTAGTCTTTATAAATTGCGTTTGCAATATTTTTCAAATCATCAAGCGTGTAAAACTCAATTTCAAGCGTGCCCTTGTTCCTGCCGTTGTTTACGCGGACTTTTGTGCCAAGCGCTTCGGAAAGTGCGAGTTCAACCTCATCATAGAAGCTGTCGCGCCTTTTTGCGCTTCGCTGCGAACCCTTGGAAACAGGGCGTTTTGCCATTCTTTCAACGTCGCGCACCGTAAGTTTCTTTGAAACTATCTGGTCTGCAACCTCCTGCATAAGCGCTTCGCTGTCAAACGCAAGCAGTGCGCGCGCGTGACCTGCGCTGATTACGCCGTCCTTCGTCATTTCGCGCACGTTTTCGGGCAGGCGCAGCAAGCGCAGAGAGTTTGTAATAGCAGGGCGCGACTTGCCAACCGAAGCCGCCGCTTCCTCCTGCGTAAATCCGCATTTATCAATAAGCGCCTGCAGACCTTCCGCTTCTTCTATGGGGTTTAAATCCTCACGTTGTAAGTTCTCAATTATGGCAATCTGCATTGCCTCCGTATCGTCAAGCTCTTTGACGATTACAGGCACTTCCTTGAGTTCCGCCATGCGCGAAGCACGCCAGCGGCGCTCACCTGCTACAAGCTGATAGCCGCCTGTGGTGAGCGGACGCACAAGCAACGGCTGCAGCACGCCGTGCAGACGGATTGATTCCGCAAGTTCCTCCAGCGCAGCCTCATCAAACGTTTTACGCGGCTGGTCCTTGTTGGGGATGATGTCGTTAATCGGCAGGGTGCTTGTGGAAAGCGTGCTGTCAACGCTGTTTTCAAGCATCAGCGCGCCCAGACCCTTGCCAAGACCGTTCTTTTTAGCCATATTCTCCTCCTGTCAGGTTTATGGTAAACTATTTGTTAGCTTTCAGGAATTCATCGACGAATTTTTTGTATGCAAACGAGGGTTTTGAGTACTTTTCGTAGTAGATTACCGGCTCGCCGAAGGACGGCGCCTCTGCAATTTTAACCGAGCGCGGTATCATTGTCTTATACGCCTTGTTCGGGAAGTACTTGTTGACCTCGTCAATTACCTGCTGTGTGAGTTTTAAGCGGCTGTCATACATAGTGAACAGCACGCCTTCAAGCTCGAGGTGTTCGTTATAGTGTTGTTTAATGGTTCTGACCGTGCTTACAAGCTGTGACAAGCCTTCCAGCGCGTAATATTCGCATTGAAGCGGCACAATCAGCGTATCTGCGGCAACGAGAGCGTTGATAGAAAGCAGACCTAAACTCGGCGGACAGTCGATAATTATGTAGTCAAACTCCATAACCAGCGTTGCAAGCGCCTTTTTGAGCGCCTTATTTCTGTGGTCAAGCTCTGCAAGTTCAAGCTCTGCGCCTGCAAGATTCATATTTGATGGCAGAATCCAGAGGTTCTTAAACTCTGTTTCCACCATAATCGCTCTGGCAGAAACGTTGTTAATAAGGATATCATAGGTCGAGTATTCTACGTCACTTTTGTCTATTCCTACACCCGATGTAGAGTTTCCCTGGGGGTCAACATCTACAAGTAGTGTTTTTTTGCCCTTTGCGCCAAGCGCAGCAGCCATGTTTACGCAGGTGGTTGTTTTTCCCACGCCGCCTTTTTGGTTGAAAATTGCAACAGTTTTTCCCATTTCAACACCTCATTAATAAGATAATATGATTATACTATATTATAATAGACATTTCAAGCAGTATTTATGTTTCATGTGAAACATTTTCAAATCAAAAAGCAGCGAATGCGAAATTTTGATTTGAAGAGGAGAAATGTGCGAAGCGATTGTTAACAGTCGCTTGCGACTTGTTTTAATCGCGCAGCATATTTGGACGTGTTTCACGTGAAACATAGCAGAACAGGCGGACTTTCGTCCGCCTGCCCCACGTGATGAAAAGAGGAGAATATGTTTAAAACGGTTGCCCGTTTTAAGCCGATGTTGCTTTAAGCACCTTTAACGTTGGTTCATTGATGCTTCGTTTGGGTATTTTTACCCTTAACTCAATGTAGTCGTCCGTTTCGTTCTGCTCTGATTCGGCTTCTATGCCGGACGCCTTCATTGTGTCAATTGCCTTATTGAATGTATTTACAAATATCCGCACGTCCCTGAATGCGCGCACTATGTTCCTTTTGGGTTTCTTTTGCGCTGATTCGAGCATGGAATCTATCAGTTTCTCTGTTTTTTCGACATTTAGTCCCTTTTCTTTCACAGTATTCAGGACTTTCCATATGTCTTTTTCGTCCTCAAGGCGCAAGAGTGCTCTCGCATGCCGTTCCGTCAGCCCTTCTTTTTCTATAAAATAGCGCACATCTGCCGGCAATTTCAGCAGTCGTACCTTATTTGAGAGTGCAGACTGGCTTTTCGAGAGTTTTTTTGCCACATCTGTCTGCGTCATTCCGAAGTGCTCTATAAGCTGACCGATTGCTGCGGCTTCCTCAAAGAAGCTTAAATCGCTGCGCTGTACGTTTTCAAGTATGGAAAGCACGGCGCTTTGCTCATAGTCGCAGTCTATTTCAATGCAGGGTACTTCCTGTATCCCTGCCAGAATAGCCGCGCGAAGTCTGCGTTCGCCTGCCACAATCTCAAAATAGTCCGAGTTGTTGATGCGTCTTATCAATAAAGGTTGTAATATGCCGTTCTCTTTTATGGAATCGGCAAGCGACAGCATTTCATCGCTTGCAAACTTATGGCGCGGCTGGTATGGGTTGGGAAGCAGCTTTTCCGTCTTTATATTATGTATATCATTCAAAGGGGACAACCTCCTTACAGATACATATTAACATAAACATTCAAAAAAATAAAGGATTTCTCATCGTGAGAAATCCTTGTTTTTCGACTGAAACATCTATCGCTATAGCGGTTTTGCTGTAATTTTCTTACTTTTTCTGGGGTATTGTGTCGGAGTTTGCGAAATCTTTTTCACATAAACAATTGACCTGCTGTCACCGTTGGGCAGTTCAAAGGTGTATTCCTCTGCAATTTCACCGCCTAACGCTTCTACCGCCTGTGCGGAATCGGCTATGTTTTCGCCCGTACCTTTAAGCGCATACATACTGCCGCCGACTTTGACGTAGGGTAGCAGGTATTCTGCAAGCACATTCATTGGCGCGACTGCGCGCGCGGTGGCAATATCGTATGTTTCACGCAAACGCGCGTCTTTTCCGCCGCCCTCTGCGCGAAGATGAAGCAGTTCTGCTTCAAGCCCGCATTCATTCAACACATTATCAAGGAAGTTGAGGCGCTTTTGCAGTGAGTCAAGCAGTGTAAGCCTGATATCCGGGCGCGCTATAAGAAGCGGCACACCGGGGAATCCTGCGCCCGTTCCCACATCAATCATGCTTGCACCTTGCGGTATATCCGCATACTTAAGCAGTTCCAGGCTGTCGATAAAGTGCTTAACCACTATTTCGTCAGGCTCTGTGATGCCTGTCAGGTTCATAACCTTATTGGTTTCAACCAGCAGTTTCGCGTAAACATCAAACCTGTCAAGCGCCGTGGCGTCAAGCGAAACGCCTATTTCCTGTGCGTATCTTTTTAGTAAGTCTTTATTTATCATATGTTTCAAGTATAATGTTAAGCGCAGTGATGTCGGCAGGGTTTACTCCGCTGATGCGGCTTGCCTGACCGAGGTTCTGCGGTCTGATTTTGTCAAGCTTTTCCACAGCTTCAAGACGAAGCCCCTTAAGCGCCTTGTAGTCAATGCCTTCGGGTATCGTTTTGCACTCAATGCGGCGCATTTCGTTAATCTGCGCTTCCTGCTTTTTGATGTAGCCCTCGTATTTAACGGAAATCTGCACCTGCTCAAACACTTCGTACGGCAGGTCGGGGCGTTCTTTGTCAAACGGTGCAAGGTCGTCGTAGGTTATCTGCGGACGTTTAAGCAGTTCAATCATCTTGCAACCAGTTTTTAGCGGCGCCGTACCGCGTGAAACAAGCATCTGCTGCAGTTCATCCGAAAGCGGAATTGACAGCGCGCTTACACGGCGCATTTCTTCCTCAATCTGCTGCTGCTTTTTGAGGAACTTTTGGTAACGCGCTTCGCTTATAAGCCCGATTTCGTAGCCGAGCGGCGTAAGCCTTGCGTCGGCGTTGTCCTGACGCAGCACAAGCCTGTATTCGCTGCGCGAAGTCATCATTCTGTACGGGTCGGTGCAGCCCTTGGTAACAAGGTCGTCAATCAGCGTGCCGATATACGAGCCGCCGCGGTCGAGGATAACTTCGCTTTCGCCCTTGATTTTGCGTGCAGCGTTGATTCCTGCAACAAGTCCCTGCGCAGCCGCTTCCTCATAACCGCTTGACCCGTTGAACTGACCTGCGCCGTAGAGTCCGCCGATGTCGTTAAACTCAAGGGTTGCCTTAAGGGCAGTCGGGTCCACGCAGTCGTACTCAATCGCGTAGGCGGTGCGCATAACAACAGCGTTTTCAAGCCCTTTTATTGTGTGTATAAACGCAAGCTGCACATCCTCGGGTAATGACGAGGACAGCCCCTGCAGGTACATTTCCTCTGTGTTTTCGCCGCACGGCTCAATAAAGAGCTGGTGGCGTTCCTTGTCAGAAAATCGGACGATTTTATCCTCAAAGCTCGGGCAGTAGCGCGGACCTTTGCCCTCAATCTTGCCGCTGTACATCGGTGAGCGGTGAAGGTTATCGAGGATAATCTGCTTCGTTTTTTCGTTGGTGTAGGTTATGTGGCAAACCACCTTGTTTTCGGGCGGTGTTTCGGTTTCAAAAGAGAAGGGGACGGTGTGCTCGTCGCCGTACTGAACCTCAAGCTCGTCGAAGTTCACAAACCGTCTGTTTACGCGGCTCGGCGTGCCTGTCTTGAAGCGGCGAATCGGAATATCAAGCTTTTTGAGCGCCGCGGAAAGCGCGTTTGACGGGAACATACCGTCGGGTCCGCTCTCATACGACACGTCGCCGATGTAAACCCTGCCGCCGAGGAAGGTGCCGGTTGCGATAATAACCGCCTTGCAGGTGAACTCCGCGTCAAGGCGCGTAACCGCGTGCCACAGACCGTCGTCCGTTTTGTACAAATCACAGATTTCGCCCTGGCGGATATCAAGATTTTCCTGCAGTTCAAGGGTGTGCTTCATCCCTGCCGAATACTCACGTCTGTCAATCTGCGCACGCAGGGAATGAACGGCAGGTCCTTTGCCGAGGTTGAGCATACGCGACTGCAGGGAATACTTGTCCGCAGCCTTGCCCATTTCGCCGCCGAGTGCGTCAATCTCGCGCACAAGGTGACCTTTTGAGGTGCCGCCGATGGACGGATTGCAGGGCATATTGCCAACCCAGTCAAGGTTTATGGTGAACACCGCGGTGCTTACGCCAAGGCGCGCCGAAGCAAGGGCAGCCTCAATACCTGCGTGCCCTGCGCCTATTACTATTACATCGTAGTGTCCTGCGTTATACATATTTTTTCCTTAATGATGAGTGATGAATTAAAATTATTTGCTGCGCAAATCAGACTCAAGGTGATAGACTCAAGACTCAAGGGGTTGGGTGCTGCGCACAGCATTTTTATTGCGGAGCGTCGGGCCCTTGGAGCGGGCGCCAGACCCTTTTGTCTGCAAAGCAGACATTTCCCCTAGTAGGGGAATCTCGCCGCTCCCTACAAATTGTCCGAGCGGAGCGAGTAACCTGAAGCCTGCAGCCTGCAGCCTGAAGCTGATTTATTTACCCACACAGAATTTGCTGAAAATGTTATTGACAACCTCTGCGTTTGCTTTTTTGCCTGTGAGCGACAGCAGCTCGTCCGCCGCCGCGTCAATCATCACGTTAATCGCGTCAAATGTTATGCCAAGGGCAACGCCGTCAAGCGCCTCCCTTACGGAAGTCAGCGCATTTTCACAATGCTGCTTCTGCCGAGCGTTTGCAAGCAGGGGGGCAGTGCTGTCAAAATCGGCAACGCCAAGCAGCGAGGTTACCGCCGCTTCAAGCTTTTCAAGCCCTTCGTCGTTCTTCGCGCTTATGTAAACCGTGCGGTCAAACGCCCCTTCAATCTCCGCGGTGTCAGCCATTTTTTCAAGGTCTGTTTTGTTGATAACCGCAACGCAAAGCTTGCCGCTGCAACGCTTTATAAGCTCTCTGTCCTCATCGGTCAGCCCCTCAGAGCTGTCAAAAACCGCAAGCACAAGCCGTGCATCGTCAAGCGCCTTGTATGCTTTTTCAATTCCGATATGCTCAACAAGGTCGCCCGATTCGCGCAGACCTGCGGTGTCCTTGAGGTGCAGCACAATGCTGCCGAGGCGTACATCCTCTTCCACAATATCGCGCGTTGTGCCTTCAATGTGCGTAACAATGCTCTTGTCCGTGCCGGTCAGCATATTCATAAGGCTTGATTTGCCCACGTTCGGTCTGCCTGCAATCACAGTGTCCACGCCGTTTTTAACGGTCTGCCCTTTGTCGTAGTTCTTAAGCAGATTTGCAAGCTCGGCTTCGCAGAATTCAAGCGTTTCGCCAAGCACGGTATCCGTCATTTCGGGGATTTCCTCATCGGGGTAGTCAACCCACGCCGCCATGGTAGCCGACGCGTCAAGCAGCTTTTCAAGCACGGCGTTCACGCTTTTGCTGATACGTCCGTGCAGCGCGGAAAAAGAGGCTTTCAGCGCCTCTTCGCCCTGCGCGGAAATGATGTCCGCAACAGATTCCGCCTGCGTTAAGTCCATCTTGCCGTTTAGGAACGCGCGCTTTGTGAATTCGCCGGCGGCTGCAGGCTCTGCGCCTGCTCTGAACACCGCTTCAAGCGTTTTTTGTACCGACAGCATACCGCCGTGGACGGAAAGCTCTGCAACATCCTCGCCCGTATAGCTTTTAGGCGCGCGGAAAACAAGCGCAACGGCGTCGTCCTGCTTCTGCCCGTCAATGACTATGCTGCCGAACTTGGCGCGGTAGCCCTCAAGGTCAAGCAGGGTGGAATTATCCCTGCACTCAAATACGCTGTTTGCAATTTTGATTGCGTCGGCGCCGCTGATGCGGATAACGCCGATTCCGCCGGGCGCGTTGCCGGTGGATATTGCTGCGATAGTTGACATAATTGAAGTGATTAGTGGTTAGTGGATAGTGGTTAGTTTACATACAAACAACAGCCTGCCTGACGGCAAGCTGCGTTGAATTAATTGATTTCTATCTTGCCGTATTTTGGCAGATCTGCTCTATCCTTTTTCGGCGTGTAGTCAGCGGGCTTCGTTGTGACTGCCGCACTTCTCTGCGAGGAGCCTCCTCTGTTGCCGCCTCTGCCGCCGCGGTTCTGGCGCGGTTTAACGCCGCCTTCGGGTTCAATAACAACGCGTCTGTCCTGATTATAACCGATTGAGCGTGACTCAACGCCCTCAATTTCCTGAACAGCGGTGTGGATAACCCTTCTTTCGTACGGGTTCATCGGCTCAAAGGTGTATCTTCTGCCGGTGCGAAGCACGTACTGCGAATTCTTGCTTGCAAGATGCCTTAATGTTTCGTTCCTCTTTTCGCGGTAGTTGCCCACGTTGATGGAAACTCTGACATAGCAGCCCGAATTCTTTTTCATTGCGAGGGAGAGAAGGTACTGGATAGAATCAAGCGTTTCGCCTCTTCTGCCGATAATGATACCGTAATCCTCGCAGTCAAGTTCGATATTGATTACGCCTTCCTCATAGGTGGCGCCGATTTTAGCATCTTCAACGTTAAGCCCCTTGATGATTGCTTCAAGGTAGCTCTTTGCGTATTCAAGGTCAACGCTTGCGGGATAATCCTTCTCCTTTTTGGGTGCGTCTTCCTTTTTAGGTTGTGCTGCAGGCTTTTGCGCTGCCTTTTTCTGCGGCTCTGCTTTTTTCGGCTGCTGCTGCGCCTTCTTTTTAGGCTCTGCCTTTTTGTCAGCCGGTTTGCCTGCGTTCTTGTTCTTTTTATTCTGCTTCTTTGAAGCCTTTTTTTCTTTAACTCCGTCGTCATATACGGCTTTAACCTTTGCTTCCGCGCCGCCGAAAAGACCTAAAATCTTTTTGCGCGGCTGCTCAAGCACTTCGATATGAACGTCGAGTTCAAACTTCTCAGGAGCATTCAGACCGGCTTTTGCGTTTGCGATTGCATCCTCAAGCGTTTTGCCGGTAGCGATAAATTCCTTTATCATAAATCCTCCGTTTTTCGCGGCGATTAGCCGTTACTCACCATTTTTCATTTTCTTTATGCTCTGTTCGCGTGCTCTTCTTTCAATCGTGTTTTCAACCATTTCGTGCGCGATGTTGCGCTTTGGCGGGAAGAACTTTGCCATTACAAGCTGCTGTACTACTGCTACAAGGTTGGAAATTACCCAGTAAAAACCTACTGCTGCAGGAAGTTTAAACGAAATGTAGAACGAAAACAGCGGCATCATCAGCATCATCAGCATCATCTGCGACTGCTGCTGCGAAGCGGCGGGGTTGTTCTTCTTCTGAATCAAAGTGGAAACGATAGTTGACGCGATTGATGTTACAAGACACAGAATAGGGATAATTACAATTATGCCCTTCCATGTGGGAACCTGGCTCATATCAATGCCGAAGATGTTGAGCCCGTCCTTAAACGCCTCAATCTTAGCGATAGACTGCTCTGTAAAAATGTTGCCGACCTTTGCGCTGTTTGCAAGCAAATCTGCTTTGTAATCCGCAATGTTACGGATAAGGTCAAGCTGCAGGTATCTGTTAGTTCCCGTTGCTTTAAAGTTGATAATCTTTGCAACTGCGTCCTGATAATCGGAAATTTTGATGTTGAGGATGTACTCAACAGGGTAGTAGATAATTCCGATAATACCCATCAGAAATACCATCTGGAACGCCATCGGACCGCAGCCCATGTTCATCGGGTTGTGACCTTCGCGTGCGTAGAGCGCCTGCATTTCCTCCTGCATAGCCTGGTTGGCTTTCTGGCGCTGCTTGGTATCTGTGATTGCATTTACGTTGTACTTTTTTTGAATTTTCTGAATTTTCGGCTGGATACGATTGGTCTTTGCCATCGTTTTCTGCTGCTTGAGGTTAAACGGAAACAGCACGAGTCTTGTTAATACAGTAAATACTATCAGCGCAAGGAAGTACTTGTTGTCAAAAATGTACAGCAATCCCTCCATACACTTGCCGAAAAACCAGTAAAGCGGCCAGAACAATTTGCCGAAGATTCCGCCGTTGGCAGCAGACTGCGTGGCCATCGTAATAAAATCAAAATACACTTTACTTTTTCCTCAATTACTTTTCTTTTTTTGGGGGAACAGGGTCGTAACCGCCCTTAAATAACGGATTGCACCTCATAATGCGAAGTATCGCCAGCAGCGTTCCTTTAAAAACGCCGTGGATTTCCACCGCTTCAAGCGCATACTGCGAACAAGTGGGCGTGTATCTGCAAGCGCCGTGCGAAAATCGCGGCGACAGAGTAAGCTGGTAGGTTCTTATCATAAACACCACCGCTTTTTTAAGCAGTTCTTTAACCGTTTTCATCGATAACACCCAGTTTTTTAAAATGTTCTTCCATTTCCTTTTGCACCCGCTGCATTTTAACATAACCCGTTTTGCTGCGTGCAACAAAAACAATGTCCCAGCTGCCGCCGATTTGCCCTTCAAGTTCAGACAGTGCGGCTCTGATAACGCGGCGCGAGCGGTTGCGCTGCACTGCATTTCCTATCTTTTTGGACGTGGTTATGCCGTAACGTACGCCGCCGCGCGACCTCATAGCGTAGGTCACAAGGCAGGGCGAGGCAACACTTTTGCCCCTGTAATACAGCCTGCGGAAATCCTTGTTTTCCTTTAGGGTTTGACTTTTCACAAATCCGCCCCCGTTTTTTGATTGTCAGTCAATTAGTAAGAAAGCTTTTTTCTGCCCTTAGCTCTGCGGCGAGCAAGTACCTTTCTTCCGTTTCTTGTTGACATTCTTTTTCTGAAGCCGTGCTCCTTCTTTGCGTGTCTCTTCTTTGGCTGGAAGGTTCTTTTCATCTTTTTCACTCCTTATCTCAAGATTAAACTGGTCTTAATCTATATATTCTCTATGCGGTATAGCATAGGCGTTTACTAATTCGGAATTCGGAAATCGGAATTCGGAATTTTTTGCTAAAGACATACTTATAGCGTTGATATTATATTAAAAATAATAAAGTTTGTCAACAAAAACTTGTATTTATTTTATTTATATATTATAATACTCTATATGTTGGGTAGGCTGCCTTTGCGGACTACAATTTGTGATTGGTTAATGATAAATTATAAGGAGAAACAATGTTAGGTATCGTCGGCGCGATGGATGTGGAAATATCCGCTGTTAAAAGTAAACTAGAATCAAAAACCGTTACTGATATTGCCGGTATAGAATTTGTGAGCGGCAAAATCGACGGCGTGGGTGTCTGCGCTGCGCAGTGCTCGCCGGGCAAGGTTAATGCGGCGCTCTGCACACAGATGATGATTGACCGCTTTTCGCCGGACAGGATTATCAACATCGGCATTGCCTGCTCGCTTGAAAAAAGCGTTGTTATCAAGGACGTCGTTGTTGCGACCGAGGTCTGCCAGTATGATTTTGACACCTCGGCAGTCGACGGAATCAAGGGTATGATTTTTGACGACGTTGTTAAAATCCCGACGGATAAATCAATGACCGACGTGCTTAAAAATGCGGCGCTCGCCTGCTGCAAAAATGTGCATAGCGGCTGCGTTGCAAGCGGCGACACGTTTATTGCGTCGCAAAAGCTCAAGGACGAAATCGCTGCCGACTTCGGCGCTATCTGCGGTGAAATGGAAGGCGGTGCAATCGGCCAGGTCTGCTATGTAAACAAGGTGCCGTTTGCCGTGCTGCGCTCTATCAGCGACGGCGGCGACGAGTCGGTGCAGATTGACTATCCGACTTTCAAGCACATCGCAGCCGAAATTTCGAGCAATATTATATTAGAAGCGCTTAAAAGAATGGATAATTGAGAATGGAGAATGGAGAATTAAGGTCACTCGCTTCGCTCAAACAAGTAAAATGGGCGAGGGCAAAGCCCTCCAAAAATTCTAAATTCTCAACTCTCAATTCTCAATTAAAAAAGCAGCCGCATTGCGACTGCCTGTGTTTTATTCCATAATATAGTTATCGAGGATAAAGCCCTCCGCCTGCTCAACAAGGCTTGTGATTGCCGAGTAGTCAGTGTCGTCTTTACCTGTGCGCGACCTGTCCTCAATCAGGGCGAACTTTGCGTCCTCAACCGCGATTGCCGCTGCCGCAAGCTCACGCGCCACTGTGTAGTCAATCCTGAAAAGCTCCTTCGGAATTGCGCCAGCCTTTGCAAGCGTAAGCGCGCCGCGGTACAGCGCAAGCATATAGTAGTCGTAAACAAAACGCCTTGCGTTTGAGCCGGACGACACCGCAACAGCCATATCAAACAGCTGCTTTGTGGCTTGCATTAAAACAGCGAGGGATTCATTTTCCACCTCACTGTCAAAATAATCTGCGCTTACACCGTTCCTGTTATCGCTCACGCCGAGCAGGTAATCTGTGGTAACGTTGTAGTACTCGCTGCACTTGATAACAAAATCAAGTCCGCACTCTCTTATTCCTTTTTCGTAATGTGAAAGAAGTGCCTGTGAAATTCCCAAATCAGTCGCTGCTTTTTTTTGACTTATACCTCTTTCTTTGCGCAGCTGAGACAGCACTTCGGAAAACTTGGATAACTTTTCTTTAGCCATTATTTAACATCTCTATATCTGAATTTTTATACTATTTGTATTGCTTTACCATTATATAACCAATTATACACATTGTAAATAATCAAACGGCTTTTGTAATTTTTTGTAATAAATGCGCTGATAGCGCAGGTTTTCGGGGGTAGTTTAAGATGAAATCATACACTCTGTATTTATTCCGCCACGGAACAACAAAGGGAAATATCAACGCACAGTATATTGGGCATGCAGACCTGCCCCTAACAACAGATAGTATATCGGACCTTAAAAACATCAAGGCAAAGCACCATTATCCCGAGGTTGACGCGGTGTTTGTTTCACCTCTTAAACGTGCCGTTCAGAGCGCGGAAATTATGTTCCCCAAAAATAACAAAATTGTAATAGATTCGTTTATAGAATACAATTTCGGCGAGTTCGAGGGGCTGACCGCCGAGGACTTAAAAGACAACGCCGATTTTAAGCAGTGGCTGCGCGGCGACATAACGGCGCGTCCGCCTCACGGCGAGAGCAACGCCGAGTTTGTGCACCGCGTGTGCACCGCGTTTGAAAAGGTGATTGACGGCTGCATTAAAACGGGAAATCAGAACATTGCAATCGTTGCGCACGCAGGCGTGCTGATGACGATTCTTGCAAGCTTCGGCATCCCCGAAGCGCCAATGGCGCACTGGCAGATGGACGCAGGCTACGGCTTTAGGTGCCGCATAACGCCGTCGCTTTGGATGCGCGGGCAGAAAATGGAAGTGATAGATACAGCGCCGCAGTCGCTTGAAGAAATCAGGACGGAATCGTAAGCCCACCTGTGCTAAAGGATAATAAGTCTCAGTTCTTATTCTTTTGCACAATAACATCGTTAAAATAAATAACCAAGGTCGCGTATTCGGGCGATTTTTAATCGCCAAGGTGGGCGAAAGCGGGCGATTTAAACCTTGTTCTCCTTTAGTACAGGTGGGCAATTCCGTCCTTTTTTGTTTGCAGTTATAGGGGGCGTTTCCTGTGCCCACGCGGGCGGATTGGGAAATCCGCCCCTACCGAAAACCGAAAACTGAAAACTGAATACTGAATACTGAACACTGAACACTAAAAAAGAAACCTCATTCCGAGGTTTCTTCCAGCGTGTCGAAAAACCCAAGAAACAAATTCGACACGCTGTGAGGATGAACGAAAAAGATGCAGAATCCCGTTTTCTTGCGAACTTTGCTGTACGACGGTACCGCTTGTGAGCAAAAAACGGGAAACGCGAAAACCCGCAGGAACTCAATGTTTCTGCGGGTTTTCATAGATTTTATTTATCGGGTGCTTCGCACGCGGAACGATGTGGTCATCGTTCCCTACAATTCTTCGCTTATAGAACTTCGGCGTGGTTATGCACTTTTTCGACAGCCTCAAAGAAACCTCATTCCGAGGTTTCTTCTTCTTTCTTTTCCGTTGTCTGAATATCGGTAACTTCGCCGTAGCTGTCGTTGTAAATAACCGTGTACATTGCAATGTACCCTTCGCTGTAGAAGCCTGAATCAGGGCAGATTGCCGTGTTCGGGCGAACGTGCGCCAGCGTGATATTCGACTTGCCGTAGATAATCGACTGCAGCATATATGCGTCCGCCGGGTAGTCCGGTCGCCATATCCACTGATCGTAGTAGATGCCGCCCTTTAGGTTGTTTTCCGGCAGGTTCTGCATATAAACGTCAAAATTCAGCCAGCCCTGCGTAAGCGCATACTTTGCAATTTTAACTATATCGCTCTTGCCGAAGCTCGTCTGCACATACGGAATCAGCTTGTTTACGATTTTAAGAAGCTTGATTTTGGACGTGTCCTTTGTCTGATTAAAAATCTCAATAAGGCAGGTTTTCTGCCTGTCGGCACGCTTGTTGTCCGAGTCGAGCTTACGGATTCTGCAGTACGCAAGCGCCTGCTTGCCGTTTAACTTAATCTTGCCCTTGTCGCCGTCAAACGTCTTTTTAATCGTAACGTTGCCGTAGCGCTTGGGGTTGTTGTTAATCTCGTCAATCTCTGCTGAAGTCAGCTCAATTTCCACGCCGCCAAGCTCGTTAACAATGCCCTCAAACGAGTCAAAGTTAACAATAACGTAGTTGTCAATATCAATTTTGTACAGGCTCTGCAGGCAATTGATGTAAGAGTTTATGTCGCCTGTCGACATAGCCGCGTTGATTTTGTTGAACTGTCCCGTTTCGGCATTGCCTTTTTCCGTTTCATAGTACGACCATGCGTCGCGTAAAACGGAAGTCAGCGTAATCTGCTTTGTGTCGATATTAACGCTAACGATAATCGCGGAGTCGGCTCTCGTACCCTCTTCAAGGATATTCTTGCCGCGCGTATCCTCGCCGATAAACAGCACGTTGAGCACGTGGGTGGAACTGCACGGCGCGCCGTTGTAGTACCACTCTCTTATCATATCCTGCAGGGAAGCAAGCTCGGTAGCCTCTTTTTCGTTAATCGGGTCAAAATTCTCAATCAGCTTATCCATGCCCGTCCACGGGTTTTCCGTAGTGGCAACGGGGTTGAGGTTGTTGTCAATGAGGTTGTTGAGCATATTGTTTGCAAACAGGTACATTGACAGACCTGCTGCGATAATCAGCGCCAGCAGTATGGAAAGCACGGCAATCGCAATTTTGCGCGCCTTGCTGCCTTTGGTGCCGGGGATGTACGGTTCCTCTTCTTCCTCTTCCTCAATCGGGTCGTCCGCTTCAAGCGTAACGTTGCCCTCATCTTCGGAAATATCCATAATGTTTATGGACGCAACCTCCTGCTGCCTTTCGTTGCGGACAGGCTCAGGCAAATCGTCGTCAGGCTGGAGTTCCTCTTCCTCGGGCTGCTGTTCTTCAGGCTCGCTGATAACTTCCTCTGCTTCTTCCTGAACTTCTTTATTAACTTTTTCCTCTGCTTCGGGTTCAGCATCAGGCTTCGCCGCGCTTATAGGCGGTTGCGGCGGCGGAAGGTTATCTTCATCATCTCTGTGTTGCTTTAATTCAGAGAGAATGTTATCAATATCGTAATCCTTGCCCAATATGATTCTCCTCTTTCACATTCTCATATGCAATCTCGGTATATTTATAACCGTATTTCTTTGAACGCGTTTTAATATGCGGTGAATAAATTGTAAATATTACAGCTCGGATGCTTCCTCTGCTGCGGCAGGTTCGGCAGGGGATTCGGCGGTTTCTGAAGCGTTTTCTGCAACAGCTTCGCCGTCAACTTCGTCATATTCCTCTTCCTCATATCTGTCCACAATAGAAAGGGTTGCAAGGCGTTCATTGTCGTTCACGCGCATAACCTTAACACCCTTGCCGGGGCGCTTAACTTCGGAAATCTGGTCTGCGTGCGTGCGGATAACAATACCGTCGGTCGTAATCATAATAACGTCGTTTTCGTCGTCAACAGGCGCAATCATGGCAACCTTGCCAAACTGTGAGGTGCGGTAGTTAATCAGTCCTTTACCTGCTCTTGACTGAACGCGGTAGTCAGAAAAATCGCTCTTTCTGCCGTAGCCGGTTTCGCTTACGGTAAGCAGCTGCTTGCCCTCAACGGACACAGCAAAGCCAACAACGTAGTCGCCCTCTTTGAGCTGAATTGCCTTTACGCCGCGGGCAGTTCTGCCGATAAGACGCGCGTCGCTTTCGTTAAAGCAGATAGCCATACCGTCGTGCGTTGCAACGATGAGCTGGCGCTCGCCGTCGGTAACGTCAACCCAGCAGAGCTCGTCGCCCTCGTCAAGATTGATTGCGATAATACCCGTCTTGCGGATATGGTCGTACTGGTTAATCGCGGTGCGCTTGATTATGCCGTTGCGCGTAACCATGCAAAGGTACGCTCTGTCCTCTTCCTTGGGAATCTTAACCATGGCGGACACGGTTTCCTCCTGCTCAAGCGGCAGCAGGTTTACAACGTTCATGCCCTTGCTGGTGCGCGACGCCTCGGGAATCTGGTAGCCCTTCATCTTGAACACCTTGCCCTTGTTGGTGAAAATCAGCACAAAGTCGTGCGTAGAGCAGGTGAACATTGTTTTTGCATAGTCCTCTTCACGGCGCGACATACCCATAATGCCCTTGCCGCCGCGGTTCTGCGCGCGGTAGGTATCAACCGTCTGGCGCTTCATATATCCGCGCTCGGTGAGCGTAAGGATGCAGTCCTCAACGGGGATTAAGTCCTCGTCGTCAACATCGCCAGTGAATGCGGAAATCTCTGTGCGGCGCTCGTCGCCGTATTTTTCCGCAATCTCGCGTGATTCTTCCTTGATAATTTCCGCAATACGCGCCTCGTGAGCGAGGATATCAAGGTAATCCTTAATGCGCGCGTGTAAATCATCGAGTTCGTTGAGTATCTTTTCAATCTCAAGTCCTGCTAACTGACCGAGGCGGTAAGCAACGATTGCGCTTGCCTGCGGGTCGTCAAAGCCGAACTTGTCCATAATAGCCTGTTTAGCCTCTGCCTGTCCGCCCTTGCAGGCACGGATTGTTGCGATAACGTCGTCAACAATGTCGATTGCCTTTGCAAGACCTTCAAGAATATGAGCGCGTTCCTGCGCCTTTTTGAGGTCAAACTCGGTTCTTCTTTTAATTATATCCTTCTGGAAGGCTATGTACTTTTCAAGAATCTGCTTAAGGTTCATAACCTTCGGCACGCCGTCGTCAAGCGCAAGCAGAATTGCGCCGAAGGTAACTTGCATATCGGTAAGCTTGTACAGGTTGTTGAGCACTACCTGCGCGTTTGCGTCGCGCTTAACGGTAACCTCAATATGCATACCGCGGCGGTCGGAATAGTCCTGAACGTCAGCAACGCCTTCAAGGCGCTTTTCCTTAACAAGATCGGCAATTCTGGTGATGAGCCTTGCCTTGTTTACGCCGTACGGAATTTCCGAAACAACGATTTTAAAGCGGTCGCCCTTTGCTTCAACAATCTCGGCGCGCGCACGAACATAGATTTTGCCGCGGCCTGTAGCATACGCCTCGCGTATACCCTTTGCGCCCATAATAATGCCTGCAGTCGGGAAGTCGGGACCCTTGATGTACTGCATCAGATCCTCAAGCTCCGCCTCGGGATTATCAATAAGGCAGCACATACCCTCAACAACCTCGCGCATATTGTGCGGCGGAATGTTGGTTGCCATACCTACTGCAATACCCGAAGAACCGTTAACAAGCAGGTTCGGGAAACGCGCCGGCAAAACGGTGGGTTCGTTTTCCGTATCGTCAAAGTTCGGCGCCCAGTCAACGGTTTCTTTCTTTATATCGTCAAGCATCTTAAGAGCAGTTTTGCTCAGGCGGCTCTCTGTATAACGGTAAGCAGCCGGCGGGTCGCCGTCGATGGAACCGAAGTTACCGTGACCGTCAACAAGAATGTGGCGCATTGAGAATGTCTGCGCAAGCCTTACCATAGCGTCGTAAACGGAAGCGTCGCCGTGCGGGTGGTAGTGACCGAGCACGTCACCGACTGTGGTAGCGCACTTTCTGTACGGGCTGGTGGGGTAAAGGCTGTTTTTGTACATTGCGTAAAGTATACGTCTGTGTACGGGCTTGAGTCCGTCGCGCACATCGGGAAGCGCACGCGAAACGATAACGCTCATTGAGTAGTCAAGGAACGCCTTACGAATTTCTGTACTGATTTCTACATCTACGATTTTTTGGTTATCGTAACGAATCTCTTCATTCATAATTTAGCACTCCTTTCCTTTTATACATCAAGATTTTGCACGAATTTAGCGTTCTTCTCAATAAACTCACGTCTTGGCTCAACGTTGTCGCCCATGAGGATTGAAAAGTTTTCGCTTGCTCTTTGTGCGTCGTCAATCGTAACGCGCAGCATGGTTCTGTATTCAGGATCCATAGTGGTTTCCCAAAGCTGTTCGGGGTCCATTTCACCAAGACCTTTGTAACGCTGGATGTCGCAATTGCCTTCAAACTGTTCAATCAGCTCGTCGCGCTCTTCGTCCGAAAATGCGTATGAGCTCTTTTTGCCCTTGCTGATTTTAAAGAGCGGCGGCTGTGCAAGGTAAACATAGCCCTGCTCAATAATCTGCGGCATATAGCGGAAGAAGAAGGTAAGCAGCAGCGTTCTGATATGCGCGCCGTCGACATCGGCATCCGCCATAATAATGATTTTGTGATAACGCAGCTTGTTGATATCAAACTCGTCGCCGAGTCCTGTGCCGAGCGCCATAACAACGGGCAGCAGCTTTTCGTTGCTGTAAACCTTGTCCACACGCGCTTTTTCAACATTGAGCATTTTACCCCAGAGCGGAAGTATTGCCATGTGCTCGCGGTCGCGTCCCTCTTTTGCGGAACCGCCTGCGGAGTCACCCTCTACGATGTAAATTTCGCACTTTGAGGGGTCGTTGCTTGTGCAGTCTGCAAGCTTGCCGGGCAGCGAATTGCTTTCAAGCGGTGATTTGCGGCGTGCATTTTCACGCGCTTTGCGTGCTGCTTCACGCGCTCTTGACGCTTCAAGCGACTTGTTTAAGAGCGTTTTTGCAACCTGCGGATGTTCCTCAAAGTAAGTCATAAGCTTGTCGTAAACAAGTGAGGAAACAAGACCTGTAATGTCGGTGTTGCCGAGTTTGCCCTTTGTCTGTCCTTCAAACTGCGCCTCGGTGAGTTTTACGGAAATAACGGCTGTAATACCCTCGCGCACGTCCTCGCCGCTGAACTTCTTGTCGCTGTCCTTGAGTATGCCGAACTTTTTGCCGTAGTCGTTAAACACTCTTGTAAGCGCGGTTTTAAAGCCGGTTTCGTGCGTACCGCCGTCAATCGTGTTGATGTTGTTGGCAAACGAAAGCAGCGTTTCCGTATAACCGTCGGTGTAAGCGAGCGCAACCTCTGCGCTTCTGTCGCCCTTGGTGGTGGAAATGTGAATAACCTCGTCCTGAATCGGGTTCAGTCCGCGGCTTGTATTGATAAAGTCTACAAATTCGCGAATACCGCCCTCGTAGCAGTAAACTGCTGTGTGTTCCTCGTCGTCGTAGCCGTCGTCGGAACTGCGGTCAAACTTTTCTCGCTTATCGGTAAGACTGATTGAAAGACCTGCGTTGAGGAACGCCTGCTCGCGAAGTCGCCTTTGAAGTATATCGTATGTATACTTTGTGGTTTCGCTGAAAATCTCGGGGTCAGCCTTAAAGCGGATAAACGTGCCGTGTGCGTCCTCGTCAGCGTCGCCGATGATATGAAGGTCGTCAACGGCAATACCGCGCTCAAAACGCTGCGCCCAAACGTGACCGTTCCTTGTAACCTCAACCTCAAGCCATTCGGACAGCGCGTTAACAACGGACGAGCCTACGCCGTGCAGACCGCCCGAAACCTTGTAGCCCGAACCGCCGAACTTACCGCCTGCGTGCAGCACAGTCAGTACAACCGTAACGGCAGGAAGTCCTGTTTTGTCGTTAACCTCGGTGGGAATACCGCGGCCGTTATCGCGCACGGTGATGATGTTACCGGGCAGAATCTCCGTTTCGATATGCGTGCAGATGCCTGCAAGCGCCTCGTCAATCGAGTTGTCAACAATCTCGTAAACAAGGTGGTGCAGACCGCGCGGACCTGTGGAACCGATGTACATACCGGGGCGCTTACGCACAGCCTCAAGTCCTTCAAGCACCTGAATACTGTTACCCGAATATTCGTCGGTAACGGCGGTATCGATATCCTCTTCTTCTAAATTTGTTGCTTTGATTTCTTCCATAAAAAACCTCTTGTTGAAAGGTGTTAAGTATTAAGTGTTAAGTGTTAAGCTAAATGACGGGCTCCCCTTGGAGCGGGCGACTCACCCTTTTGTCTCGCAAGCTCGACATTTCCCCTCACAGGGGAATTACCCGTACCCGATTATAATAGGTGTGGACAAAGTCCACCCTCAAGCCTAAAACTTAAAGCTTAAAAACTTAAAACCAAATTTATTTACTTCTTTTATACAACGTACTTGTATTAACCGGACTTACGTACACAGCGTCGTCTGTTACAACAAAGCTTTTAGGTAAGTCGTAATTAACATAAATAACTTTTTTATCCTTTTCTGCTTTTGACAGGTAATCGCGCGTCGCTTTGTTAACGGTGGAGGTATCCATATCGAATATACCGATAACGCCGCTGTCGGTGATAACCGTGTCCTCACCAAGATGTAAATACATAATAATTGAGAGTTGAGAATTGAGAGTTGAGAATTTTAGAAGGACTTCGTCCTCACCTATTATAAATAGCTGTGCGCAGCACCTTTAATTCTCCATTCTACATTCTCAATTTTCCATTTTCAATGTGTATTGTTTTTCCGTCCTTGAGCCGCAAGATTTGTTCCTTGTCGCAGCAGGTTACAAACACCTGCAGACCTTTTATGCGGTTGAGTATATAATCCTGCCGCTTTTCGTCAAGCTCGCTCATAACATCGTCAAGCAGGGCAATCGGTTTTTCGCCCGTCATCTGTTCAAGCAGAGCCGCTTCCGCAAGCTTTAGCGCTAAAACAGAGCTGCGCTGCTGCCCCTGCGAGCCGAACTTACGCGCTGATTTGCCGTTAATCAGTATATCAATATCATCACGGTGCGCGCCGACTGACGTTGTTTTGTTTTGCAGATCCTGAACTTTATTTTCGTCAAGCTGCTGCATAATATTTTTTTCAATTTCAGCAACTTCACAAATGCTGTCCACCGCGCCGATATACTTAATATCAATCTCTTCCGTGCCGCTGCTTATACCGCTGTAAATTTCCTTAACAAACGGCATTATAGCCTCAATGTACCTGAACCGCTGGTACACAATTTTTGCACCAATATGCGCAAGGTTTGTGTTCCAAATATAAAGCAGCGACTCCATTTCGGGATTTTTAATCAGATCACGCAGCAGATTATTGCGCTGAACAAGCGCACGGTTATATTCCTTAAGCAGATTTTTGTATCCGCTTTTAAGTTGGCACAATGCGCCGTCAATAAACCTGCGCCTTTCAAGCGGCCCGTCCTTAATCATACTCAGATGAACGGGGGAAAATATAACCGCCTTTATTTCATCGCCAAGCGCGGCAACGCTCTTCTTTTTTATACCGTTAAGCGACGCTTCGCGCTTGCCTTTTATTCTGATTTCCGCATTCTGCTGCCTGCCGCCTGCTTCAAATTCCGTCTGCAGTCTGGCAAACTCGCTGCCGAATTTAACAAGCTCTTTGTCCCTTGCACCTCTGAAGCTTTTTGCGCCGGTAAACAGATAGATTGCTTCAATCAGATTCGTTTTGCCCTGCGCATTTTCACCCCAGATGATGTTCACATCGTCAAACTCGCAACTCAGGTTTTCAATATTACGAAAATCGGTTATTTTTATACTATTTATTTTCATTTACTATAATGTAATCAGTACCAAACGCGCTCACAACGTCGCCATTGCGGAGTTTTTTACCCCTTGCGGTGCACACTTCGCCGTTTACACGGATGATACCGTCCTGTATAAATTCCTTTGCCTGACCGCCCGTTTCGCTGATTCCTTTAAATTTTAAAAACGACTGCAACTGAATAAAATCAGTACTTATGTAAACCGTTTCTTTATTATGTTCTTTTACTTTAACATTAATTTTCATTCCGCAGCCTCATCGGTAATACAAGGAATAAAAAGCTGTCGCCCGTCATCGGCATAATCTTAACAGGTGAAACAGGACCGGAAATCTCAATCTTAACCTCGTCCGTGTCTGAAGCGTTGAGTGCGTCGAGCATAAACTTTGAATTAAAGCCAATTTCAACTCTCTCGCCCGATGTGTTTGCGTGAGTATAGTCAACAAATCTGCCGAGGCTTGAAACTGTTGAAACTCGCATTTCATCGTTATCAAACAGACATCTTATCGGGTTTTTCTGATTATTTTCAATTACAGGCAGCGTGCGCTGGATGCAGCTGATTGCGTCCTTTGTATTAATAAGAACCGTTGTGTTGATTGCGTTCTGGATAACGGTTTTATAATCAATAAAGTCGCCCTCAAGCAGTCTGCTGATAATTGAATAATTACCGATTTCGAAAATTATATGGCGTTTGCCGACGTTGATGTTAAGCTTATTTTCCTCTTTACCGTCAAACAGCTTGATAAGTTCCCTGATTGTTTTTTTAGGAACAATAAATTCAAGCTCGTCGCTTGCATAATTAATTTTTTCTTTACGGATAGCAAGTCTGAATCCATCAACGCCGATCATAGTAAACTCGTCGTTTTTAATATCAAACTTAATACCTGTGTAAACAGGCTTGCCGCTTTCACTGTCTGCAACGGCAAAAATAGTCTGGCTGACCATTGAATAAATAATTCCCTGGTCAAATGTGATTGACGTGCCGTTATTAACGCCCGGAAGCTCTGGATAATCGTTTGCGTCAATACCTGTGATATTATAGTGAGCCGCGCCGCTGATGATAGATACGGAGGTTCCGTTAGTTTCAATAGTAACATTTTCGTCAGCGAGCTTGTTGATAATATCGCACAATACCTTTGCGTTGATAACAATGCTGCCGGCTTCTTCCATTTCAACATCTATAATAGTATTAATACCAAACTCAAAGTCATAGCCAACCAGGCTGAGCTTGTTTGAATCACATTCAATAAGAATACCGCCGATTGTGGGTATTGTATCTTTTGTGCTTACTGCGCGCATAACGTTGTTGCACGCTACAGAAAGTTCCTTTGTATTGCATAAAAATTTCATCTGAACAATTCCTTTCCCGCAAAAGCTGCAGTATTTTTCAAAAACGCAGTTTTTGCTTTTTCATCAATAATATCTACTTGTATTTGTATTAGTATAGTCGGTGCAAAATGTTTAAAACTCTTAAAAACGTTGATATACCTGTAAATTTCTGTCAACAATCAGGAAAAATTTTATGTTAAAAAAATGTTGATAATGTTGAAAATTTATTTTTTGAACATAGCATGTTTAAAATCTGAATGTTGAAAACTAAAATTTTGTTGAAAATTTATTGGTTATCCTTGATGTTATTAATTATATCAAGCACCTGCGAATTAAGCGCTGAATTCTGCTTTAAGGTTTCGCCAAGCTTATTAACATTATACATAACGGTTGAGTGATTACGGTTAAACTCCTTGCCGATATCATCATAACTGATATTTGTAACCTCGCGCACGATGTAAAAGCACATCTTCCTCGCGTCGGAAACCTCTGCGGTATGCTTTTTGCTGTAAATATCCTCAACGGAAATGCCTGTTGTGCGGCTAACTTCATCAACAATACGGTTGATTGTAATCGGCACGGGCTGCACGTCGTTAAGCACGTCCTTAATTGCAGCCTGTGCAAGTGCAATAGTAGGTGTTTCCTCGCCGTATGTACACATTGCGTGCAGCTTTTTGGTAATACCCTCAAGCTGACGGATGTTAGATTTGATGCGCTCTGCAATATAATTGATTACATTTTCAGGTATTTCAAAATTAAGCAGCTGCGCTTTGCGCTTGATTATTGCACAGCGTGTTTCATATTCGGGAATCTGAATATCAACAATAAGTCCGCTTTCAAACCTGTTGCGCAGTCTGTCGATAATCGACTGAATATCCTTCGGCGGTCTGTCTGAAGTGAGAACTACCTGCTTGCCGTTGTCAACAAGAGCGTTAAAGGTGTGAAAAAATTCCCACTCTGTAGCTTCCTTACCTGCGATATATTGAATATCATCCACAAGAAGAACGTCTACATTTCTATATTTATTACGAAATTCCTCGGTGTTCTTATTTGTAAGAACCGCCATAAATTCGTTAAGAAAATCCTCGCTCTTGATGTAAACAACCTTCATATCAGGGTAATCAAGGCGAATCTGGTTGCTGATAGCATTTAGCAGATGCGTTTTGCCCAGACCTGAATTACCGTAAATAAACAGCGGATTGTAGTTTGAAATGCTGTTTTTCTTATTAATCTGTCCGCCCGGGTCGGCAGCGATTGCCTTTGCTGCGGTGTATGCAAATTTGTTTGAGTTGCCTACGATGAAATTGTCAAAAGTAAAAATATCGTTTTTAAAATCAATTAAAGATATCTGCTGCTTTGAATCCTCATCCATAAGCGACTGCGGGGAATAGTAGTAAGGCTCTACCGGGAAACCGCACACAGCTTCAAGCGCTTCCGTAATAAGATCATTATACTGCGAAACAACTGTATTCTTTTTAAATTCGTTTGAAAAGAAGATGCTCGCCGTATTGTCCTTAAACTCGGAAATCTGTATCGGCTCAAGCCAAAGCTTGTACGCTGTATCGGTTGTCCTCTCTTTACAGTACATCAGTACGTTTTTTGTTAAATCCTGTATGTTCTCCATTTTTCAACCTTTCAATATATGTAATGTTCAAAACTAATTATAAAATAGCATTATTTATTATAATAAAATTAATTAATTTAGTCAATATATATTTAAAATATTTTAATAATTAAAAACATTAATATTTTAGCACATACAGCAAAAAAACATAATTTATAATTATGATTGAATTTTTTTGTGCAGTATTATATAATAAAGTATCATTAATTTTATGGGGTTAATATATGAAAATTTTTAAAAACAGGGGCGATTTTTATATTCCTAAATCCGATTATAAAAGCAGTAAGGAAGCTCGGATACTGCATATAATCCTTGTTTTTACCGTTATTTTTACGGCTGTATTCCTTGTGCTGCTGTCGCGCAACTATTCGTCTGCAGCAGACTTTTTCGGCAATGGCGAGGTTACCGTAACGCAGGAAAGTGTAACGGAAGAAGTACTGCCCGAGATTGAGGGTAAAACAAATTATCTGATTTTTGAAACCGACGATTTTGAAAAATCAATTCACTATATTTATCTTCTGCAGGCTGACAAAAGCGGCAAAGCGTACAAATTCTGTGCCCTGTCGCCAAAAACGCTGATTAACGGCGAAAAAATGATTGATATCTACGCAGCCGGCGGCGGTGCGTCCCTGCAGACTAAAATCACCGAATATCTTGGCATACAGATTGACTATTACGTTGCGTTTAAAAATTCAAATTTTGTAAATTTCTGCGACAAGCTCGGCACGTTTATCTGCCCGATTTACAAAGAGGTTAAGTTCAGCGGCGGCGACAGCGACGATAAGTACACAATCCATGTTAAAGAAGGGGACGAAACGCTGGACGCAAAAAACTTTTCCAACCTGCTGCGCTATTACAGCGAAAAGGAAAAAAATTATTCCCTGCAAAATGAAGTGCTTATGCGCGCATACACAAGCCTTTTTAATGAGGATAACTATGAGGACAGCGATTCGCTGTTCAGGCTTCTTATTAAATCCTCATCAACCAATATAACCGTGCGTAATTTTGAAAACGGTAAGGACGCGCTTATGGTATTTTGTAAAATGAGCAATGATATCACCGTTTACAGTGCGGAAGTCAACTACGAAAAAAATGAACTCACGCAGGATTCAATTAAGAACATCAAGGGATATTTCAGTTAAGGAGAAATTATGATAACACCGGAAAATAAAGAAATTATCAAAAACGCGGTGCGCGATATACTTATCGCAGTGGGCGAAGACCCTGACAGAGCAGGGCTTGTGGAAACGCCGCAGCGCGTTGCAAATATGTATGAGGAAATGTTTTGCGGTCTTGATGAGGACCCTAAACGCCACCTCAAAATGTTCGACGAAAAGTCGAATGACGAAATGGTTATCGTGCGTGATATTCCTTTTTCATCTATGTGCGAACACCATCTTCTGCCGTTTGTCGGCACAGCGCATATTGCCTACATACCAAGCGATAATAAGATTATCGGATTGTCAAAGCTTGCGCGAATTGTGGAAAATTTTGCAAAAAAACCGCAGGTGCAGGAACGCTTAACACACGATATTGCCGACTTTCTTAACGAAAATCTGTCGCCGCAGGGCGTTGCGGTAATTATTGAGGCAGAGCATATGTGCATGTCAATCCGCGGCGCGCGTGCTTTCGGTGCAAAAACGCAGACTTCCGCCCTTCGCGGAATTATGCGCACCGACCCGCGCTCAAGAGCAGAAGTATTGTCGTTATTAACTAAATGATAAATTCATAATTATTTTATATGTTTAACTTTAACACGATTATAAATAACCGCCCGATAATTATGGGCATTGTGAATGTTACGCCGGATTCGTTTTCGGACGGCGGCGCGCATTTTGACGGCGAAAAAGCGGTTGAATATGCGCTTGAGCTTATCAGCGACGGCGCGGATATTATCGACCTCGGCGCACAGTCTACACGTCCGGGTTATACGGAAATTCCGCCGGAGGAAGAAATCAGCCGTTTAAGCGGTGTTCTGCCCGTGCTGCGCAAAAAAACGGACAAGCCTATATCCGTTGACACTTATTTTCCTGCGGTTGCACAGTGGGCTGTAGAAAACGGGGCGGATATTATCAACGACGTCAGCGGCGTTTTCAACACCGATATGGCACAAATTGTCAAAAACAGCGGCGCAGGCTGGGTGATTATGCACAACGGCGACGGCTCGGAGAGCGAAGTTAAGGCGTTTTTTGAGGATATGGTGCAGCGCTGCGCGGATTTCGGCATAAACAAGGCGCAGATTTGCCTTGATATGGGCATCGGTTTCGGCAAAACGTATGAGCAAAATCTTGAGCTTATCGCAAACGTCAGCGCGTACAAACTGCCCGATTATCCGCTGCTGCTCGGTACAAGCCGCAAGCGCGTTATCGGTGCGGCGTCGCAAACGCAAAACCCCACAGAGCGCATTTACGGCAACATTGCAGCCGACACAGCGGCAATCCTCGGCGGCGCGGATATAATCCGCATACACGATGTTAAAAATGAAATTAAGGGCATTTTGACGGCAAAGGAACTCAAAAAATGGACAAAATCACAATAAAAAACTTAAAGCTTTTTGCGTATCACGGCGTGAATCCGGAGGAGAAGGAAAACGGGCAGAACTTTTTTATTGATATCGACTACTATGTCAACATCACAAAAGCCTGCCACAGCGATAATCTGGACGACACGGTTTCCTACGCAAAGGTGGTAAAAACGGTTAACAGGGCGTTTACGCAGACGAGTTATGACTTAATCGAAAAAGCCGCTCAAATCGTGGCAGACGCCGTTTTAGACGCGTTTGAGCCCGTTACACGCGTTGATGTTACAGTCAAAAAGCCCGAAGCACCCGTAAAAGCAGATTTTGAGTACATGGCAGTATCTATTTCGAGAAGTCGAAATTGATATAGTTAGCAGAGTTGTTATGAAATACATTATCGGCATAGGCACCAATATCGGTGACAGAAAACAGAATATCGACGACGCGGTAAGCGCGTTTGACCTTGTGCCTAAAACAAAGGTGCTTCGCAGGTCTGCAAACTACGAAACCGAGCCTGTAGGCTACGCTGACCAGCAGGATTTTTACAACGCCTGCATTGAGATTGAAAGCGAGCTTGAGCCAAATGAAATCCTTGGCGTTTGCCTTGGCATTGAGGCAGGCTTCGGCAGGGTGCGCGAAATCAAAAACGGTCCGCGCGTCATCGACCTTGACCTTATTCTTGCGGAAAATGAAAAAATCGAAACGGCAAATCTTACCGTTCCGCATCCGCGCTACACAGAGCGCAGGTTTGTTATGATTCCGCTGCTCGAGCTATTCCCCGACGGCACGGCATACGGCATAAAATTCAGCCACCACCTGCTCGGAATCAAAGGGCAGGCAATCAAAGAATTATAAATTTACCTATCAGGCTTCCCCTTGGGGGGAAGCTGTCACCGCAGGTGACTGATGAGGGGTAAACATTTTCAAAATTTCACATTTTTATTATTCCTCTTAAAACAAATAATATTATTGCCGAAGGGCGATAATTTGTTTTGGAGGAATTTTTTATGAAAATTAATACAACAAAAAATATTATGAAGGGTATCGGCGCAACGCTTGCGGTGTGCTCTGCTATTACGATGATGGCGAGCAGCAATAAGATGAACGCCGCTTCATCAACAAAGCACACAATCAAAAAAACCGCAAACAAAATCACAAACGTGATTGATGCGGTAGCGTCGTTTATGTAAAACAAAGCCTCCCTTGTGTAAAGGGAGGCGGATTGCCGAAGGCAAGACTGAGGGATTGTAACAACCCCTCAGTCGCATAAATGCGACAGCTCCCCTTACACAGGGGAGCCTTTTTGGTTATTAATCAAATGCGTGGCCTGATGCGCCGAATACTACGTCAATCTTGTGGGCAACAACCTCTTCGATGAGATCTCTTGCCGGGGTGAGATACTGGCGCGGGTCGAAGTGAGTCGGGTTCTCTGCAAAGTGCTTTCTGAGCGCTGCAGTCATTGCAATACGGATATCCGAGTCAACGTTAACCTTGCACACAGCCATTGATGCAGCCTTGCGCAGCATATCCTCGGGGATGCCGATAGCGTCAGGCATTGAGCCGCCGAACTCGTTAATCATCTTGATGTGATCCTGATTTACAGAGCTTGCGCCGTGAAGTACAATCGGGAATTCGGGAAGCTGCTTTTCAACCTCTTCAAGGATGTCAAAGCGAAGCTGCGGCTTCTGACCCGGCTTAAACTTGTATGCGCCGTGGCTTGTGCCGATTGCGATAGCAAGCGAATCAACGCCGGTGCGTGTTGCAAAGTCGTAAACTTCTTCAGGTCTTGTGTATGATTCGTTACCAGCCTCAACAACAACGTCGTCCTCAACGCCTGCAAGCGTGCCGAGCTCGCCCTCAACAACAACGCCGTGTGCGTGAGCGTACTCAACTACCTGCTTTGTGAGCTTAACATTTTCCTCATAAGGAAGTGAGGAGCCGTCAATCATTACTGATGTGAAACCGCCGTCAATGCAGCTTTTGCAGGTTTCAAAATCCGGACCGTGGTCAAGGTGAAGTGCAATCGGAAGTCCTGTTTCCTCAGCAGCAGCCTTTACCATTGCAACAAGGTAATCGTGGCTTGCATACTTCCTTGCGCCCGATGAGCACTGCAGAATAACAGGTGCCTCAAGCTTTTTAGCAGCTCTTGTGATACCCTGCACAATCTCCATATTGTTTACGTTAAAAGCACCGATAGCGTAGCCGCCTTCGTACGCCTTTTTAAACATTTCGGTTGTGGTTACAAGTGGCATAATTAATACCCTCCTAATAATTATTTATCTTATACATTATACTACATTGTCAGTCAAAAGTAAATAGTTAATTCAGTTAGCCGTTAGCAGTTTTAGGTTACTCGCGGTGCTCGGACAATTAACGGGTCGTCGGGGACGCCGACCCCTACGGTTATTCTTTTGTAGGGAGTGCTGACCACAGCACTCCGCGGGCGATTCGTGAATCGCCCCTACATAATTAAACAGGGTATTCGTATTCAGTCAGCATTTCAAATTTGCCTGGCAAATCGTTTATTTTTTCTTTTATAAACAGCGGATACAAATATTGCCTGTTAAGAGTATCAACATCAAGCCATTCAAAAATTTCGTTATTCCGCGTTTCAAGACCAACAATTTGAACCTGTTTTACAAGCGGCGTGTCGGAAACGTCAACTAAATAATACAAACAGATTTCGTGAAATTTTTCTTTGCTTTGGTCTTCAACAAAAAATGTCTGGGCAAACCACAGCGGTCTTACTATTTTTGCCTCAATTCCAAGTTCTTCTTTAAGCTCGCGATGCAAGGCGTTGTCAGTTGTTTCGTGCAAAGCGACTCTGCCGCCCGGAAGAAAATAATAAGGCGTATTATTGTTTTTCATAGCAAGCAGCTTGTTGTTGTGCATAATAACGGCGCAAACTCTGTAATTAAAAATACCGTGCCCGGTTTTAAACGTTAAGTCCATACTCCCTCCAAAAAAAGACCTGCCACATAGTGACAGGTCGATGTAACAGCATCTTTTATAATTATTTATCAAGCCTTTACGCTGTGTTCGGAATGGGAACAGGTGTACCTGACAGTTACATTATATCAGAAATATTGTTTTGTGTCAATTGATTAGTTTGTAGGGGCGGATTTCCCAATCCGTATCAGCACTATTCACTATCCACTGACCACTGTCCACTAAAAAAGCCCAGCGGGGCTTTTTTTATTCGTAGCGCAATGCGTCGATTGGGTTTAGTTTCGCTGCCTTGTTTGCCGGCGCGTAGCCGAAAATCAAGCCGATAAGCAGCGAGAAGACGACTGCCGTAATAATCGATGTTATATTCGGTGTCGCGGTGTAGCCAAGCATTTTGCTGAGTCCCGCGCCGAGCGCCATACCAAGCGAAATACCGATGATTCCGCCTACAAGGCAAATCACCATTGCCTCAGTAACAAACTGCATACGGATTGAGCCGTTTGTTGCGCCGAGCGCTTTGCGTGTACCGATTTCCTTTGTGCGTTCGCTGATGGATACAAGCATTATGTTCATAACGCCTATACCGCCTACAAGCAGGCTGATTGCCGCGATTGCCGCGATTGCGTAGCTTATTGTGGTTATCATTTCCGTAAGAGTGGAAATAACAGACTCAAGCGAAGTGGTTTCGACATCCCACGTGTCGTTGTTTGCATAATAAGCTGAAAAGAAGGAATTGGTTGTATCAAGGAAGGTCAGGGTGTCGGTGTCAACGCTTGTTTTTACGCTGATTGACTGGTACCCTTCGCTTGAGCCTGTGATGTGACGTGCGGCGGAAATGGGAATGTACATTTCCGTTGTTTCGTCCGTGGTGGAATCCTCGTCGGACGAAGCGGTTTCGCTCTCAAACTCATACACGCCTGCGATGTAAAACTTCTGCGGCGCATTGTCGATTGTGACTGTAAAGGATTCGCCTACTGCGTCCTTTGCCGTGAGCGAAAGCGTGTTTTCCGCAAACGTGTCGGCAACAACTGCAAGCATACGCTCGCCGTCGCTGTCCTTAATAAATCTGCCGTAAAGCAGGTTGATGTCCTCGGCTTTCAGATAATCGCCCTCAACGCCCGTAACGGTAACGCTTGTTTCGTCGCTGCCGTAGGTCGCCGTGCCTGCAGAGCAGGTTTTTTCCACATACTTAACGTCGTCGGGGAACGCCGCCATGTATTCCTCAATCATCTGGTCGGTGATTAAGTCCGATGTGTCGGGTGTTTCTGACGCGAACATCTTTATTCTGAAATCTTTTTTGTTGCTTGAAGTAGTTGTGTCGCTGTCGTCATCGCTGCTCTTCTGTGTGAGCGAAACGCTGATTGACGACGCGCCGAGCGCAGTCATACTGTCGCTTACATAACCCGTGAGCGATGAGCCGACTGTGCTGATTGCGATAACCGAGCCTATGCCGATGATAATGCCGAGCATTGTTAAAATCGAGCGCAGGCGGTTCATTTTCAGCGACTCAAGAGCGAGTAAAATGTTTTCAAATAACGCCATACTTACCACTCCTTTCATCAGTAAACTGACCGTCGCGCAGGGTTAAAATCCTGTCGCACTGTTCGGCAAGCTCGTTGTTGTGGGTGATAAGGACAATGGTTTTGCCCATTTCGGTGTTAAGGCGCTTGAAGATGTCCATAACTATTTCCGAAGTCTTGCTGTCAAGCGCGCCCGTGGGCTCGTCGGCAAGGATAATCGACGGGTTATTTGCCATTGCGCGTGCGATTGCAACACGCTGCTTCTGACCGCCCGAAAGCTCGTTGGGGCGGTGCTTCATGCGCTCGGTCATACCGACCGCAGCAAGCAGCTCCTTTGCGCGCGCTGTGCGCTCCCTTTTTGAAATGCCGCAGTAGAGCATTGGCAGTTCAACGTTTTTAAGCGCGTTTTGCCTGCCGATAAGGTTAAAGGTCTGGAAAACAAAGCCGACCTGGCGGTTCCTGATTGCGGAAAGTTCCTTGTCGCCTGCGGAATTGATGTCCGTGCCGTCAAGCGAGTAAGAGCCTTCTGTGCATTTGTCAAGCGCGCCGATGATGTTCATTAGCGTACTTTTGCCGCTGCCGGATTCGCCGACAATCGCCAGGAATTCGCCTTCGTTAACAGTGAGGTCTATGCCGTGAAGCACCTCAAGTTCGTTGGGCTTACCGATAAAAAAGCTTTTGCGGATGCCCTGCATCTGAATGATAGCGTTAGCCATTATTACCACCGCCCATTCCGCCTGAAGGGGGTGACGGCATATCGCCGCCTGAGGATGAGCCGGAGTTTGAGCTGCCGCCCATATCCGGAGGTGAACCGCCGCCCTGCGGCATATTGCCACCGCCGCCACCGAACAGACCTGCAAGAAGTCCGCCCGAATTGGACGAATCGGAAGAGCCTGAGCTTACGGTTTCCACACCTTCGCTGAGGTCTGCGTTAGAGCGTACAACATCTCCCTCGGCAAGCTCATCTGACGAAATTTCGATATAGTAATCGTTGGATTCGCCTGTGGTAACGTTGATTTTTTCAAATTCCATATCGGTGCCTTCGCCCGAAATCTTGCGGTAAACAAAGCTTGTGCCGTTGTCGTCGCCGACTGCGTCAATCGGCACCTGGTAAACGTCCTCGCTTGACGAAACAATGATGTCAACAGACGCGTTCATACCAACGTGGATGTCGGTTGATTCGCTTGTAATCGTAACGGTTGCGCCGAAAGAGCCCTCGTTACTTGTAGGGTCAATCTGGGTGAGCTTGCCGTCAAGCGTTTCGCTTGAAGCGTCGTCCGTGATGTGGCAAGCCTGACCGATTTTTGCGTTATTGATGTCCGCCTCTTTGATTGTGATGTCAACCTGCAGAGAGTCTAAATCCTGTATTGTAGCCGCTGCTTCCATATTGCAGGCAGAGCCCACAGTTGCGCTGATTGCGGTAACCGTGCCGTCCTGTTCAGCCTTGAGTTGGCACTCATCGCGCTGCGATTTGAGCTCGTCAAGGTTGTCGCTTGTAGACGCGTTTTCAAGTTCTGTTTTTGCCTGCGAAAGTTGGGTTTCCGCCTGTGAGAGTTCGTTTTCGTACTGTTCATAGGTAGTCTGTGCCTGTTCGTACGCGGACTTTGCGGTTTCGTACGCGCTTTGAAGGGAATCGTAGTTGCAAGCCGCCTTTGTGTTGCGAAGCGCCTGAGCCTTTGCCGCAAGTTTGCTCAGCGTATTTGTGCCGCTCGGAACGGAAAGGGTTTTGCCTGTGAGCGTGTATACTTTTGAAACGACCTCTTTGCAGATGTCGGTCGCAGTTTTGGAAACCTTAACGCTTGATGATGACGTTGTCTGCGTGCCTGCGCTCATGGAATTTGCGCTGTTGTTTTGTCCGCCTGCCGCGTTTGCAGTGGAAGAGGAAGAAGTGCTTACGCCTGATGATGAGCTGCTGTCGGAAATATCAACCGTGCCCACAGCGCAGCCGCCAAGGTAATTCTGCACCGCAGTCATATACGCCTTTGCCGACTTTTGCAGTTTAGCCGCGGAAATCTTGCCGCTCTTGTAGTTTGTAACTGCTTTGTTGTATGCTGCAAGCGCCGTGTTGTACTTTGCGCCTGCGTTGTTGTATGCGGTAAGCGCGCTGTCGTATGCCGACTGGTATGATTTGAGGCTTGCAACCGCGTTGTTATACGGTGTTTTAGCAGAGTTGTAATCGGACTTTGCGCTTTTAAGCTCTGTCGCGTTTGACGAAAGCTTGCTCTTTGCCGTGTTGTAGGATTTGAGCGCGCTGTTGTACTGCGTCTGCGCGGAAGAAAGCTGCTTTGCAAGATTGCTTTCCTCTTTTTCAATCTGCTTTTCAAGCTCGTCGGTGTCAAGCGTAATCAGTGTTGCGCCCTTGCGCACCTTGTCGCCGACGGAAACGCTGATTGACTTTACGGTGTAAGTCAGTTCGGTTGTAACCTTTGACGTCTTTGCGCTTGAAACCGTACCAGTTGCGCTAATGCTGTCCTCAAGCGTACCCTTTTGCAGCGTTGTTGTGCGGATAAAAGAGTACGACTGTTTGCTGCTTTTGCCGCCGTGCAAAAGTATCGCCGTAGCGGCGATTACCAAAACCAGCGCCAAGGAAATAACGGTGGTTATTATCTTTTTCTTTTTTGACATTGCCTTAATTCTTTTCATAATAAAACCTCCCTGTTTACCCCAATGATAAACAGGAAGGTTAAATAAAAGTTAAATGGATTATTCTGTTTTTCCTTTTAATATTGGGCGCAGCGGCTGGTAGATAAGCATTGTAATACCAACGCAGATTAGCCCCTTAACAAGAGTGAACGGAACGTTGAACACGAGCAGTGATACCTCTATGCTGTTAACAAACGGAAGTATTGTGTGGTACGCCTTGATGATTACGTCCTTTGGCATAAAGTTGTAGTAAAAAGGATAAACCACAAAAAGGTTGAACGGAAAACTGATTACCGCCATTGAAGCTGCGCCAAGCACGCCGCCGAGCGCCGCACGCTTTTTAGTCTTTTTCTTTTTGTAAACAAGCCCCGCAACGCCTGCAAACGCCGCGCCGAGTATGCAGTTGCACAGCTCGCCGACTCCAAACGAGTGTGTTGCAATCAGTGCGTGCAGCAGATTTTTTACAATCGCTATCACTATGCCTGCGACCGGTCCGTAGGCAAACGCACCGATAAGCTCCGGCAAATCCGAAAAGTCGAATTTGATAAAATCGGGTATCAGCATAGGCAGGGGGAACTCCAGCAGCTGCAGCACAAATGCGATTGCCGACAGCATACCGCAGCCAGCTATAAGGCGCGTGTTGAATTTTTTAGTCTTTTTTTCTGTGTTACTCATAAATTTCCTCTTTCTGCAAATATCAAAAATTAGAAAAAGAGAAGCCCCCGACAATTCGGGGGCGATATTGCATAGGCACAATATTATTTCTCTCATCCGGACTTATGCAAAAGCAATTACCGTCGGTTACGGAATTTCACCGTATCAGTTCCGCAGTGCGGAAGTCGCAGACTTTACTGCCGGTGGGGAATCACACCCCGCCCCGAAATATTTGCAATACTATTATATGACAACTTTCGCTTTTGTCAAGTGGCGCGGCAAATTATACTGTATTAATTATATATAATAGACAAATGCGGCGCAACTGTTTATAAACTCGGCAAAAATTTGACAAAGCGCAAAAAATATGCTATAAAACAACTGATTACAAAACAGTTACAACGAAGGGACGTATAACTATCAAAAAGTTTAGTATAAGGCTTGTTACGGCGATAATGTGCGTACTGCTTTGTGTTCCCTGCAGCGTCACCGCTTTTGCGGCGGAGGATGTGCTTAAGCAGGACACAATCAACAGCCTTGCGCATACGCCGAGCGAGGTGCAGACGAATTTTGATATGCTTACTTCTATGGGTAAAGAGGAAGACCCGGTGGACGAAGGTACGTTCAGGATTACGGTTAAAGAGATTGACGCCACAAGCGCAACTCTTACCTGGAGTAGCGACCAGATTATTTTCGGTTACACAATATGCCGTTTTAACGTAATCAAACAGCAGTGGGAACCGTATTTCACAACTACCGAAACTTCGCACAAGTTTACAAATCTTCTTCCAAGCACTACATATGAATACGGATTTATAAATTCCACCACGGGCGAGCTGCTCGGCTTCAAGGATTTCACAACGGGAATGTACGATCCGCGTATCAAAATTACAAAAACGGACAGCGACGCAGTTAAGCTTCAGCTTTTTGACGCGCAAAAGGGCTCGAAGGTAGAGATTTACCGCAAGGAAAAGGGCGAGAAGTACGAAAAAATTGCCGCTGTTGATTACAGAAAAAAGTTTTATATTGACGAAACGGTGGACGGCGCCAAGACCTACTACTACAAGGCTAAAGCCGCTGTAGAGCACCGCGGTATAGTCGGCAAGAAAAAGACCTGCTACAGCGGATTTTCAAACGTCGAGCATACCACTACGCTTGAGGAAATGGAACTGCCAGACGTCAGCGGCGAGGTTAAAACCTTTGCCTACTACACGGCGGTAACCGCAAAGAGCACGCCGCAGTACAAGATGCTTAACTCCAAAAAGTGCTACACGGACGACGAAACCGGCGTACGCATGGTGGACGGCTGCTACTGCGTGGCAATGGGCTCGTTCTACGGCTCAAACATCGGTCAGAAGTACCGCATTACGTTTGACACCGGCGTGCAGATTGACGTAGTACTCTGCGACCAGAAGGCGAACAAACACACCAATTCGACCAACCAGTATGCAAGGGCGAAGGACGTGCTTGAGTTCTACTGCGAAAAGTCGAAGATTCCGAAGGTTATCCGCACGCGCGGCAACTACAATAATATCGAGCTGTTTAAAGGCGCGATTACGAAAATTGAAAAGTATACGGATGACAAAAGCGACCTATGGCCATAGGTCGCTTTTATAGTTTTCAGTTTTCGGTTTTCGGTTTTCAGATTGGGTGAGCTTCGCTCACACTCATTTTATTGCGGAGTGCTGTGGTCAGCACTCCCTACAAATTTAGTACCATCGTAGGGAACGATGACTACATCGTTCCGTCTTATTATCCAAACGCAGTGAGTAACCAACAACTGCTAACTGAAGAACAAACGCCTACGGCATTTATTCTTCGGCAAACGGATTGTCAACTCCGCCTGTTTCGTCAGCCATTTCATGCTCAAGGTCAACAGGCTCTTTGTCTTTAACGGGTGTGTACTTAGACTGATAGTAGTTTTCCTGCGTGTGTTCAAACGTGCCGTCCGGCTTGATTGTAATCGGAGTGCAGCCGCGCTGCAGACCGTACTTGTTGATGCCGGCGTACGCAAGGTAGTCGATAGAATAGCCGTATGTCAGCTGAACGCCCTTGTAGTTGAGCGACATATTGTTCAGGTGGTCGTGGCCGAAGAACACGCCCTGCGTGCCGTGTGTTCTGAACGCGTCAAAGATTTTGTAGTTGTAATTGCTGCAGCAGATAATCTCGCCGCCCTCGGCAATCTTGCCGTATTTATACTTAACGTTTTCTGTGTCCTTGTTGCCGGCGTCCTTGTATTCCTTGTACGCGTCGCGCATTTCCTGCGGCGGAATGTGGAAGAATGCAAGCGATTTCGGCTGCTCGCCGCCGTTTTCGTCGGTAAGCTCTTTAACCGTCTTTTTGTACCAGTCAACCTGATTTTTGTGCACGCAGTCGTACTTCCACTGGATGCCGAAGTAGTCGCCGTCAACGTATGAGTGCGAGTCAAAAACAAACAGGCTCTGCGTGATTTTACCCTCGCTGTTCTTTATGTTGACAACATAGTTGCCGTAGCCGTCAACGTCCTTGTCGCCGGCTTGCATAAGGCAGTGCGGATAGTCCCTGCTCTCGTACATCGCGCAAATCTGCTCGCGGTTGTAGTAGGAATACAGCTCTGTGTCGTGGTTGCCGAATGCAAGGCACCAGTAAACGCCAAGCTTTTCCATAAGGTCGGCAAAAAGCTTTGCGCTCTCTTTGTTATTAAACGTGCCTGCCTGATACGGCACGGGGTACGCAACGTCGCCCGTAACAACCACAAGGTCGGGCTTTTCCGCAGTTACCATTGCCGCAACCGCGTTAAGCGCCTCGCTGTCTTTAGCAGAGGACATCACGCCGCCGCCGATATGTACGTCCGTAATCTGCAGCACCTTAAAGTCCTCGTCGGTAACAAAGGTGTATCTGCCCTTGTCGTCCTTTTCGGGATTAAGCTGCTTTTCGTACTTAACCGCCTCAATATTATCGCGCACAAACGCGGCGTTTGACTTAACGCCCACAAGGTTAAGCACGGCAAGTATGCCTGCAAGCAGCGCAATAATCAGAATAATGCTTAAAAATACCTTAAGCGCAACCCTGCGTTTTTGCTTGGGGGTCTTTTTTATTTTTTCTTTTTTCTCTTTCTTTGTCTTTTCTTTAGTAGCCATACGATTCCCCTTATTCGTTAATTAAAAATCGTGCCTCTTTAATTATACAGCGCACCGCTTCCACCGTGATTGCCGTGCCGCACAAAAATGCAAAATATGCGTCAAACGCAAAGTTAATCTTTGCAATCAGCACGGTGCTCATCAGCGTGAACAGCGTAATAAAGCAGTCGAGGAAGCTGTCAAGCGCAAGCGCCCTGATAATCGGCGAGGGCGCTTTTTTGTTTAGTTTTACAAATACCGCGCCGAGTATTAACTTTACAAATATCGTGCCCGTGATAACGGCAACGTACTTGTATGTGTACGAAACGGCAACGGGGTACATCAGTCTGTCCAGCCCTCTGTAAACAAAAAACAGACCGGTTAGCGCAATAATCAGGCTTATCACAAACGCGGCAAGGCTCTGCGCCCGGAGTGAGCGTTTGTCGCCGAGCTTTACGGCAAGCACAAATCCGAGCATCGCAACTGCGCACGAAAAAGTGTCGCCCAGATTGTTAATCGCATCGCAGTAAATAGTAAGCGAAAGCGAAGCGTTGCCGATATAAAGTTTAACTGCAAACAGCAAAAAATTTACTGCCAGCCCCGTAATGCCTGCGGTGTAGTAATACTTTTTCATCGCCAGCCCCTCTATAATATTAAATATATTATATCATTATATATACGATTTTGCAATTCATATTTTGCCGTTGGCGGCACATAATAAAAGCGGTGATAAAATGGATATATTATACAATGCGTTATTACTCACGCTGATAGTTTTACAAATAGTAGTGATTTGCGCTCTTTTGCACAGGCGCAAGCCGCAAATCCTAATGCGCGAGGGCAGATTTTCGCACTCGAATATGAAAAAGTGCAGAGTGACCGCCGACGATATTATGGCGGCGGCGAGGAAAAAGGGATATTTTAACATCGGCGATATCGACACCGCGGTGCTTGAAAGCGACGGCAGTATCAGCGTGCTGCCCGCGGCGACCAAGCGCAGGCTTGAGCCCAAGGACTTTAACTTTGCGCCGGTGCGCGAGGGGATGACGTATGTGGTTTACCAAAACGGCAGACTCGATTATTCGCGCCTTGCGTCGCTCGGCTTTACAGAGCAGAAGCTTGCGGAATTCCTGCAGCGCCGCGGTTATGATATAGCGCAGGTGGCACTGATAGTAATCAGCGAATCAGGAAGGGTAGACGTTTTTAGTTAGCAGTATACAGTTTTCGGGCTGCTAACTGCAAACTGAACAGCAAAAAAGTATTGACTTTTTTGCTGTTCGGATATATAATATCACCATTCATATGACTCATATGAATCATATGAACAGAATTTACATATGAGGTGCGTTATGGTAGAAGAAGAAATCTATGATATGGCGGAACTGTTTAAGATGTTTTCCGACCCGACGAGAATTAAAATTCTGCTCTCTCTATTTGAAAGCGAACTCAACGTAACACAGATTGTTGAAAAAATCGGCGCAACGCAGACCGCGGTGTCGCATCAGCTGCGCGCGCTCAAGCAAAATCACCTTGTAAAATGCCGCCGCGACGGTAAAAAGATGATTTATTCGCTTGCCGACGACCATGTTGAAACGATTATAAATATGGCGATTGAGCACATAGAGGAGTGATACATATGCCTGACGAAGAAGTTTTAAAGAGTGCTCACAGCCACGAGCACGAGCATCATCACGAGCACACGCACGACCACTCGCACAATCACGAAAATTTTGATGAGATAAAAAAAGACGAACTCAGAAAAATCATAATTTCCGCGGTGTTCTTTGTTATCGGCTTTGTGCTGGACAAGTTCACCTCTGCGCCTGACGCGCTGCATATGCTGTGCTTCTGCGTGTCGTACCTCGCGGTTGGGTTTGATATTGTTAAACGCGCGGTTGAGGATGTGCTTGCGCGCAACATTTTTAACGAGTGCCTAATGATTAGCATCGCCTCGCTCGGCGCGTTTGCGCTCAAAGAGTTTGACGAGGGCTGCTCGGTTATGCTGCTTTACGCGATTGGCGAATATATCCACGGCGCGGCGCTGTCAAAAAGCAAAAAGCAAATCCGCAAAATCGAAGCCGAGGAACACGGCTCGCATATCCACGAGGCAACGGAAAGCGAAACGTTTATTGCAAAATTTGCAAAAATCTACACGCCCGTTATATCCGCAATTGCGCTGATAGTTATGATTGTTCCGCCTGTTTTCGGCGGCTCGCTGCGCGAATGGTTTTACCGCGGACTTGAGGTTCTTGTTATCGCCTGCCCGTGCGCGATTGTGATTTCCGTGCCGCTTTCATTTTCCTGCGCGATTGACGCCTGCACTAAAAAGGGCATTTACATTTACCACTCAAGCGCGCTTGAAAACCTGCACAAAACACGCAGCACAGAGGGAATTATTATGACCGGCGAGGATAAGCGCGACCAGTTCCGTTTTGCGCGCAGGGCGGCAAAAAAAGCGTTTGATATTTCGCACCTCAACATAATTGTGGCGCTGTCGGTAAAGGCGATTGTGCTGCTGCTTGCGGTTTTCCTCAAAAAAGAAGTGCCGATGTGGTTTGCCGCATTTTCGGATGTCGGCATCTCGGTACTTGCGATACTCAACTCATTAAGAGCACTTAAAATAGATTAATTATGAAAAAATTATTTATTGATTTTACACCCGATAAAAACTTTATACTCGACGGCGAACAGGCACGGCACATTGCAAAATCCCTGCGTATGAAGGCAGGCGATATGCTCACGGTGACCGACGGCAGCGGCAGCGACTACGGTTGCCTGATTGACGCGGTTACAAAGGACACGGTGTCGCTCACGGTGTGCTATAAGCAGGCAAGCGACAGCGAGCCGACCTGCAAGGTGACAATCTACCAGGGCGTGCCGAAGGGCAGCAAGATGGAAGATATTATCCAGAAATGTACCGAGCTCGGCGTGTGCAGAATTGTGCCCACGCTCACAAAACGCTGCGTCAGCCGCCCTGACGAAAAGGGCGCAAAGCGCAAAAATGAGCGCTACTCAAAAATAGCGCTTGAAGCCGCACAGCAAAGCGGACGCGGAATTATACCCGAAATTTCGCCGCAGATTACGCTTAAGCAAGCGGTTGCAGATGACGGCAGCGACCTTAAAATTCTGTTTTACGAGGGCGGCGGCGAGCCGCTGAAAACGCTGATTGACAGCGACATAAAAAGCGTGTCGGTCTACATAGGACCCGAGGGCGGCTTCGACCCGGACGAGGTTGAATTACTGCAACAAAACGGTGCGGTAACAGCAACGCTCGGCAAGCGTATCCTGCGCACGCAGACCGCACCCGTAGCCGCACTCACGGCGATAATGCTGCTGACAAACAATCTTGAATAAGGCGGGCGATTCACAAATCGCCCCTATAAAAACAACCTGTGAGCATTTTGCTCACAGGTTGTTTCTTGCCCAGTGGAATAAGTACTGCTGTGCTATGCCCTCAATGCCGTTAAAGCATTCGGGCAAGCCGTCGGGGTAGTATTCCATCACGCGCTTCATCCACACGTCAACGGGGAACGCGCTGTAAAACTGAAAACCGAACAGCAGCGCGCAGTTTGCCACCTTTATGCCCACGCCATAAATTTTCAAAAGCTCTTTTCTTGCCTCATCAAGCGTGAGGTTTTTTATTTTTTGCAAATCAACCTCGCCCGACGCCACGTCCTTTGCAAGTTTTTCCACATACTTTGCGCGGTAGCCGAGCCCGAGCGCCGTAAAGTCGTCCTCTGTCAGTTCTGCCAGTCGCTCTGCCGACGGGAATGTGTACCAGCCGTCGGCAACCTCATCGCCGTATGCGTTGCAAAGCCGCGTGATAATCAGCTTGATGCGCTTGATGTTGTTTTGCTGGCTGATTACAAACGAGCAAAGCGCTTCCCACGGCTCCTGATTCAGTATGCGTATGCCGTAGTATTCGTCAATCGTCGCACGCAGAAGGTCATCTTCCTTAAGCGTGTCGCAGATTTTTTTATAATCCTTGTCCAAATCAAAATAATTTTTGAAAAAGCTGTCAAAACTGTCCTTGGTTGTGTTTTTAAAAATCAAATCGCCGCGGTCGTTTTTGCTTATGTTCAGGAAGTAGCCGCCTGCCACGCCGCTGTACGAGCCGTCGTCCTGCTTAACCCAGCGAAACGCCTGACCGCAGTCAAGAGTAAGGTCGAGGTCAAGGCATTCCACACCGCTCACAACAAGGTCGTTGCCAACCGTTTTTTGCGTCATTATTTTTCCCCTTATCACTATTTGTAATATTTAGATTATATCATTTTTTTGTCAAGAGGGAAAGTGAAAAATGGCAAATTGTACAAAAAATAATTAAAATTCTGTAATGTTCAAAACTATGTGTAAAATGTTCAAAACTATGCGTAAAATGTGAACAATACGGTTTTGAACACCCGAAAAAGGCGCAATTATAGCCTTTTTGGGCTATGTTTTCAACATTTTGCACCGAGTTTTCAACAATGTTGACAGCGGAGGTTTTATTACAAACGGTTGTTAAAAACACTTGTCAAGCAAAAATTTATTCTCATTTTTCACAAAAATCGACAGGCAGATTTTTGCATAAATTTTGCCGCTTGGCAAACACTATATGTATAATTTGAAAGGACTGAAAATGATGATTAAAGGTATCAACAGGCAGATTCTTGAGGTGACCAATCCCGAGTCGCCGTATTTTGACAAAATTCTGTTTTTTGTCAGCGCGGACGGCTCGAATTTAAGCGAGGAAAAACTGCACGGCGAGGCGCAGAATATCGCCGGACAAATCAAAAAGCCGCCAAAAAGCAAACGATCAAAAAAGGACTTGTTTTTCAGCATTATGTACGTCGTTTGCGGCGTCGGCGCAGGCACGGTGCTGTCGATTGTGCTGTCCTCGGTAATTCAGGGGGTGGCAAAATGACGAGAATAAGCAGAAGAATTATGTGCATCGCCGCGGCGCTGCTGCTTGCGGTTGCCGCTGTGGGCGCGTCGTTTGCCGTAAGTGAGGCGGTGTTTGCCGAAAAAAGCACCTTCGCGCTGTCGCGCTACGGCTCGACGGGCACAGAGGTTAAGAACATTCAGACCAAGCTTAAAAGCCTTGGCTACTACAACGGTTCGGTGGACGGCATTTACGGCACGCAGACCAAAAACGCCGTAACCGCATTTCAGCGCAACTGCGGAATAACGGTTGACGGTATTGCAGGACCGCAGACCTTGCTGTACCTTGGTTTGGGCGGCTCATCGTCGGGATCGTCGGGCAGCGGAAAGTACACGGCGGAAGAGGTTAACCTGCTTGCAAAGGTTATCTCTGCCGAGGCGCGCGGCGAGAGTTACGAGGGGCAGGTTGCGGTAGGCGCGGTAGTTCTCAACCGTGTTGCGCACCCGTCGTTCCCAGATTCAATCAGCGGCGTGGTGTACCAGAACGGCGCATTTTCCTGCGTGTACGATTCAAACTGGTATCAGCCTGTTGCGGAATCCGCAAAGCGCGCGGCGCAGGACGCAATCAACGGCTGGGACCCGACAGGCGGCGCGATTTACTACTACAACCCGGCGAAAACCAGCAACGCGTGGATGCGCTCAAGACCGGTAATCAAGATTATCGGCAACCACTATTTCTGCAAATAATCATATAACGACAAAAGGGCGGGATAGGAATCCCGCCCCTACATTTATGCTATTTAGTGAAAAAGGTGAAGAATGCCTTGTACGCATAGTACACGTCGGTTTTTGCCACTATTTCGTACGGTGCGTGCATTGAGAGTACCGGCACGCCGACGTCGATGGTGTCAACATCCATATTTGCAACGTACATAGCAACGGTTCCGCCGCCGCCTGCGTCAACCTTGCCGAGCTCGCCGCTCTGCCACAGAACATCGTTTTCCTCAAGCAGAGTCTTAACCCAGCTGACAAATTCCGCGGACGCGTCGGACGTGCCGCTCTTGCCGTATGCGCCTGTAAACTTCGTTACGCAAACGCCGTTGTTAACAAAGCTTGCGTTGTTCTTTTCAAAAGGCGAAGCCCAGGTCGGGTCGTACGCGGCATTAACGTCTGCGGACAGGCACTTCGAGTTGCGCAGCACATCTCTGCCCTCAAAGCCCTCAAGCCTTGCAAGGTCGTCAATAAAGTAGCGCAGGTACGATGAGTTGAGTCCCGTGTTACCGTCCGAGCCGACCTCTTCCTTGTCTGTCAGCACGGTGATTGCGGTGTATTCGGGCGCTTCGTCAATATCAAGAATCGCCTGCAGCGCGGGGTATGCGCAAACCCTGTCGTCGTGGCCGTAGCCGCCGATGAGCGAGCGGTCAAAGCCGATATCATCAACCGTGAACGCAGGCACAAGCTCAAGCTCGGCGGACAGGAAGTCGCGCTCAACAATGCCGTATTTTTCGTAGAGGAGTGAAAGCAGGTTGAGTTTGATGCGCTCGCTTTCATCGTCGTCCTTGAACGGGCGCGAGCCGATAACTACGTTAAGCTCTTCGCCCTGCACGATTTCGTTGGTTTTGCGCTGCATCTGCTCTTTGCCGAGGTGCGGCAGAATATCGGTAATGCAGAACTTCGGCTCGTCTGCCGTTTCGCCGATTTTTACGTCAACAAAGGTACCGTCGTTTTTGCAGATTCTGCCGTGCAGCGACAGCGGAATAGCCGTCCACTGGTACTTTTTAATGCCGCCGTAGTAGTGTGTTTTAAACAGTCCCAAGCCGTCCTGCTCATAAATCGGGCATTGCTTGAGGTCGATGCGCGGCGAGTCGATGTGCGCTGCGGAAATGCGAACGCCGTCTTTAATGCTTCTTTTGCCTTTAACGCAAAGGATAATCGCCTTGCCTCTGTTTGCGTAGTAAACCTTGTCGCCTGCGGCAAGCGGCTCGCCGAATTCGTCAAACTTAACAAAACCGTTGTTAACGGCAATGTTCTCAACCCACGCGGCAACTTCGCGCTCGGTTTTGCATTCAAAAAGGAATTCCTTGTAGCCCTCGCAAAATTCGTCGCAAACGGCAAGTTCATCTGTGGACATAAAGTCGATTGCGTTTTCCTTTTTGTTAAACAGCATATCTTTGAGTTGCTTTGTTTTTTCGCTCATAATTATACCCCCGTTATAATATTGTATCCAAAATGTTATTGATTTGTCCTGTTATATCGCCGCCGTCGTTTACGATTACAAAGTCGCTGTGCGCTTTGTAGTATTCGTCGTCAAACTGAACGGCAACGCGCTGTTTTGCCTGCTCTGCAGTTATGCCGTCGCGTGCAGTAATGCGCTTAATGCGCAACTCTTTCGGTGCGGTAACGGCAACAATTTTGTAGCACTTATCCTGGGCGTTAGCTTCAAACAGTTGCGGCGCGTCAAGCACCGTAAGACCGTCTGCAAGTTCGATGCACCGCTTGATAATGGCAGGGTGCATAATTGCGTTTAACTTTGCGGTCTGCGACTTGTCTGCAAAGGCGCGCTCTGCAAGCAGCGCACGGTCAAGCTCGCCGTTTTTTATTATGTCGCCTCCAAAGGTTGCGGCAAGTTCTGTAAGAAGAGGCGAACCCTTTTGCACAACTTCGCGCGCGATTTTGTCTGTATCAATTATGTTAAAGCCCCTGGCTTTCAGCTGTTCGCAAACGTAGCCCTTGCCTGCGCCTGTTGCGCCCGTAAGCCCGATGGTGAACGGCTTTTTCAGGTCAATTACGCGAAACGCCGCCGCGCGGATAAGTCTGTTATAGACTGCCATAGCCACGCCGTCCTTGTGCGGCATTCTGGCATAAACTCGCCGTGCACCGATTTCGTCAAGCTTGCGCAGCGCGTCAAACAGCTCGCGCGCCTGTTCGCTGTCGTCACTTTCGCTGCCGTAGGTTATGTGCGGTATGGTGACATTATCGTCGTCAAAGCAGAGCGCAAACGCATTTTCGCGCGTGTTAACAAAGTTTTCGTACGCCGTTTTGTCCGCGTCAACAATCACAATTTCCGCCTTCGGGGCGTAGTGCTTGTACTTCATTCCGGGCGAAGCGGCGGTTTCGTTTTCGCCAAGTTCGCCAAGCACGGCGGAGGCAATTTCCACCTTGCCTATAACGCTTTCAATCATCTCTTTGGTAATCGCGCCGGGGCGCAGGATTGTGGGTGTGTCCGTAGCAAGCGTGATAACCGTTGACTCAACGCCCACCGCGCAGTCGCCGCCGTCAATAATCGCGTCTACCTTGCCGAACATATCGTCAATAACGTACTTTGCCTTTGTGGGCGACGGCAGTCCGCTTGTGTTCGCGCTCGGCGCGGCAACGGGAACGCCTGCGGCGGCAATCACAGCGCGCGCAACTTCGTTTTGCGGCATACGGATTGCAACCGTGCCAAGCCCGCCGCTTGTCGCGTTCGGAATGATGTCCGACTTCGGCAGAATAACCGTCAGCGGGGCGGGGAAGAACGCGTCAATCAGCGCCTTTGCCTGCGGCGTAATCTCTTGTACAAGCGGTGCGATGTCCTCTTTTTTCGCAACGTGAACAATCAGCGGATTGTCGCTCGGTCTTCCCTTCGCGGCGTAGATGCTTTTTACCGCGTTTTCGTCAAGCGCGTTGGCGCCCAGACCGTAAACCGTTTCGGTAGGGAACGCAACAAGACCGCCGCTGCGTATTATCGCACCGGCAGCGCTTATGTCCTGTTCGCTTGTCGAAAGCAGTAAAGTTTTCATATCTGGATTCTGGTATCTGGATACTGGATTCTGATATCTGGACACTGTAAAATGCAAAGCATTTTACTCCTGCGAAGCCTTGAGTTTCTCCGCTGTGTCTGCGGTGATGAGTGCGTCAATCAGTTCGTCAAGGTCGCCGTTTAGTATCTGTTCCAATTTGTAAAGGGTGAGGTTGATGCGGTGGTCGCTCACTCTGCCCTGCGGATAGTTATATGTGCGTATTCTTTCGCTGCGGTCGCCTGTGCCGACCTGCGCCTTGCGCTCGCCGGCGATTTCCGCGTCGTGCTTTGCTTTTTCCGCGTCGTACAGTCTTGCGCGCAGCACTTTAAGCGCTTTTTCCTTGTTCTTGTGCTGTGAGCGCTCGTCCTGGCACTCAACAACCGTGCCTGTCGGCAGGTGCGTAATGCGGATTGCGGACGAGGTCTTGTTGATATGCTGACCGCCTGCGCCACTTGAACGGAAGGTGTCAATCTGCAAGTCCTTATCGCTTATTTCAAAGTCGATTTCCTCTGCTTCGGGCAGCACGGCAACCGTGGTGGTTGAGGTGTGAATACGTCCCTGACTCTCGGTTTCCGGCACGCGCTGAACACGGTGAACGCCCGATTCAAACTTAAAGCGCGAATATGCGCCGTCGCCGGTTATGGAAAAGCTGATTTCCTTGTAGCCGCCGAGCCCCGTTTCGTTAGCGGAAAGCACTTCGGTTTTAAAGCCCTTTGCCTCTGCGTACATACTGTACATTCTGTAAAGCACGCCTGCAAACAGTGCGCTTTCCTCTCCGCCTGCGCCGCCGCGGATTTCGATAATAACGTTCTTGTCATCGTTAGGGTCGCGCGGAAGCAGCAGAATTTTAAGTTCTTCGGAAATGCGCTCAATATCCTCTTTGCTCTGCTCAAACTCGTCCTTTACCATAGCGGCAAAATCTTCGTCGAGCGATGAGTCGCCGAGCATCTCCTTGGACTCGTCGTAAGTTTCCTTTGCGGTTTTGTATTCCCTGAATTTTTCCACAACAGGTGTAAGCTGCTTTAATTCGCGCATAAGCTTGGTGTACTGCTCCATATCCGCAACCACCTCGGGCTTGCAGACAAGTTCGTTCACCTCGTTGTACCTGTTTTCCACTTCCAATAATTTATCAAACATAGTAACTCCTATATGGGTTTTTAAGTGTTAAGTGTTAAGTGTTAAGTGTTAAGCTATTTGGTGCTGCGCACGGCTATTATAATCGGTGTGGGCAACGCCCACCCTCAAGCTTAAAACTTAAAGCTTAAAGCTTAAAGCTAAATAACGCTTTTAATATTCTTCTCAATCTTACTTCTCGGCACCATAACTTCGCGTCCGCAGCCTGTGCAGCGGATTTTAAAGTCCACGCCGACTCGCAGCACCTCAAACTCCTTGCTGCCGCAGGGGTGGGGCTTTTTCATCAGCAGTCTGTCGCCAACGTTAACGTTCATAAAATCACATCTTTTAATTTATAATCTTATATATTATAGCACTAACATTTGCCATTATCAACATAAATAATTATTTTGCGGCATATAAATAGTGTACGAATAATAAAAAGGACTGATGATTTTGAAGTTTTACCCCGAGGGCGCAAACGATGCCCTGCTTGCAGAGTTTTGCGATTACAGCGACGTGAAGTCGGCGATAGATTCAAAGGAGATATTTGAGGGCAGGGTGCTTCTGTGCGACAGGCAGCATAACCTGCACGTTGACATCGGCTTTGCCGAAGGGATAATTCCGCGCGGCGAGGGCGCAGTCGGCATACTTGAAGGCACGGTGCGCGATATTGCGCTGATATCAAAGGTCGGCAAGCGCGTGTGCTTCAGGGTGGTGGGCTTTCAGCGCGAAAGCGACGGCAAAAAATCCATAATCCTGTCGCGCAGAATGGCGCAGCTGCAGTGCATTGATGAGTACATAAACCTGCTTGCCTGCGGCGAAATAATCGACGCGCGCGTTACGCGGCTTGAGGGGTTTGGCGCGTTTATCGATATCGGCTGCGGTATCAACAGCCTTATACCTATTGATATGCTGTCCGTGTCGCGCATCAGCCATCCGCGCGAGCGGCTGCACGAGGGCGAAATGATTAAATGTGCGCTCAAAAGCCGCGACGACGGCAAGCTGACTTTTACGCTCAAAGAGCTGCTTGGCACGTGGGAGGAAAACGCGGCGCGATTTTTCGTGGGAGAAACGGTTACGGGCATCGTGCGCAGCGTGGAGAGTTACGGCGTGTTTGTGGAACTCACGCCCAACCTCGCCGGGCTTGCCGAGCTCGGTGCGCAAATCGAAGCAGGGCAGCGCGTGTCGGTATTCATCAAGTCGATTATCCCTGAGCGAATGAAGATTAAGCTTGTGGTTGTCGACGTTTGCCCCAAGCAGGCAGAGCCGCCGCTTGAGTACCGCATTTCATCCGGCACAATCAGGCATTGGCGCTACTCGCCAAGCGGCGCAGACAGAGTGGTAGAAACGGTTTTCGGATAAAAAACAAGGGCGGACTCTCAATCCGCCCCTACATTATCATTCAAATTTTTCCTCTAATATCAGCGCAGCGCTGTGCACAATTTCTGCGCAGGGGCGCTTTTTGTAATATGCTTCTGTGCGTGCTTCGGGGATGTGGCTTTCCGTTGTGTTCTGCGACAGACCAAGCAGGTCGCGGCAGTAGATTGAGCCGTTTTCTGCGCGAAACGCGTCCATTAATTCGCGCGCAACGCGGTAGTTTTCCGCCTTTTGCTCTGTGTCCTTAACGTCTGCGCTGCCCGTTTCCATACCGCACACCATAAGCATGCCCGACAGCGCGCCGCAGACCTCGCGGCTTCTGCCCATGCCGCCGCCGAAGGACGACGCAATGCGCAGCGCGGTATCTTCATCAATGCCGTATTTGTCCGCAAACGCAAGCAGCACCGCCTGGCTGCAGTTGCAGCCGCTCATAAATAATTCTTTTGCTTTATCTGCTCTGTTTCCCATTACTCGTTCCTTATGTCCGAACCGAGGAACTGCATAGCCGTGTACTCGCCTGTGATGCGGCTTGTAATTCGCTGGTCGTATTTTTTGTAAAGCTCAGCCGGCTCGTAGTTGGTGCTGATAATAGTCGGCTTTTTTGCAAGAATTCTGCTGTTAATAATGTTATATAATGTAGCGATTGAATACTGGCTGTCGATTTCCGTGCCGAGGTCGTCGATAATCAGCAAATCACTGTCAAGCACCTGACGTTTTGTGTAAACAATGTCGCTGTCCCTGCCAAACTGTTCAGACTGTAAATCCTCGCATATATTCTGGCTTGTGCCATAGCAAACATAGTAGCCGCGGTTAACCGCAACGTTTGCAATCGCAAGCGAAAGGTGGGTTTTGCCCAGCCCCGTTGCACCGAGGAACAGCAGGTTTTTGCTCGGCAGGCTGAAGTTCTGCGCGTACCTGTGTGCCGCGTCGTAGATTTTGCCTGCGCGCTCGCGCGGAATAATGCCGTTTTCGTCGGGCCGGTCGCTGTATTTTTCAACATAAAAATTTTCAAACGTGCAGTCGTCAAGCGGTGCAACCCTGCGCAGATTCTCTTTCATCAAATCCTTGAGCAGCTGGCGGTGGCACTGGCAGATTCTGCCGTTTACAAAGCCCTTGTCCTCGCACACGGGGCAGATGTATTCGGGGCTCATAGCGTCAGGCTTGTAGCCGTTTTTTGCAAGAATACAGCCGCGTTCATCTGTGAGTGCCTTGCTTTTTTGGCGCAGCTCGGCAACCTTTTCTTCCGCGTTGCCGTTGTAGAAAAAAAGCCGCGAAATCTCAAGCCCGATTCTTGACAGCTTATTCTGAATCTCGTCGACTTCGGGGATTGCGTTTTTTATTTCTTCGGCGCGCATACTCGCTTCCATAACCGCGTTGTCGCGGCGTTTTTCAAGTATGCGTTCCGCATTTAAATATATCTCTTTGGGGTAAGACATACCTTTTCACCTACACATCAAAATTATCGTTGTTAAATATCTTGTTCTGTATCTTGTCAATGTCAAACGAAGGCTTGCCCTCGAGCTTGCCTTTTTCCTTTTTATTCGCCTTTTCGCTCTCGTGCTTTTCGTTATCCTTGGCAACGTCGTCGGGCGTTTTGATGCCCTTCTTCTTCCAGCTTTTAAGCACGGAGTCAACGTATTTAAGCGACGGATGCTCAGCGTTTTCCCTCATAGCCTCGCACGCAAGACCAATCATTTCCATATTAAAGTCGGCGCGCCAGTTTTTAATCATCTCGCGCTGCTTGGCGGTAGGTCTGCGGTGGCGTATACCGCTGAGGTCAATGATCTCTTTCCACACATGGTCGGATTCCTCAATCGCTTTCAGCTTTTCCTCTGCCGCGTCAAGGGTGGTGATGCCCTCCTCGGACCAGTTTTTAGCCATAGCCGCAATGTATGCCACGCCGATTGCCTGACCTTTTTCCTTTTCCGACTTATAGTACTGCAGGATTGTAAGCACAATCTGGTGCGGCAGACCGTAGTAAACCGCCATGTTTACAATCATCTCTTTTTCCACAGCGCTAAGGGTTCTGCCCAGCAGTTCTTCCGCGTGCAGCATAAGCTCATTCAGGCTTTCGTCGTCGCGCAGCATTGCCGTAACGTCGGTGGTGGTGAGAACGGGCGCAGGCATTTCCTCCGCCTTTTGTTCCTTTGCGGCAGGCGCAGGCTTTGCCTCTTTGTTTTCAGGCTGCGGTTGTGCAGCGGGCGCGGTGCCGTCCTCAAGCAGAACGCCTTCCTCAACCCAGAATGCAAGCAGGTCGCAGACCTCGCTTTCCGGCACGCCGATTGCCATTGAAATGTCGCGGCTCGAGCATTTGCCGCCGCTTGACAGAACAACAAGAAGCGCCTTGAGCTGGTACGCGCTTGCAAGGCGTATGTACTTGTTTGCAATTTTGCTCGGCACGCTGAACATACCCTCGTTCCACACGTCGCCAATAGGCAAAATCCGATAGTCCACTCAAAGCACCTCCTCTTAATTTCGCTTAGACTTCTATTGTACCAAAAAAGCAGTTTGTTGTAAATATAGTGTATATTGTGTAGGGGACTTGCGCTATGCACAAGTCGGTTAGCAGTTAGCCGTGAGCCAGTAGCAGATTTTTGAAAAAACACTTGACAAAACCGCAAAGTGTATGTATAATACATCTTGCAAATGCGGATTTAGCTCATCCGGTAGAGCGTCACCTTGCCAAGGTGAAGGTAGCGAGTTCGAGTCTCGTAATCCGCTCCAAAAAGCAGGACACCTTTATGGTGTCCTGTTTTTTGCTGAAAGGTTGAGACTCGAACAGGGCAACCCGCAGGGTAAAAACAGTCCTGTGGACTGTTTCGGTGCCCGCGTGCGTGCCGACGAGCGCAGAAGCGAGACGGGCGAGTCTCGTAATCCGCTCCAAAATCAAAGACACCCAACAGGGTGTCTTTTAATATTTATCCTTTAACTGCTAACTGCACACGGCATACTGCTAACTAAATTTCAATTCCCAGTTCTTCGATTTTGTCACGGACTTTGAGCCAGTCGGCGAATGCCTGTTCCTTGTTATTCGGGTTGCGCAGGATTGCCGCAGGGTGGTAAGTTCCCATCATCAGCACGCCGTTTTTGTTGATAAATTCGCCGTGCTGTTTTGTTACGCGGAAGTCGGGCGAAATCAGCTTTTGCGCAGAAATTCTGCCCACGCAGATTATGATTTTTGGGCGGATAATCTTAAACTGCTCGCGCAGCCAGGTGATGCACATATCCTGCTCTTCGGGCTTCGGGTCGCGGTTTTTGGGCGGGCGGCACTTAACCATATTTGCAATGTAAACATTTTTGTTGCGGTCAAGGTCGATGCTGTTAAGGAATTTGTCAAGCAGCTTGCCGCTTCTGCCTACAAACGGCTCGCCCTGCAAATCCTCGTTTTCGCCGGGGCCTTCGCCAATCAGCATAATGTCCGCGTCCTTTTTGCCTATGCCGAAAACAAGATTTGTGCGCCCCTCGCAAAGTCCGCACTTTGTGCAGTTTTTACATTCAAGTTCCAGTTCGTCAAGAGTCATAGTTAGAATCCTTTTTAATTATGAATTATGAGTTATGAATTAACGGCGGACGCTGCCCACACCCGATCATAATGCGGAGTGCTGTGGTCAGCACTCCCTACAGTTCATGCTGCGTATTATTGTCTGAGGCGAAGCCGAGTAACGTTAATTCATCATTCATCATTTATAATTTATAATTCAATTATATCAAATTAACTATTGAAAAACAATGATAATTGTATTAAAATATGCGTGTAAATAATTATACAAGGAGAATTACTATGGCAAATCAAGTAGTTGTTGAAATTTCTGCACGTCACGTGCATGTATCACAGGAAGACCTTGAGACCTTGTTCGGCAAGGGCTACGAGCTCACTGTTAAAAAGATGCTTTCCCAGCCGGGTCAGTACGCTTGCGAGGAGAGAGTTAAGGTTGTCGGCGCAAAGAGCGAATTCCCGGCAGTTTCGATTCTCGGTCCTGTAAGACCTGCTACTCAGGTTGAAATCTCGCTTACCGACGCGCGCTCAATCGGCGTTGACGCACCTGTAAGGGAATCGGGCGAGGTTGCAGGCTCAGGCGCTTGCAAGCTTGTTGGTCCTGCAGGCGAGGTTGAACTCAAAGAGGGCGTTATTGCCGCAAAGCGCCACATCCATGCAACCACCAAGGATGCAGAGGAACTGGGCATCACAAACGGCGAAATCGTATCCGTTGAAATCCCGACCTCAAACGGCAGAAACCTCACCTTCGGCGACGTTGTTGTTCGCGTGTCCGACAGTTATGCGCTTGCAATGCACATCGACACTGACGAAGCAAATGCAGCGGGTATGGCACCAAACACAATGGGCACAATCGTAAAATAAACACAAAACAAATCACCGCAGACCGATTAAGTCTGCGGTGTTATTTTTTATACATCCGGATCGTAGGACGCGTTGAGCTTTTTGATGTTGTTTACTGTTTTGTTTACCTGGCTTTCAACCGAGCCTGCGTCGCGCGCCTTGCGCTGCAGGTAGGTTACGGTAAAGTCGTTTTCGTTATAAACATCATTGCCGTTAAACAGCGGCACCTTGTTTGCTTCCGATTCAAACTGTGAGCTGTAAACCTCACTGTCGTCAATGTAGTAGGTTGTGTAGCCGTAGTCCGACTGGTAGGACGCCGAGAAGGTAGAAACAAACGTGGTTTTGTTGAACTTCATTATCGTGGACGAAGCCGTCACGCTGTTGCCGTAGTCGCTTTCCGAATAAGTGTTCTGGCAGTAGTAGGTGCGGTTCTTTGCGTGCTTGAGGATGAAGTATCTGTCGCGCTCATTCTTTGAGTCGTTGGATATACCCTCGTTCTTGTACGCAAGCACTGCGCCCGAGCCGTTGTAGCGGTAGATTTCCACATAATACTTGTCAAGCTGCGAGGGAACGTAGTAGCCCATTTCGTCCTCGTCACGCGAAACTATCTGCTTGCGGTAAATCAAAAACAGCTCTTCCGTGCCGTCGTTGTTAAAGTCAATCAAATCAACAACTGCAAGGCCTTTGATAAACGCGGTTTTGCCGTTTTCAACATATTCCGCCTTGCCGTATTTCTGGTTAAGTTCCTCAACCACGCGGTAGTACGAGCCTTTAAGGCTTGCGTTAAATGCCGTTGCTTTAGCCGCGCCGTCGCCGCCTTCCATTGAAAAACCGTTTACCGTTTTGTTTGTTCTGTTAAGGATTTCGTTCGCTTTCTGCTGATTGATTACGGCGAACTTAATGCGCTCAAAATCGGTTCGGTTCTTTTTGCCCTTTACCGAAAACGCGCCCGATGTGGTGTTGAACGTGCAGTCGTAATCCTTTTCAAACTTATTGTGATGCATACCGAAAAGCTCAACCTTTTTAAGGTCTTTTTCGTCATGCTGACCGATGTAGGTTTTGTTGTGCCTGAAGTAAAGCGTAATCCATGCATTGCCAACGGACTTACTGTCAACATTAGTTGCTTTTTCGTGATAGATTACGGAAAACTTTTTGTCAACATAACCCCACACCTCGGTGTAATACAAACCGCCGTCGTAGTAGCCGAGCAGCAGCTCACTTTTGCCGTTGTTGTCAAAGTCAATTTCCCTCGCGCAGCAAAGCCCTGTCATGCGGCAACCCTCGATGTTGTACTTATCCATCAGGTTTTCAAAGTTTGTGTTGCCGTACTGACCGAGGTACTGCGAGCAGATTGAGCCCGCGTCGGTGCTGAATTTGGAAATCTGCTTGTTCTCTTTATGAACGGAAAGAACGGTGACCAGCACGAGAAGAACGAGGAATACAAGGAATACGCCTGCCATCGTCATAGCGACAACGCGCTTTTTGTTGCGCGTAGCGTTTTCAAGCTCGTCAAACGGGTTTTTGCTGAGCGCGGATTTTGCAATGTTAATCGCGCCGCTGTTCCTGCGGTTTGACGCTGATCTTGAAGAAGCACTGCCCCTTGCGCTGCCACGGCTTGCAGTTGTGCGCTGTTGCTGCTGCGGATTGCTCTCTGCGCGTACGCGGTCGAGTATATCGGCAAGCGTGCTTTCGTCAGAGTCGTCAAAGTAGTTGTATTTCGCCATGCTGTCACCCCCCCTTACTTAATTAATATGAAACAATATCCTAAATATTTTAACATATTCGGACCGTTTTCGCAACAAATATATATAGTAAAAATAATATAATTTTTTGTATATATAGTATATTAAGTAAAAAAACAGGGCAGGTTATAAAACTTGTCCTGCTTGGAATTATAATGCGTTTAACCCTCGCCGACCGTTGTGCCGTCGGGGAAATGGATAGCCATATAACCGCTTTCTTCACCGGACAAATCAAAGGTGGTTTCGTCCGACGTTTCGTCACCGTAGCAACCGAACATAATCGAATATACCGTGCTGTCCTCACCTGTCAAAAAAACGTAAATACCCATTGAAGACACATCGGAAAAATCGGTCAATTCAAGCCTTTTCGGCAGCACAATCTGTGTGTCGCCTGTATAGTCCGTCGTGTTCTTTTTTATCTCAAGCTCTTTTAAGTATACTTCTTTTCCGCTCTTGTTTTTGAAATAGTCCTTTACAACAAGCCGCGCCGATTTGATTTTGCCGCAAAATTCTGAAGAAAAACAGATGTTTTGCCCTGCGTTGTTGTCGCAAAACTCAAGCGCATACGGAACGGCTGAGTCCCTTGATTCGAACATCGCCGCATAGTAGCAATTGGCGCTAACACTTAAATAATCATTAATAAACGGAACATCAAAATCAGAGTCTAAAGCAACATTTTTTGTAGCGATGCCATTGTTGATAATTAGGCTGTAGAAGCTACTTTCCGTCAGATTAACGGGGAACTCGGCAACATACTTGCCGTCAATAGTTTTTGCCTCGTATTTATCCGTCTTTTTACCCACAGTTTTTGTAAAATATACCTTTGTGCCGTTTGTGTATTCCTCGGGTGCGTATGTGCAGCGAACGGTGACAAGGTACGGCTTTTCTTTGTTGACGGAGAGGATTTTGTGCTCTACAAAATCGATTTCGTTTACTTTTGACTGTTCCTGATACTCCTGTTCCGACTGCAGATAGTCCACCTGCTCCTCAAGATTGTCAATGCGCGAGCGCATACTATGTACCGTAATCAGCAACGATATGCACACGCATATTACAATAATGTCTTCAAGCAGGTTAACCCACTTTTTCTTGTTTATATATTCCTTGTTTTTGCGTTCAACCAACTCGTCGTAGCGCGCTTCAAGCTGCTGAATATAATAGTTATAATGATTAACGTCAATTTTGTTTTCGTCGTCGGATTTATCGTCCGCACCCTCGATGCCGAGCAAGTTGTCCATAGTCGTGCCAAAAAATTCCGCAAGCTCGGTTAGCTTTTTAAGGTCGGGCATAGCTGTGCCGTTCTCCCATTTTGACACTGTCTGGCGGCTTACTCCCATAACCTCTGCAAGGTACTCCTGCGAGTAATCCTTTTCCTTGCGCAGGCTACGCAGATTTTCGCTGAATTTCATATGCATCGCCCCCTTCAATATCAATATATCAAAAGAACAACCGACTTTCAATCGAAAATCGGTTAGAAAAATGTAAACTTACGGTTGCGGCGACCTTGTCGCGCGGGCGGATTGGGAAATCCGCCCCTACAGAATTTGCCCGAGCGAGCAAGTGTAGGGGACGGCGTCCTCGACGTCCCGCGGGCGGATAATATCCGCCCCTACTTTATGAACTTGTCTATAGCCGAGGCGAGCTCGTCAAGCGCCTCTGTGTCGCCGTCCTCAACCGCGTGCACAATGCAGTGGTCGATATGGTCCTTGATAATCACCTTGCCGGTGTTGTTAATGGCAGACTTAACCGCAGCAAGCTGAATCAGCACTTCGCTGCAGTCCTCGCCGTCCTCTACCATTTTTTTAACTTTCTGCAAATGACCTATCGCACGTGCGAGGCGGTTTGTAACCTCTTTGGTGTGCTCGTGGCTATGACTATGTTGGTGTTCCATAATAAATCCTTATTAAATTATGAGTTATGAATTATGAATTAACGGTGGACTATGCCCGCACCCGTTTTATTGTTCGAGGCGAAGCCGAGTATCCGTAATTCATCATTCATCATTAATAATTTATGATTATTTGAAATAGTTTACGCCGCTCTCAAATATCTTCATATCCTTTTCAAACGGAACGTTGCCGTAAAGGTCTGCGCCCTTTCTTTCGCTGTGTCCCATCTTGCCGAGAACTCGTCCGTCGGGCGAGGTGATACCCTCAACCGCGCAAACAGAGCCGTTGGGGTTAAACGGCATATTGTCGCACACTTCGCCGTCAAGGTCAACGTACTGCGTAGCAACCTGTCCGTTTTCTATAAGTCGTTTCATCACATCGTCGTTTGCAACAAATCTGCCCTCGCCGTGGCTGATCGGCACTGCAAAAATGTCGCCTGCGTTAACGCTGCTGAACCACGGTGATTTAACGCTTGTGATGCGTGTGTACGCCATTTGCGAGATGTGTCTGCCGATTGTATTAAACGTAAGCGTCGGGTCGCTCGGCTTGGTGTTAACAATTTCGCCGTACGGCACAAGACCAAGCTTGATAAGCGCCTGGAAGCCGTTGCAGATACCGAGCATAAGACCGTCGCGGTTGTTGAGCAGCTTCGTCACAGCCTCGCTCACCTTCGGGTTGCGGAAGGTCGTTGCAATAAACTTGCCCGAACCCTCGGGCTCGTCACCGCCGGAGAATCCGCCGGGCAGCATAACAATCTGCGACTTCTCAATTTCAGCAACCATTTTGTCAATAGTTTCGTTAATCGCGGCGCTTGAAAGGTTGTTGACTACGAGGATTGAAGCCTCTGCGCCTGCTTTTTCAAATGCTCTTGCGGTGTCAACTTCGCAGTTTGTGCCGGGGAACGCCGGTATGAATACGCGCGGTTTTGCAACCTTGTTTTTAGCAACGAAGATTGAGCGCTCTTTGTAAAGCGGCACGTCCGCAGGCATTTTAGCCGTCTTGCCAGAATCGGTGGGGAACACCTTTTCAAGCTTGCCGCACCAGGTGTCAATAAGGTCGTCGCAGGTGTGAACAGCGCCGTCGATGATAAACACAGCGTTGTCGTTGGTTGTGCCGAGGGTTATGCCGTCAAAGTCTGCGCCGTCGGCAAGTTCAACAACAAATGAGCCCTGCTTGGGCGCAAACAGAGTAGTCGCGTCAAGTCCCTGCACAAAGGTAAATCCGTGCTTGTTGCCGAACGCCATTTTGCATATGCAGGCAGCAGCGCCGCCCTCTTTAACCACGCTTGCCGCAAGGATTTTGCCGCTTCTCACGCCCTCAAAAACGCTCATCATAAGCGCCATTGCTTTGTCGTAATCGGGCAGTCCGCTTGCTTCATCAACTGGGAGTTCAAGCAGTTTTACGGTTGAGCCGATTCGCTTGAACTGTGCGGAAACAGTCTTTGACGCCTGTGTCATACCTACTGCGAAAGATACAAGCGTAGGCGGAACGTCAAGCTCGTTGAACGAGCCGCTCATACTGTCCTTGCCGCCGATTGACGGTGTTTTGTAGCCAAGCTGCGCCGTGAGCGCGCCGAGCAGTGCGGCAGTGGGCTTGCCCCAGCGCGTCGGGTTGTCGCCAAGGCGCTCAAAGTATTCCTGGAATGTAAGTCTTGCTTTTGACGGGTCGCAGCCTACAGCGGCGAGCTTTGCAAGCGATTCAGTAACCGCAAACGCAGCGCTGTGGAACGGCGACCAGCGTGATAGCTTTGGTATAAAGCCGTAGGACATTGCGGTTGCGGTGTCGGTTTCGCCCTGTTCAAGCGGCACCTTTGCAACCATTGCGTCCTCGGGTGTAAGTTGGTATTTGCCTGCGTAAGGCATCAGCACGGTTGACGCACCAATTGATGAGTCAAAGCGCTCAACCAAGCCCTTTTGCGAGCAAACTTCAAGGCGTTCAAGATTTGCCTTGAGCGCGTTCGCGTTGGTCATACCTGCAAGTGCGGCAGGTACGCTGTCCCTGTAGCTTGTATCGTCAGCGGCAGTGATTTCAGCCTTTGCGTGCTGAACAACGCCGTTTGTGTTGAGGAAGTCGCGCGACAGGTCAACGATTTTGTCGCCGCGCCAGTACATCTCAAGCCTGTTTTTAGAGGTAACCTCTGCAACAACGGTAGCCTCAAGATTTTCTTCGTTTGCAAGGGCGTTGAACTTGTCCACATCGCTCTTGTCAATCACAACAGCCATACGTTCCTGCGATTCGGAAATTGCAAGCTCTGTGCCGTCAAGACCGTCGTACTTCTTCGGTACCTTGTCAAGGTTTATTGTCAGTCCGTCCGCAAGCTCGCCGATTGCAACACTCACGCCGCCTGCGCCGAAGTCGTTGCAGCGCTTAATCATCTGCGCAACCTCTGTTTTGCGGAAAAGGCGCTGAATCTTGCGCTCTGTCGGGGGATTACCCTTTTGCACTTCCGCGCCGCAGGTTTCAATAGATTGTGAGTTGTGCGCCTTGGAGGAACCCGTTGCGCCGCCGCAGCCGTCGCGTCCCGTACGTCCGCCGAGCAGCACGATTACGTCGCCCTCCTCGGGTACCTCGCGGATAACATTTTTCTTCGGTGACGCGCCGATAACCGCGCCGATTTCCATACGCTTTGCAACGTAGCCCTCGTCGTAAAGCTCAACAACCTGACCTGTGGCAAGACCAATCTGGTTGCCGTAGGAGGAGTAGCCCTGCGCCGCGCCGACAGTGATTTTGCTCTGCGGAAGCTTTGCAGGCAGCGTTTTTTCAAACGGGGTGGTCGGATCGCCCGAGCCGGTCACGCGCATAGCCTGGTAAACGTATGCTCTGCCCGACAGCGGGTCGCGGATTGCGCCGCCGAGGCAGGTTGCCGCGCCACCGAACGGCTCAATTTCCGTCGGGTGGTTGTGGGTTTCGTTCTTAAACTGGATAAGCCACGGTTCAACCTTGCCGTCGATTTCAACATCGGCGTTGATTGAGCAGGCGTTGATTTCCTCACTCTCGTCAAGGTCGTCAACGCAGCCCCACTTTTTAAGCGCCTTTGTGCCGATGCACGCCATATCCATAAGGCAAACGATTTTGTCCTTGCCCTTGTACAGCTCTTCGCGCACCTCAAAGTACTCCTTGAGCGCCTGCTCGATAGCAGCGGAATATCTGCCCTCGTCAATTTTGATTTCGTCAAGCTGGGTTGCAAAGGTGGTGTGGCGGCAATGGTCGCTCCAGTAGGTGTCAATAACCTTGAGTTCGGTAAGCGAAGGCTCTCTGCCCTCGTCGTTTTTAAAGTAGTCGCGTACCCAGCACAGGTCGGCAACGCTCATAGCAAAGCCCATTTCTGCGTGGTATGCGGCAATTTCGTCATCGGTTTTAGCGATGAAACCGTCAATTCTGATTATATCGTCAGGGCGGTCAGCCTTGATGTTGAGCGAGTCAGGCATATCCATTGAAGCCTCGCGCGACTCAACAGGGTTGATGATGTACGACTTGATTTTTGCAATTTCGTCATCGGTTACATCGCCTTTGAACGCAATGATTTTTGCGCTTGCAACCTGCGGACGCTCGCCTGCGGTGAGCAGCTGAATACACTGCGCCGCGCTGTCTGCACGCTGGTCGTACTGACCGGGCAGATACTCTGTTGCAAAGTACTTCCAGCCGTCAAGCTCGGGCTCGTAGCAAACCTCGTCCTGATTAGCTTCGGAAAATACCTGCTTAACCGCAGCGTTAAATTCGTCCTTATTCAGCCCTTCGGCATCGTAGCGGTTGATAATGCGCAAGTCCTCAAGCGCTGTTATACCAACATTATTACGGAGGTCGGCAAGTATACCCGCCGCCTCAACGTCAAAGCCTTTTTTCTTTTCTGCAAAAACTCTGTAAACCATACCATCACCTGTGCCCAATTTATTTTTGAATATGATAACATATATTTATAATTATTACAACAATTATTTGGCGTTTAGTTGTAAGTTACTCGCTGCGCGAGCGCAGCGAGTAACTTACAACTGTCCGCTGTCCACTGTTCACTATCCACTGCGCAAGGCGCATACAAATAGTTAAAAAAATATTAAATCCGTAATTATGGTGATGACAAGGGCATATTAATGTGGTATAATTATATTGTTAAATAAATATCAAAGGGGGCGAGAGTATCGGCGACTATGGCGAACTTGCCTTTGAAGTAGAGTTTATGTCCTGTGAGGTTGACAAGGCGGATAACCTCAAAGTTGTTTCGTCAGACAGTCATTTTTCCGACTTCACAGGCGTTCACCCGTCAAAGATAAAGCAGGGCAAATTATTCCTTAACGACATTATTCATCCGCAGGACAGGGAAACCGTGCGGCGCACAATCTGCAAAAAGGATTCCCAGTATGTCTACCTGGATTTTACAATACTTAACAAAGACGGCGAGGCGGTGTACGTTCACTGCACAGGCAATAATGTTGAGGGCACCACGCGGTGCAGGCTCACGCTTGCCGACGTTTCGCGCTCGCAAAAGCAGAGCGTGGAACTCAAAAACAAAGCCGATATTATGAAAGAACTTGTTGACCTTGTGTACGCCGGCGTGTGCCTTTTCAAGGTTACAAGCAATATGGAATTTGAGGCGCTGTACCTTAACAAGGCGTGCTGCGAGATGTTCGGCACGACCAAAAATATTGTGTACTCAAAGCGCAGATACAAGCTTGACGAGCTTATCTATAAGGGCGACAAAAGCGCGGTTTTCCAGGCGGTCGGCGCCGCAATGGCAACACAAAAACCGATTGATATGGAAATCAGGGTTAAAATCGCAAAGGATGAGATTCGCTGGTGCAAATTCGGCGCTGCGATTCACCGTTATGACGACGACGGATGCCCGATTTTTCACGGCATTTTCTCCGACATTAACAACGTTAAAATGGCGGAGGAGGACGCCGACGAAGAGCGCGATTTAATGATAAAAATCTTTAAAAATCTGCCGGGTCCGCTGTTCACCGCAAGCCTTGACGCACCGTTTATTTTAGATGTGGTTTCAAGCGATTTCATCAAGCTTATCGGCTATTCGCGCAAGGAGTTTTTTGAGGATTTCGGCGGCGATTTAACGCGGCTTATGGTCGCAAAAGAGGTGCCTGTTGCAGAGCATGCACTTGTGGTTTCGTCCGAAGGCAAATCAACCGCAAAGGCTACATACACGCTGCGCACAAAAAGCGGCAAGCATATGATTGTGCGCGACCGCCGCAGAATTGTGGAAGGTGAAAACGGGCAGAAAGCGAGCATAGGAATCCTGCGCGATATCACCGAGCACGCAAAGAGTAAGTTCGAGACACTGGACCTGTAATTGTATAAAAATTCATCAATCGCAAGATGTGACACGCGAGGCCGCATCTTGCGATTTGTTACTATATATGGGCAGAAAAACCGCCTTACAAAACCGCTAATGTGTACAAAAATTATTAAATTTTTGTGAACAATTACCAATTGCCTGTTAAAAATTTTGTAACATTTTGAAAAAGCAGGTTCTTGACCGTTGCGAAAAAAAGTTATATAATATTATAGGTAAAATTTTATTTATTAATAATTTTAATAAATATTAAGCAATTTTCTTTAATATATCCTGTGGGAGGGATTATTATGCAACTCAAATTCACCAAGAAAGCGCTGAGTATAATGCTCACTCTGCTGCTGGCAGTCAGCGGCATTGTTCCTGCTGTGTCTGCATTTGCGGAGGACGGCGTTATACAGGCGTACGAACTCGAAATCTTTTACAAGGATTCAAACACGATGGTTCCGACTTATGACAACGAGGACACCAAGGAAAAGCATATCGAGTACATACCCGAGGGCGAAACCGTGCAGTACACATATAAGCTTATCGACTGCACAGCACCCGACAATGCCACCTTTAAGTGGTACAGCGAAAACCCGGTGCTTGTTGATACCGATCAGACAGGTAAGGTAAAGGCTTTCGACTCCTCAAAGGGTGCCGTTGTTCAGTCGTGGATTGACAATGAGGTTAAGCCGATTCCGCTTATCGGTTCCGTTATGGGTACCGTGTTTGAAAAGGCGTTCTTTAACGACTACATTGACCTTGACTCAATGGATACCGAGGCTATTGTTGACCTTATGGTTACGGCGCTCGGTTCCGATTCGCGTCTGTCAGACTACGTTGAATCGTACAAGGGACAGCTTATTGACTCCCTGCGCGAGTATCTTGACAAGGTTAACACGCCGATTTACTGCCAGATGTTTGCGTCTGACGGTACTCTGCTTGCAGAGGATCATATCGACGTTACGGTTATCAAGAACGACGACCCGCTTTCAAACTTCCTCCCCAACGGAACACATATTACAAATAAATCGCAGATTAACACCACGCAGCCAAAGGGCGGCGAGGTTCAGCTTAACGCAATTACCACACCGCAGCGCCTTAAGTTCGGCGTTGTATATTCGGTAAAATCCTCCTCAATCTTCACGCAGGGCAAGGTTATTGCTACTGTTACGGACAGCGGTCTTGTATCTTTCAAGAACACGGGTACGGTTACAATCCTTGTTTCCCCCGACTCGGAGGAGGTAATTGAGGCTATACTCAAGCTCGTTAACTACGTTTACGCGCTTGATAACACCGGCACGCTCGACACGAGCGAGGTTGCGGACGCGATGATTAAGTATATGAGCCTTGATATCAACCGTACCGTACTTGCAGGTATTCTTGACGCGGCGTTTGCTATCAAGGACATCGCAGGCGACGCTGCCGACCCGGTACAGCTCACCGCAACTGCAGTAGAGATTATTGCTAATATCATCCTGCAGATGGTTTACAACGACTCAATCACATTTAACGTTGTTGAGGCGCAGCCCGTAACAAGCTTTAACATCGACGGCGTTACAACCGTGCGCGAGGGCAGCGAAATCCAGCTCAGCATTATTGACGTTCAGCCCGAGGCAGGCGACCTCACAGGTATGGTATGGACTTCCTCAAAACCCGAGGTTGCAAGCGTTGACCCCGAAACGGGCGTTATCAAAGGTCTTGACGCCAACGGCTCGCTCGGTCAGCTGTCGTCCGCTACTACGGAGATTACGGCTACCACAAAGTCGGGCGTAAGCAGGACGGTTACCGTAACCGTAACAGGTAAAACGGGACGTTTTATTTCGCATGTCGATATTGTCGGTCAGGATACGGTTGAAATTGACCAGAGCGCGAACTACAGTTACACGCTCTACCCGAGCCGTGTTGCAAATGCAGAAAACCTGTACGTTCTATGGGGTATCAAGACCGGTGAGGACGAAGACGGCAACCCCGAGTACAGCTGGGCAGGCGACGAGCCTGTTGATAACGGCATCGGTCAGATTGACCGCCTCGGTCACTACACCACGTTAAGCGGCGGCTACTGTACGATTGCAATGAAGGCGTACACCGGCTACGAGCTGTCAAACGGCAATTTCTACGAGATTTCAAGCTATATTGCCGAAAAAGAGGTACGCACGGGTATACCGGTTGAGGGTATTCAGATTTCCGTAACAGGCGGCACCTCAAACGGCGATATTAACAGGAACAACACCGTTACAATCAACGGCGTTGATTACCAGTACGTAACCATTCATAAAAACGTTGCCGAAGCGTATAACGGCAACGGCGCAAAGCTTGCTGCAACCGTTACGCCTGCAAGCGCAACAAACCAGAACTTAACATGGGTTGTTGATAACGGCTACTACAGCAAGAGCGTAAGCGACGACACGCACACGATTTCCGTTACGCAAAACGCGGGGCACGAGGTTGCGGATACGTTTAACATCTACGCTGTTTCAAACGACGGCAAGATTAAGTCGAACGTTATCACCGTTTGCGTTACAAAGAATTACGTAACGTCAAACACAGTTGACCAGAACCCTGTTATCGTTACAAACGGCAGCACGGAAGAGGTTACACATACAGTGAACTTTGACGGCAGCTGGACTTCCACCGGCTACGCGTGCTACAAGTGTAACTGGTATTCGTCTGACGAGAGCGTATTCTCGGTTAAAACACAGACAAACGACAACCGCGACGGTCTTGTTACAGGTAACGACGTAGGTACTGCAACGCTCTACTGCGTAGCGGCGGACGGCGGTATCACGGGCACTGCAACCGTTAAGGTTCGCCCCGATAAATCAGGACTCAAGCAGGTTATTGAACTGTGCGAGGACACGGTTATCATCAGAACCAAGGAAAACAAAAAGCTTTATCAGGATTATATGAAGAAGCTCGACCTTGCGTATTCTGTATACTACGATGAGGAAATGGCTTCGCAGGATAACGTTGACACCACGAGGAAGAACCTGCTTTCCGCATTCTTCAAGCTCGGCGGCTTCGTAGGCGTTAACGAGGTTGAAATCACCGGCGAAAAGGGTGAGGACATCAACGACCACGTTACGGTTGAAGTTGGCTCAACGACCAACTACACAAAGGCAAGCTACAAGCTTACATACAAAACAAATCCGAAGGGCGCGATGTATTCCGATATTCATTGGTCATCGTCCAACTCTTCAATCGCGGTTGACAGAAGCGGCGTTTGCCGTCCTACTGCAAACGACCCCGGCTCGGCTATAATCACCTGCACAATGGAGGATTACAGCGGCAGAGTTATCACGGACACCGCATACGTTTCATTTGCAAAAACAAAGGCAACGGGCATTGAACTTGACCCGACCACAATCACAGGCGGCAAGGTTGGCGAAACGCAGACCATCAGCGCAACGGTCACACCTAAGGGTACACTCGGCGTGGGCGGCGCGTCCTGCACCAAGGTTTACTGGGAAACAAGCGACCCCGAAATCGCAACGGTTGACCAGAACGGCGTTGTTACCTTCATCTGCGGCGGCGACTGCCAGATTACCGCAACTTCTTACGACGGCGGCTATAAGGCTACCTGCAACGTAAACGTTGTTACTAACTACGACGGACTGCGCAATCTTATTCAGCAGTACACCGACCTCAACCTCAACCGCACCTCGTACTTCCCGGACACATGGGATGTTTACACAGGCGCAATGGACGCTGCACAGGCTATGGTTGCAAAGGGCACCGGCTACTCGCAGAAGGAAGTTGACGCAATGTACACCACCCTTGAGGCTGCGTATAACGGACTTAAGAAGTATACAGACCTTCAGGGCGTAGAGCTTTATCTCGACGGCGAGGCTACTTCGGACTTCTATCAGTTCGACCTCAGCGTACTTTCGGAGGGTATAAGCTACAAGAACGCTGTTCTTGACCTCAACGTAAGGCTTTACCCGAACAACGCCTCCTACCAGACGGTTACATGGGAATCCTCTACCTCCGATATTTCGGTTGATAACGAGGGCAAGGCTTCACCTACTGCAAACAAGTCCTGCTACGGTAAGATTACCTGTACGGTTGAAGATCACTTCGGCAGGTCGTTTACAGACTACGTTTGGGTATCGTTTGCATACTTCCCGGTAACGGGTATGGAACTGTCGGAGAATAACATCTACGGCAACACGGGCGACACACATCAGCTCGCCTGCACAGTACAGCCTGTCGGCACAACGGCAGCTCACATCGGTAAGGCTTCTATCCAGGATTACTATTGGGAAAGTGATAACGAGGAAATTGCAACAATCGACCAGAACGGTCTTGTTACCTTCGTCGGCGCAGGCTCAACCAAGGTAAGAGTTATCTCTTACGACGGCGGCGTTTCGGCAGAATGTATCGTTTCTACCGAGGGTGACAGAAGCGAGCTTGCAGCGGCAATCGAGCGCTACAAGGACGTTGACTACACCGATTATGCCTATGAGGTTGGTCAGGCGTTCAAGCGTGCTTACGACGACGCTGTTGACGCACTTACGGACTTCAGCCTGTCGCAGGACGAGATTGATTCCTACGCAGACGCGCTTAACGCTGCGGGCGAGGCGCTTGCAAACAATATGTACATCCAGGTACAGAAAATCAACATTGCATATCAGGGCTGGAAGAAGCCGTTGATAGGCAGTGAAGCGCAGGTTAACAGCGGTACAGTTCCGGATAAGGACGCTCTTTCACTTAACATTTCAAACGGCTACGCTGATTATAACTACAACAACTACGTATACCTTGACGCGGCAGTTTCGCCGAGCAGCGCGTTCTACAAAACGCTCACTTGGTCGTTGGTAAGCTCAAGCAATATGAGCTTTGAGGCTACAAGCGCAAGGCTTAAACTCAAGCCGACAGAAAAGAGCAAGGGCGGCTGGGCTAAAGTAAGAGTTACGGCAGTTGACGATTACAACAGAACATACACACGCACAATCAACGTTGTTATGGCGGATAAGACTGTTTCGGGCATCAACGTTTCGGCTACCTCGTTTACGAAGTACGCTACGGACAGCGACGTTACGGTTACGGCAAGCACAACCTCGTCAAGCGGTACTGCTGATATCACGGATATCGAGTGGTTCACTTCTGACGCAAACGTTGCAACGGTTAACAACGGCACAATCCACTTTGTTGATAAGGGCACCTGCACAATCACCGCAAAGACGGTTGACGGCGGCTACTCAAAGGATATTGCTGTTGAGGTACTTACAAACTTCCAGCCGCTGGCTGAAAAGGTTACCGAGTACCAGGCGCTTATTGACAACGCTAAAGAGATGGAATATACAGAGGAGAGCCTTGGCGCACTCGGCGCTGCAGTTGCAGAGTGCCAGCAGGTTGTAAACGCAGGCTCGGCTACTCAGGCAGAGGTTAACTCGTATCTCGAAACACTTAACGCTGCTTACGACGCACTTGTAAGATACATCGCGCCAAACGAAGTAGTTATTGCGGTTGAAGAAGGTCAGGACGGTGTTACCATCCCGAACGACGGCTATGTACGCAAAACTGCAAACGTGCTTGCAAGCGCAAAGATTCAGCTTAATGCAATTATCGGCCCTGAGGATGCGCTCTACCGCGAAATCGAGTGGTCATCAAATAAATCAACAGTACTTGTTGATGAAACCGGTCTTGTTACCAACACAGCAGGTGCAAGAGCGGCAGACATCACGGTAACGGTTACGGGCTACGAAGGCACGGTTGTTACGGATACAATCCACGTTTCGTTTGTAAGGTACCCCGTTACAAAGGCAGAGTTCCCCAACGACGTTGTATTCGGCTCGGTCGGCGACACAAAGAGCGTTAAGCTCACGGCGAACGACCTCGGCATTTCAAACACAACACAGACCAATTATTTCGTAACAGATTGCGTTTACACCTCAAGCGACGACAGTGTTGCAACAGTCAACAACAACGGTCTTGTAACCTTTGTAAATCAGGGCGAGTGTACTATCACTGTTACAGCGCTCGACGGCGGCTTTACAGACACAATCACAGCCCACACCACGTGGGACACCTCGGCACTTCAGGGCGCGCTGCTCGCAGCAGAGTCAATCAACTACAAGGATTACGCTTACGAGTACGGTATCGCGTTTAAGGAAACCTATGAGGAAGCCCTTGAGGTTTACGAAGACGCATATGCTTCGCAGAGCGAGATTGACGACGCCTGCGCAAACCTCACAGAGGCTATGAACCTTCTTGAAGGTCACGAGTTTGTTGCGGCAGAGCCGACTATCACAGTTAACGGCACTGCAATTGAAGACGGCGCTTCTTACGAGGCACCTACAGGCACCGCAAGCATTGTATGCACCATGAACAGCGGCGCAATGATTAAGTCGCACAACATCGTTGCACAAAACGTAACGGGCGCAACAGTCACCAAGAACGGCGACACACTTACGGTTAACAAGACTGCTACGCAGGCAACGCTCACCGTTAAGTTTACGGCTGTTACCGATTACGACGACGAGGTTGAAAAGACATACACAATCACACTTACAGACCACGTTGTTAACATCACCGACTTCACCTTCACGGCGGACGGCGTTGCGGTTGAGGGCGATTCTATCACACAGACCGGTTACGCACTGCGCTACACCGACTTTAACGGAATCCAGCTCGGCTACATCGTTTCACCTTCAGACGCAAGCGAGCCGAAGAGTGTTGAATGGTCGATTTCAGACAGCACATATATGACTGTCAGCGACGAAGGTTTTGTAAACCTCACCTCAAGAGGTAAGGGTATCGCGCGTACATCTAATACGGAAACGATTACCTGCACAATCACAAATTCGGATAACACCACAGTAACAAAGAGCATCACAGTAACAGTCGGACGATAAGGGGGGCTGAAAATGAAAAAGAACAAAAAAATAACAGCCCTACTTCTCGCCGCTGTTCTGGCGGTGGGCGGACTTACAGCCGGCTTAATCGCATATGCGGCTGGCCCCGTTGCAATCAATTCCATTAACTTCCCGGATGATAACTTCCGCACAATCGTAGCAATGGAGTGTGACGAGGACGAGGACGGCTATCTGTCGGACGCAGAGCTTTCAGGCGTAACGCTGTTTTCCGTAACAGGTTACCTGTACGACCTTGACGAGGACGCACAGATTGAAAGCCTTAAGGGCATTGAATACTTTACCAACCTGCGCACACTGCGCTGCGGCGGTATCGGACTCACCTCGCTCAACGTTTCGGCTCTCACTTCGCTTACATGGCTCGACTGTATGGGTAACGAGCTTACATCGCTTAACGTAAGCAGCAACACGGCGCTGCGCACGCTCAACTGCCAGAGTAACGACCTCACGTCTATCAACGTGTCAACGCTTACAAATCTGCAGTCATTTTCGTGCAGCACAAACCACCTTACATCACTTAACGTAAGTAACAATACGGCGCTTACAACGCTGCAGGCAAGCCAGAACCAGCTTACTGCGCTTAACCTCAGCAACAACACGGCACTTACCTCGCTGCACTGCAGTAACAACCATATTCAGGAACTTGACCTGTCAAACAACACGCTGCTTGAAAATGTTACTTCAAACCGTATCGGCGAGCAGACGATTGACGGCACCGCAACGGTGTCCGACGGCACGGCGTTTGTAACAATCCCGTTTACCAACAGGGCGCGCATAACTTCTACGTCGCTTGATGTTGACGACGGTATGGGACTTATCGCATACAACGGCGAGTCGTTTTACACAGAGGAATTTGCAAAGCTCGTTGACGGTATCGACTATGATTACGACACGGGGCTTGAAGGCACAGAGCCGATGACGGTTCACATTAACGTAACGCGCGATTTCTTTGTAGTCCGCTTCTTCACAAACGCTAAAAAGCAGACCTTGCTTTCAGAGCAGATTGTAGACCGCGGCGCAAACGCTGTGGCACCTGCGATTACGGACACACCGCAGTGTAAGACGTTTGTTGCGTGGAGTGATACCTTCAGCGACATTCAGCAGGATAAGGACATCTGGGCTACGTGGAAGGACGACCACATCTACAGGATTACCGATTTCCACGACAACACGATTGTTATGAGCTGCCTTAACGGCTGCGGCACAACAACAAGCTACAGCTTTTTCGATGTTGTAGGCGCAGAGCTTGGCGACGATATCTACAACGAGGCGCTTGACCTCAACGCAGACGGCATTATCAACGGCAGAGACCTGGCAATGCTCAAGTCGCACAACTATTAAAAACGTAGGGGCGGGTTTCCTAACCCGCCCTGTTTTAAACATATTTTATAATTACGGGCGGATTTCCTAATCCGCCCCTACTTTATTATAACATTTCAAGTATTTCTTCTGTCTGCAAAAGCCCTGTTTTGCGGGCTTTTTCTTTGCCGTTTTCGTAAAGCACCGTGGTTGGCAGCGCCATTATGCCGAGTTCCATAACAAACTCGCGGTCGCCGTCGCAGTCAAAGCGGTAAATCTCAACCTCCGCTTTCGATTCGGCTTTTGTCAGGTACGGCAGCATCGCCTTGCACTCGCCGCACCAGTCTGCGTAAAACTCCACAAGCACAGGCGCGCCTGCAGTTATTCTGTAAAAATCATCTTTGCTAATATTTTTCATTAAAGTGACATACCTTTTATCTTTATAACCAGCATTATAAACGAGTTCCACAGCATCTGGAACAGGATAATGTTAACCGCTGTTATGCTCTGAAACGCTTCAAGCAGCGACAGCAGCGCGATTATCGCAAAGCCGATTGCCGAGCCGAAATACGTTAAAAATGAAATCAGATTGCCCGAGCTGCGTATGATTTCCGCGCTGCGCATTGCGGACACAAAGCCCATGGCGGTGCCGTCGTGCACAACGTACGCAGGCGATTTTTCAACGTGCATATTCGAGTATTTTTCGTACACGCGCGTTGCAGAATAATTCATCACGCGCACAAAGCCTTCGGGCAGCGCAAACAGCTTTGCAATGCTGCTTTCGTTAATGTACGGGTCGCTGCTTTTTACAATAATCGTAATGCCGCTTTTTTCAAGCTTGCGCAGCTCGCGCTTAAGGTTCGGGTTTGCGCTGTAGCTTACAATGTACATCGCCGCAATATTGCCGTTAATCGCAAGGTAAAGCGCTTTTCTGCCCTTTATAGTGTACTTCTTTTCAAAGTTCTTTGCAGGCAGGTTAACGCCGTGGTGAGTCATCAGCTCGCGGTTGCCCACAAGCACCTTGTTCTTGTATATCCAGGCGGAAACACCCATGCTGTTCTCGTAAGTGATGTCCTCTGCAACGGGTAAAATCGACTTTTTGCCTATAATCGCGTCGTCAAACAAGCGTGCAAGCGGACTCTTTGTCTGCGTCATAACAGCCGCGGTGTAGATAATCGCGTCGTCAACCTTTGTGCCGTCAAACGTTTTAAAGCCGTGCATCTCGCAGGAATCCGCGCCAAACAGGTCAGCCGCTTCCATAACCATAACGTTTGCGCCGCATGCCATTGCAGCTCCCTCAAATCCGCACACGCGCGAGCCGTAATCCTTTAGCCCTCTGGAAAGGTCAAGCAGCATCGTGTTGCCTATAAACAGCGCGCAGCACGGCAGTGTGATTGTAAGCGAGCACAGCGCCATATTGCCGGCGGTGTTAAAGTTGTTTGTAAAACCGATTACCGCAAACAGCACGCCGGACAGCAGCAGTGCAATCGGGAACACGATTTTGGAGATTATGTTCGCCGCTTCGCGCTTTGTGGAAATCTCCATAAAGTTCGACGGAAAGTCCGTTTTAACGCTCGTCTTAACAACGGGCTCGCCTTCGATTAGTCCGCGGCAGATAATCTCCGCGTCAACGGCGTTTGCAATGTTTTCAACCGTGTACTTGTCCTTGGTTTCGGACAGGAAGTCGAAGTTGTCGATGATTCTGCTCATCATCCTGCTCTTGCCCAACTGCGACATCACAAGCGCAAACGTTCCGGGCAACGTAAGCAGCACGCCGTTATCTATCCACAGGCTTTTGTTTGCCGCCATAAATATGGTGTGCGCAAATATCGCAGCCGCCACAATTGCAATCGGCAGGTCGCTGTTAAAGCGGCGTTTAAAGTTAAAGCCGTGTATCAGGATGTTTATGTTAACCGCAAGCACCAGACCGTAAAGTATGCTTGCGCAGGTGAAGTATGCGCTGTGCGAGGTGAGGAACAGCGGGAAGTACGCGCTGTCCTTGAACACTGCAAGCATAACCATTGGCACAGCTAAAAACAGCGTTGCAATTACTTTCAGCCTGATTGAGCCTTTTTTCGCCATTAGCTTTTTAAGAAAACGCTCTTTTTCGTCCTGATTGATGTAGTCCTCGCGCACCTCTTTGTGCGAGCCCAGATCCTCGTCCGTTTCGTCGGGGCCGAACAGGCGGAACTTGCTCACCTTTTCCTGCCTGCTTTCGGCAAGAAGCTGCTCGGCAACCTCTTCGTCAATTTTCGGCACGGATTCAACAGCGTCGTCAAATCCGTCAAACGTCATCTGCAGACCTGCGTCATCTTCCTCTTCGGGCTCGCCGCCTGCGTTTTTGTCAAATGCGTCTGTCAGGCGCTCGGTTGCAACAATCGTCGGCATTTTCTGCAGCTCGTTTTCGCTCTTGGTTTCCGTATTTGAAACGTAGATGGACGGCTTTTCCGTGCTTTCCTTGCTTACGCTGAACTGCCGCGTTTTGCCCATATCGTCCGTATCCGCCGCGCCGCTGATATTGGGAATCACCTGCGTTTTCGGCTCTGCAGGCGCGCTTTCGGGCGGCGTTTCGGGTTCCTCTTTGCCAAAGATTTTTATGTCCTCAACAACCTTAACGTCCTCATCAACTGCAGTTTCTTTATCCGCCGACTTTGAAGGGGGAATGTATTCCTTAACGTCGTCCTCTTCTTCAATTTTTTCGTAAACCCTGGCAATGCGGTCAACCACCTGCTTTTCGTCCACAACAACCTCGTCAATAGCGGTTTTCGCCTTTTCGTCAAGGCTTTTTTCCGCCGCCTGAAGCTGCTTTTCCGCTTCGCGCTTAATTTCTTCCGCACGCCTGATTATTTCATCAATAGATAAATTTTCACTCATACATATTCTCCAAAGTCTGCTAACTGAAAACTGCAAACTGCCAACTGACATCGGCTTACAGCCTCTGCCTTGCTATTTCATACATCAAAATTCCTGCCGCAACCGACGCGTTAAGCGAGTTCACTTTGCCGAGCATCGGCAGGCTGACTGTGACGTCGCACTTTTCCTTGATAAGTCTGCCGACGCCCTTGCCTTCGCTGCCCACAACAAGCGCCGCGCCGCCCGAAAAATCGGTTTTATCCCAGCGCTGCCCGTCCATATCGGCACAGTAAACCCAGATGTTCTCTTTTTTGAGCTTGTCAATCGTGTCGGCAAGGTTGTTAACACGCGCCACGCGCATATATTCAAGCGCGCCGCAAGAGGTTTTTGCCACAATAAAATTCAGCCCCACGCCGCGGCGTTTGGGTATAATCACGCCGTGCGCGCCGCACGCTTCTGCCGTACGGATAATTGCGCCGAGGTTGTGGCTGTCCTCAATTTCGTCGCAGATAATTATAAACGGCTTTTCGCCCTTTTCGTCGGCATAGGCAAGAATTTCGTCCACGCTTGCGTACTCGTGCGCAGGCACGTTTGCCGCAACGCCCTGATGATTGCCACCCTGCGCCAGGCTGTCAAGCTTGCGCCTGTCAACCGTTTTGATTACCACGCCCTTTTCCTTGCACAGCGCAATAATGCGGTTAATCGAGCCCTCGCGCTCGCCCTTTGCAACCATAACATTTTCTATTTCTCTGCCGCTTTTCAGCAGCTCTGTTACGGCGTTTCTGCCTATAACAAGATTGTCGTTATACTGTTTTTCGTTATCTTTTTTCACAGCGTAATCCCCTGCATAAATTAATCCATTTTAGATTATACCATAAAAATAAAAAAATACAATATGTATTAATAAAAAAGCAATATTTTTAAACTCCCCACAACAAGTAGGGGTCGGCGTCCTCGACGACCCGCGGACGACCGATGGTCGTCCCTACGATATGATACTCTTGAGACAAGTAGGGGAGGGTCTCCTGACCCTCCCGTTAAACGATTAGGGCGGGTTAGGAAACCCGCCCCTACATAATGTACTTTTTAAAGCTCTGCGATTAATTCTACTTCGCACAAAACGCCCTTGGGCAAGTCCTTTACCGCCACGCAGGAACGCGCAGGCTTTGACGTGAAGTAACGTCCGTAAACCTCATTAAACGCCGCAAAGTCGTTGATGTCGGCAAGGAAGCACACCGTCTTAACAACCTTTGTCATCTTTGTGCCTGCAGCCTCAACAACAGCAGCAAGATTCTTGCAAACCTGCTCTGTCTGCTCCTCAATTGTCTTTGCGTCAACGTTGCCCGTAGCAGGGTTAATTGCAATCTGACCGGAAGTAAAAAGCATTCCGTTTGCCTTTACAGCCTGACTGTAAGGACCGATAGCGCCTGGCGCGTTATTAGTAATTACATACTCCATTTAAAAAGTCCTCCTAAAATCATTCGTCGTATATCATCCAATTACTCGCAAACCTGGAAGCCTGCGTTAAGCAGGGCTTTTTTAACGGAAACTATATGCTCAAAGTTCCTTGTTTCCACGCCGATTTTAAGGTAGCAGTCGGTTATGTTCATATCAAGGTCGGTTGAGTCGTAGTTTACGCTTACAACATTCGCGCCCTGGTCGGAGATAATCTTGCTTACGCCTGCAAGCTGACCCGGTTTGTCGGACAGCGCAATAACGATATCCGCCGTTCTGCCGCCCATCTTAAGACCGCGCTCAATAACTCTTGAAAGTATCGTCACGTCAATGTTACCGCCCGATACAAGGCAGCACACGTTTTTGCCGTCAATGTTCGGGATTTTGCCGTTCATCACAGCGGCAACAGGCACGGCGCCCGCGCCCTCGGCAATCAGCTTCTGCTGCTCAAGCAGGGTGAGAATTGCAAGCGCGATTTCGTCATCGGTAACCGTAACAACGCCGTCAACGTACTCTTTGCAAAGCTCGTATGTAAGGTCGCCCGGCGTTTTAACGGCAATGCCGTCCGCGATTGTGTTAACGCCGGAGAGCGTTTTGATTTCGTCACATTCAAGGCTCTCCTGCATAGAGGGCGCACCGTATGCCTGCACGCCGTAAACCTTGCAGGTCGGCTTTAACTGCTTGATTGTATATGCCACGCCTGCGATAAGTCCGCCGCCGCCAACGGGAACCACAACCACGTCCGCGTCGGGAAGCTGGTTAAGTATCTCAAGCCCGATTGTACCCTGACCTGCAATAACGTCGGGGTCGTTGAACGGGTGTATAAAGCTGTAGCCCTTTTCGTCGCGCAGCTCAAGCGCTTTTTTGTACGCGTCGTCGTAAACGCCTTTAACCATGCAGATTTCCGCGCCGTACTTTTTGGTAGCCTCCACCTTGCTGATGGGTGCGCCGTCGGGCAGGCAGATAAGCGATTTAATGCCGTTTTTAGTTGCGGCAAGCGCCACGCCCTGCGCGTGGTTGCCTGCGGAACAGGCGATTACGCCCCTCTTTTTTTCCTCGTCGGAAAGCTGGCTGATTTTAAAATACGAGCCGCGGATTTTAAACGAACCCGTAACCTGCAGGTTTTCCGTTTTAAGGTAAACGTTTGCCGCGGGGTTGAGCTTGGGTGCGGCAATCATATCCGTTTCGCGTATAACGTCGCCCAGCACGCGCGACGCCTTATATACTCTGTCAAGTGTAAGCACTTTGTTCACCTCTTTTGTAATGTGCCCATATATTTTAATACTAATTATATCAGTTGTCAACAACTTCAATGTCAAATTATTCTTGACTTTGCCAAACATATATTATAAAATTAAAGTAGCATCCGTATAAGGGGGTACAATATGAAAAGATTATTTGCACTTGCGCTTTGCGCGCTGCTTGTGCTTGCAACGTTTGCAGGCTGCTCAAAGTCGGATAAGGAAAAATACAGCGACACAAAGCTGATTATCGGTTATACCGAAGCTGCCGCACCTATCCTCAAAATCGGCGAGGGCGGCAAGGTTACAGGCTTTGAGGCAGATTTGTGGAAAGCGATTTTCGATGGCGTTAAAGGCGACTGCAAGGACTATACATTTGAAAAGGTTGACGAGGGCTACGAGCTTGAAAAGGACGGTGGCTTCTTCGACAGCAAGGATAAGGAATACAGCGCAGGTCTGCTGATGGGCGTGGTTACAACAAACCGCGGCACGTTTAACGAGGATTATTCGTTCACAGAGCCGCTTGTATCCGACCGCATCATCGCAGTTACGACCAAGGACAGCGACAGAAACGGCTTTGCAGAGTTCAAAAACGCAAAGGTTATCACAGTCGGCGAGGTTTCGGCAGAGGCGCTTAAGAAGAACGCGCAGATTGCGTCCGACTGCAAGAGCATTACCGCGGTGGAAAAAATTGACGCGGCGCTCAAGCAGCTCGACAAGGGCAAGGCGGACATTCTTGTTACCGACGAATTTACCTTTATGCCAAACGAAAAGGCGGAAAATTACAAGGTATTTGACGGCGAGCTTGACCGCATTGATTACGTTATTGCGTGCGCAAAATACAGCGGATGGAAGGATTCCATCAACGAGGCTGTCTACGAGCTTAAGAGCGAGGACTACGGCGACGGCGACGAGTTCACCCCGATTGTTGAAAAAGCCTTTGGCTACAACGCGTCCTCCTTTAACTGGGAACCTAACGAATCCAAATAGTTTGCAAAACGGGCGGGTTAACCGTCCGTTTTTGTTTTGCAAATACTGCGGAATCTTGGCAAAATTGCCCTAAAAAAAGCGGGGCAAAATGGCGTTTATTGTAGCCGAAATAGAAAAAGATTAAAAAACGGTATCAATCTGAAAAAACTGTTGAAATTAGTTTTGCTTTATTTTATTATATAGGCGTACTCTTTAATCGGTGGTGATTACAATGGAACTCCTCAAGCAGAAGATTTTGAATGAGGGCGAAGTTTACGAGGGCAACATCCTTAAGGTAGACTGTTTCCTGAACCATCAGATAGATTGCGCCTTTATGCGCGAAATCGGCAAAGAATTTCATAGATTATATAAAGACGAGGGCATTAACAAGGTTTTAACTATTGAGGCAAGCGGCATCGCAATCGGTACCGTTGTGGCTCAGGAACTTGGCTGCCCTCTTGTTTTTGCTAAAAAGACAAAGACAAAGAACATTGCAGGTGATGTTTACACCACGCCGGTTGAATCCTTTACCCACGGCACGACTTACAATATTATGGTAAGCAAGCGTTTTCTCGGCAAGGGCGACAGAGTGCTTATTGTAGACGACTTCCTTGCAGTGGGCAACGCGCTTAAGGGGCTCATCAAGCTTGTTGAGGACAGCGGCGCCGAGCTTGTGGGCTGCGGCACGGTAATTGAAAAGGGTTACCAGCACGGCGGCGACGCACTGCGCGAGCAGGGAATAAGAGTGGAAAGCCTTGCAATCGTGGAGAGTATGAATCACGAAACGGGCGAAGTAGTATTTAGGAATGATAAATGATAAATGATGAATGATGAATTAAGGGTGGGCACGCCCACACCCATTATAATTATTGTTCGAGCATAGCGAGTAACCGCAATTCATAATTCATAACTCATAATTCAAAATTGATTATAATGGCGATAGCCTTATAATATATCAAACAATCAATAATTTTTTGGAGGGAAATCGAATGAAAAATTCAAAGAAAATCATTGCTGTTCTCGTTGCAGTTCTTCTTGCAGTAGTTGGCGTTTTCGCTGCTTGCTCAAAGACTGACGACGGTAAAGATGACGAAAAGGCTATGAAAGTTGGCTTCATCTTCCTTCATGATGAAAACTCAACATACGACCTCAACTTCATCAACGCAGCAAAAGAAGCTTGTGAAAAAGCCGGCGTAGAGGCTGTTCTCAAGACAAACATCGACGAGGGTAACGCTTGCTACGAAGCAGCTGCTGACCTTGTTGACCAGGGCTGCAGCATCGTATTTGCTGACTCATTCGGTCACGAGGACTACATGATTAAGGCTGCAAAGGAATTCAAGGACGTTGAATTCTGCCACGCAACAGGTACAAAGGCTCACACAGAAAAGCTTGCTAACTACCACAACGCTTTTGCTTCAATCTACGAAGGCAGATACCTTGCAGGTGTTGCTGCAGGTCTCAAGCTCAACGAGATTAAGGAAGCAGGCAAACTCAAGGGCGAAGTTCCGAAGATGGGTTATGTTGGCGCGTTCACTTATGCAGAGGTTGTAAGCGGTTACACATCCTTCTATCTTGGCGCAAAGAGCGTATGCGAAGATGTAATCATGGACGTACAGTTCACAGGTTCCTGGTATGACGAAACTGCAGAGAAGGAAGCTGCACAGGCTCTTATCGACGGCGGCGCAGACCTCATCTCTCAGCACGCAGACTCAATGGGCGCACCTACAGCTTGCGAGAACGCAGGTATTCCTGACGTTTCTTACAACGGCTCAACAGTTAAGGCTTGCCCGAACACATTCATCGTATCTTCAAGAATTAACTGGACTCCTTACTTTGAGTACATCATCGACTGTGTAGAGAACAAGAAGAGCATCGACACAGACTGGACAGGCACAATCGCAACAGGTTCCGTTGAGCTTACAGAGGTTAACGAAAAGGCTGCTGCAAAGGACACTCAGGCTAAGATGGACGAAGTTAAGAAAGGTCTTGAGGACGGTTCAATCAAGGTATTTGATACTTCCAAGTTCACTGTAACAGTAGATAAAGAGAAGAACATCAACGCTAAGGCAACTGTAGATAAGAACGGCGTTCTTACAGGTTACCAGGCAGACGTAGATACTGACGAAGCTTATGCAGGCGATACAGAAGTTATTAAGGACGGCGCATTCAGCGAGTCTGAATTCAGATCAGCACCTTACTTCGATATCAACATCGACGGTATCACTCTTCTTAACACCAAGTTCTAACAAAATCAAAATCTCATAAAACGGCCGTGGCTGTGTTTTGCAGTCACGGCTGTAATCAGTATTATGATTGTAAATGTTCGTATTGAACAGGCACTATAAATTGCACCAGCCCCTCATCCGACGGCTAACGCCGCCACCTTCCGCCTCGGGGGAAGGCAACAAGGATTGGAGATAGTATATGAGCGAAAAAATAGCACTTGAATTAAAGGGCATTACCAAGGCTTTCGGCACAAAGGTAGTTGCCAACAAAAATGTCGACCTAAAGGTGTATCAGGGCGAGATTCTGTCGATTTTAGGCGAAAACGGCAGCGGTAAAACCACCCTGATGAATATGGTGTCGGGCATTTATTTCCCCGACGAAGGCAAGATTTTTGTGAACGGCGAGGAAGTTGTTATCGCTTCCCCTAAAGACGCGTTCAAATACCGCATTGGTATGATTCACCAGCACTTTAAGCTGGTAGATATCTTTTCCGCCGCCGAAAATATTGTGCTTGGCATAGACGACGGCAAAAAATTCAATATGAAAAAAGCCAAGCAGGACATCAAAAAAATCACCGACCAGTACGGCTTTGTGATTGACCTTGACAAAAAGGTTTACGAAATGTCTGTTTCCGAAAAACAGACGGTAGAGATTATCAAGGTGCTTTACAGAGGTGCGGACATCCTGATTCTTGACGAGCCGACCGCTGTACTCACCCCGCAGGAAACCAGCAAATTATTTGACGTCCTCCGCAATATGAAAGCGGACGACAAGTCAATTATCATAATCACACACAAACTGCACGAGGTGCTTGAGATTTCGGACAGAGTTGCAACTCTGCGCAAGGGCGAAAACGTGGGCACCGTGCTTACAAAGGACGCAACCGAAGCCTCGCTTACAGAGATGATGGTGGGCGAAAAGGTTGACCTTAACATCGAACGTAAGGACCCGAAGAATCCCGAGCCGCGCCTTGTTGTTAAAAAGCTCAACGTCAAAAACCGCGACGGCTCAAACGCGCTGACGGATATCAGGTTCACCGTAAACAGCGGCGAAATTCTTGGTATCGCAGGCATTTCGGGATCTGGACAGAAAGAACTGCTTGAATCAATCGCAGGTCTGCAGAAGTGCGAAAAGGGCTCGAGCATCCTGTTTACCGACTCTGACGAGGTTGAGCAGCAGCTCGTCGGCAAATCACCGAGGGAAATCCGCAAGCTCGGCGTTGCAATGTCGTTTGTACCCGAGGACAGACTCGGTATGGGACTTGTAGGCAATATGGATATCACCGACAATATGATGCTGCGTTCCTACAAGAGCGGCAAGGGCGAATTCCTTGACAGGAAGAAGCCGAGAAAGCTTGCCGAGGATATTATTGAAGAGCTTGAGGTTGTTACCCCGGGCACAAGCACACCGGTTCGCCGTCTGTCGGGCGGTAATGTTCAGAAGGTGCTTGTAGGCCGTGAAATCGCGCTTGAACCGCGCGTGCTTATGGTTGCTTATCCCGTAAGAGGACTCGACATCAACTCGTCGTACATGATTTACAACCTGCTTAACAAGCAGAAGGAAGAGGGCGTTTCAATCATCTTCGTAGGCGAGGATCTGGACGTGCTCATCGCCCTGTGCGACAGAATTATGGTTATCAATTCCGGCAACATCACCGGCATTGTAGACGGCAAAACCGCTAAAAAAGAAGAACTTGGTCTGCTTATGACCAAGAGTATTAACGGAAAGGGGGACGCTGAAAATGAGCAGTAACACAACCGCTAAAAAGCACGAGCCGCTGTTCCACATCGCCAAGCGCGAGGGAATGTCGCCGCTCAAGGCAACGCTTATCCGCCTTGCCTCCGTAGTTGCGGCGCTGATTGTGTGCGCAATCGTTACAATGGCGCTCAGCGGCGAAAACCCGATTCGTGTTTATGCAACAATGCTTGACGGCGCGTTCGGCACGTCAAGGCGTATATGGAACCTGCTGCAGGAACTTGCAATGCTGCTTTGCGTTTCGCTCGCCGTAACCCCTGCGTTTAAAATGCGATTCTGGAACATCGGCGCAGAGGGACAGGTGCTTATCGGCGGACTTGCTTCCGCAGCGTGTATGATACTTTTCGGCGGCAAGCTGCCAAACTTCATACTGCTTGCAACAATGGTTGTGGCAAGTATTGTGGCAGGCGCAATCTGGGCGCTTATCCCGGCGGCGTTCAAAGCAACGCTCGACACTAACGAAACGCTGTTTACCCTTATGATGAACTACGTTGGTATTCAGCTTGTAGCATATTTTTCCCGCGTGTGGGAAAACCCGAAGGGCTCTGGCGCAATCGGCGTTATCAACCCCACAACAGAGGCAGGCTGGCTTCCTGCAATCGGCGGTCAGCGCTACGTGCTTAACATTATCACGGTGCTTGCGCTTACAATCTTTATGTACATTTACCTTAAGTACAGCAAGCACGGCTACGAAATTACCGTTGTAGGTGAATCGCAGAACACGGCGCGCTACATCGGTCTTAACGTAAAAAAGGTTATTATCAGAACCATGCTGCTGTCAGGCGCAATGTGCGGTATTGCAGGCTTCCTGCTTGTAAGCGGCACAAGCCAGACAATTAATACGGAAACGGCAGGCGGCAGGGGCTTCACCGCGATTATGGTATCGTGGCTTGCGAAGTTCGACCCGATTGTGATGATTCTCACATCATTCCTGCTTGCATTCCTGCAGCTTGGCTCAAAGCAGATTTCAACCGATTTCGGTCTTGACGAATCGTTTTCCGAAATTCTTACGGGTATAATCCTGTTCTTCATCATCGGTTGCGAATTCTTTGTAAATTACGAAGTTAAATTTAATAAACACGGCAAGGAGGGCAAGTAAAATGGCAATTTTAAGCACATTATTATCCATATTCCCCCGTGCCGTAATGCAGGGTGTTCCGATTCTCTACGGCGCCACAGGCGAAATTATGACCGAAAAGTCGGGCAACCTCAACCTCGGTATCCCCGGAATTATGTACATCGGCGGCATGAGCGGCGTTATCGGCGCGTTTATCTACGAGAGCAAGGTTCCCGCAGGCGAACCGCTTAACGCGTTCCTCGCAATCATTATTCCGCTTCTCTGCACGATTATCGGCTCGCTGCTTGCAGGCTTGCTGTATTGCTTCCTCACGGTTACGCTGCGTGCAAACCAGAACGTTACGGGTCTTGCGCTCACCACATTCGGCGTAGGCTTCGGTAACTTCTTCGGCGGTCAGCTTATCAAGCTTGTTAAGGCTGACGTTCCGTCTGTTATTCTCACAAGAACAAGCGCATTCTTCGCAGCAAAGCTGCCGTTTGCTTCGTCACTCGGCTGGTTTGGCAAGCTGTTCTTATCGTACGGCTTCCTTGCGTACGTTGCGATTATTATTGCCGTTATCTGCGGCTTCTTCCTCAACAGAACAAGGGGCGGTCTGCACCTTCGCGCTGTGGGCGAAAATCCTGCAACTGCGGACGCGGCAGGCATTAACGTTACAAGGTCAAAGTACCTTGCAACCTGCATCGGCTCTGTTATCGCAGGCTTCGGCGGACTGTACTATGTTATGGACTACGCAAACGGCGTTTGGTCAAACGACGGTTTCGGCGACCGCGGATGGCTTGCTATCGCGCTCGTTATCTTCGCAATCTGGCGTCCTAACCTCGGCATTTTCGCGTCAATTCTGTTCGGCGGACTGTACATCGTTTACCTGTTCGTACCGGGCACAACGCTGCGCCAGCTCGAACTGTTTAAGATGCTGCCGTACATTGTTACAATCATCGTGCTTGTGGCAGTATCCGCACGTAAGAAGAAGGAAAATCAGCCGCCTGCTGCTTTGGGATTATCGTATTTCAGAGAGGACAGATAGGCTTCGCAGTTTCCGGAAAGGAAAGAAGTATGCAAACTTTAAGTAACGACATCAGCGAGGTACTTGTTTCCGAAGCTGATTTAAAGGAAATTAACGCACGTTTAGGTGCGCAGATTACAAAGGATTTTAAGGATAAAAACCTGCTTGTTGTGGGCATCCTCAAGGGCTCGATTTACTTTATGACAGACCTCACAAGGTATATCGACCTGCCGCTTAAGATAGATTTTCTTGCGGTTTCAAGCTACGGCAGCAACACGCGCTCGTCGGGTTCGGTTAAGATTGTAAAGGATATCGATATCGACCTTGAGGGCTACGATGTGCTGCTGATTGAGGATATTCTCGACTCGGGCAGAACGCTCAGTTACGTGCGCAAAATGCTTGAGGCGCGCAACGCAAAATCCATTTCAATCTGCACGCTGCTCGACAAGCCTGCACGCCGCGTGGTTGACCTCACGCCGGACTATGTGGGCTGCGACGTGCCTGATGAATTTGTTGTGGGCTACGGTCTTGACTACGACCAGAAGTACCGCAACCTGCCGTATATCGGCGCACTTAAAAGAGAGATTTATGAATAAAAAAAACGGTGCTTTTAGCACCGTTTTTTTAGTGGACAGGGGACAGTGGATAGTTTTCCTTACGCGTTCCACTCGTCAATCTGCTTGCGCAGCCAGTCGCACCACGCGTCCACGCCTTCGCCTGTTTTGGCAGAGATGAAGAAAATATCTGCCTTTGGGTTGAGTTTTTTAATTCTTTGAACAACCGCTTCGTCATCGAAGTCAAAAACCGATTTTGTGTCGATTTTATTGATTAAAACAACGTCGCTGATTGTGAACATAAGCGGGTATTTAAGCGGCTTGTCGTCGCCCTCGGGTACGGACAGAATCATCGCGTTTTTGCTTGCGCCCGTGTCGAATTCCGCAGGGCAAACAAGGTTGCCCACGTTTTCAAGCACAATAAAATCAAAGTCGTTTGCATCGATGTTATCAAGCCCCTGCTTGGTCATACCTGCGTCAAGGTGGCACATACCGCCCGTGTGCAGCTGAATCGACTGCACGCCTGTTTCTGCAATGGTTTTGGCGTCAACGTCGCTGTCAATATCAGCCTCCATAACGCCCATTTTGTACTCGTCCTTAAGGCGGGCAATCGTCTGCCTGAGCGTGGTGGTTTTGCCACTGCCGGGCGAGGACATAAGGTTGAGCAGGAACGTTTTGTTCTGCTTAAGTTCACCGCGCAGCAAATCCGCCTCGCGGTCGTTGTTTTCAAACACCGATTTTTTAATCTCAATTACTTTAAAGTCTGCCATAATTTCCCCTTTATTCAAGACTGATGTTCACCGCGATTGAAAAATGGTCGCTCGGGTAAACGCCGTCGTAAGTTGCGTCGATAATCCTGTATTCGTTAACCTTTATTCCCGTTTTGGAAATCATAAAGTAGTCAATGTTTTCGCGTTCAAGCTGCTTGCCGAAACCCTGATATGTAGCGCCCGTCTGCGTGTTTTCGGTCTGGTACTTTGCGTCGAGGAAAATATCAGTCGCCGCCTTGTAGGTGGAACTGCTTTCGTCCGCGTTGAAGTCGCCCATAATGATGCTCGGCAGACCGCCGAACTGCTTGATTTTGTCAAGCACAACGTTAATTCCGTTAATGCGCGCCTCGTCGCTCACATTGTCAAGGTGTGTGTTAAACACAACAAGGTCCTTGTTGCTTGCTTTGTCCGTAAGTATAACGTACGAGCATATTCTGTAGTAGGCAGAGCCCCAGTCCTTGCTCATTTTTTCAGGCGTTTCGCTCAGCCAGAACGAGCCCTTGTCCTTAAGGTCAAAGCGGTTTGTGTTGTAAAACACGGGGCAGCCCTCGGACATCCTGCTGTTGTCGCGGTACTGCAGCACGTTTTCGTAGCCCTTAAGCGCGTTTGTAAGGTAGCCGTAGTGCATGCGCGTAACTTCCTGAAAGCCGATTATATCCGGCTGCACGGACGCGATGTTTTTAACTATCAGATCCGCGCGGTAAAACCAGCTTTTTTTGCCCATATCGGTCGGGCTGTAGGTTCGCACGTTTACGCTCATAACATTTATGCTGTCGGCAGCTTTTACCTGCGAAATGTCAAAGCTTTCGCTGCTCTTTTTATACTGCGGATAGTAGCAAAAATCAGCCGCCGCAACCGTGGCGATAATTACCATCAAACCGCACAGCACGCACGCCGCAACGCGTTTTGCCACGCCGCGCTTTTTCTCTTTTTTCATAGCATCAACCCCGTTTAAAGTATAATCTATTTTAACAGATTTTGCAAGTGCTTTGCGCCGCCGTTATTTTGTGGACAAAACTCATAAAAATTGCCGCCTTGCAAAGGCAAAAATACAAATAATAACAAAAAAACTGCAAAATCGTCAAACAGTGATTGCATTGTTCATTTTTATGTGATAGAATAATTTTTGAATATAAATAATATAAAATATTATATTAATTTTGGCGCGCGAGCCGGACGGCAGCGCGGGGGCATTTTGTATGAAATTCAACATTCGCGACATCAAACCAAAGCAAATAATTGCACTAATTCTGGCGGTAATCATCGGCATTATGTTTATCCGCTTTTTTATTGTTATAATCCCCAAGGGCGCGCAGGAAGCGGACACAAAAAGCGGCGTGGAATTCCTTGCCGCGGCTGAAAGCGAGGACGGCGACAAAGCGCTTGAGGAAGTAAGAGCCGTGCAGAGGAAATATGAGGCTAAAAGAAGGTCGCAGAGCTCGGGCAGCTCATCGGATACAGACGACTTCAAGGCGGCGTTCAAGGACATCCTCATTGTCGGCGACAGTATTATGGAAGCGCTGCCAGGCTACGGTATACTTGACAGCGATCAGGTTATCTCCAAGGTCGGCGCAAACACCGATTTTATCGGCGATAATATGAGCACGATTGTAAAGTCAAAGCCGCGCATTATAGTGCTGCACTTCGGTCTTAACGCTATGGGCGACAAATCGTACGCCGAATACTTTATAAACGGCTACACAAAGCAGATTAAAGCCCTGCAGAAAAAGCTGCCAAAGGCAAAGATTTATGTGGACAGCATCTTCCCCGTAAGCAGCGGCGCAGTCAGCGCGTCGCCCGAATATAAAAACATCGGCTACTACAACGCGCAGATTAAAAAAATGACCAAAGAGCTCAAGGTCAACTACATAGACCACACCGGATTGTGGAAGGCGTACGACAAAAATTATTACGACGCAGACGGCATACACCCGTTGATGGTGTATTACACCGAGCAGTATCTGCCGACAATTCTTGATAAGGTAGGTGCTAACGTTGGCTAAAAGTAAAAACGAAGTTACAAAACTTGATAAATATTCGATTGCAGAGATTATATGCACCGTAGCGCTGCTTGTGTTTATACTCGTGCTGCTTGTGGTTAATTCCGGCGGCACAAGCAAAACGGCAGACCAGGTTGCAGAGCCTGTAATCAAGGTAATGGACGTTTCCAAAATGACTAAAAAGTCGGCGTCCGTTGCGGCAACGGTATTTGATTTTGACCGCGCGAAGGCGGAGGATATTGTGTACTACGACACGGGCAACGTTATGGATGTGTCTGAACTGCTGATAGTCAAGCTATATGACGAAGCGGACGCAAAGGAATTCAAAGCCGCCGCGGATAAACGGGTTGAAACGCAGAAGGCGCTGTTTAAATCTTACGCGCCCGACCAATACGCCCTGCTTGACAAAAGCGTTGTGGAAGTAAGCGGCAATATGCTGTTTTACTGCACGGCTGAAAATGCCGACGACGTTTATCGCGCATTCAAAAAAGCACTGTAAAGTTTATATATAAGGAACAAAAATGGTATTCAGTTCATCAACTTTCCTGATTATGTTTATGCCGATTACGGTAATTCTGTATTACCTGCTCGGCGGCATAACAAAAAACATCAACGTTAAAAATGTAATATTGCTTATCGCAAGCCTTGTGTTTTACGCGTGGGGCGAGCCTGTTTATATTATCCTTATGCTTATCAGCATTGTGTTTAACTTTATTGTGGGCAAGGATATTGATAACGCGCGCGAAAGCGGCGACGACGCTATGGCAAAACGCAAGTTCGTTCTGGCTATTGTGTTTAACCTGTTTGTGCTCGGTTTCTTCAAGTACTTCGGTTTCCTTATCCAGAACATCAACTCGCTGCTGCACATCCGCATTAACGTGCCCGAGCTTGCGCTGCCCGTGGGTATTTCGTTCTACACGTTCCAGATAATGTCCTACGTTATCGACCTCTACCGCGGCAACGTAAAGGTGCAGAAAAATCCATTTGCGTTTGCGCTGTATATTTCGCTGTTCCCGCAGCTTATTGCAGGACCGATTGTGCGCTACAAGGATATTGAATATCAGCTGCAGCACCGCAAGGAATCGCTTAACAAGTTTTCAGCAGGGCTTACGCGCTTTACCGTAGGACTTGGCAAAAAGCTTATTCTTGCAAACACGCTCGGCGCGGTTTATTCAGGCATCCAGGCGCAGGAAATTGTTAAAACAAGCGCCCTCACCGCGTGGATCGGCATTATCTGCTACACGCTGCAGATCTACTTTGACTTCAGCGGTTATTCCGATATGGCTATCGGACTTGGCAGGATGTTCGGCTTTAAGTTTGTTGAAAACTTTAATTACCCGTACATCGCAGACAGCGTTACCGATTTCTGGCGCAGATGGCACATTTCGCTGTCAACGTGGTTCAGGGAATATGTTTATATTCCGCTGGGCGGCAACCGCTGCAAAACACCGCGCGTCATCTTCAACCTTATGGTTGTATGGCTGCTCACAGGTCTGTGGCACGGCGCGGCGTGGAACTTCATTATGTGGGGCGTTTACTACGGCGTTCTGCTGATACTTGAAAAATACGTTTTTGCAAAGCTTATTGAAAAACTGCCCTCGGCAGTAAGGCACATACTCACAATGGTAATCGTAATGCTCGGCTGGGTGTTCTTCTCAGCGCCTACGCTTACGGACGCAGTGCATTACATCGGCGCAATGTTCGGTGCAGGCGGCGGAATATTGGATTCGCAGTCGGCGTACCTGCTGTCGTCAAACTGGCTGCCGATACTTATAGGTATCTTCTGCGCAACGCCTGTGTACAAAAAGATTGCAGAGCGTTTTCCGCCAAAACTTGTCAGCGAAGTGCGCGTTGTTGCGATTCCGCTGCTGTTTATACTCTGCATAATCTTTATGATTAGCGAAACGTACAATCCATTCTTATACTTCAGGTTCTGATTATGACGAATAAAGAAAATCCAAACACCGATATAAATGAATTAATTGAACAGTTTGAGCTGCAGTACGCTGAACTTGAACGTCGCCACAGGGGTGAACGTCCAGAGCGACCTGAGCGCATAGAGCCTGTTGAACCGCCAAAACCTTCGCGGCAGCCGCGGCGCGAAAAGCCCGAACCCGAGGCAAAGCCGGCGCGCGTGAGGGAGCCGAAGAAGGCAAAAAAGGCGAAGCCTGCAAAGAAGGCAAAACCCGTTAAACAGGCACCGCCCGTTGATTACGACGAGCAGGCAGAGCCGGCTGAAAGCGCACAGCACAGCCCGAACGAGGGCAAAATGCAGTCGAAAGCAAATGCGTTTTACAACTTGTGCAACGTCATCACCGCAATGATTTTGGTTGCGATTATCACGTTTGTCAGCGTGTTCACGCTTGTTAGCAAGGACAAAACGTTCAGCGAAAACGAAAACCGCAACCTTGCCCAGAAGCCGAAGTTCAATATGTCGGCAGTTGCAAGCGGCAAGTTTATGGAGGATACGGAAAGCTATCTTTCCGACCAGTTCCTCGGCAGGGGCGGACTTGTAAAAACGCGTACCGCAATTGATATTTTCTGCGGCAAGCGCGAGATTAACGGCGTTTACATCGGCAAAAAGCACTACATTTTTGAAACGCCTGTTGACTATACTAACGAAAAAACCAAAAAAGCGGTAGACGCTATAAACAAGTTCACCGCGGCGCACCCGACCCTTAAGTCGTATATGGCGATTGCGCCCAATTCAAGCGAAATGCTGTCCGACTATATGCCACGGCAGGCGCGTTCCGTCAGCCAGGCGGCGCAGATTAAAAAGGTTTACGCCGCGCTTGATGAAAATATCAAGACCGTGGATTTATGCACGCCGTTTTCCAAAGCGGGGGAAGAAACGCAGCTTTACTACCGCACCGACCACCACTGGACTACGGATGCGGCGCAGCTTGCGTTTGGCGAGATTGCCAAGACGATGAAGCTTAACACCTCCAAAACCAAGTACACCACGTACGCTGTAACAAACTTGTTCCAGGGCACGCTGTCATCGTCTGCAGGGCTGTTCAACGCAAAGGACACAATCAACGTCACCGTGCCGGAAACCAAGGTTAAGTACGCGGTAACCTTTGTTGACGAAAAAAAGACGACTGCGTCGATGTTCGACTCCTCGAAGCTCGGCCAGAAGAACAAGTACGAAGTATTTTTCGGCGGCAACTATTCGCAGGTGAATATTGAAACCACGCTCAAATCAACGCGCGTGCTCATGGTGGTTAAGGACTCTTACGCAAACTGCTTTGTGCCGATGATTTACCCGTACTACAAAAGCGTGATTATGGTTGACCCGCGCTACTATTCGGGCGACATCGAGCAGATGATTAAAAAAGAGGGCGTAACCGACGTGCTCTGGCTCTACAACTCAAACACCTTTATGGCGGACACCTCAATCGCCGGCGTGTTTGATAAATAACAATTACAACAGTCTTGCTTTTGCAAGGCTGTTTTTTGCTGCTAAATTTGCAGTATACAAACCGCTAATAATATGTTATAATAATTATAACTCGTTATCTTTGTTTTTTATGAAAGGATGATTGTATGAAAAAATCTTTATCACTTGCATTATCGTTAATAATGATAATCACAACACTCACAATGCTTCCGTTTTTGGCGCTTGCAAACCCGATTACCGGCAAAACAGGCGATATCTCCTGGTCGCTTGAGGACGAAACACTTACCCTCAAGGGCACGGGAAGCAGCGAAATGGCTGACTTTTCCGCCGATTCTGCACCGTGGGCGCCGTACAAAAACAGTATTGTTTATGTGGCAATCAGCGGCGTTAAGCACATCGGCAACTACGCGTTTTATCAAAATCCAAACCTTTACAGCGTAGACATCAAAGGTGTTGAAAAAATCGGTCACTATGCATTTTTCGGCTGTATGTCACTGCGCGTGGTTGATTTAAACACCAGCAACATCAAGTCAATCGGTATGGAGGCGTTTTATAACTGCCCCGACCTTGACGAATTTGTGATTCCGGACAACGTTAGGAACATATCGTTTTTCAAATATGCGCTTGGTCTTAAGGACGGTCAAACCGAACCCATGATTAGCAACGAAGATTTTACAATCTCAAGCGCTTGCGACAACACGGATGTCAGCGTTTACATCAGCAACCTCAAATCAAACTTAGGCGTAACAATTTATTGGATGAGGCAGCACGACATTGATTATTCAAAGTACACCGTGGTTTCAAAAGCTGATTTTGACAGCACCGGCAGAATTAATTATCCGTGCAAACATTGCGAAGAGTATCAGCAGGACTACGTTCAGGCAATCAGAACTGTAACGCTTTCCAAAACAAAGTACACATACGCAAACAAAGCCTACACACCGGCTGTTACGGTTAAGGACTGGGGCGGCAATACGCTCAAAAAGGGCACCGATTACACGGTTAAATACACTAACAACAAGAACGTTGGCAAGGCAAGCGCAACGGTTACCTTCAAGGGTAAGTACTCGGGCAAAAAGGTGCTCAAGTTCACAATCGCACCAAAGAACACCTCCATTACAAAGCTGACGCCCGGCAAAAAGAAAATCGGCGTTCAGTGGAAAAAGCAGGCAGTTCAGACTTCGGGCTACCAGATTCAGGTTTCCACAAGCGTAAAGTTCACCGCAAAAGCAACAAAAACCTACACGGTTAAAAGCAATCAGAGCACCAAAAAAGCTATTAAAAACCTTGCGGGCGGCAAAACATACTTTGTTCGCATCCGCACCTACAAAACTGTAAACGGTGCAACCATCGCATCCAATTGGACAGCGGCAAAAACAGTAAAAACCAAAAAGTAATTAACGGTGCACAAAAAACAACCGCATCAGGATTTCTGATGCGGTTGTTTTTTTATCTTTTTGTGCCGTAGAAGAACAGCGCTACAACACCGGGGCCGGTGTGTCCGCCGATAACGGGGCCTACGTAGTTAATAACAACTTCCTTAAAGCCGACTTCCTTTTTAATCAGCTTTGCAAAGTCCTTAACCTCATCCTCGCAGTCGCCGTGGCTGATGTAAATAGTCTGTTCCTTGGGGTTAATCGCGGTTTCCTTCATATGCTCAAGCAGCGCTGCGAGCGAGGCTTTTCTGCCCCTTGCTTTTCCTACATTCGTCAGCCTGCCCTCGTCGTCCGTGTGCATAACGGGCTTAACGTTCAGCGCTGCGCCTGTAATAGCCGTAGTTGCGCTGATTCTGCCGCCGCGCTTTAGGTGCATAAGGTCGTTAACCGTAAACCAGTGGCAGATGTGCAGCTTGGTGTCCTCTGCGTACTGTGCAACTTCCTCAATCGTCTTGCCGCTCTGCTTCTCATCAAAAACGTACTTAATCAGCAGTCCCTGACCCATGGAAGCAGCAAGCGAATCCACAACAATAATCTTTGCTTCGGGGTACTTGTCCGCAAGCTCTTCTGCGGTGATTCTTGCGTTTTGCGTGGTTGCGCTCAGCGCGGAGGAGAAGCCGATATAAAGGATATCCCTGCCGCTTTCAAGCACCTCGGTAAACGCTTTGTTAAACGCCTCAAGGCTCGGGCAGGAGGTCTTAATTTCCTCTTTCGCCCTCGTGTGGTCGTAAAATTCCTTAAAGCCGATTTCTCTGCCGTCAAGGTAGTTTGTATATGTTTTGCCCGCCACTGTTACGGTAAGCGGCACAACTGTTAATTCAAACTTGTCCACCAGTTCCTGCGGAAGGTCGCAGGACGAATCGGTTGCTAAAACGAAATCTCTCATAATGCTATCTCCTATGGGTAAAAATGTGTATGCTTAATTATATGCCGTATCGCAGCATTTTGCAATGAATTGGGCAGATACTTTATAATTATTTAATATTAACAAATTATAAAACATATCCCAAATCGCTTAACATTTTTAATAATTACTGCTATAATTCAAGTATAAATTCAAAGGGTGATACAATGAAAACGGTTATTTTACTTTTAATCTGCGCAGTGATTTCGTACCTTATCGGCAGCTTAAACAGCTCGATTATTATGAGCCGTGTGCTCAAAAAGGGCGATATAAGGGAATCCGGCAGCGGCAACGCAGGCGCTACAAATATGGTGCGCACTTACGGCAGGGCGTACGGCGTGCTTTCGTTCTTCCTTGATTTTGCAAAGGTGATTGTTGCATACCTTATAGTATGGCTGATTTTCAGCAACGTAGACGCCGCGATTTTTGCAAAGTACGAGTACTTTTTTAAGGTGATTTCCGGCTTTTTCTGCTTTATCGGGCATATCTATCCGTGCTTTTTCGGCTTCAGGGGCGGCAAGGGAATTACCGTTTGCGCCGCTATGATCTGCACGCTCGACTGGCGGCTGTTCGTTATCGGCACTGTGCTGTTTTTTGCGCTTGTATTCATCACAAAATACATCTCGCTGTCGTCAATCGCGTTTGCGGTTGTGTACCCGATTTGCACGTTCTTTTTGTTTGACAAGGAGTTCAGCATTATCCACCACTACATCAGGGCTAAAAACACCTTTGGCGGCAGCGAAATGACTTACAGGCTGCTCGCGCTTGCGATTGCACTTGTGTTTTCCGCAATCGTGCTGCTTAAGCATAAAGACAACATCAAGCGCCTGATTAAAGGCGAGGAAAATAAAATCGGCTCGCACAAAAAGGAAGCAGAGTAATGCGCACGCAGAAGATTTTTAACGGCGAAACCGAGCTTGTTAACATTAACGATATCACAGCCGACGAGTACGCACGCGCGTATTCGCTGATGTCTGCAGAAAAAAAGCAGCGCGTGGACAGGTTCCGTTTTGACGAGGATAAAAAGCGCTCAACAGCAGGGGAAATCCTTGCGCGAAAGCTCATATCCGCACACTGCGGCACGCCTGCCGAAAGCATTGCTTTTTGTACCGGCGAGCAGGGCAAGCCGTTTGCAAACGGGCTTGATGTTGAGTTTAACATCAGCCACTCGGGCGAAATTGTTATATGCACGGTGAGCGATAAACCCGTCGGCATTGACGTTGAGATGATAAGCGACATAAATACGTCTGTTGCCGACCGCTTTTGCACCGACAGCGAGCTTGCGTTTTTGCGCGACAAAAGCATCACGCACGCAGAAGCGCTTAACTGCTTTTACAGAATCTGGACGTTTAAGGAAGCGTACCTTAAACGCGCAGGAACGGGCATTGCAAACGTGGATTTAAAATCCGCGCAGTACCCGGCAGACGCCGAATTTGCAGAGTTTAAAACGGACAAAGCAGAATACATAATATGTTTGTATAAATAATAAAAACGCCTCATAAATGAGAGGCGTTTTTTTGATGCGTTTTGCTTTGCGGATTAGTTAACCGGTACAAGCGAAGTGCCGTCGCTGAGATTGAGGTAAAGCTTACCGTCTTTAATCTCATAAGTGCCGGTTGTGGTGTTCTGTGAGCTGCCGTTGCAGCCTGAGTAGTAGCCACGCCTGTTTCGTCCTTCCTGTTAAGCAGGAAGCCGGTTCCGTCCTCGTTAAAGGTGTACTTGTTGTCCTCGTTCTGCCATGAGCCCGTCAAAACGTTAGTCACATTTGCAGCGGTGGTGGTTTCCTCCTCCGTTTTGCCCTAGCAGCCCGCAAACACAGCAAGCGCAAGTACACAGATTACAGCAATAATTTTTCCTCTTTTCTTTATATTTTTATTTTTTGTGCGAATTAATCGGATAAGTCTTTTCGCAGTTCGTCGCGAACCAGCATAAGCGAAAAACCAAGCAGGTTTTGCCCCTTCCACTTATCCATATCAAGGCGCGCCTTCTCGCGCAAGGTGGTGCCGATACCCCATACAGTATCGCCTTTTGCCGCTTCCGCCAGAATTTCGTCGCCGGTAGCAAGCAGCTTTTCCTTAAGCTCGGGGTTCTGGTTGAATTTTGCCATCAAGCCCTCGTACACAACAATCTGCCGTATGCCGTTCCACACCGTGTCGTTATAATTATGCACGGTTCTGCCAAGCGCTTTAATCTTTTTAACGTCGCTTGTTGCAAGAATTTTATCCGCAACGGCAAAATCGTCAAAGGCAACCGCCTTTTTATACATCATATACTGTTCAAGCGAGGTAAACTTTATGCCGTCAACTTCAAAATCGGACAAATCCCAGTTGCTCAAAAAGCCGTATTCATCGTCCGGATTGTGAAAACAGATTATACCCATAATTTACCTCCTTACCATATATTATATTTTTAACCGCCGTTTGTCAAGATACATAATAATAGCAATAGTGCAAAAAGTTTATTGACCTTGGTGCCGACTTTTTTACAATTATCGGCACAAAGGTCAGGTAGCAATGTGACCCGAACTTTTTTATTAACGCTCAGACCCTCTTAGGCTTCAATCCCCGTCGGCATAACAAAAAGCAGTCCAAACGGACTGCTTTTGTTATGGTGACCCGGACGGGAATTGAACCCGTGTTACCGCCGTGAAAGGGCGGTGTCTTAACCGCTTGACCACCGGGCCGTTGGTGGCTTTAACTGGATTCGAACCAGTGACACTCCGGGTATGAACCGAATGCTCTAGCCAACTGAGCTATAAAGCCGAATCAAATTGCAAGCAAGATTATATCTTATTATTAACTAAATGTCAACACTTTTTCAAATTTTTTAATTATGCGGCAAGTTTCGGGCACATTTGTTTGACAAAGGGCACGTTTAATGGTAGTATATTATAAGTATTATTTTAAAGGGGTGCGCTTTGTGGACAAGATGAACAAGACACGCAAGAAGATATTTGACTATATCCGCGACACTATTGACGAAAAGGGCGTGGCACCCTCCGTGCGCGAAATCTGTGCGGCTGTCGGCGTAAAGTCAACATCCACCGTGCAGTACCATATCAAGGCGCTTGAAGAGGCGGGGTACATCCACCGCGGCGACGCAAATCAGAAGCGCACACTCACAATATCGGGCAGAAGCAAGCGCGCGCAATACGTGCCGCTTGTGGGTACTGTAACGGCAGGTCAGCCGATTCTTGCGGTTGAAAGCATTGAGGATTACATACCCGTGCCGATTAACAGCGGCGGCAGAGAGCTTTTTGCGCTGCACGTTAAGGGTGATTCGATGATTAACGCCGCTATTGAAAACGGCGACCTTGTGATTGTTGAAAAAACGCCCGTTGCCGAAAACGGCGAAATTGTTGTTGCGCTGATTGACGATGAGGCTACCGTTAAGCGCTTTTACAAGGAAAACGGCCACTTCCGTCTGCAGCCTGAAAATGATAATTACGAGCCGATTATCGTGGACGAGCTTATAGTCCTCGGCAAGGTAATCGCGCTTGTCAGAAACTATGAATAAAAAGCACAAACAGGAGATAAAGTTATGAGCGAATGTACACACGATTGTTCAACCTGCAGCGCTGACTGCGGCTCAAGGCAGCAGAGCTTTCTGCAGCCGATGAACGAACACTCAAATATCAAAAAGGTAATCGGCGTTGTGTCGGGCAAGGGCGGCGTAGGCAAAAGCCTTGTAAGCTGTCTGCTTGCCGCAAAGTGCCAGAAGGCGGGGCTTAAGGTCGGCATTCTTGACGCCGACGTTACGGGTCCGTCCGTGCCGAAGTCCTTCGGCATTACAAGCCGCGCAATGCAGGACGATATGGGGCTGCTGCCGACTGTTACAAAAACAGGCGTTAAGATGATGAGCATCAACCTGCTGCTTGAGGATGTTAACTCGCCCGTAGTGTGGCGCGGTCCTGTTATCAGCGGTATGATTCAGCAGTTCTGGACAGACGTTAACTGGGGCGAGCTTGACATACTCTTTGTTGATATGCCGCCCGGAACAGGCGACGTGGCGCTTACAGTGTTCCAGTCGCTGCCTGTTGACGGTATTGTTATTGTTTCAACGCCGCAGGACCTTGTTAAAATGATTGTAAATAAAGCGTACAATATGGCGGAAATGATGAATGTGCCCGTGCTCGGTCTTATTGAGAATATGAGCTACTTCGTTTGCCCTGACTGCGGCAAAAAGCACAGCATTTTCGGCGAGTCGCAGATTGACGCAACTGCAGCCGAACTCAACCTGCCGGTGCTTGCAAAGCTGCCGATTAATCCCGACAACGCAAAACTTGTTGACGAGGGTAAGGTTGAAGAAATTGAAGCGCCCGAGCTTGACGATTTTGTTGGCGCGCTCAACGTATTTGCTTAATTTACAAGAGGTAACACTATGCCAAAAAGAAGCGACTATATTTCGTGGGATGAATATTTTATGGGTGTTTCGCTGCTGTCGTCCATGCGCAGTAAGGACCCCAACACGCAGGTCGGCGCGTGCATTGTAAGCGACGACAACAAGATTATGAGCGTGGGCTACAACGGTTTTCCGCGCGGCTGCAGCGACGACGATTTTCCGTGGGAACGCAACGCCGCAGAGCCAAACGACACAAAGTATCCGTTTGTCTGCCATGCCGAACTTAACGCAATACTCAATTCCGGCGGTCAGGATTTGCGCGGCTCGCGCATTTTTGTGGCGCTGTTCCCGTGCAACGAGTGCGCAAAAGCGATTATACAAAGCGGAATAAAAGAGGTGGTTTACATCTCGGACAAATATGCAAACACGCCCGGCACGATTGCAAGTAAAAAGATGCTCAACTCCGCAGGCGTAAAGCTTACGCAGTTTAAGAGCGATAAAAAAATCACCTTCTCATTTGACGAGAGGGAAGTGTAATTATACAAACTGTATAAATTATGGAAATAGACATTTACGATTTTGACAAAACCATAGTTCCGTTTGACAGCGGCACGCTGTTTGTGGGCTACTGCCTGCTGCATTATCCGTGGTGCATTTTATGGATGCCCGTGGTGGTTGCAGGTCTGGTGCTTATGCTTGCAAGGGTTATCACGTTCACGCAGTTTAAGCGCATTTGCTTTATGTTTGTGCCGATGATTCCAAAAGAAAAGGCGGTAAAAGGCTTCTGGAACAGGCACGAAAAGCAGGTGCACGGATGGTTTAAGGCGGACAGAAAGCGCTACAGTGTGGTTATCAGTGCAAGCCCCGATTTTCTACTTGAGGAGATTGACCGCAGGCTCGGTTTTGACAAGCTTATCTGCACGCGTCACAACCCTATAACGGGCGCAATTATCGGCGAAAACTGCCGCGGCGCGGAAAAGGTAAGGCGCCTTTATGAGGAGTTTGACAGGGACGAAATCAAGGTCGTTGACGTCTATTCCGATTCCTTGAAGCACGACAAATACATTTTCGCCCTCGCAGGCGGAAAGTGCTACCATATATCAGACGGCAAAAAACACGAATTTAATTTTAAGGACAAATACAGGGATAGTTAAATGAAGTATTTTTTCAGAGTTTTATTCACGCTGGTGCTTGCGGTGGGAATAGTTTTCGGCGTTTACTACTACACAAACGGCAACCCGTTTGAAAAGCAGGAAACCGTGCAGCTCACCACTGTTTCGCAGCAGCCTGCAACGGAAAAAAATGCGGACAGGCAGCTTCTCGCCCAGCTTAAAAAAGAGGGGTATAAGCTCTACAAAGGCACCACGGGAATCATACTCACCCACGGCAAGGACGAGTACGAGATTGAAAACTGGGGCAGCCTTAACGACACAAAGCCGCCCAAGATGTACCTTACCGATTACGACGGCGACGGCACGGACGAAATCCTTGTTAAAGCAGTCAGCACGGAGAATGCGTCTACAGGAGAGTACACTTACGAAGTGTTTCTGCTAAAGCCCGAGCTTAAGGATTCGCGCGTTGTAAAGTACAATGTTTACTGCGCAAACCAGAGCACCTGGGAGGATATTCTCGCCAACCAGATTCGTGAGGAAATCAGTCAGCTCAAGACCTGCAAAAAGTATTTGCAAGTGTCTATGGACAGCAAGAGCAAAGCGATTTCCTACGACAGCAAAACAGGCATTGCAAAGTCCGGCTACAACGGCTACGCGCGTGCGCTGCAAAACGGCAACGAGTACCTTACCATGCAAACCTGGTCAAAGGGCAAGGGCGTTTACTCCATAAATAAGGACAAGGAAATCTGCATAAGCGTTGAGGTGAATATCAGCTACAAGGATTCCCAGACCGTGCAGACAGCAGGCCACATCAACTTCAAGCTTGCGTTTACGAGCGACCGCACGTTTGCGGTTAAGGAAAAGACTATGAACTTCAAGCCCGAGAGCAAGTACGTTGTTGCCGACCCGACTGTTGTTACAACCGAGCAGTGGAATTATGCGGAAAACAATTCCGTCAAAACCCCCGTGGGCAACGACGCTGTGATTGACTGGATTAAGTACAAGCCCGAGTTCAAGAGCGACGTTATAGAGCAGACTATCTCGCTTGCGGAAGAGTCCACGGACATCAAGAACATTCAGAAGGTTATGATTACGGAATCCTACGTTGAGCTTACCGCAAAAAGCGGCTTTACGTTTGATTCGGACGTATACGGCAAGGGCGATTTTTCAATCGTCATCACCGACGGCGCAAATAACAAGTACGACATTGCATACACCGCTTCGGTTATGGAGGTTAACGGTGTGCAGGTGCTTAAAATTACTTTTGACAGAGCCTATGCGCGCAGCGATATAAGCAGTATAGAAATCAACTACGGCGCAAGGTAAAAACAAACAGGGGTTATTAAAGTGAGTGATATTCTGATTACGGCTGATTCAACCTGCGATTTGCCAAAGGACATTGCGGCACAGCGCGAAATTGAGATTATTCCGCTGTCCATCCTGCTTGGCGACGAGGAACATCTTGACGGGGTTGACGTAACGCCGAATGACATTTACAGTTTTGTGGCGGAAAAGGGGATTCTGCCAAAAACCGCGGCAGTGCCGCCAAACCGCTACTACGAGGTTTTTGACCGCGCGGTGAGCGACGGCAAAAAGGTTGTGCATATCAGCCTGTCGTCCGCGATTTCTTCTACCTACCACAACGCGTGCATCGCGGCAGAGGATTTTGACGATGTGTACGTTATCGACTCAAAGTCGCTCTGCACGGCTATGGGGCTGCTCGTGCTCAAAGCCTGCGACTTCCGCGACAAGGGTATGGACGCAAAAAAGATTGCCGACAAGGTTACAAAGCTTGTGCCGAAGGTAAGCGCAACCTTTGTGCTGAGTTCGCTTGAATACCTGCACAAGGGCGGCAGATGCTCGGGCGTGGCGCGCTTCGGCGCAAACGTTCTGGGCGTAAAGCCGAGCATTGCCGTTAACAGCGAGGGCGCAATGGACGTTGCAAAAAAATACCGCGGCAGAATGGACGCGGTGTACAAGCAGTATGTAAGCGACCGGCTTGATGAAAACAGGATTGACACATCGCGCATTGTTGTTGCAAACAGCGGCGACGTTGAGCCGCAGACTCTGGCGTTCATCAAGGGGCTTGTTGAGGGCAACGGCAGGTTTGCCGAGGCTATTTATGCCGACGCAGGGTGCACAATTTCGTCGCACTGCGGCCCCGGCACGCTGGCTGTGTTCTACATAAGAAGATAGTATGAGTACTAAAAACGAAGTATTGAGCCTGCTGATTGCGAACTCGGATTCGTTTATCAGCGGCGAGGAAATTGCGCGCACGCTCGGCGTGAGCAGAGCCGCGGTGTGGAAAGCGATTAAGGCGCTGCGCGGCGAGGGCTACGCGATTGACGCTGTGACAAACAGAGGGTATATCCTCGGCAGCGACAACGATATTATCACGCCTGAACTTATCGGCGCGCACCTTAAAAATGATATTGAGGTTCTGTGCTACCCGACTATTGACTCGACTAACAACGAGGCAAAGCGGCTGCTCGGCACAGGCAAAACAAACACCTTCCTTGTAACCGCCGACGAGCAGACAGGCGGCAGGGGCAGGCAGGGCAAAACGTTCTACTCGCCTGCGCTGACGGGCGTTTACCTCACGCTTGTGCTGCATCCTATGAAGCCGCTTGGCAGCGCGGTAAGCGTTACCACAGCCGCCGCGGTTGCTGTGTGCAGGGCGGTGGAAAGGCTAACCGATAAAAAGCCGCAAATCAAGTGGGTTAATGATGTTTACCTCGGCGGCAAAAAAATCTGCGGCATACTTACCGAAGCCGTCACGGATTTTGAAACGCAGACCGTCACCTCGGTGATTATCGGCGTGGGTATGAATATCAAAACCGTGCAGTTTCCGCACGATGTGGAAAACGCGGCGAGCCTTAACGCAGACATACGCCGCGCGGAACTCATTGCCGCGATTGCAGACGAAATTATGCACGTTGCAGATTCGCCTGCAGCGGAGTATATGGATTACTACCGCACGCACTCTATGATAATCGGCGAGCGGATTAACTTTATTAAAAACGGGGTTGTTACCCCTGCAAAAGCAGAGTATATTGACGAAAACGGCGGGCTTGCCGTCCGCCTTGAAAACGGGGAAATCACCACCCTTACAAGCGGTGAGATAAGTATTAGGAGGTTCTGATTATGGCACTTCAACCACTGTTTATTCTTTACGTTGTTATTGTATTTTCATTCATCGTCACTTCGGTATTTATGTTCAAGCCAAAGGGCGACGAGCGCGTACACCTCATCTTCTTCTGGCTGGGCGTTGCGCTTTCCGTGCTTGTGACGTTCATCAACGCCACCTCGCTTGCACCCGATATGACGGTAAGGATTATCGCCGCGTGGGGCGGACTGATTTTCAGCGCAGTCGGCATTATCGTGCGTATGATAACGGGCAAAACAAACACCATTGCAAACGTGCTTGTTATGGTTTCAACCGTGTACGGCGCAGCAAGTTATTTATTGCTTATGTAACGCAAAATGCAATAAAAAATGGGCGGATTTTTATCCGCCCTGTTTTTGTTTTACTGTTGTTTTTTGATTATCGGATCGCAGGTTACGCGTACGCCGAGCCTTTTGAGCAGGCTTTCGTCCACCTGTGCCAGCATAACCGTGGAATGGAATTCCGTGTTGCGCAGGTTTTTAAGCTGTGCAAGCGCCGCCGCTGCGTACTCGTTTGTGCTTGCGGAAATGGAAAGTGCAAGCAGCGTTTCGTCCGTGTGCAGGCGAGGGTTGTGACCGCCGAGGTAGCTTACCTTGAGCTTTTGCACGGGCTTGATAACCTCCGGCAGAATCAGCAGAATTTCGTCGTCAATGCCTGCCAGGTGCTTAAGAGCGTTGAGCAGCATTGCAGATGAGCAGCCAAGCAGCTCGGATGTTTTGCCTGTGATAACCGTGCCGTCGTTAAGCTCGATTGCAGCGGCAGGGGCGCCTGTTGTTTCTGCAAGCACGCGTGCGGCAACCGTGCAGGCGCGGTCTGTAACGCTGATACCTGCCTGATTCATCAGCAGTTCAATCTTGTAAACCTCGTTGTTATTAGTCGGCAGCTTTGCATTTGCGCAAAGTGAGGTAAAGTAGCGGCGTATAATCTCCTGCTTTGACGCTTCGCGGCACGCGTTGTCGTCAATAATGCAATTGCCTGCCATATTTACGCCCATATCGGTGGGCGACTTGTACGGGCATTCGCCGTAAATCTTGTCAAACGTAGCCTTTAAAACGGGGAAAATTTCAACATCGCGGTTGTAGTTAACCGTTGTTTTGCCGTACGCTTCAAGGTGCCACGGGTCAATCATATTTACGTCGTTAAGGTCGGCAGTCGCCGCCTCATACGCAATGTTAACGGGGTGCTTAAGCGGAATGTTCCAGATGGGGAAGGTTTCAAATTTAGCGTAGCCGGCTTTGATACCGCGCTGGTTTTCGTGATAAAGCTGCGACAGGCAGGTAGCCATTTTGCCGCTGCCCGGACCCGGTGCGGTAACCACTACAAGCTCGCGGCTTGTTTTGATGTAGTCGTTTTTGCCGTAGCCCTCGTCGCTCACGATTTTGGAAATGTTTGACGGATAGCCGTCAATCTTGTAGTGGTGGTAAACGGGGTAGCCGAGCGCGCCAAGTCTCTCCTCAAACTCTCTGGTTTTTGCCGAGGGCGAAAACTTTGTAAGCACAACGCTGCCTACCATAAGCCCGATTTCCGTAAATTCACCGATAAGGCGCACAACGTCGTCGTCATATGTAATGCCAAGGTCGCCGCGGCGCTTTGATTTTTCTATATCCTCGGCGCTGATAACAATAACTATCTCCGCTTCGTCCTTAAGCTGCAAAAGCATCTGCAGCTTACTGTCCGGCTGGAAGCCCGGCAGCACGCGCGAAGCGTGGAAATCGTCAAACAGCTTGCCGCCGAATTCAAGGTAAAGCTTGCCGCCGAATTCGCTTATTCTCTCGCGGATTCGCTGGGACTGCATATTTTTGTATTTGTCGTTGTCAAAACCGATTTTGTACATATTTTCTTCCTCCGTAAAACACTTATCTATTGTACCACTACTTGCATATTTTTTCAATTATATTTAATAAAAAATTGTTCTTGACACAAAATAATTATTGTGTTACTATGTGATAAACCTATTGAATTAATAGGAATTTGGAGGGTATGACTATGGATATTACAAAGCAGACCACTATGGGCGATATGCTTGAGTATGACAGAGGCATTGCGGTTATCCTTATGCAAAACGGTATGCACTGCGTCGGCTGCCCCGCTTCTATCGGCGAAACGCTTGAGGAAGCGTGCATGGTTCACGGCATAGACAGCGACGCTGTACTTGCACAGATTAACGAATACCTTGCTCAAAACAACAAATAAGCACTATCGCAGACCGACCTTATGGTTCGGTCTTTTTTGGGGGTAATTATGAGTTGGGCGCTACTTCTGGCAGGCGGAATAATCGGCGGTATACTCAGCGCGTATTCACGGCGCGACAGGGATAATGTGTTTTTGCGCATTGTCAGTTTTATTGTGCCGTTTGCCTGCACGGCAGGCTTCTGGTATCTGGAATTCAAGTCGGGCGGCAGCACAGGCTCGTTTATGAAAATCGGCGCAGATAACATTGCATCAAGCATAATAACCGTGGTGTTTACATCGGTTTTGTGCTCGCTTATCAGCAAGGGCATAGGCGCGCTGATAGTAACGTATATCGACACAAAACGGTAGGGGAGTGCAGATAGCGCTCCTTTATGTTTTAAGTGTTTTGAGCAAAAATGGTATTTTCCTATATAATAATGTTTTTTATAATTATACTTTTCATCCAAAACACTCAAAACATTGACATTATACATTAATAATGGTACTCTATTGCTATGAGTGAAAAACAGATTGCAAAAAGATATTTATTATCGGTATTTCTGCTGTACATCGTGGGCGTCGTGCTGCTTACGGCGTTTATGTTCGCGCTGCGCAGCAGGGTGGAAACACAGCGTGTAACAGAACTGCAAACGGTTATTGCAGGGCTGCTGCTTCCGCTTATACCCTGTGTGTCGTACGCGGGGTTTGTGTGCGCGTTCTTAAAGGTGGGGGAACTCACAAAAACGCAGATGGTGCTGATTGTGGTGCTGTTTCCGCTTGTGCTTGCAGTACTTATGCTCTACGGCGCGGTTATGCTTGTACCGAGCATCATCAGCGCAGTAAAAACCCTACTGACCACTGACCACTAATCACCGTTTCCGGAGGAAACACAATGTTTGTAGATATTGCAAAAGTTAAAATCAAAGCCGGTGACGGCGGCGACGGTGCCGTTGCTTTTCACCGCGAAAAATATGTAGCCGCAGGCGGACCTGACGGCGGCGATGGCGGCAAGGGCGGCGATGTTGTTTTTGTTGTTGACGATAATCTTGCAACGCTTGCAGACTTCCGTTACAAGCGCAAGTACAAGGCGCAAAACGGCGAGCCGGGCAAGGGCGGACGCTGCAACGGCAAAAAGGGGCAGGATCTGGAAATCCGCGTTCCGCGCGGCACGCTTATCCGCGAGGCGGAGAGCGGCGCAGTTATGGCGGATATGAGCAAAACCGAGCGCTTTATCGCTGCAAAGGGCGGCAGAGGCGGCTGGGGCAATCCGCATTTCGCCACGCCCACAAGGCAAGTTCCGCGCTTTGCAAAGCCGGGCGTTCCCGGTGAGGAGTGGGAGGTCAATCTCGAGCTGAAACTCCTTGCAGACGTCGGTCTTATCGGCTATCCGTCAGTCGGCAAGTCGAGCCTTATTTCCGTTGTGTCGCAGGCAAAGCCCAAGATTGCGGACTACCACTTTACAACGCTTGTGCCGAACCTAGGCGTTGTGTCGATGGGCGAGGGCAACAGCTTTGTAATTGCGGATATTCCCGGTCTTATTGAGGGCGCAAGCGACGGCATAGGTCTTGGCCACCAGTTTTTGCGCCATGTGGAAAGATGCCGTCTGCTCATACACATTGTTGACGTAAGCGGTCACGAGGGCAGGAATCCTGCCGATGATTTTGAGCAGATTAACGCAGAGCTTGTCAAGTTCAATCCCGAGCTTGCCGAGCGCCCGATGATTGTTGCAGGCAACAAAATTGATATGGCAGAGCCCGAGCAGATTGAGGAGTTTAAAAACTACGTTGAGGGCAAGGGCTACGAATACTATTCCATTTGCGCGCCTATTCTTGAGGGCACGCAGGAACTGATGAACGTTGTTTGGAACAAGCTCAAGGACCTGCCGCCGATTAAGGAGTACGAAACCGAGGAAATCCCGATTGAATCGATTATCGGGCAGGATACGGGCTTCAGGATTACCGAAGAAGAGGAGGGCTACTTCCTTGTTGAGGCGGACTGGTTCCCAAAAGTGCTTAAGGGAATCGACACCGAAGATTACGAATCGCTGCAGTATATGCAGCGCGTGCTTGATAAGAGCGGCGTGTTTGCCGCCCTTGAGGAAAGAGGAATACAGGAGGGCGACATTGTGTCGCTCTACGACATAGAGTTTGAATACATAAAGTAATGAGATTTACCGAAAAAGATATTAACCCCAAACAGCTTTCGCCGCTTAACCTTGCGTTTATCGGCGACTGCGTGTACGAAATGCTTGTGCGCGAAACGCTTGTTGTTGAGGCTAACCGCCCCGTAAACGACCTGCACCGCGAAAGCGTTAAGTACGTCAGCGCAAAGGCGCAGACTGAAGCGTACGACAAAATCAAGGATGTTCTTACCGATGACGAAGTTGCCGTTTACAAGCGCGGCAGGAACGCAAAAGTCGGTCACAACCCCAAATCCGCGTCGCAGGGCGAATACCATATCGCCACGGGGATAGAGGCGCTGTTCGGCTATTTGTACCTTACCGAGCAGCAGGACAGGCTAAAAGAATTGTTTAAAATTATCAGCGATTAGCACTTGACAAACAGGATAATTGTGTTATAATTAATAACGCTGACGGGAGCATAGCTCAGCTGGGAGAGCATCTGCCTTACAAGCAGAGGGTCACAGGTTCGAGCCCTGTTGTTCCCACCAAAAACGCCTCATTTGTTTATCAAATGAGGCGTTTTTGGTGGAATGATGTTTGCCTTAGGCAAATGATGTTGCTCTCGCAATGATGATGTTTCACTAATGATGTGTGCTTCGCACGTTTTTCAAGGCAAACATTACATCATTGCAAGCAGCGCGAGCAGCCTCATTTTGGCTTGCCGATACATCATTAGGCGATTTCGCCGACATCATTTAAGGATTGGTAATGAGGTAAAAATATAATGAAAGAAAACAAACTTGCAGTACAATCAATGGAGTTTTCCGTTGAAATTGTAAATTTAGTGAAAGAATTAAAAGCAAGCCACGAGCACATAATTGCCAATCAAATCGGCAGAAGCGGCACATCTATCGGTGCAAATATATATGAAGCAAATTATGCGCAAGGAAAAAAAGATTTTATATCTAAACTTGAAATTGCGTTAAAGGAAGCAAACGAAACTGGCTATTGGCTCGAGCTTTTATATCGCACAAACTATATTGATGAAACGACCTTTAAACAGTTAAGTGAAAAATGTGCGTCGATTCGTGTAATGCTTATTGCTTCGTGCAAAACCGCAAAAAACAATCTATAATACTAACGCAACCGTAATGAAAGTATTCGTTATGGTTGCTGTTTTTTAACTAACAAAAAGACAATAAACGCTTGACTAAAAATTTTGTATAGTTTAAAATAAAAAAGATAAGATTTTTCTCACGGGAGTGATACTATGAGAGTATTTTTAAGCTGCCTTGCGTGCAGGATTGTTGCGTTTATACTGCAAAAAATGGGCAGGGGCGCAACCACTATGCCCGGCAGAGTTGCAATCAAAATCAAGCGCAACGTGCTTGCCGACCTGTCTAAAAACGTTAAGGTTATTATCGTTACGGGCACCAACGGCAAAACCACCTCCTGCCGTATTATCGAGGAGGGGCTGAAGAAAGCCGGCAAGACTTACTTTAACAACAAGTCGGGCGCAAACCTGATTACGGGCATAACGGCTTCGTTCATTATGAATTCAGGCATTACCGGCAAAGCGAAAAAGGAATACGCCATTGTTGAGTGCGACGAGAATGCGTTTAAGGAAGTTTCAAGGTACATCCGCGCGGACGTTGTGCTTGTCACCAACGTGTTCCGCGACCAGCTTGACCGCTACGGCGAGGTTACTCACACGCTCAATGCTATAAAGGAGTCGGTTAAAAATCTGCCGGACGCTATCGTTTGCCTTAACGGCGACTGCTCGCTGACGTATTCAATGTCGCGCGAGATTCCGAATAAGATTATGACCTACGGCGTGGATGTTCCGTTTGATAAGGACGCAGAGCCGCCCGAAATCTCGGACGCAAAATACTGCATTTTCTGCAAGCACGAGTACGAGTATTCGTACCACACCTACGGTCACCTCGGCGGCTTTGAGTGCCCCGAATGCGGCTACAAGCGCCCTCAGGCGGATTTTGCAGTTACGGCAGTAAAGAAAACGTGTATGCATTATTCCGTTGTTGATGCTGATTTCGGCGGCGAAGCAAACACCGTAAAAATCAACATTGGCGGCTACTATAACGTCTACAATGCAGTCGGCTGCGCGTGCGGTCTGTCCGCGCTCGGTATCGACAATGCCACGATTATCTCCGCGCTTGCAAGCTTCAACGGCGCGTTTGGCAGGATGGAGTTTTTTGAAGCGGGCGACGGCGAGCACAACGTAAACCTCATTCTTGTTAAAAACCCCACGGGCTTCAGCCAGACGACGAAATATCTGTCCGATATTGACGATGATTTTACCGTGATTTTCAGCCTTAATGACAACGACGCGGACGGCACCGACGTCAGCTGGATCTGGGACGTCGATTTTTCCGGCATCTTCAAGAAGGAGAACATCAAGGATATCTACGTTTCCGGCAAGCGCTGCTACGATATGGCTATCCGCATTAAGTACGAGGGCACCGAGGGCAGGGAAATCAAGGTTATTGAAAACGAGGATTACGAAAAACTGTGCGACATTGCAACGAGTCAGGGCAGGGATGTTTATATTATCCCGACCTACACCTCAATGATGACGATGCGCCCCGTGATTGCCAAACGTCTTGGCGGAAAGGAGTTCTGGGAATGATGATTAAAATTGCTCACCTCTATCCCGATATGCTCAACCTCTACGGCGACAGGGGCAACATTATCGCGCTGACAGAGCGCATGAACGCGCGCGGCATCGAAGTGCAGACGGACGCCATCACAATGGGCAAAACCTTTAACGCCGATGATTACGATATTCTGTTTATCGGCGGAGGTCAGGACTTTGAGCAGGACGTGCTGCTTGACGACCTCAAAAAGGGCAAGGACGTGCAGATTCACAACGCTATTGAAAGCGGCAAGGTTATGCTTGCAATCTGCGGCGGCTACCAGATGCTCGGCAAGTACTACAAAACCTACGACGGCAAAATGCTTGAATATATGGGCGCGCTTGATTTTTACACCGAGGGCAAACCCGAGCGAATGATTGGCAACTATGCCTACAAGACAAAAGAGGGCATTGAGGTTGTCGGCTTTGAAAATCACAGCGGCAGAACCTACCTCGGCGAATCCGTTGAGCCGCTTGGCAAAATGATTAAGGGCTACGGCAACAACGGCGAGGACGGCACAGAGGGAGTGAGGTACAAAAACACCTTCGGTACGTATTCGCACGGTCCCGTGCTGCCGAAGAACCCGAAGTTTGCCGACCTGCTTATAGCAAAAGCGCTTGAAAATAAGTACGGCAAAGCCGACCTTGCGCCGCTTGACGACACGCTTGAGGAAAAAGCACAGCAGCAGGTTATGAAACTGTATATTAAGTAAGAAAACACCGACGGAATGCCGTCGGTGTTTTAGTGTATAGTGAACAGGGGACAGTGAACAGTAAAAAGGCACGCGATGCTTTGGTTTTTACATATCAAAGAAGCTGGAAAAATCGCTTGCGGAATTGCTGTCCGGCTCTGCCGGTTCCTTGTAGTCCGAAAGGTCAGCCTTGTCGCTGAGCGTAAAGTTGAGCTTTGCGTCAAGCGCCTTGCCCTCGCCCGTGTAGTATTCCGCATTGATGTGGAAGCGGTCGTCCGCAGTCATTGTGATTTTGCCGCTCGATACGTCGGAAAACGCAAAGTTGATTGTGCCGATGGGAACAGCCACGCCGTTAACGGTTTCGGTTTCAAGGTCGGAACCCGTTGCGCTGAACGAAATGCCGTCAATAACGCCTGTAAGCTGAATGGTGGTTTTGCCGCCGTCGATTGTTCTTACATACATCACGTTGTTGTTGCTGTCCTTCGTGTAGGACACAGTTGCAACGTCGCCGTTAATGATGGTTTTAATCGTGAACGAGGTATCGCCTGCGGAGAACTGCCTTTGCAGGATTTCCTTTTTATTCTTATACGCAACCTTGTAGGTGAACATAGTTGTGTCGCCCTTTGCAACAAGCGCGTCCGCCTCGCTTCTGAGCGAAGTGATTGCGGTGGGAATCGAGGTTGTGAGCTCGCTGTAGATTTCGCTCGCGGTTTTGCCCGAGAACTCGTCGGAAAACTGGCTGATAAGCGCGGCGTTATCCTCAAGCACCTTCTTGATGGATTCCATAATTTCCTCGTCGCCCTGCGCAGCCTCAAGCACGTCGGCAACTGCGTAAAGCAGGTCGCTCTCTTTAACGGAAAACGTGGTAACTTTGCACGAAATGCCGTCAATCTCCTCCTTGGAAGTGGAAATGCCGTCCGCAAGGTGAGCCTTTTCCGCGTCCTTGATTATCGGGTAAATCTTGGTTACAAGCTCGCTGAATTCGTCCGTGTTAACCTCCGGCGACAGCGGAATGGTAGTGGTTTCGCCGTTTGTTTCAACGCCAAGCTTGCCGTTACCCATATTGATGATAATATCCATATTATCGTCAGCGGAGTCGCCGAGCAGCGTGAGTTTTGCGGTTGCTTTATCATCCTCGCCGCTGTAGCCGCCCTTGAGCTGCAGCTTGCCTTCTTCACTCTCCATAAATGCAACGGTGCCGTCCGCGTCAACGCTGAAATCTTCGGTTTCAAGCAGCTTGGCAAACTCGTCGTTTTTAAGGATTTGGGACATTGTTTCGGCTTCCGCCACTGCGTAATAGCCTACCTCGCCCATTATCGCCTTTGAAATAACGGTTTTGCACGCAACGCCTAAAATTGCAAATACGGCAAATACGGCAACTACGATTAAGATAATCAGCGGCGCCTTACTTTTCTTTTTAGGCTGCACAGCGGCAGCACCGCCGTACGCTGCAGGGTTGTAAACCTGCTGCTGCGGTTGCATATTATATTGCTGCTGCGGCATCTGATACTGCTGTTGAGGCATTTGGTTTGGCTGCTGATACTGCGGTTGCGGGTTGGGTTGCGGCTGCTGCGGCATCTGCTGTTGCGGTTGCGGTGCAGGTGCGCCCTGCTGCATATTGAATCCGCACGCGCCGCAGAATTGTGAGTTATTCGGCAGTTGGCTGCCGCACTTTGGACAATACATAATTTTTACCCCTTATCTTATGTTAAATATATTTGGCAAGTTCTTCCTTGCTTGCAAGTGCTTCGGAAAATGCGGTTGCGCCGCCGCAGGCGTTACCGAGCTTGAGCGCGTACTCAAAGTCGTTTGTGTTGATGTAGCCTGCAATAAAGCCTGCAACCATACTGTCGCCGCAGCCTACGCTGTTAACGCGCTTGCCCTTAATTGCGCTTACGCGGTGGATTTTTCCGCTTTCGTCAAGCAGCATCGCGCCGTTTTTTGAAAGGGAAACAAGCACGTTTTGCGCACCCATACGCTGCAATTCTGCCGCGTAGTTATCTACGTCCGTACCTGTTTTGATTTCCGTATTAAAGATTTCGCCAAGCTCGGTACGGTTCGGCTTAATAAGGAACGGCTTGTGTTTAAGTGTTTCCGTCAGCAGGCTGCCTGTTGCGTCAACGATTACTTTGATATCCTTGCCTTCAAGCTTGCTGAGAATCTGCTCGTAAATATCAGCAGGCAGGTTTTTCGGCACAGAGCCGGACAGCACAAGAAAATCGCCGCTGTCCATCTTGCCGAGCTTGGACATAAGTTTTTCTATATCATCGTCGCCGATTTCCGGACCGGGGGCGTTGATTTCCATTTCGTCATCGGATTTGATTTTAACGTTAATACGCGTCTGACCTTGCTCAAGTCTGATGAAGTCGCAGTTGATGTTGTCTGCATTAAGCAGGGATTCAAGCTCTCTGCCTGTAAAGCCTGCCACAAAGCCGAGCGCTTTGTTGGGCACGCCGAGCATAGTCAGCACAGCCGAAACGTTAATGCCCTTGCCGCCGTAGTGCAGGTCGGCTGTCTTTGCGCGGTTAATTACACCTGTTCCGTTTTTCAGGTTGTCTGTGTTAAGTGTGTAGTCAAGTGCAGGGTTAAATGTTACGGTATATACCATATAATCATTCCTTTCTTGTATTTTTATGTGAAGCCTGCTGTTTATATTATACCTATATATGGGGCGCAGGTCAACTTTTTTGTGTAAATTATAAATGAGTAAATGCATAGAAAAACGAAGAAAAAGCGAGGAAACGCGAGCAACCCTAAATTATTTTAATTTAAGTATTGACTTTTTTTATGTGTTTTGGTATGATAACCAAGCATTAAAAATAATTTTGGAGGACACGATTATGTCAACATTTATGCCAAAAGCTGACGAAATCGAACGCAAGTGGTATGTGATTGATGCCGCTGACAAGCCGCTCGGCAGAGTTGCTGCAGAGGCTGCTGTACTTCTCAGAGGTAAGCACAAGGCAATCTTCACACCTAACGTAGACTGCGGTGATTTCGTAATTATTATTAACACCGACAAGGTTGTTCTTACCGGTGACAAACTCAACAAAAAGCTTTATCAGCACCACTCCGGTTATATCGGAAACCTCAAAGAGGTTAAGTACGGCACCCTGATGAAGGACAAGAGCGATTTCGCTATGAAACTTGCTGTTAAGGGTATGATTCCTGACACAACTCTCGGCAGAAAGCAGCTCACAAGATGCAGAATTTTCAAAAATGCAGAGCACAAGCACGAGGCTCAGAAGCCTGAAGCTTGGGAATTTTAAGGGAGGTATGTAGCATATGTACGAATCAAATCCTTATTTCTACGGAACAGGCAGAAGAAAAGAATCTGTAGCACGCGTACGCGTATATGCAGGTACCGGCAAAATCACTATTAACGACAGAGATATCGACGATTACTTTGGTCTTGAAACACTTAAGCTCATCGTTCGTCAGCCGCTCGTTCTCACCGATACAGCTGAAAAGTTTGACATCGTTTGCCGCGTTAACGGCGGCGGTGTAACAGGTCAGGCAGGTGCAATCCGCCACGGTCTTTCAAGAGCTCTCCTTCAGTATGACGAAAACCTTCGTCCTGCACTCAAGAAGGCTGGCTTCCTCACTCGTGACCCACGTATGAAGGAAAGAAAGAAGTACGGTCTCAAAGCAGCCCGCCGTGCACCACAGTTCTCAAAGAGATAGTTTTACAGATTACAACGTCCTTGCAAAAAGCAGGGACGTTTTATTTTTGCGCGGCGGGCTGCTTCAAAATCATCGGGGTCCCCGAAAAATCGCAGATTTTTTGGGGAGAGGAGAAACAGCCGTAGTGATTGTTATGTGTTTGCAAAGCAAATACATTTAATCACGCAGGCTGTTTGGACGATGCGCACCGCAGTTCAGCAAGAGATAGTTTTTCACAAACGCTTCCGAAAAGGGAGCGTTTTTTCTTTTTTGAAATCGCAAAAACTGCGGGTCCTCGCGGCTTAGCCGCTGCGGTCGAAACTAAAAACAGTCCACCGGACTGTTTTCTTAACGTTTCGACAGTTCTCAAAGAGATAGTTTTACAGATTACAACGTCCTTGCAAAAAGCAGGGACGTTTTATTTTTGCGCGGCGGAAAAGTTTTTGCAAAAAAACGCCTCCCTTGTGTAAAGGGAGGGGGATTGCCGAAGGCAAGACGGAGGGGTTGTTACAATCCGTCGCATAAATGCGACAGCTCCCATTCTATGTGGGAACCGTCTCTCTATTTTTTTCTTTTTCTACATATCAAATTAGTGATAAACTGTACCGCTTGCTTCAACTATTTTATAAGTAATAGTAGAATCTGTTTCTTTTCCAATCCAACACTGAAATCCCTCTTCTACTGTGGCGTTACCTGCAGAACTAAGAGAAACTGTTGTTTTAAACTCTCGACCTTTAGTGTTTGTGTTAACAATAGGCACATCACTGTTAACTATACATTCAATAGTTAATTCCACATTTTCATATCTATAACCGCTAATTCCATTGATATCTCCCGATATTATAAACGCATTATGGCTTTCGTGATCAGTATATACTTTACCATTCATACTATTATAATCAAATCGTTCTATTTCTAAATTCATTTCCAAATAATCTTCAGCATTTTCTGGAGTAATCACTATTGATCCATCGTCGGTTGAATCGCTTTGTGTTCCGGCTGTTGTGCAACCAGCAAAAACAAGTAGCACCATTAAAAGTGAACTCGTTATTATAAGTATTCTTTTCATTATTTTCCTCCTTTTATTTAAATGGGTTTGGATAGTTTTTTGGTATATGCCAAGGACTTCTTGGTTTGTCTTGTGTTATTTTTGAATCTCCACAATTACGGCACCATTTTTGCACCTTCCATTGAGGTACACCCCATAATTCTGAGGCTTCTTTTGTTCCCATATCAGCCATATCACTTCCCCTTTCAACAACAGCTTTCACTTTTAGTATAGTAAAAATATTTACTAAAGTCAATAGTAAATATATTTACTTGGTATAATATTCTTGGTGATGATATGAAATATATCAAAAGAATAAAAGATTTGCGTGAAGATAATGATTTAACTCAACAGGATGTCGCGGACTATCTTGGTACTTCGCAGACTATGTACGCTCGTTATGAGCGTGGTGCAAATGAATTGCCGATAAGACATTTGATAAAGCTATGTAAATTATATAATGTATCCTCAGATTATATTTTGGGATTAAAAAACAAGTGACAGGATAACTTTTGTTAAATCGTTAGACTGCCACATTTTTATTTGTTATTTTCGATTTGCAAAACGCCTCCCTTTACACAAGGGAGGCGTATTATACACTATATTACTGCCTTGGTGTTCCGCAGCCTTCGCAGAACGCGCCGTTGTTCTGTGTGCCGCAGTTCGGGCAGAACCACTGTCCGCCCTGCTGCTGGGGCTGCTGATTAAACTGCTGTTGCTGATTGTAGCCGCTCTGCTGATTGTACTGCTGCTGTTGGTTAAAATTCTGCTGCTGGTTGAAGCCCTGCTGGTTATAACCCTGCTGCGGCTGATTGTAACCTTGCTGCTGATTGAAGCCCTGCTGGTTGTTGTAACCCTGCTGATTATACTGCTGCTGGTTATTATAGCCCTGCTGGTTGTTCATACGGTTGTAGCCGCCGTTATTCATATTGTTGTTATTCATGCCGTTAACAGCGTTCATAACACCTGCCATTGCAGCGCCTGCAAAGCCGCCCATATTGTTGTTCATGCCGCCTGCGTAGCCGCCGTTCATACCGCCCATGTTGCTGTTAACAAAGCCGCTTCCGCCGAGCGCGCGAACCATATCGTCTGCAATCTGCTCATAGCGTCTGAACTGCTCTGTGTAGCGGTCGTAGCCCTCGCCAACGCCTGTAACTTCAAACTTAATCTCGTCAAAGTACGGTGTGTTAACGTTGATTATAATAAAGATTTCGTACTTGTACTCATAGCGCGGCGGGTTGTAGGAAACCTGGTTGCCCTCGGAATCACGGTCATAAATCTCATCCCTGTCCTCGCGGACTTCGCTTCTAACGTTGCTTACCTGCGAAAGGTCGATGATATCAGCATTTTCGCTGCGGATATCGCGCCTGCAAACGCAGAACTTGCCCTGATTGTCGTCTATGTAAAGCTTCCAGTCGTCGCCGATTACGCGCGTGGGGTTAAAGTAGTTGAGGTTCTGCCTGTTCTGCTCTCTGTATTCAAGCTGATTCTTGATGTCCTGAACAGTGGAGTGCCTTCTTTCGGAAAACCAGGGGGAAAGCTTTTTAGCACAGTCCTTGCAAAGGTTGCCGTCGTCGAGCTTTCTGTTGCCGAGCATACCGATTTTTTCTCCGCAAACGTCGCAGAATTTCTTTTCAAAAAGTGCCATAATAAATCTCCTTTCAGATTATTTAACAGTAGTATACTTTACCTTTGACCAAGCTGAACGGTATGTTTCGCCGTCAACCGATTTGTAAGTGCGAACTCTTACGTAATACTTTTTGCCGGAAGTGAGGTTTTTTACAACTCTCTTGGTGTTCGTGTTGTCCTTTACGGTAATAATTGTGCCCTTGGTGAATTTTGCATTAGTCGCATACTGGAGCTGATAGCCCGTTGTCTGCGTTTTCTGCGTGCCCCAGTGAACGGTCATCTGCTTTTTACCGGGGATAACCTCATAAATCGATGTGCCCTTGGGAACGATTTTGAACTCTCTTACAAAAATGCCGTAGTAGCTGCCTTTAAGCGTTGCGTCCACGCTGTAGGTGCCTACTTTCTTGCGACCGTCGTCATAGCCGGTAAGGTAGCATTTTTCAGTGAGTGTCCTGCCGTTAGCATCGGTAACAACCAGCTTTGGAGTCTTAACCTTGCCGTCGTAAACATACTTGGCAGTTGACAGCTTGATTGAGGTGATTTTGGCAATTTTTACTATTTTTGTATCACCGCACTTTTCGCACGTGTAATACTTTTTGCCGTCTTTGCCGAGTGTAGCTCTGTCGATATCGGTAAGCTTCCACTGATGCTCTTCGGCAAAGGATGTTACATTCAGCCCTGCCATAACGCTTACAAGCATAAGCACGGACAGAATAATTGACAATACTTTTTTCATAAATCTACTCCTTAAAATATATTTGTAAGTAGATTATAACATAAAAAACAACGGTTGTCACTATAAAACCGTTGTTTTTAATTGTAAATAATTACATTATTCTATTCAAGTTTGCTCATCACGTCAAGCGGATTTACGCTCTTGCCGTCAAGCGCTGTTTCAAAGTGCAGGTGAGGTTCCTCCTCCGCTTCGCACGGTACCTTGCCAAGCGTGCCGATTGCCTTGCCGATGGTGACGCGGCTGCCTTTTTTAACGCTTGCGCTTTTTAGTCCGCAGTACTTTGCAACAAGCTTGCCGCCGTGGTCAATCACAACAACCTGACCGTACATACTGTCGCTGTATACGTCAAGCACAAGCCCGTCGTTTATCGCAACAACAGTGTCGCCCTCATTGCCCTTAAAGTCAATAGCGGCATGCGCGCGCCAGTCGCCCATGGTTTTGTTGTAAACAAGTTCTTCGCTGTAGCCGCTTTGCACGGTTTCGCCAAGCGGATATTTGTAGTAGCTCTTGTACGGCGTGTTACTTTCGCCCTGTTCCATAGATGCAGGCTCTGTCGGCTGCGGCTTTGTGGTTTTTGGTTTTGTGGTTGCGGCGGTTGTGGTTTCCTTTACGGTAACGGGGTTTTGTACCTCCGTTGTAACCTCAAGCGTGGTCTGCTTGTTAACCTCGTTTTCCGTCTTGACCTTATCGTTTGCGGAAAAGTATACAATCAGCCCGAGCGCGATAATGCACAGGCACACCACGGAAAACAGCGCCTTGATATTTTTGTTTTCTTTTTTTGAATTTGATGTAGACATAGTAAAACACCTCGGTCGTATTATTGACCGAAGTGTTTTGTTTTATGCATTTTGCAGAATATTTAATGTGTTGCGCACTGTGTCAACTGCGGTTTCGCCCGCGAGTTTTATAGAGATATACGGGCGTTTTGAAGCCGTAAACGTCGCCCTGCCGCGCATTTTTTCGTTAAGCGCAACAAGGTATTCCACCTTAACGTCGTCAAGGTACATATTAACGCTGCCGACGTTCTGGCGGATTTCGTTAATGCCGAGCCCGAGCGCCGTGTTGCGCATAAGCGCGATTTCCACAAGTCCGTAAACGGGCGCAGGCGGCACGCCGAATCTGTCCGTAAGCTCATCGTAAACATCGTTTGCGTCCGCGTCGCTGCGTATGCCTGCAATCGCCTTGTACATCTCAAGGCGCACAGGCGTTGAGGTGATGTAATCCTCGGGAATATTTGCGTCAACGGGGATGTCGATAAGGCAGTTCTGCTCGGTTTTGTCCTCTTCCTTTTCGCCCTTTTCCTCTGCAACCGCCTCTTCAAGCAGCTTAAGGTACATATCGTAGCCGACCGCTTCCATATGACCGTGCTGCTTGTTGCCGAGCAGGGAACCGGCGCCACGGATTTCCAAATCGCGCATTGCGATTTTAAAGCCTGAACCGAACTCCGTGTATTCGCGTATTGCCTCAAGACGCTTGCGCGCAATTTCGCTGAGTTCCTTGCCGCGCACAAAGGTAAAGTATGCATAGCCGCGGCGCGACGACCTGCCGACTCTGCCGCGTATCTGGTGCAGCTGCGCAAGCCCCATGCGGTCTGCATTTTCTATAATCAGCGTGTTTACGTTTGCAACGTCCACGCCTGTTTCAATAATCGTGGTGCAGACGAGTATATCAATCTCGCCGTTAATCAGCTTTTGCCAGACGTCGCTTAACTGCTCTTCACTCATTCTGCCGTGCGCTATGCCGATAGTCGCGTCGGGAATTGCCTTTTTAATCTGCACTGCAACGTGGTCGATTGTGTCAATATTGTTATGCAGGTAGTAGCATTGACCGCCGCGCGCAAGCTCCTTTTCCATAGCCTCAACAAGCATACCGAAATCGTACTCAACAACGTAGGTCTGCACGGGGTAGCGGTCGCCGGGTGCTTCCTCAAGCAGCGACATATCGCGTATGCCGCTCATCGCCATATTCAGCGTGCGCGGAATCGGTGTTGCCGAGAGTGTAAGTACGTCAACCTTTGGGAATTTTTCCTTGATTTTTTCTTTTTGCGCCACGCCGAAACGCTGTTCTTCGTCAACCACAAGCAAGCCTAAATCCTTAAACGCGATGTCCTTGCTGATTATGCGGTGCGTGCCTACAAGCAGGTCGACCTTGCCGTCTGCCAGATCCTCAAGTATCTGCTTTTGCTTGGTGGGGGACACAAAGCGCGACAGCATTTCCACGCGCACGGGGAACGCCTGCATACGCCGCAGCGCAGTCTGGTAGTGCTGCATTGCAAGAACCGTGGTGGGCACAAGGATTGCGCATTGCTTGCCGTCGCCGATGCACTTAAAGCAGGCGCGCAGAGCAACCTCTGTTTTGCCGAAACCGACGTCGCCGCAAAGCAGTCTGTCCATCGGCGCAGGCTTTTCCATATCGCCCTTGATTTCGTCCGCGCAGCGCAGCTGATCCTCTGTTTCCTCGTATTCAAAGCGCAGCTCAAAGTCGCGCTGCAAATCGGTGTCCTCGCTGAATGCGTAGCCCTTGGTGCTTATGCGTTTTGCGTACAGCGCAATAAGTTCCTTTGCCATATCGCGCACACTTTCGCGTACGCGCGACTTGATTTTTTTCCAGTCGCCAGAGCCGAGGCGGTTAACCTTAACCCTCGCGTTGTCGTTCGGACCGATGTATTTTGACACCATATCAAGCTGGGTTACAGGCACATAAAGCGCGTCGCCCTTGGCGTAGCTGATTTTGATGTAATCCTTGCGCACGCCGCTTATATCCATTGTTTTTATGCCGTCAAAAACGCCGATGCCGTGGACGTTGTGCACAATGTAGTCGCCTGCGGAAAGCTCGTCAAGCGAACGCACCGCGTCTTTTGACGAAAATCGCTTGTGCTTTTTTTTGGACTGGTTAGATTTTGCAAGCGTTATAAGCGCAAACTTTGAGTCGCTAAGCTGGAAGCCCGACGAAAGTGTGCCCGTGATTACGCTGACCTTGCCTTTATCGAATTGCGACGGGCGCGATTCAAAGTAGGTTGCGGCAAAGCCCATTTCGCCAATATCGTACGCGAGCGCCTTGCCTGCGCGCGAAGTGCCTGCCATAACAACAACCGCGTAGTTTGTTTTAAGCAGCGGATAAATTTCGTCCTTAAGCTGGCTGAGCGTGCCCGACCAGACGTTGAGGCTCTGACTTCTGAAGTTTGCCAGGTGGCGTATCGGTGTGTCAAACGTGCCGCGCGGAAGGGAATCAAGGTACACGGCGGCGTGTTTTTCGTACTCTGCGGTAAGGTCGTCAAAATCAAGCGCAAACTTGTCTATACCCTTGCACAGCACGCCGTCGTCAAGCAGCCACTTAATTTCCTCATTCAGCAGCTTCTGCGCGTTGGTGGTTTTTTCTTTAACCTTTGCGCTTTCGCACACAAAAAGGATGCCCTCAAGGTAGTCGAATATACCGCGCGAATCGTAGGCAAGCGGCAGATATTTGTCGTTGCAGTGCAGCGAAACACCCTGCTCAAGCTTGTCGCAGTCGGCGTACAGCTTTTCACGCGCCTTGACCGCCTTGCCCTTAAGGCTTTCGGCAAGCGTGCGGATAGCCTTCGCCTGCTTTGTGCGGTTTTCAAACAGCACTTCGGTGGACGGAATAATCTCTACCGAATCAACCATTTTGTTGCGGCGCTGTGTTGCAATGTCAAAGTGAGTGATGGAATCCACCGTGTCGCCCCACAGCTCAATGCGCACGGGCTCGTCTGCGCCGGGCGGAAAGATGTCTATAAGTCCGCCGCGCACGGCAAACTGGCTTGTGCCGTCTACCTGGTCAAACCGCGTGTAGCCTGCTTTAATCAGGCTGTCAACGGCGGCGTCAATGTCAATTTCATCGCCTGTTGTTATGCTGAACGTGCGGCTTTTAAGCGCGTCGGGCGGCATGGTAAGCTGCACCGCCGCCGCTGCGGACATAACCACCGCGGAGTAGTTGCCCTTAACGATTTTTGACAGCACACCAAGGCGGATTTGCTCAAATTCGCGGCTTATACCCTCAACCTCAAGGAAGGTGAATTCACGCTTCGGGTACAGCAAAACGCCCTTTTGCATCTGCGCTAAATCCTCGTAAAACCGCACAGCGCTTGCTTCGTCAGGCGTGATGATAAAGCCCTTTTTGCCCGTTTCGGCGCAGAGGGAGTGAACAAGATGCACCTTGTTAATATCGGCAACACCAATAGCCCCGACAGGCGCATTAAGGGTGTTAATGCTGCCCGCGAGGCTCTTAAATTCTTCGTTATTTGTTAATACTTTTGAAAAGCAAGTCATAAACAATAGTGTTAAGTTTTAGGTTTTGAGTTTTATGCTTAATGGCGGACTCTGTCCACACCTGATTATTTGTTTGAGCGAAGCGAGTTACCGCAGGCTTAACACTCAACACTTAAAACTTAAAGCCTGTTAAGAATTGTATTTATTCATCGCGCTGTCGATGCCGTCGGTGATAATCGCTTCTGTCGCGCCGACTGCGTCCTCAAGCGCTTTGTCAAGGTCGCTCTGCTTATCCTTCGGGAACTCGCCGAGCACCCACTTAACCATATCGTAATCGCCCGTAGGCTTTTTGCCCACGCCGATTTTTACACGCGGAAAATCCTCGCTGCCGAGGCAGGAGATAATGCTCTTGATTCCGTTGTGACCGCCTGCGCTGCCCTTGCGGCGGCAGCGAACCTTGCCCACGTCAAGCGACACATCATCATATATTATAATGATATTCTCGTCGGGAATATTGTAGTAATTTGCGGCGTCAATAATCGCCTCGCCGGACAGGTTCATCATCGTCTGCGGCTTCATAAACAGGCAGCGCGTGCCGTCAATGGTTTCGTCCGCAATCAGCGCCTGAAACTTTGCCTTTTTAAACGCAAAGCCGTGCTTTTTTGCAAGCAGGTCAATCGCCATAAAGCCTGCGTTGTGGCGCGTCTTTTCATACTTTTTGCCGGGGTTGCCGAGCCCTGCAACGATGTACTCAATCTTTCCTCGTCTGAAAAACATTTTACTACCTCGTTATATGTCTTTAAGGGGCATATCGCGGTGATATGCCCCCTTTGTTATGTGGTTTTTCTACGCTTCTGTCTTTTCAAATTCGTTGAACTCGCGCTCGGAATCGTCCTTTTCGTAGTTGTACATATTCTCATCTTTAACGTGATTTGCAATGTACTCGTCACGGTCAAACAGCTCGTCAGCCTTAACTTTCCAAGCCTTTGCAGCGCCGATAGTCTTGTCAAACAGCTCGTTTGCGGATTCGGGATGCTGCATCTCTGTTGAGTAAGCGCCTGTTTCCGCAACCATTTTGCTGATAGCGCCCGGGTTGTCGAGAACGGGGCAGGGACGAAGCATATTGTTTGAGAACGGCTGATTGCGCTTGTACGCCATAAACAGCGGACTCTGCAGTGCTTCAAGCACGGAACATTCCTTTATGTTCACATTTGAGTAATGCACAAATGCGCACGGCTCGCAGTCGCCGTTTGAATTGATGTGGAAGTAGTGTCTGCCGCCTGCGATACAGCCCTGAACGTACTCGCCGTCGTTCCAGAAGTCAAGCGCAAAAATCGGCTTTGTTTCGCGCCATTCGCGCATCTTTTTGAACATAAGCGCTCTCTGCTCGGGGGATACCATAAGCTCGGTTACAGCGCCGTTGCCGGTTGGCATATAGGTGAAGAACCATGCAAACTTAACGCCCTGGTCAATGAGCCAGTCCATATACTCGTCCGAAGCAAGCAGCTCGGTGTTTTTGCTTGTGTAGCAAAGCGAAGCGCCGAACGGGATGCCTCTGTCCTTAAGCCTTTTCATAGCGGCTGTGCATTTTTTAAACGTACCCTTGCCGCGGCGGAAGTCGTTTTCCTCCTCATAGCCTTCAATTGAGAAAGCGGGGAAGAAGTTGCCAACCTCACCGATTTTATCTGCAAGGTCGTCGTCAATCAGCGTGCCGTTTGTAAAGCTCATAAAGATACAGTCCGGATTCTCACGGCAAAGGCGCATAAGGTCGTCCTTGCGCATTGTCGGCTCGCCGCCTGTGTAAAGGAACATATATGTGCCAAGCTCTTTTGCCTGGCTGATGATTCTTGCAAGGTCGTCGTAAGTAAGCTGGCTTGAGTGACCGTACTCTGCAGCCCAGCAGCCTGTGCATTTAAGGTTGCAGGCAGCGGTCGGGTCCATAAGGATAGCCCACGGCACGTTGCAGCCGTACTTTTCAATATTCGCCATACGGACGTCGTAGCTGTTGATTGCAACGTTCATAAGCGGCGGAATCATTTTTTCAAGCACTTTTTCGTCAGTGTCGCAGATAACGCTCTTTGCAAAACGCATCCAGTTGTTATCGGGATCGTCCATTACCTTGTGCAGACCTGCATAGGTGGAACGGTTTACTTTTTTTACGTCAGCCATTTCAAGAAGGCTGAGGATTTTGGGCGCATTTTTATTAAAATCTTTTCTTGCATACTTTACTGCGTTTTTAACAGCAAAGGACATAGCAGAATCCTTAATACCCATAATTCTTTCCTCTCATCTACTAAAAATATATTGTAGTAATGCCATATATAGCACTTTAATCTACAAATGTCAAGAGAAATCAACAAAAATTCAGAAACGAATCTGGAATTTAAGACGGTAGGTTTTATTGGTTTTGTTTTTATACTTTTCGTTGCAGTGTGCGCCCCAGCTGTCGTAGCCGCCGATACCCTGCTGACGGGCGATACATCTAACCACGGTTTTGTCGTATTCCGGCAGATCCTTCTGGTGCCATACGTTTTCCACCTCTTTTGGCAGGTAGTGGCAAACGTTGAGTTCCATAACAGGCTCTGCAACAATGTTAAACGAGCGCTTTTCGCCCACAAGCGTTGCATACCTTACACCTGTGCGGTTGCCGCATTCCTGCGGTTTAAGGTAGTTCACCCACAGGTCGTTAACCGTGGTGGTGTAAAGGTCAATCTTTGTGCCGTTTTTGCGGTCGATGTAGTTTTCGTCAGGGCCAGCGCCGAGGTAAGTAAGGTTTTCAAAATCCTTTGGCAGCTCAAACAGCAGGCTGACTTCCGGAATTTCCGGTAGCGAGTCGTCCGGGAAGAACTGCATATCAACATCAATACCCTTTGACGTAATTGTGTAGATAACCTGCGCCTTTGATTCGGGCTGAGTTCTTACGGTTGCGCCGCTTGTAACAACGATTTTTTTGCCTTCGTCAAGAATTTTGTAGCCCTCAATGCGCCAGCAGGTGTTGTTGTAAATGCCGGGTGTGTCGCCTGCGTCGCGCCAGCAGCCGAGCCTGCTTCCTGCACGCGAGCCGCGGTCGTTATCAGTGAGCGCACGCCAGAAGTTAAGGCGCATGGGCGCTTTAAGCATTTCTTCGCCGTTTATCTTAATTGAGGTGAGCTGATTCTTTTCGCGCTTTTCAAAACGTACGGTTACGTCCTCGCTCGAAATGCGCAGGTTGCCGTAAGTGTCGTTAACAAGCAGTTCCTGCTCTTCCTCAAGCGCGTCGTATGTGTTTTCAAATTCGTTGATTACAAACTGTTCCTCTGCAATTATGTGACCTGCCTCGCACCACGGTGTGGCGTGCTTTGTGCGCAGTTCAACGTTGAGGTAGCACTCGTCGCTCGATACCTTGCCAAGCTCAAGGTCAACAACAGTTTTTTCAAACGGTTTGATGTTTACGGTTGTGGTGCCGTCGCGGAAAATGCCCTTGTCAGAGCACTGGCACCAATAGAGTTCAAACTCGTTGAGGTTGGTGAACAGGAATTTATTTTTGATTTCGATAACGCCTTTTTCAGCGTCAAGCGCCTTGAAGTCGACGTTCTGGTAAAGCTTTTTGATTTCCGCAAGCTTGGGGGTAACTGTTCTGTCGCCGAACAGCAGACCGTTGCCGCAGAAGTGACCGTCGTGCGGTTCTTCGCCGAAGTCGCCGCCGTAAGCAAGGTATTCCGTGCCGTTTTCGTCGGTGGTGAGGATGCTCTGGTCAACCCAGTCCCACACAAAGCCGCCCTGCAGGCAGGGGTATTTGTCCCAAAGTGCGGTGTATTCGTCGGTTGAGCCGCAGGAATTGCCCATTGCGTGCGTGTATTCGCACAGGATAAACGGGCGTGTGTCGCGACCTGCAAGCGCATAGTCCTCCAAATCATCGGGCTTTGCGTACATCTTTGACATTACGTCGCTGAGTTCGCGCTCATTCGGGTCACCGTGAAGCTCAAAGTGTACAAAGCGCGACTTGTCGGTTGCTTTGAGCCAGTTGTACATCTTTTTAACATTTTCGCCGCCGTGCGACTCGTTACCCATCGACCAGCAAACTACGCAGGCGTGGTTTTTATCGCGGTGATAAAGCGCCTTGATGCGCTCCATACAAGCCTTTTCCCACTCGGGGCGTGAGTCGGGCAGAGCGGGGCAACCGATAATGGTCGACCAGTAGGTGCCGTGGGTTTCCATATTGTTTTCATCTATAATATAGAGTCCGTATTCGTCGCAAAGCTCATACCATCTCGGTACGTTCGGATAGTGCGATGTACGCACAGCGTTGATGTTGTTGCGCTTCATAATCTCTATATCTTTGCGCATAACCTCTTCGCTGATATATCTGCCTGTATGGCAGTCAAATTCGTGGCGGTTTGTGCCTTTAAACACAACGCGCTTGCCGTTAATGCGGATAACGCCGTCCTTGATTTCAACAGTTCTGAAACCGACCTTGTGCGATATGTACTCAATCGGCACACCGTTATTTTTAAGCGTGATAACAACGGTGTAAAGGCTCGGGCTCTCTGCACTCCACGGCTTAACGTTTGTTACAATTGCCTTGAGCTGTGTTGAGTGATCCTCGTTAGCATAGCGCGAATCAAGCGCAACAACCGTTCCGTCCTCGTCAACAACACTCATATCGAGCGACAGTGATTCGTACGCGCCGTTAGTCTTAACAGTTACGTCAAGATAGCCGTCGTGCAGCGAGGTGTCAGGCTCTGCGTGAATCTCGAAATCTCGGATGTATTCGCGCTCGGTTGTGTAGATGTAAACATCGCGAAAAATGCCGCCCAAACGCCACATATCCTGGCACTCAAGCCAGCTGCCTGTGCACCAGCGGTAAACTTCAACACCGATTACGTTTGAGCCCTCGCGCAGGTAGCGTGTAATGTCAAACTCGGCGCGGTTAAAGGTGGATTCGCTGTAACCGATTCTTTCGCCGTTAACATAGAGGTAAAATGCGGAATCCACGCCCTCAAAGCAAAGCACAATGCGCTTTTCAAGCAGTGCCTGATTAACGTGAAAACGCTTGAGATAGCAGCCCACGGGGTTGTGCTTGATGGGTGCGTTAGGCGGGCAGATGTCCTCCTCTGTTTCCCACGGATAGCGCACGTTGCAGTACTGGTTCTGGTCGTAGCCCTGCATCTGCCATGAGCAGGGAACAATAACGCTGTCCCAGTTGTGTGCGTCGTAGTTCGGGTCTGCAAATTCCGACGGACGGTAAGCGTAGTTTTTGTAAAGCTTGAACTTCCACTTGCCGTTTAGAAGCTTGCAGCGCGAGGATTCGTAACGCTCCGCCTTAGCCGCTTCGTCAAAATTTTCGTAGGGCATAAGGGTAGCGTGCTGCGGCAGCTTGCCCACAGCAACAATTTCGGGATTGCTCTGCCATTCGGTGTAACCGTCAATAAAATTTCTTTCCATAATATCGTACCTCTAGCTCAAAACTAAAAACTAAAAACTCAAAACTGCGATTAACGCCTGTGGAACTTGCCTTCATGGAAGCCCTCCTGCGTGATAACCGTCTTAACCGAGCGAATCATAATTTTAATATCAAGCCCGATAGACCAGTTATCGCTGTATTCCTTGTCAAGCTTCATCTTTTTCATCAGCGAAATATCGTCGCGTCCGTTTACCTGCGCCCAGCCCGTAAGCCCCGGTCTGAAACGGTAAACGCCGTATTCCAGCCTCAGCCTGTGTGCGCGCATCTCGCTTGAAATCAGCGGTCGCGGCCCCACAAAGCTCATATCGCCTTTAAGGATGTTCCACAGCTGCGGAAGCTCGTCAAGACTCGTCTTGCGCAGCACCCTGCCGATTTTTGTGATGTACTGCTCAGGGTTTTCCAGGTCAGCCGTTGCACAGTTCGGTGCGGTGCTTTTCATCGTCTGGAACTTGTACATCGTAAACGGCTTGCCGCGCCTGCCGCGCCTTTCGTGGCTGAAGAATACCTTGCAGTCCGGTGTGAAGAATATAATCGTGCAAATCACCAGAAAAACAGGCGACAATACTATTAATGCAAGAAACGAGGCAACTATGTCAAAAAGCCGCTTCCATTTCGTTGCGCCGAAATATTTGTGTAAAATCTCTTTCATACCAATTACCTAAAGTGTAGAAAAAATCATTAGTGTAACAATATAAAGTGGTTCAATCCATAGCATTATACCATATATCAACCAAAAAAGCAATTTTTTTATTTATTCAAATTTATTGTTGCAATGTTTGTCCATAAAATATATAATATTTAAAGAAATTATGCAAGTTATTTTTAAATTTTTTATTAAGGGGTGCAATTATGAAAAGAATTATCAGCCTGTTTTTGTGTGTTTTGCTGCTTGCTGGCGTTGCATGCGGCTTCGGCGGCTGCTCTGCAAACGTGGAAATGACTGACGAAAACATCACCAAAACGGTGGAAAAGGCGGAACAGGCGCTCAAAGAGTTCGACACAAAGGCGCTCAAAAAGTATGTCGACTCAAAAACGCTCGACGTAATTATCCCGATTGCGGATAAAAAAGAGGCGTTTAAAACTCTCGGTCAGGCGATGTTCAGCAACCTTACCATGGAAATAAAAAGCATCGACGCGGAAAATGCAACCGTTACTTTAGAGGTAATCAACAAGGATCTGATGGTTCCTGCCACCGCGTTTGCGTACGACCTTAAGTCCAACTACTCAAATGCGCAGCTGCTTACAAAGCTTGACGACGATAACTTTATTAACGAAAATCTTAACCCGCTTATTGAAAAAATCGACTCCGCCGAAATGAAGAAGGAAAAGACGGAAATCACCCTCAAGGTTAAAAACGGCAAGAAAAACCTAATGCTTGCATTTGACGAGGAAGGCGAGGACGCAGTTTCGGGCGACGCGCTTTCCGCTATTAAATCAGTATTCGGCGTATAATCAGGCGGTAATAAATTATATATAATATATAATTGACATTGACTGTCATTTGTGTTAATATATTATCTGCGTGCAAATTGCCCGCGCGGCGTATGCGGGTATATTGCAAAAAAGTAAAAACCACAAGAGGTGTAAAAATATGGCTAACAAATTTGTAACTGCAATTTTTGGCGATTACTCCAAAAAGGAAGTTAAAAAGCTCCGCAAAACTGTGGACAAAATTAACGACTTGGCAGACAAGTATGCAGAGATGGACGACAAAGAGCTGTCCTCGCAGACTGAACTGCTCAAGGGCAGACTTGCAGACGGTGAAACTCTTGACGATATCCTTCCCGATGCGTTTGCGGTATGCCGTGAGGCTGCTGACCGTGTAATCGGTCTGCGCCACTTCGACGTACAGTTAATCGGCGGTATCGTTCTTCATCAGGGCAGAATCGCCGAGATGAAAACAGGTGAAGGTAAAACGCTCGTTGCGACCCTTCCCGCTTACCTTAACGCACTTACGGGCGAGGGCGTTCACATCGTAACCGTTAATGACTACCTTGCAAAGCGTGACTCCGAGTGGATGGGCAAGGTTTACCGTTTCCTCGGTCTTAAGGTAGGTCTTATTGTTCACGAAAAGAATAATGCGCAGCGCCAGGAAGCGTACAACTGCGATATCACATACGGTACCAATAACGAGATGGGCTTTGACTATCTTCGTGATAATATGGTTCAGTATAAAGAGCAGAAGGTACAGCGCGGTCACATCTTCGCTATTGTCGATGAGGTCGACTCCATTCTTATAGATGAGGCGCGTACTCCGCTTATCATCAGCGGTAAGGGCGACGCATCAACAGACCTTTACCGTCAGGCAAACGTTTTTGCAAAGTCCCTTAAAATGGTTAAGGTTGCAAAGACCGACGATAAGGAAGATATTGAAGATAATTACGACGGCGACTACATCGTTGACGAAAAGGCTAAAACTGCAACCCTGCTCAAGAGCGGTGTTGAAAAGGCTGAAAAGTTCTTTAACGTTGAGGACCTTATGTCAATCGATAACACTACGCTTCGTCACCATATCGACCAGGCTATCAAGGCTCACGGTGTTATGACTCGCGACATCGACTACGTTGTCAAAGAGGGTCAGGTTAAAATCGTAGACGAGTTCACAGGCCGTATTATGGAAGGCAGACGTTATAACGAAGGTCTGCACCAGGCTCTGGAAGCAAAGGAAAACGTTAAGGTTGAGCACGAGAGCAAGACTCTTGCAACCATCACCTTCCAGAACTACTTCCGTCTTTACAAAAAGCTTTCCGGTATGACAGGTACGGCTGCTACCGAAGCACCTGAATTTGACGAAATCTATAAGCTCGACGTTGTTGAGATTCCTACAAACAAGCCGCTTATCCGTGACGACAAACCGGATGTTATTTTCCAGACGGAAAAGGGCAAGTACCACAATGTTATTGAGCAGATTAAAGAGTGCCATGAAAAGGGACAGCCTGTCCTTGTCGGCACAATCAGCATTGAAAAGAGTGAACATCTTTCCAAGCTGCTCAAAAAAGAGGGCATTGAGCATAACGTACTTAACGCAAAGAACCACGAGCGTGAGGCTGCTATCATCGCACAGGCAGGTAAGTTCGGCGCTGTAACAATCGCTACAAACATGGCTGGCCGTGGTACCGATATTATGCTCGGCGGTAACGCAGAGTTCCTTGCAAAGGCTGACCTTAAGAAGATGTCCTTTACAAACGAGCAGATTGACGAGGCAACAGGTTTTGCCGAGACTGATGACGAGGATATCCTCAAGGCAAGGCAGAAGTTCATCGACCTCGAAGCTAAATATAAGGAAGAAATTAAAGAAGAGGCTGACAAGGTACGCGAAGCAGGCGGTCTGTTTATCCTCGGTACAGAGCGTCACGACGCACGCCGTATCGATAACCAGCTGCGCGGACGTTCGGGACGTCAGGGCGACCCGGGTGCAAGCCAGTTCTATCTGTCCTGCGAGGACGACCTTATGCGTCTGTTCGGCGGCGACAGAATGCAGGTTATGATGGCAAAGCTCACCGACGACGAAAATCTTCCTATCGAATCAAAATTCATCTCCAGAACTGTTGAATCTTCACAGAAGAAGGTTGAGGGCAGGAACTTCGGTATCCGTAAGAACACCCTGCAGTACGATGATGTTATGAACCGTATGCGTGAACTTATCTACACGCAGCGTGACCAGGTGCTTGAAGGTCTTGACCTTACGGAAACGATCCTTAAGATGCTCGACCAGAATATCGAAGAGAACGTTAATAACTACCTGTCAGGCGAAAGCAAGGACGACTGGAACCTTGACGGCCTTCGTGAAAAGTATAAGTCATGGCTTATCTGCGATGATGACGACTTTAAGGACAGAGAGGAAGTTAATCCTGTTGACGTTATCGAGCTTCTTCAGAGCAGAGGCAGAGAGCGCCTTGACGAAAAGAAGAAGATTCTCGGCGACGATATGTTCGGCGAGTTCGAGCGTATGATTCTTCTGCGCAACGTAGATACTTACTGGATGGATCACATCGACGCTATGGAGGACCTCAAGCGCGGTATCCACCTTCGTTCCTACGCACAGCGCGACCCGGTAGTTGCTTACCGTATGGAATCCTACGATATGTTTGAAGAGATGACTGCTATGATCCGTGAGGATACAGCAAAGATGATGCTCACTCTTATGCCTCGCCATAAGGCAGACGTACAGAGAAGAGCCGTTGCAAGAGTTACTGCAACATCTTCAAGCGAAACCGAATCAAACGCTAAGCAGGTTACAGTCCGCAAGGAAAAGAAGATCGGTCCTAACGATCCGTGTCCGTGCGGCAGCGGCAAAAAGTACAAGAAGTGCCACGGCGCACCCGGCTGCACCACACCTCTTGACAAGCCTATTGAGGACTAACATAACAACAAAAACGCTTCCCAAATCGGGAAGCGTTTTTTATCATTGTAGGGAGCGCTGACCACAGCGCTCCGTGAGCAGGCATGGAAACCAGCCCATACAAATGTGTGGTCATATTGGCGCAAAAGTAGGGGAGGCTCTCCTGAGCCTCCCGATTCTTATTTAAACAAATTCTTTGCGTACTTGTAATTAGCCGTTACAGGAGTTTTGAGATATTTGTTTCTGATAGCACTTGCCTGATATTCGGTAATAGTATTCCTGTTCTTATCAAAATAAGTATCGTATTCTTGCGAAATTTCATCAACAACTACATAACGGTTTGTGTTCTTTTTAAGTTTGTAAAAGGTTTCGCTATAATATGCTGCGCCGCTTGAACCATAATTATATAGCACTTTGCCGTGAAATCTTGCTTGGTTGCGATAACCGTAACTACCGTCGTCGTATTCGCTGTTGCTGGTGACTAAGTATTTAACCTTACCGCTTACGATAGTGTACGAAACGGTTATATTGTTCTTTTCATGCACAGTTCCGCTTAATATCAGTTCATCAATACCATTGTTATCAAGGTCAATTAACATATAGCGGAGCTCATTTGCTGCTTTGTTGTCTTTTTCATAACTAACATACGCATCTTGAAATCTGCCTTCTACAAATGACAGCGCATTTTTTGAAAGCAAATCTCTATCCGTATGATTCCTGTAAGCGTTATAAATTTCTTTAATCAATTTGTTATAACGCTCGTCCATTTTGTTGTTAGTGGTGGTCTTTTTGACCTTCGACCACTTTGAGTATGTCTTTTTCTTGCCCTTCTGCTTGTATGTGCGCACCTTAAAGTAGTATGTCTTTTTGTTGCCGAGCTTCATCAGGCGTGCCATAGTTTTGTTTGCACCTTTGAGCGTCTTTGTTTTTGCACCCTTGAACTTTTTGTCCGTTGAGTACTTAATCTGATAGCCCGATACCTTGCTGTTCTTTTTAACAAAAACCTTAATCTGCTTTTTGAACGGCGTGAGTTTTGTAATGCTCGTAGCAGGCACCGCGGCAAACGCCTCTGTGCCGACTGCCGCCATTGTGGTGAACAGCATCGTGATTGCGAGCAGTACGGATAATACCTTTTTCATATTTCATCCACCTTTTAATATAAGCCGTTCAACTCAACGTAACCTGCTTTTGTTACGTCGTCAAACGAGTTGATTTTATTGTTGTACGAGTACTGCTTGCCGTCGGTATAAAGCTTTGTCCAGTTCTTGCTGTACACAGTACCCTTGGACGTTTTCTTGTATGCGCGCACGTAAATGTCGCCGCCGGTTGAATCGTAAACCATAACCTTTGTTTTGCCCGCGCCTTTGAGAAAGTCGTACTTCGTGCCGGTTGAGGTTGTTGTTTTGTACTGGTAGCCTGTCGCGCCGCTGACCTTTTTGTAATCCATCAGGATTGCCATATGTTCAAACGCGCTGCCAAAATGGCACTGCGCGCCCGTAACATCTGCAACGTTAGCTTTAGCAGCAGCAAGCAGGTCTTTTACATACTTGTACTTCGGTTCGGCACCCTTTTTAACGTTTGCAAAATAGTTTTCGTATGTGGATGCCGGCACCTCTTTATCGCCAACATAATAATGACCTTCGGCGTATACAAAATACTTTTTAACCTTTAGCTTGGCTGTATTCTTTGGCAGAACGTCAAATTCTTCCCACCAGTTCTGATAACCGCCGTGGCAGTATGTGTATACCGTTTTGCCGTAAATGATGATGTGCATTCTGCCGAACCGACCGTAAACAAAGGTGAGCTTGCCGCCGCTGATAGTGAAAATACCGTAAATGGTGTATTGGTCACCGAGTACCAACTCATCAATACCGTTGCTATCCAAATCCACAAAAGTGTATTTTAAATCGTCATAACCGTCAACAGACCTGCTGCTGTATGAATTCCATGCAGTAAAGAAGGTGTATGCGTTCTTGGACAGAACCTTCTTTGCCTCTTCTTCAGTCGGTGCGTAGCCGTATTTTGCAGCCTGATAAACCTCATCTATAAGCGCGAGGTAACGCTCGTCCATACGTGCGTTAGTCTTTGCGGACTTCACCTTCGACCACTTTGAATACGTCTTTTTCTTACCCTTCTGCTTGTAGGTGCGCACCTTAAAGTAGTAGGTCTTTTTGTTGCCGAGCTTAATCAGGCGCAGCATAGTTTTGTTTGCACCCTTGAGCGTTTTTGTTTTTGCGTTTTTGAACTGCTTGTTCGCTGCGTACTTTACCTGATAGCCGGAAACCTTGCTGTTTTTCTTAACAAAAACTTTAATCTGTTTTTTGAACGGTGTGAGTTTTGTAATGCTCGTGGCAGGCACCGCAGCAAACGCCTCCGCGCCGACTGCCGCCATTGTGGTGAACAGCATCGTGATTGCGAGCAGTACGGATAATACCTTTTTCATATTTTTTACCTTCTTAGAAAATAATCGGGCGGATAACATCCGCCCCTATGGGTTATTGTAGGGGCGATTCACGAATCGCCCGTGGAACGCTGTGGTCAGCATTCCCTACAATAATTGCTGTAATCTATGGCTGCTTACAGATAATGTGCGCGAAGCTCGTCGCCCGACTTTGCGGAAAGATAAGCAGGCGCGATGTCAAATACAGTTTTTGCACCGCTCTGACCTTCGCAGTTGAGCCTGTACGCAGCGCGTGCGTAAGCCATAATAACCGAGCCTGTGAATTCCGGGTTGGAGTCAAGCTTGAGGCTGTACTCAATAACGTGCTTTGTGCCCTCGCTTGTTGTGCCGGAATAGATTACAGAGCCGCCGTGCGGAAGTCCGCTGTGGTCGCGTGCCATTTCCTCTGCGCTGATAAAGTGAACAGTTGTGTCGTAATCAGCAAAGTAGTTAGGCATAGTCTTAATATCGTTTTCAATGCGAGCAAGGTCTGCGCCCTCTTCGGCAACAACAAAGCACTCTCTTGTATGCTTTTCACGCGTGGTGAGGTCTGGGTCTGCACCGCTTCTAACCTTGTCAAGCGCAGCGGGAACGGGGATTGTGTACTGACGGCAGTCAACAACGCCCTCAATACGCCTAACGGCGTCGCTGTGTCCCTGGCTAACGCCCTTGCCCCAGAATGTGTAATCCTTGCCGTCGGGCAGGATGCAGGTTGAATACAGACGGTTAACGGAGAACATACCCGGGTCCCATCCGCAGGAGATAATGCCGATTTTGCCTGCAGCCTTTGCAGCCGCGTCAACATTTGCAAAATGTGTGGGGATGTTAGCGTGCGTGTCAAACGAATCAATTACATTGTACATTGCCGCGAACTTCGGCGTCATTTCCGGCAGGTCGGTTGCGCTGCCGCCGCAGATAACAAGCACGTCGATGTCCTCGTTGCCGGTTTCAAGGTCGCTCACGCTTTTAACAGCTGCGCCGCTTGCAACAGTAAGCGTTTCGGGTGCGCGCCTTGTGTAAACAGCCACAAGTTCCATATCGTCATTCTTTTTTACAGCAGCCTCAACGCCTCTGCCAAGATTGCCGTAACCTAAAATACCAATTTTAATGCTCATAATTTGGTCCTCCTTTAAACATTAACAACACTATTATATATAATGTAATACGATTTTTCAATAAAAATGCGAAAAAAAGTAGGGCGGATTTGCCGTCCGCCCGTAACATTACAGATATTGTCTTATGTCGTTTGTGAGGTTCAGCTCAACCTCAACAAGACGTTCGCAGATATCCCGTGACTTTTTATCTGCGCTTGAGTATTGATTAAAATAGCGCGAAAGGGATTTAACGCCCATATTGCAGCCGTCTGTCATCAGGTCGGCAATCGTCGCGTCGCTGCTGTCTGCAAGCATTTTTGCATTGGTTTTAATCCAGCTCATGCTCTTTGCCATGGGGTTAGGGTTCTTGCCGCTGTCAGCGTGTAAATCAAGCAGCTCGCCAACCTCCGTGCCAAGCTTTTCGTGCTGCGCGCGGCAGTCAACAAGCAGGCGCTTAAAATCGGGATTGTGCACATCATTTACAACTTCGTTAATCGAATCAACACCCATTTTTATGCCTGCGTCGCACTCGCGCAGCAGCTTAATTGTGTCGCCGTCCTTGCCCACATATTCCTGCATAATCTTACCACCTTTGTAATATAGTAGTAATATTGTTTACATCAAGTTTGCGATTATTCAATATATTGTTTGACAAATGATACATTTAAATATATAATATGTAAGCAATGTCTCAGTAGCTCAGTAGGATAGAGCGTTCGCCTCCTAAGCGAAAGGTCGGGGGTTCGACTCCCTTCTGGGACGCCAAAAACACGGTACACCATTGGGGTGTACCGTGTTTTTGGCTATAAACCCATAATGCCGTGCAAAAAGCAGCGAAGCGAAATTTTGCACGGAGAGGAAAAACATATGTAGTGATTGTTACTGTTTTGCTTGCAAAATAGTTTAATCACGGAATGTGTTTTGACGAGGGACGCCAAAAACGTCAAAACATAGTCAACACGGTACACCATTCGGTGTACCGTGTTTTTGGCTATTATTCACGATCCACTGTCCACTGCAGGGTGCGTTGCGCCCTGCATATTATAATATATAAATTATATCATAATATAGTGTTATAGACACTTTTCGAGTTGTTTACACAAGCAAAAATCTGTAAAAATTCATAACCTGTCTATATCTTGAAAACAGAATAGCTATGCTACAAAGCGTTAACAATATGTTGTATTTTTGCGATTTTTTAATGAAAAATAGTTACAAAACGGCGATTTGCCGAGCCCGATTTTTAACGATTTTACAAAATTTCGCTTTAGCGCTTTAGCAATTTAAAACGGAAAACCACAACATTTAGGTGCTCATTGTATAATTAGCACAAATTCAAATGGACAACATATACATATTGCACAAAACGCAAACATATATTTTATTGACAGATTAGTTATATGTGCTATAATGGCGGCGCATCGGGCGAAATGCGGTAATCAGTCGCCCGAAAGTAAAGGAGATAGAAATGAAAAAGCAAAGTAATGTTGCAGCTAAGTCAAGAACAAAAAAGCTTATTGCAACAGCAATTGCAACTTTAGTCGTTCTCGCAGTATTCACAAGCACTGTATTTGCAGATTCATACGGCAAATATAATGTTACTATTGTAGACGGCGGCGAAAAGACAACAATTGTAACAACAGCCAAAGAACCTATCGACATCTTAAAAACAGCAGGCATCACACTTGCCTCGGATGATAAAATGGACATCACTGCATTTGCAGGCGGCGAAGGCGGCACAATCGTTATCAACCGCCTCAACACCGTTAACGTTAAGTTTGACGGAAAAGTGCAGACTTATGATGTTTACGCGCCAACAGTTGGCGAAGCAATTGACGAAATCGGTCTTACTGTACCTGACGAAAGCTCGGCAAACTACAAGTTCAGCGATATCGTTAAGGACGGTATGGTAATCGAAATTAAGTCAGCGCCTTACGTTACTCTTGTAACGGGCGACAGCACTGCCAAGTACGCTAAAACAAGCGGCACGGTAGAAGATCTGATTAAACTCGTAGGCATCAAGCTTGCAAAGTATGACTACACAGAGCCTGCGCTCGACGCACAGCTCAAAGAGGGTATGACCGTAAAGTTCTTTAAGGTTGTTTACCTCACTGAAACAAAGAACGAAAAAATCAAGTTCAAAACTGTTGAAAAAGAGGACAGCGAGCTTGAGGTTGGCGAAACCCAGGTTGTAACCAAGGGTAAGAACGGCAGCAAGAGCATGACATATGAGGTTAAGTATGTTAACGGCAAGGCTGCAAAAAAGACGGTTCTTAAAGAGGTTGTTAAAAGCAAGGCAAAAGCTCAGGTTGTTAAAGTAGGCACAAAGCAGGTTGAGGTTGCAGAGGCTGAACCCGAGCAGGAAACCACTACTCAGGCTGCAAGCACAAGTTCAACTGCAACCACATCAAACAAGAAATCAGGCACTAAAAAATCTGCATCTAAGTCATCATCAAACACAGACGTTACACCTAACGGCGTTAAGTCCTACAACGGTATGACTTTAGGTCAGAAGTTTGAAGGCAGATACACACGTTACTGCATGTGCGCACAGTGCTGCGGCGTTGAAACAGGCGTTACAGCAAGCGGCAAGCGCGTATGGTACAATATGCCCGACCCGCACTATGTTGCACTTAACTGGCTGCCAATGGGCTCTGTAATCAAGCTCAACGGCACAAACTACACGGTTGTTGACCGTGGCGGCGGAGGACTTTCCGCAGTAGGTACAGCAGACGTATTCACACCGGAAGGCCACGCGGCTTGCTACCGCCTCGGCTGCGGTTCCTGCACAATAGAAATCGTAAGATTCGGTTGGTAATTATTCAAAACGGCTTCACACGAAGCCGTTTTTAGTTTTCCGTTTTCGGTGTTCGGTTTTCGGTTGACAAACGGCATACCTTGTGATACAATGTATATGCATTGTAACACAAGGTATATTTATTTGAGGTGATTTTATGAAATACAGCAAGGAATTATTAAAGGGGAGCACGGGTACGCTTGTGTTAAGCGTACTTGAAAACCAGGATATGTACGGTTACCGCATTATCCGCGAGCTTGAAATCCGCAGCGAAAATGCGTTTGAAATGAGCGAGGGTACACTGTACCCGATTCTTCACGCGCTGGAGAAGGAAAAGTATCTTGAAAGCTACTGGCAGGAAGTAGACGGCAGAAACCGCAAGTATTACCACATCACCAAAAAGGGCAAAAAAGAGCTTGGCGCAAAAAAAGAGGAATGGCAGTCGTTTTCGTCAAGCGTTACAAAGGTGCTCAATTACGCGTAGGTTACTCGCTGCGCTCGGACAATTATAACGGACGAGCACTGCTCGTCCCTACACAAACATACGCACAACGTAGGGGCGATTCACGAATCGCCCGCAAATACACACTTTGTAGGGCGCGATGAGATTCCCCTGTGAGGGGAAATGTCACCATAGGTGACAAAAGGGTTAGGAGCCCGCTCCAAGGGCACATCGCGCCGTGAGATAAGGGAAAAATCTATGACTAAAGAAGAATACATCGAAAGCATTGTGTCGCAGATAGACGACAAGGCGGCGCGTGCGGAATTCAGGCGCGAGCTTGAGGCGCACCTCGACGACCGCATTGCGTTTTACACCGACGCGGGCTACGACTACTACTACGCGCTCGACAAGGCAATCGGCAGAATGGGAGACACCGCCGCCGTCGGCTCGCAGATGAATAACCTTTACGATACGACAAAGGTTAATAAAGCCATATGGATAATGACTGTTATTCAGTGTGTTATGGCGGCAGTTTTTGCAATTAGCGGCGCAGATTACTATTTTTTTACACCGTATATAATAATCAATGTCAGCTATATATTATTTACTGTAACCTTTTTACTTGCCGCAAAGCATAAAAAGTACATTCAGTTTTGTGTGATTTCGCTTGCAAGCATTGTCGGTTTTTGCCTGTTTCCGCTGTCGTTTGATGTGTTTTCGGAAACTATGTTTCACGATAATTTTCGTGAAATAATTGCAGGATGGGGCTCTGCATCGGTAATAGAGTCCTTGACAGAATATTTTGCGATGAAGAAATACGGTTTCCACGGTTATTATGAACATTTTCTTCCTATAAGTTACAAGCTATCAGGTTTATATCAGGTGAGTTATTATGCGGAAGGTGCATTAAGAGCTGCGTTCTACCCTATTTCATCCATTTTCGGGATAATCTATGCCATAGCAATAAAGAAATTTATTGACGGAAAACAAAAGGCAAAGATGTTAAAACGGCTTTCAAAAATTAACGTTTTTAATATCGCTTGCACGGTAATAAATATTCTTACTTTCATAGCAAGCATTTTTATTTTTATAGTCAATGTTTTATTTGAAGGAAAATTTTGATTAGCACGGGTCGCCCGGGGTGCCGATCCCTGCAGCTCATTGTGTAGGGGCGGATACCATCCGCCCGCAAACAATATGCGCAACCGTAGGGACGACCATTGGTCGTCCGCAAAAGAGCGTAGGGGCGATTCACGAATCGCCCGTATACAAAGAATAAGGATAATTATATGACTAAAGAAGAATACATTGAAAGCATTGTGTCGCAGATTGACGACAAGGCGGCGCGTGCGGAGTTCAGGCGCGAGATAGAGGCGCACCTCGACGACCGCATTGCGTTTTACACCGACGCGGGCTACGACTACTACAACGCGCTCGACAAGGCAATCGGCAGAATGGGAGACACCTCCACCGTCGGCTCGCAGATGAATAACCTGTACGACACAACAACGGTCAACGGGCTCATATGGGCACTGGTGTGGCTCAATGTTGTTCTGGCACTGTTTACGTATTTTGGTCCAAGAACAACATTTAACTATATGGTATTTGATTATGCGGACTTTGCCTGCCGCGCAGAAGTATTGGTGAGCGCACTTGCGTTTTTGCTCGCTTCAAAGCACCGTAATCATAAAGCACTAACAGTAGTTTCGGCTACCAATTTGTTCTTGATGATTGCAATGGTTATGTTTCATGGAATTGAGTTCTCGAGGACCGAATTAATATCACCGTTGATAACCGCAGGCAGTATTCTTGGTGGCAAAGTGATACAACTCAACTACCCACTATCACTTGCTTATGCAGTTATTACCGTATTTGGATATGTTTATTTGGCAGTTGCGGGAATTGTCGGGATTTTGTATGCCGCGCAGATTAAATCAGTTATCAACGGCACCGCCAGAACAAATATAATAAAGCGGTACCGCTTTATGGATTGGATAAACCGAGTGACGATAGTCAGCAAGATTGCAGAGACTGCGATATTCATATATTTTGTAATAGTTTTTATTGGTGAAGCGTTATGATTATTGTATTATTTTTAGGGCTGACGCTGCGCACGCCGATTTCAATGTGCGTTTGGTCGCTGATGCTGCTTTGTATCAATGTTTGCCTTGCGTATATTGTTAAGCGTAATGCTGACAGCAGAGAGCTTGACAACGGCAAGCTGTGGGCGGTTATGTCGTTCTTTTTCAGCGTGCCCGTGGTTGCGCTGTACTTCCTTATGAACAAAGGGCTCGGCGTTAAGCCAAGCGATAAAGAAGCAAAAACCGTGCAGCGCAACGCTGTTATTATGTGCGCAGTTGCGCTTATTATTTCCGTAGCGATTACCCCGCTGTTCGTTTATGAAAACAAGCAGGCAAACCTGCGCGCAGAATATGAGGAAGCAAACGGCAAGGCGTATCTTAACGCGGACGGTACGCATTATATACTCTATGACAAGATGGGGAACGAATACGCCTATGACGAGTATTTTATGCCGCTTTACACAAAGGACGGCAAAAAGTATATTGATGACGGCAATTGCTACAAATGCGGCAGCAAATTTTTAGATGTATCGCAAGTGCGCGTTGACAGCGAGGGATACCTTGCCCAAGGGGATTATGAAAAGATGAAGGAAATTGGTATCCCCGATTATGAATTTGACGACGATTATTATTACGTCTGGAAGGACGACAAGGGCAATTATTACTACAACCCCGAGGACTGCTCGTGGGACAAGGACGGCAACCTTGTGTTTAGGTGGCAGGAGCTTACCGATTTTTACGAAGAGCATTCGTAGGGGCGACCATTGGTCGTTTGCAAATGCGGAATTATCGGGTACTCGCTTTGCTCGAACAATTATGGCGGAGCGTCGGGGACGCCGCTCCCTACAAATTTGTTGACTATTGCCGGCAATCGTGGTATTATACATAACCGAAATAACAAACTATGAGGTAAACGTTATGGACAATATGCCAAAAGAACAATTCAAAAGGAAGCTCCCTGTACCGAAGGACGTTAAGGAGCAGTATCCGCTGTCCGCTAAAGCTATTGCGGCTAAAGAGGTAAGGGATGAGGAAATCGCAAGGATTTTCCGCGGCGAGAGCGACAAGTTTGTACTTGTAATCGGCCCCTGCTCGGCTGACAGAGCCGACAGCGTGCTTGACTACATCCACCGCCTTGCAGAGGTGGAAAAGGAAGTCAACGACAAGCTGATGATTATTCCGCGCATCTACACCGGCAAGCCGCGCACCACGGGCGCAGGCTACAAGGGTATGCTTCACCAGCCCGACCCGGACAAAAAGCCCGATATGCTTGAGGGCATTGTGGCAATCCGTCAGCTTCACGCGGACGCAATCGAGCAGACAGGTCTTACCTGCGCGGACGAGATGCTTTATCCCGAAAACCACCGCTATCTTTCCGACATTATTTCCTACGTTGCGGTTGGCGCGCGCTCGGTAGAGAATCAGGAGCACCGACTTGTGTCGAGCTCGCTGACTATCCCGGTTGGTATGAAGAACCCCACAAGCGGCGACTTTTCAATTATGCTCAACGCAATTAAGGCGGCGCAGAGCGGCCACACCTTCCTTTATCGTGGTTGGGAGGTCGAGAGCAGCGGCAACGAGCTCGCGCACGCAATTCTGCGCGGCAGCGTTACAAAGCACGGCGTAAACCACCAGAACTACCACTACGAGGATCTGCGCATCCTCTACGATATGTACTGCACAGGCGGCTACAAGAACCCTGCTGTTATTGTGGACACAAACCACTCTAACTCGGGCAAGAACTACCTTGAGCAGATTCGTATTGCAAACGACGTGCTGTATTCAATGAGCCACAACGACGATATTAAGAGCATGGTCAAGGGCTTTATGATTGAATCGTACATCGAGGACGGCGCGCAGAAGGTCGAGGACGGCGTTTACGGCAAGTCCATCACCGACCCGTGCCTCGGTTGGGATAAGACGAGAGACCTCATTTACTCAATCGCAGACCAGCTGTAAGCTAAAACAAATTAAGGGCGGATATCCTCCGCCCTATTTTTATTTCTAAACAAATAATAAAATAAACGGCTAAACACTTTTGTTGTCGCGGCGGATATGGTATAATAAGCACATAATAGATGGGAGTTGATTATATTATGCTTAAACGTGTTTCAACTGTCGCGCTGTCGGTTATCGGCGTTGCGGTCTCCGTGTTCCTGTTCTTCAAAGAGCCCTTGGAGTACCTTGCCGGCAACAAGTATGAAGGCGGCGGAACAGAAAATACATATGACAATATTATAAGCGATTTTATTCAAGATATTTCTTGGTCGCCGACCTTGATGGTTATATTTGCCGTCACCGTTTTAGTGCTTATTCTCTATGCGGTTCTGGCGCACGTTAATAATGCAGGGCAAAGATTAACAACTGTTGCAAAGATTGCAAGCTTTGCTGCATATGCTATGACAGCGGTTGCAACCTTTACTGTGGAAATGCCGGGCGAAGGGTTTGAAATGTTAGCTGCTATACCGTTTTTCCTCGGCACGGCACCCGTGGTAACAATTCTGTTTATTGTGTCGATGGTTAAAAAGAGCAAAGCCGCAAGCTTGACAACAATCGGAATTGCAGGTGCGATTAACGTTTTTTATACAAACTTGATTTGTTGGCTGTGCGATGAAATTGCAATAGGCTGCACAATTGTGCTGTCAGTTGTTTCGGTAATCATTACTTTTGTCTGGTGCGGCGGCGAGGCTCAAGCAAAAAGCAGGTGGTGGGCGGTTCCCGTTTCCGTTTTCTGCGTGCTGCTTATGGGCGTGATGACATTTGGCGATATGTACTTATATTACGACAGGACTACGCGTATGGCATGGGAAAAACGCGGCTATACCTACGTCGGCAGTAACGACGGCAAGGAAAAGGAACGCGCACACTTCAGCATTGACGGCTTTGAGGGCTACTACGCGTACGAAACAAAGCAGTCCGCCTGCATTCCTTACAAAGACGGCGACATCTGCCTTGTTGAAAGCTACGACTTTTCATCGGAAAATATAGTTGTTCCCGCGACGCTGAACGGCAAAAAGGTAATGCTACGCGAAAGACATGTTTCGGTTTCGGACTCGAACGTATTTTTTAAGCACCTTGCAGAAAACAGGGATAAGTTTAAAACAATTACCATTGCCGACGGCTTGGGGTATACGGTTAAGGACAACACGGTTTACGACGCGGAAAATCAACGCATAATATATCTCTGTTTCGGTAACAAAAAGTCGGTGACTATTGACAGCAGCATAAGCTGCATTGACGAATACGCTTTTGCATATTCGGGCGTTGAAGCGGTTACGTTTGAGGACGGAGTCGGTCAAATGCGCGGCGGCGCTTTTGCAGATTGCCCGATTAAAGAGCTTACTATGCCCGATGGGATGTGTACTATCGGCAGCGATAACAGTGTATTGGGTACCGCTTCAAAGCTGCAGACGGTGAACCTTGGCAAAGAGTGTAATATCTGGACGCCGCTCGGCGACTTTGACGAGGATGTTCGCAGCAAGAACGAAAACGATAACGTCACGCTTACCGTTAATACCAAAACGGTGACAGACCTATACGACCTCGGCGAGATGATTTACAATTACCCCAAGGTGGAGATTAATCTGAATATGAGCAAAAAGGATTATATCGACGCCGGCACAAGTTACGGTATATCTGATAAGATGATGGATAAGCTTAAGGACGACGGCGACACAATCACATTTACCGAAAGCCACCACGCTTCAGGCGTTAAAACAGAGGTTACAATAAACTTTGCATAGCATGGAACGAATAACAAAAAACGCAACCGAATTAACGGTTGCGTTTTGTTTGTTTTGATTAATGGTTTAGCCAAGCTCTGCGAAGTACTTGATAGTTCTAACCATCTGTGATGTGTAGCTGTTTTCATTGTCATACCATGAAACAACCTGTACTTCGTACTTGCCGTCGCCGATAGGAAGAACCATTGTCTGTGTAGCGTCAAAGAGTGAGCCGAATCTCATACCAACGATATCCATTGATACGATCTGGTCTGTGTTGTAACCAAAGCTCTCGTTTGAAGCAGCCTTCATAGCGTCGTTGATAGCGTCAACAGTTACATTGTCGCCCTTAACAACTGCTGTAAGGATAGTTGTTGAACCTGTCGGAGTAGGTACACGCTGTGCAGCACCGATAAGCTTGCCGTTGAGCTCAGGAATTACAAGACCGATAGCCTTTGCAGCACCTGTTGAGTTAGGTACGATGTTAGCAGCGCCTGCTCTTGCTCTTCTGAGGTCGCCCTTTCTGTGAGGACCGTCAAGAATCATCTGGTCGCCTGTGTAAGCGTGGATTGTGCACATAATACCGCTCTGAATCTCAGCGAAGTCGTTGAGAGCCTTTGCCATAGGTGCAAGGCAGTTTGTTGTGCAGGATGCAGCGGAGATGATTTTGTCATCAGCTGTAAGTGTTTCGTGGTTTACGTTGAATACGATTGTAGGAAGATCGTTACCTGCAGGTGCAGAAATAACAACTTTCTTTGCACCGGCGTCAATGTGAGCCTGTGCCTTGTCCTTTGAGCAGTAGAAACCTGTACACTCAAGAACAACGTCTACATCAAGTTCGCCCCAGGGAAGTTCTGCAGCGTTTGGTTTAGCATAGATTGTGATTTCCTTGCCGTCTACGATGATTGAGTTCTCTGTAGCTTCAACAGTGTGCTTACCCTCACCGATAACGCCTGCGTAACCTCTCTGTGCTGTATCGTACTTGAGAAGGTGAGCGAGCATCTTAGGATCTGTAAGGTCGTTGATAGCAACTACTTCGTAGCCCTCTGCATCGAACATCTGACGGAATGCGAGACGACCGATACGGCCGAAACCATTAATAGCAACTTTAACCATTGGATTGTACCTCCGTTAAATAAAATTTTTGCTTTTTTGCATTTTTATTTTATACTGTTTTACAGTAATAATCAAGAAAAAAATGTAAATTTTACACTTTATACAAAATATTTACCGTGCATCGTGAACATTTTAACAATGTCACCCTGCTATTTATCTTCTTTTTTCTTGCGGAACACTATGAGCTTGCTGAAAACGTAGTTGAGTATTACCACTATTACGGAAACAATCAGCTTTGCAAGCATACCCTCAATGCCTAAGACGGTCTGGTTAAGACCTGCTTTAACGAGCAGCGGCGGACCTACAGTTTCCATAACGCCTGTAACGCCTCTTGCAGCAACGAAGGATATGAATTCCTTTACAAGTAATTTCGGTGCAAAGCTTTTGCTCTCAAACACCCATAATTTATTTGTGAAAAACGCAAACAGCACGCCGGCAACCCATGCGATTGCATTGCATATGCCGAGCTGGAATTCGCTTAAGCCCGTGGGCGTAGCAGGCGGAATTATCCGCGTGCAGATTGCATACGCCGCCCAGTTCACAAACGTGGCAAGCGCGCCCGCAATCACGTAGGTGATGATTTCTTTGTATTTGATTATCAGTTTTTTTATCGTTTCAATCATTATTTGTTATCCTTGAGTTTGAACAGTATATTTTTGCCCGATTTGTATACGATTTCGTAGTCGTTATCGTGCAGCAGCGACGCCTGCAAAAATACGTCTGTTGAATCGGTTGCAATGTACGTAAAGTGGTATTTATCAACAAAGTCCTTGTAATAAAGCGATCCGCTTCGCAGGCTGCCGTATTCCTCAAGATAATCAAACTCTTTGTTGTTGTCCTTCAAAAACAGTTCAGCTCTGCCGTCAATGTACGGATGGTAGTCGTAGTATTCAAAGAACTGACCGTGGTTAAAGCTTGCGTAAAGCACAACGTCGTCTTTGTTCTCTTTATCAAGGATTTTTACCATCTCTCTCAAAGCGGCATAGTCGTCCTCGTCGCTTGCTTCGGCTGTGTTTGACGACTCTGCGATATTTGCACTGTCCGCAGGCTGCAAAGCCAGAACTGCGCCGAGTACACCGAGCATAAGAATAAATGCGGCAACGAGAATTATAAGCTTCTTCTTATCCTTTTTGTCTCGTTTCTGATTATTGTCAATTTTCAGCGTAACAACCGCGTCTTTAAGCATATACGAAAATGCAGGAATGCCGCCTACAATAAAGTACGCAATGGATTTTGTAGTGAGAAGCGACATAAACGCGGTGCCTGCAAAAAGCAGCACAAACCTTGTGGTAAACGCGCGCTTTTTGTAAAAAATCGCAAAGCACGCAAACACGCCGAGAACTGCAAAAAGCGCAAATCCCCACGCGTCAGTTATAGCGGGCGCCTTCATCTCAACGATTAAGCCGTTAATCTCGTCATAGCCGAAAGAGGAGGTTATGTACTTCATCGCTTCAAATCCGTAGGGATTGATGAATCCGACAGCAAAGCATATAATGCCGCAAACGGCGAGCTTGACAAAGCTGCAGCACGGTTCCTGCTTAATGTTTTTAAACTTAAACGGAATTGCTGCCACGCCGTAAGGTGCGGCAAACACAAACAGCATTGCCCACATCGCAGCGTGCAGGTTAATAAGCGCAAGCGAAACAAGCGGCAACAAGCAAAGGTAAATGATTTTGCCCTTCTGCACAAAGCTTTCAAGCAAATACAGCACAAGCAGAATCAGCAGCATTGTCATTGCCTGCGGTCTTGAACGCTCAAACATAACCGCGGCAAACAAATCCGCAAGAAGGGAAACCATGCTTGCAACAAAAAGATTGCCGGTTATCAGCTTTGTCAGCCTGTGCATCAGCACGCAGAACAGCGCGTAGCACATAAAAACAAAACCAAGAACGCCCACAGTGCCGAGATATTTAAATATGTAGTAGTAAATAACGGTGCTCAGCCACTGCTGCACAATGATATGCATGGTTGAATGCATAGACAGAAAATCAGTGGTAGGTAAGCCGTTATTTACAATGTATTCGCCCGTTTTGCAGATAAAGAAGAAGTCGTTATCCAGATGTGTTGCGATCAAAAGGCAACCGATTACAGGCGCAAACACGAAAAACGCTTTAAACCATTTAGGTGCGTCGTTTATGTTAATTCGATTACTTTGCGGCATAGCAGATACCTCGTAGTTTGTTATTTTGCTTTGAACAGGGTTATTTCGCCACTGTCAACTAAAACAGTGTAGTCGTCGTCGCGCAAAAGCGCAGAGCGCAAATAGATTTCGCGGTCGCTTACAATAAGGTAGTTAAAGTTGTATTTGTCAATAAAATCTTTGTAATAAAGCGTACCGCTGATTATGTGGTTGTATTCGGTAAGGTAGTCAAAATCTTTATTGTTTTGCTTCATAAAGAGTTCTGCCCTGCCGTCAATATACGGGTGGTAGCCTTTGTATTCAAGATACTGTCCCCAGTCAAAGCCTGCAAACAGAACCACTTCCTCATCGGATTTATCAAGAATCTCAACCATATCGTCCATATATTCATATGTGTTTTTTACAGGCGCGGCTTCGTTTTCCGCAGGCGCGTCGCTTTGCCGCATTGCCAGCACACCTGCAAGCGCGCCAAGCGCAACAATAAGCGTGCAAAGCAGCACAATGCGCTTTTTGTTTGAGCCGGTTGATTTTGTGTTATCGGGCAGAGGGATTTCTATTTTTGCCGATTTCATCATATAAGAATATGCCGGCACACCTGCAATAAGAAAATACGCTATTGATTTGATGTTGAGCAGCGCCAGAATCAGAGTCCCTGCAAACATCAGCACAAAACGGGTGGTGAACGCCTTGTCTTTCCTTATTATTGCCAGAACCAAAAGCACTGCAACAAGAGTGATTGTAATCACGCCTGCACCGTCTGAAAACGAAACGGGATTCATTTCGTAAACACGGTTGTTAATCGCGCTTAATCCGAAAGATGTAAGAATATACGACATTGATTCCCATCCGTATGGATTGCAGAATCCGACTGCGAACGATACTATGCCGCAGATAAGCAGCTTAACAAAACTGCAACACGGTTCCTGCTTTATTTTGCCTGCTTTTATCGGCAGCGCTGCTGCGGCGTAAGGCATTGCAAATACAAACATCATACCCCACATCGCGGCGTGCAGATTAATTAACGCCAGCGAGATAAGCGGTATAAAGAAAAGGAGGTATGTCTTTTTTGTTTTTACAAAATTTTCAAGGCACAGTATTTCAAAAAGCACAAGTAAATAAGTAAAAATCTGCGGTCTGGCAGCAATAAACATTGCCGACATAATAAGGCATATTACAAATGTAAATATACACGCAATGCCAAAGTTATCCGTAATAGTGCGGCACAGCTTGTTAACAAGAAGCACAAGCGCTATGTAACAGATATATGTCATTACGGAAACGCCCAATGTGCCAAAGCGTGAATAAACAAAGTAGAATACTACGCTTGACAGCCACTGCTGCACAACTATATGCATATTGCTGTGCATGGAAAGTATGTCGCTGTGCGGTATTCCGTTATTAACAATGTATTCGCCCGTAGGGTAAAGGAAATACAGGTCGTTGTGAAAACCGACATTTACAAGCGCAATTCCCACAAGCGGAAACAGCACAAGAAGTATCTTAAACCATTTAGGCGCGTCGTTGACATTAAGACGCTTTTTATCAGGCATAGTAACCCCCCTAAATATAATATATTTAATTATATCACTTATATCGGCAATCTACAAGAAAAAAATAAAAGGGGTAGCCTAAACTACCCCTTTTGCGGTTGTATTATGCTTTGCTCTTATTTAGAAGCGATTGCAGCCTGTGCAGCAGCAAGGCGTGCGATCGGTACTCTGAACGGTGAGCAAGATACATAGTCAAGACCAATCTTGTGGCAGAATTCTACAGAACTCGGGTCGCCGCCGTGCTCACCGCAGATACCGCAGTGGAGCGAAGGACGGGTAGCCTTACCGTTCTTAACTGCCATTTCCATAAGCTGGCCAACGCCTGTCTGGTCAAGCTTTGCAAACGGATCGTTCTCGAAAATCTTTGCATCGTAGTAAGCGTCAAGGAACTTACCAGCGTCGTCACGGCTGAAGCCGAAGGTCATCTGAGTAAGGTCGTTAGTACCGAAGCAGAAGAATTCAGCTTCCTTAGCGATGTCGCCTGCTGTAAGAGCAGCACGCGGAATCTCGATCATAGTACCAACTTCGTACTTCATGTCAGAGCCTGCAGCAGCGATTTCTTCATCAGCAACTGCAACAACGATGTCCTTAACGTACTTGAGTTCCTTGGTGTCGCATGAAAGAGGAATCATAATTTCCGGAACCATATCCCAGTCCGGATGAGCCTTCTTAACATTGATAGCGGCACGGATTACGGCTCTTGTCTGCATCTTTGCAATCTCGGGATATGTTACTGCAAGACGAAGTCCGCGGTGACCCATCATCGGGTTGAACTCATGGAGTGAAGCGATGATAGCTTTGATTTCCTCAACACTCTTGTTCTTTGCCTTAGCGAGCTTTTCGATATCTGCCTCTTCGGTAGGTACGAACTCGTGAAGCGGCGGGTCAAGGAATCTGATAGTAACAGGGCAGCCTTCAAGTGCTTCGTAAAGCTGCTCAAAGTCGTTCTGCTGATAAGGAAGAATCTTTTCAAGAGCTGCTTCTCTATCCTCAACCTTTGTTGAGCAGATCATCTCGCGGAATGCAGCGATTCTGTCCTCTTCAAAGAACATATGCTCTGTACGGCAAAGACCGATACCCTCTGCGCCGAGCTCTCTTGCTCTCTTTGCGTCAGCAGGTGTGTCAGCATTTGTGCGAACCTTGAGAGTTCTGTACTTGTCAGCCCAGCCCATGATTCTGCCGAATGTGCCTGCGATTTCAGCGTCCTTGGTTTCGATAATACCGTCGTAGATATTACCTGTTGAACCGTCGATTGAAATATAGTCGCCCTCGTGGAATTCCTTACCTGCGAGAGTAAATACCTTGTTGTCCTCATCCATAATGATGTCCGAGCAGCCTGATACGCAGCAAGTACCCATACCGCGGGCAACTACTGCAGCGTGTGATGTCATACCGCCGCGAACTGTGAGGATACCCTGTGAAGCCTTCATACCTGTGATGTCCTCAGGTGAAGTTTCAAGACGAACAAGTACAACCTTTTCGCCGTTGTTGTTCCAAACCTCTGCGTCCTCTGCAGTGAATACAACCTTACCGCAAGCAGCACCGGGAGAAGCGCCGAGACCCTTGCCGATAGGTGTTGCAGCCTTAAGAGCAGCAGCGTCGAACTGCGGGTGAAGAAGTGTGTCAAGGTTACGCGGGTCGATCATTGCAACAGCTTCTTCTTCAGTTCTCATACCTTCGTCAACGAGGTCGCAAGCGATCTGAAGTGCAGCCTGTGCAGTTCTCTTACCGTTTCTTGTCTGAAGCATATAGAGCTTACCGTGTTCAACAGTAAATTCCATATCCTGCATATCTCTGTAGTGATTTTCAAGGATTGAGCAAACCTTTGTGAATTCAGCAAATGCCTCAGGGAACTTCTGCTCCATCTCGCTGATGTGCATAGGTGTACGAACACCTGCTACTACGTCCTCGCCCTGTGCGTTTGTAAGGAACTCACCAAAGAGACCCTTTGCGCCTGTTGCAGGGTCACGTGTGAATGCAACGCCGGTACCGCAATCGTCACCCATGTTACCGAATGCCATTGCCTGTACGTTAACTGCAGTACCCCATGAATAAGGAATATCGTTATCACGGCGATATACGTTTGCACGCGGGTTGTCCCATGAACGGAATACAGCCTTAACAGCGCCCATAAGCTGCTCTTTAGGATCAGTCGGGAAGTCCTGACCGATCTTCTCTTTGTATTCAGCCTTAAACTGCTCTGCAAGCTCTTTAAGGTCATCAGCAGTAAGCTCAACGTCCTGAGTTACGCCTCTGTCTTCTTTCATCTCGTCGATAAGCTGCTCAAAGTACTTCTTACCAACTTCCATAACTACGTCGGAATACATCTGGATGAATCTTCTGTAGCAGTCATAAGCCCAACGCGGATTGCCTGACTTTTCAGCAATAGCCTCAACAACCTCTTCGTTAAGACCGAGGTTGAGGATGGTATCCATCATACCCGGCATAGATGCGCGTGCGCCTGAACGTACGGATACGAGAAGCGGATTCTCTTTATCGCCGAACTTTTTGCCGTTGATTTCTTCCATCTTAACGATGTACTCTTCAATCTCTGCCATGATTTCAGGATTGATCTGTCTGCCGTCCTCATAATACTGAGTACAAGCCTCTGTTGTGATGGTGAAGCCCTGTGGTACAGGAAGACCGATGTTGGTCATCTCTGCAAGGTTAGCACCCTTACCACCAAGAAGCTCTCTCATGTCTGCGTTACCTTCTGAAAAGAGGTAACAGAATTTCTTACCCATTGGAAAAACCTCCCTAAAATAATTTACAAATGTAGCCAACATACTTGCAAGCATATGCATACTCACAGTATTTTGCATTATTAATATAACACAGGAATTTGTAAATTACAATGTTTTTTAATAATTTTAGCAATCTTTATTAAAAAGTGTTGAAATTATTTTGATTTTGGTGCATAATTATATAAAATAATTCGGAATGCGGAATTCGGAATTATGGAGGTTTTATTATGAAATGTGCAATTATCCTTGCCGGCGGCAAGGGAACACGAATGAAAAGCGAAAAGCCAAAGGTTATGTGCGAGGTGCTTTTTGTTCCTATGATAAAATATGTGCTCGACGCGGTTAAGGAAGCAGGCGTTAAAGACATCTGCGTAATCACCGGCTATGAGCATGAAGTGGTTGAAAACTATCTTAAAGGCGTGGACGTGAACATCAAAACCGCGCTGCAGTCGCCTCAGCTTGGCACAGGTCACGCTGTTATGCAGGCGCGCGACTTCATCAGCAACCACAAGAATGACGATATTCTTATCCTCAACGGCGACGGTCCGCTTATGGACTCGTACACCGTAAACAAGGCGTACAATTACCACAAGAGCAACAACAACGGCATCACGCTTATCAGCGCTGTTGTTGACGACACTCACGGCATCGGTCATATCAAGCGCGATAAAAACGGCACGCTGCTGCGTATTATCGAGGACAAGGACGCAAACGAGTACGAAAAGAAGATTATGGAAGCAAACTCGGGAACCTACTGGTTCAAGGGCTCGAGCCTGCTCTATGCGATTGACAACATCACAAACGACAACGCGCAGAAGGAGTATTACCTCACCGACGCGCTTGAAATCCTTATTCATAAGGGCGAAAACAAGGGTGCGTTTATTGCGGAAAACAGTGAGGTTATCCTCGGTGCGAACGACCGCGTGCAGCTCAAGGACCTCAACAGCATTATGCGCCGTAATATCAATAACGCGCATATGCTTGCAGGTATTGACATCCCCTGCACGGACGGCGTTATGATCGGCAAAAACGTAAAAATCGGCAACTCAACGCGCATTCTGCCTAACACAATTATTATCGGCGACACCGAAATCGGCGAAAACTGCGTGATCGGCCCCAACACTTATATCGACAACGGCACTATCGGCGACGATGTTATCCTTGATAATTGCAAGATTCTCGACTCAACTGTTGAGGACGGCGTTGACTGCGGCCCGTTTGTTAAAGTTCGTGCAAATTCGGTGCTCAAAAAGGGCGTGCATATCGGCAACTTTGTTGAGGTTAAGAACTCAATTGTCGGCGAAGGCACAAAGTCCGCGCACCTCACCTATATCGGCGACAGCGATGTCGGCGCAGGCGTTAACTTCGGTTGCGGCACGGTTACCTGCAACTACGACGGCAAAAACAAAACGCGCTGCAAAATCGGCGACGGCGCGTTCATCGGCTGCAACACCAACCTCATCGCACCCGTTGAAGTCGGCGACAAGGCTTACATTGCGGCAGGCTCAACGATTACGGACGATATTCCCGAGGAATCGCTTTCAATCGCCCGCGCAAAGCAGGTTAATAAAGAGGGCTGGGTAAGGAAGAAGAAGCCTTATAAAAATCAATAATTCTCAAATGAATTATTGATTCAGTTTTCAGTTTTCAGAATTCAGTTTTCAGACTATAAATCACAGAGGACAGTAAATGAAAAGAAAAATATGTATAATTCTGGCGGTGATTGTTTTAATTTCGGCACTCTGCTCGTGCACGGCACAGCAGGCGGACGAGGACAAAACGTCGTCATCAACTACCGAAACCACAACTACCACCACTACGGAAACCACAACCGTAACAACTACGGAAGATTTAAGCACAACCTTCCCGGAAACGTACACAAATAAGATTTACAAGGGGTTAAGCAAGGGCGATACGGACGATTATCCTTATCAGCTTGCCACCTACACTACATATTATAATGCGTATGAGGAAACGCGTACGGCAAACCTTAACAACGCCGTTTCCAAAATCAATAGGCTCGTAGTGCCCGAGGGCAGAGTTTTCAGCTTTAACCAGAACGTCGGTAAGCGCACCGTAACGTCAGGCTTCCAGACAGCCAAGATTATCCGCGGCGACGAGTTTGTGGACGGTCTCGGCGGCGGTGTATGCCAGGTTAGTTCAACTATTTTTGAATGTGTGCTGCGCGCAAATGTGGAGATTATTGACCGCAGCGCGCACTCGCTTAAAATCAGCTATGTACCGCTCGGCGGCGACGCAACCGTGCAGTGGAATTCACAGGATTTTCAGTGGAAAAACAACACAGGCACAGATGTAATGCTTCGTATGTACACGGATAACGGTCAGCTTGTTTGCTCGCTTTACGGCAAAAGCAAGGTTGAGGTCGGCGATGTTGATATCAGCATCACGAAAAACGGAAATTCTTATGTGCTCACACGCACCGTTAACGGCACGCAGAATTACCAGACCTATAGCACCTACAAAGAGCAGGTAACAACCACCAAAAAGAGCGAGAAAAAAGAGAAAAAGAAGAAAGAAAAGAAAGATGACGACGATTAACCGTCATGATGAAAGGGGTAAAAATTATGGCAATTTGTCCTAAGTGCGGAAACAACTTTATGGATGGCATCAACGTTTGTCCCGCTTGCGGAATGGTAGTAGGCGGTCAGCAACCACAGCAGCAGTACCGTCCGGCACCGCAGCAACAACCGCAGCAACCGCAACAGCAGTACCGTCCTGTTCAGCAGCCGCAGTATCAGCAGGCACAGCAGCAGCAATACCGTCCTGCACCGCAGCAGGCGCCACAGCAGCAATACCGTCCTGCACCGCAGCCACAGCAGCAGTATCAGCCGCAACCGCAACAGCAGCAGTATCAGCAGCCGCAGGCACAACCGCAGCAGTATCAGCAGTCGCAGGCACAACCGCAGCAGCAGTACAATCCTGCACCGCAGCAGGGCGCAGTTGAAACGGAGAAAAAGAGCTCGGGCGCACCGAAGGGAATCGGCATTACTTCCATAATCCTTTCCATCTTCTTCCCGCTCGCAGCGTTTATCTGCTCAATTATCGGTATGGCAAAGTCCAAAAAGGTTATCGCTTCTGCAGAGGCAGCAGGCGATTCGCAGCTTGAAGCGGATGCAAAAAGCGCTAAAAAGCTCTGCACAATCGGTCTTATTTTAAGCATTGTTTTCACAATAATCTTAATTGTTGCACGCATAATTATTGCGTATATGCAGGTTAAATAATAAAAATTTTACATATTAACAGGGGGTAAATTTTATGGCAGTATGTCCAAAATGCGGGGCAAGCTTTGCCGACGGCATCAGCGTATGTCCTGCTTGCGGTTTTGTAGCAGGCGCACCTGCACCGCAGCCACAGTATCAGCAACCACAGCAGCAGTACCAGCAGGCACCACAACAGCAGTATCAGCAGCCGCAATATCAGCAGGCGCCGCAGCAGCAGTATCAGCAGCAGTATCCGCAGGCACCTGTAAGCCCGGCGGCAAAGGATGTCAGCACGGCTAAAACGCTTGGCATTATAGCTATCGTTTTTGCATTTTTCTCACAGCTCGTTTCGTGGATTTGCGGCGGTATTGGCATCAGCAAGGCTAACAGCGCAATCAACTACGCAAACCAGGTTGGCGATATGCAGCTTCTGCAGGAAGCAGAGCAGGCTAAAAAGCTCAACAAAATCGGCATTATAATCAGCATTGTGCTGTGCGTGTTGGCTATCATTTTCTATATTATTGCTATGATTATCGGCGTTGCCGCAAATATGTAGTAAATAATCAAAAGGGGTTGCATTGCAACCCCTGAGGCTGTCGAAAAAGTGCATAACCACGCCGAAATACTATTTAGGAGAAATAGTAGGGAGCGGCGACTCCGACGCTCCGCATGCGAAGCACACGATAAATAAAATCTATGAAAACCCGCAGAAACATTGAGTTCCTGCGGGTTCTTGCGTTTCCCGTTTTTTGCTCACAAGCGGTACCGTCGTACAGCAAAGTTCGCAAGAAAACGGGATTCTGCATCTTTTTCGTTCATCCTCACAGCGTGTCGAATTTGTTTCTTCGGTTTTTCGACACGCTGCGGAGTTGCATTGCAACCCCGTTTTTTGTGCCGTTTAGTTGTTGCGGAATACCGCAGTCGCCTGGCAGCAGGCTTCGTTCATGCGCTTAATGCCTTTGCTCGAAGCCTCAAAGTTGAACGCCTGACTCGGGCAAACACCGATTGTGTCGGCAACTGCTTCGCTGTCAATGTTCGCACCGAAGAACAGGAATTCCCAGTTGTACTTATCGCGCTGGTGCTTAATCATTTGGCGTACCTTGCGCTGCGAAAACTCTCTGCTCGCGTTCTCGTACCCGTCTGTTGTGATGATAAAAATCACCTTTTCGGGGCGCTCGCTTTCGGGCGTAACGCTGAGTCTGTGACCTACGTCAAGTATCGTTTTGCCCACTGCGTCGTACAGCGCGGTCATACCGCGAACATAGTACTTTTCGTGGTCGAGGTACGCGTCCTCAATCCTTGCGCCGTTAAACATCAGCTCGTACCTGTCGTCAAACAGCACGGTGGTGATTCTCGTTTCGCCATCAAAGTTTTTCTGTTCGTCAAGATAGGCGTTGTACGCGCCGATTGTGTCACCCGTCAGGTGTCCCATCGAGCCTGATCTGTCGAGTACATAGATAATTTCAGTTAATCCTTTTTTCATAATTTTCAAATCCTTTCTTCGGGGTTATTTGATTTTTCGTTCCCCGTTTGATACAATAATACCAGTTAACGCGAAAGGAATGGTCACCTTCAATGCGACATTTTAAAAAGCTCAAAAAAGGATTTTTCGACGACCTGACATCGTATGTAAATACATATTTATCGCTGCACGGCAGCGAGCACAACGCGGTTGTTGAGAGCGCGTACGAAGCGATTGACGAACTCTACGAGGAATCGTGTGCGCTGAATACACCGGGCGGATTTGCCGCGCCTGCGGAGTCTGCACCTGCGCCGAAGTCCAAAGCAATGCGGCATTTTGTCGGCAACAAAGCGGCGGAAAGGGAAGCGCCAAGCTATGCGCCGATGCTTGCACAGGCAGGAATTGTCCTGCCAGAAAAGCAGCCGACCTTCCAGCAAAACCTGTTTGCGCTGATTGACGCGCGTGGCGTAAAGGACAGCGCCGTGTACAAAAAGGCGGATATCGACCGCCGCCTGTTTTCCAAAATCCGCGCGGACATCGATTACCACCCGTCAAAAAGCACGGCGGTCAAGCTCTGCCTTGCGCTGTCGCTCGATATTGCGGACACAGAGCGCCTGCTCGAAACCGCAGGTTACTGCCTGTCGCTGTCCGACACCGCCGACCTGGTAGTGCGCTACTGCATAGAGCACAAAACCTACAACCTGATTGAAGTAAACGAAGCGCTTGATTATTTTGGCGAAGATATATTGTAATTGTTGACTAATAACTAAAATAATAGTATAATAACTCTAATTGTATATGGAGGTACAACACATATGAAAAATACTGAAAAATCGCTCGACCAGATTGTTACCCTTTGCAAGGGCAGAGGCTTTGTGTATCCCGGTTCGGAGATATACGGTGGACTTGCCAACACATGGGATTACGGTCCGCTCGGCGTTGAGCTTAAAACCAATATCAAAGCCGCTTGGCGCAAAAAGTTTATTCAGGAAAACAAGTACAACGTTGGTCTTGATTCCGCTATCCTGATGAATCCGCAGACATGGATTGCTTCGGGTCACCTCGGCGGTTTCTCCGATCCGCTTATGGATTGCTGCGACTGTAAAACACGTCACCGTGCCGATGACCTTATTGAGAATTTTGACGGCACAAATGTTGCAGGCTGGTCGAATGAGGAGATGAGCGCTTATATCAAAGAGCACAACATCCCGTGCCCGAACTGCGGCAAGAACAACTTCACCGATATCCGCCAGTTCAACCTGATGTTCAAGACCTTCCAGGGCGTTACCGAGGACACGAAGGACGAAATCTATCTTCGTCCCGAAACTGCGCAGGGCATCTTCGTAAACTTTGCAAACATCCAGCGCACCACGCGTAAAAAGATTCCGTTCGGCGTTGCGCAGATCGGTAAGTCTTTCCGTAACGAAATCACGCCCGGTAAGTTCATCTTCCGCGTGCGCGAATTTGAGCAGATGGAGCTTGAATTCTTCTGCGAACCCGACACAGACCTTGAGTGGTTTGCATACTGGCGCGGTTTCTGCCGCGACTGGCTGTACGCGCTCGGTATCAGCGAGGAAAATCTTCGCCTGCGCGACCACGACCCCGAGGAACTTTCCTTCTATTCAAAGGCAACAACTGACTTTGAGTATATGTTCCCGTTCGGCTGGGGCGAGCTCTGGGGTATTGCGGACAGAACTAACTACGACCTTACCCAGCACATCAACGTGTCGGGCAAGAACCTTGAATACTTTGACCAGGCAACAGGCAAAAAGTACATTCCATACGTTATTGAGCCGTCGCTCGGTGTTGAAAGACTGTTCCTTGCAGTGCTTTGCGAAGCGTACGACGAGGAAGTTATCGACGCAGAGAAGAACGACAGCCGCGTAGTAATGCACTTCCACCCGGCGCTTGCACCGTTCAAGGCGGCAGTGCTTCCGCTTTCAAAGAAGCTCGGCGAGCAGGCAGAGGAAGTATTTACAGCACTTTCAAAGAAGTTTAATGTTGACTACGACGACGCAGGCTCAATCGGCAAGCGTTATCGCCGTCAGGACGAAATCGGCACGCCTTACTGCATCACATACGACTTTGAGTCGCTTGAGGACGGCTGCGTAACAGTACGCGACCGCGACACTATGGATCAGGTAAGACTTCCGATTGCAGAACTGGAAAGCTTTATTGCAGAAAAACTTGAATTCTAAAGGATGCAGATATGGATATTAACAGACCGCTTGTTAAACAACAGGCAAAAGAATTAATCCGCGGCAACGTGCTTAAGCTGTTCTTTATTTCGCTGATTATCGGTTTGCTTGCCGGCAACTCAAACCCTGCAAGCAGCCTGTCAAGCAGCATTTCAAACGCGCTTAACAACAAAAATTCCTATTCCGATAACGGCGGCAGCAATAATTACGAAGATTTTTTTGATAATTTTGATAACTTCGGCAACAGCGATAACTCGGGCGGCACCAGCGACTGGGGACACTTTGACGGCTTTAACGGCAACGGCAAGGTCGGACTCGCAGCGTCACCGTTTGCAATTGCAGGGCTGGCTATCGGGGCAATAATTGTGTTGTTTATCATAATTATTTTCAGCATTATCAGGCTTGCGCTCGCACCGCTTGCCGTCATGCTCGACGGACTTTACTGGCAGCTTATTCGCGGCAACAATATGAGTTTCGGCGACGGATTTGTGTACATTTTCAAAAACACGTTTAACAAAAACTACTGGCAGAAATTCCTGCTGCAGCTTGTTAAATCAATTCTGCTCGCGCTGCTTTATATGCTGCTTATTATACCAGGCGTAATATTCTCGTACAAATGGCGCTTTAGCACATACATACTTGCAGAGCATCCCGAGATGTCTTTCGGCGACGCAATGCGCGCTTCCGATAAAATGACAAAAGGTCACAAGTGGGAACTTTTTGTGCTTGATTTAAGCTTCCTCGGCTGGTATCTGCTTATGATTCCGACTATCGGACTTATCAGCATTTATGTTACGCCGTACGTCAGCACAACCGTTGCGCTGTACTACGAAAACTTTAAAATCAGGGCGTATCAGGAAGGTGCGATTACGCAGTTCGATTTCCTGAGCAGCCAGCAGAAAACGACTATGTATCAGCAGTCATATGCGCAGTATGGCAGCGTTGCAGCGCAGGTGCAAAACACAAATGTGTACTATCATCCAAGCGTAACTGCAGCGCCCGTTGCACCAATGCAAACGGCACAGACATACTACACGCCGCCCGCACCGCCGCAGCCCGTGGCACCGCCGGTGCAGCAGCAATACACACCGCAACCTGTGCAGGCACCTGCACAGCCACAGGTTCCGCCAATGCCGCAGCAACCTGCGCAACCGCCTGAAAATTAACAACAAAACCGGCTCAAAGGGTGGGCGACTAAGGGATTTAATAGATTTTGAAATGCCCTTTTCCGCTATAACCGCTTCAAAAAAGGTCTTAAGGCGCCAGCCTTAAGACCTTTTTATTCATTGTTCTAACGCAAAATTACTATTTCAAAATTGCTTCGCATCTCAAAAATGCAGATTTTTGTGTAAGGCAAGGCAAAAAGCGCAGGAATACTTTTTGTCTTCCGAGCATTTTTTAACGCAGCATTACGCTAAAAGATGCTTTTTGAGGCTGTTAAATCCCATAGTCGCCCACCCTAAGGACGAGCCGGTTTTTTGTTGCCTATGATAAAGTAAAGGTACTTGTTAAACAAATATATTGCAGGTATCATCAGCGCTGCGGTTATTACAAACAGTATTATTTCCGCAGCCGGGTTGTGGATGTATTTTTCAAGCCCGATTGCGCCGAAAATCAACGGGTAAAACCGCCGTGCAAGCGGATAGTGCAGCAGCAGAATCACTATGCTGTTTTTGCCGTAAAAAATCAGCAGCTTTTTCAGCACGTCTGCTTTTGTTAATGTTGCAATAAACGATGATGCAACAAGCGTTACATAGCAGCCGCACACCGCCGCGATAAGTGCCAAAAACGGGTGGTCGGTGTACTCATATGTATGCATCAAAAACAGCTTTACGTAACGCGCAATCAGCACAACTACTGCCGCAAGCGCAGGTGCGATTACAAGGTGGATTTTATGTTTTCGCACGCTGTCCTCAAGGTTCAGTATCACATCGCGCAGGTAGTACCCCGCGCCGAAAAATACAAAGCAGCCGCAGGTTGTAAGGTACATATTGTACTGCGGCAGTTCAAGCAGCCGCCGCGTAAGTATAAACACCAGACTTGCCGCGCAAATTGCAAGGATTACGCTGTCCTTTGCCACTTTGTTTTTTATCTGCTCTGCAAGCAAAAACACCGCTTTTATTATGAATAGCGAAAATAAAAACCACACCGCGCGGTTATATGTTAACCCGATTCCCAATGCGCACATTATTGTGCTTTTTATCAGTGTTTCAAGGTTGAAGCTACCGCCCTTTGCCGCAAGGTACGCACGCGGCAGTATGTCAAGCGCAACAACAGTCAGGTAGGGCACAAGCGTTGTGCGCACAAGCTTTACCGCGCTTTTTGCAAGGTCCTTGCTTTTGGCGGCAAATATGCCCGACAGCATAAAAAACAGCGGCATATGGAATGTAAAAATCGTGTATCTGCTCAGCTGCCCGTCAACGGTCAGATGCCCCCAGATTACAAGCAGTATGCCAATGCCTCTTGCAATGTCAATGCTTTCAATTCTCTTCGTTTTCAAAAATACAACCCCCTGTATTTATGTTGCCATTATAATAAATATTGTGCAAAATCGCAAGTCTAAATCCGCAAAACCACAATAACTTGTTTTATATGTTGAAAATAATATCGAATTATGTTATAATATTTAAAATTATTTTATGGAGTTGCAAATATGACCAAAGAAGCACAGGAACTTCTTAAGCCTTTTCTTGAAGAGGCGCAGGTGAAGTACCTTACCAATCCCATTGTTAAAACAAGAAGCGATTATTACGACGCATTCCTTAAATACGACCTCGACGACCACCTGATTCTGTACGAGGCGTTTTTCGGCAGGGGTATTACGTGTAATCCCGGCGCGATTTTCAATTACTTGCTTCACGACGAGCGTTTTAAGGACTTCACGCACGTATGGTCCTTGGAAAAGGTTGAGGACATTGAAGCGCTTAACAGGGAATATGCCGACGTGGACAACGTTATTTTTATCGAAACCCAGTCGGAAGAATACTTTAAGTACCTTGCCTCTGCAAAGTATCTTATCACAAACGTTACAATCAAGAGCTACTTCATCAAAAAAGAGGGGCAGATTTTAATCAACACCTGGCACGGTATTCCGCTTAAGAACATCGGTTACGATATCCCCGGTTCGGACATTGATATGCGCAATATGTTCAAGAACCTGGTGTCAAGCGACTATATCATCAGCCCCGTTCCCTATACTACGGAAAACTTTAAAACCGCATTCAAGCTTGACGGCATTTTCCCCGGCAAGGTTATTGAGGCGGGCTATCCGCGTATTGACGACACTGTTAATTTTGATAAAAAAGCCCTTAAAAAAGAGCTTGATAAATTCGGCGTACCGTATGACGAAACCAAAAAGCTCATCCTTTACGCCCCCACCTGGAAGGGCGAAAAGTACGGCACTCCCGACTACACAATCAGCGAGTACGAAAAGTTTTTGTCGCTCCTTTACAGCAAAATTGACACCGAAAAATACCAGATTCTATTTAAGCCGCACCAGCTTGTTTACAAAACAATGGTGGGAAACGGCAACGTCAAAAAAGAGTACGTCCCTGCAGGCATCAACACAAACCTGCTGCTCGGCGGCACGGATATTCTTATTTCCGACTACAGCAGTATTTTCTTCGATTTCCTTGTAACAGGCAGACCGATACTTTTTTACATCCCCGATGTTGAAAATTACAAAAAATCAAGAGGTCTGTATATGCCCGTTGAGGACTTGCCGGGTCCGATTACTTTAAGCGCAGAGCAGGTTGCGGACTGGGTTTCAAAGCCCGACGAGCTTGACAGTATTATTGATAAAGAAAAGTATCAGGCGGCGGCGCAGAAGTACACCTGCAACGATGACGGCCACGTTTGCGAAAAGGTGGCAAACGCCGTTTTCTTCGGCGACGAGAGCAACTGCGTTTCGCTTAAAACGGACAAGTTCAAGCTGCTTTTGCACCTTGACGCAATCCTTGCAAACGGCATCAGCTTTTCGCTTTTCAACCTGATGAATAATATTGATACGGACAAGTACGACGTAACTTTCTTTTCAACAGGTGCAAGAGCGTATTCCGAAAATTACATCAAGAGCATACCTAAAGATATCAGGGTATACTACAAGCCGGACGGTCACACCGCTAATGTTGAAACGATTGCAAGAATCAACTACAGCAAGGAAAACGGGCTCACCGCCTTTGACGGCGACGATATGTTCCCGACGCAGTTCTACCGCGATGAATACAGGCGTATGTTCTGCGATATTCACTTTGACTGCATCGCGGATTTCAGCGGTATGAATTCCTACTACGCAAACATTTACGTTGCGAATACCGATAAAAACTGCAAAAAGGTTATCTGGCAGCACAACGTTCTGCGCAGCGAGCACGATAAAATCGTAAACGGCGTGCAGGTGTTCAAGGGTCATCTCGACTGCATTTACAAGCTCTATCCGTATTACGACAAGTACGTTGCCTGCTCAAAAACAACGATGCTTGAAAACAGGAAGGATATTGCGATTGACGAAACGTATTCGCGCTTCTCTTACGCAAAGAATATGATTAATGCGGACAGAGTTGTGCGCGGCGTTGAGGAAAAGGAATACATTGAAATTGACGGCGAAAAGTATATTTACCTCAACGACGACAGCGAAGGCGAGCTTGCAGTTCCTGCGCCGAAGAAGGAGAATATCAACTTCGTCACAATGGGACGCCTTGCCGACGCGAAGAACCACATAAATCTTATCAGGGCGTTCAACCGCTTCCGGAAAAAGAACCCCGATTCAAGGCTGTATATTATCGGCGACGGTCCTATTGCAAACAAAACGGCAAAGGAACGCGACCGCTTTAAACTGCAGGACAAGGTTATTCTTACGGGCAACGTAAACAACCCGTTTGCAATAATGTCGGACTGCGACTGCTTCCTCCTGCCTTCAATTTTTGAAGGTCAGCCAATGGTGCTTTTAGAGGCAAGGGTTATCGGTCTGCCGATTGTTGTGTCCGATTTTGACACGGTTAAGGACAGTATGTACGAAAACGGTCAGATGCTCATCGGCACAGGCGTTGACGATATTTACGAGGCGCTTGTTGCGTTTAAGGACGGCAAGGTACCGAACGAGTACAAGTTCGACGCCGAGCAGTACAACCGCGAAGCAATGGAAGAATTTGAAAAAGCAATTAACTAAGGGGAAAAATCAAGCAATGACAGACAATATTATTTCAAGCAGAATTGAATTTAAAGATTTTTCATCTGACGAACCTGCAAAGGAAAACGCCTATTTAAGCGCTCTTGATCTGCCGATTGACGACAAGGCGGTGTTCCTTGTTGCAGGTCAGGACAGCAGGCTCGGTGCGTTTACGGTTGTTGCAAAAGCGCTCAAGGCAAAGGGTATCAAGCTCTACGCCGCACCCTCGGTGTGCGAAAAGCTTGGCACAGGCATCCCCGTTAAGGGCAAGAGCGACGAGTATTATCGCGCAGTTGCAACTTCACGTTTTGTTTATGTGATGGAGTATCTGCCTGCGTTTTTCGCCCCTCGCGACGGTCAGTTTGTTATTAACGCAATTCACAAAAAGCCCGCAAATCTTGACGAAATAATCGCAAATAACTGTACGGAGATTAAAACAAGCTACCACTTCAGCGCAGGCTCGGGCTTGGGTAAAATCGCCTATGCAAAGCTGCTTTCCATTTTCAATCATCCGCAGAAGCTTGACGAATATAAAGAGGAAAAGCCTGCTAACGGCAAGAAGAAAATCCTTATTGCCGCTAATATTCAAAAGGATCCCAACGCGTTTGAGATGTTTAAGCGCGTTGCACTTTCGCACCGCAATGATGCACAAGTTACGCTTTTGATTGACTCAAAGTCGGTAAGGGAATACGAGGACGAGCTGCAAAAAATGGTGGGCAGCATACGTATTCTGCCAAAGCAGGGCTTGCTGCCGCGTAAGGTTGAGGATAACGACAAGGTTATGTTCCTCGGCAAAGAGTTCCAGTTTTTGGAAAATCCCGACGATGTATACGACTTTTTGCCTGATTATATTTTTGCAAACGAGCAGAAAAGGCTGCTCGGCAACGAGCGTTTTGACAAGGCGTACAACCTGATGAACAACTCGTTTTACTGGACGCTGCTGCTCAAAAGAGTCAGCGACAGTTACATTTATGTTGACACCTTGGCAAATACCATACTCAGCGACCCCGATCGCATTGCGCGCAACCACACGCTGTCGCATTACGAAAAGGTGTATTTCCTCAGGGAGGATATGTACTCAGCCGCAATTCAGGACTGCGAGGACGTAGATAGCGCTGCCGACACCTTCGGCGTGTTCCCGTACTTTGCAGGCGAGGATGACAAATCCAAGGTTAAAACGGTGTTCCTGAACGGCGAAAAAAGGCTGCTGATAAGTTCCAAAAACCGCGGCATTTTCGGCACAAAGGTTATTTCCACAATTCCGTATTTTGAGGATAAGCAAGCCGACTACGCGGTGGTTAACTACAATCTGTCCGCCGAGCAGAACGTGGATATTATCAACTCAATGCCTACGGACAGGATGCTGTTTGTAATCGACCCGTACGGCACGCTGCTTGGCAACACTATGTTCGTTAGCGGCGGTAAACTGGTGCGCATTGAATCGCTTAAGGATTTTTCCGTGCTGCTTAAGTACTTCGGCAAGTGCAACGTTATAGGCGATAATCCCGATGTTGAAGCCGAGGCAAAGCGCGCGGGCAAGGAAATAGTACATTATTAACGCAAAAAGCACGGCGCTCGCTGTGCTTTTGTGTTGTGAAAAACGGGGGGGATATTATGTCTGCATATTTATTTGTTCATTTTTCAAGCGATAAAACGGATAAGGAAAGCATCTGGTTTTCCGTCAGCCGCGACGGTCTGCACTGGCAGGATCTGGGCGGCGATACTCCGCTTCTTACATCAAATTCGGGTACAAAGGGTATCCGCGACCCGTTTATCGTCTACGATGAAAAGCTGCAAAAATACTTTATCATCGCCACCGATTTAAACACAAATCAGGGCGGCGACTGGTACGATTTCAGCCACAGGGGCAGCAGGTCGATTCTTGTGTGGGAATCCGCAGACCTTGTTCACTGGGGCAAAGAGCGGCTTGTTGAACTCGGCGTTGACGGCGCAGGCTGCGCGTGGGCACCGGAGGCTGTCTATTGCGAAGAACGCGGCGAGTGGATGGTGTTTTTTGCCTCCTGCGTTGATAACAAGCAGCGCATTTACGCCGCTTTTACAAAGGATTTTTGCACCTTCGGCAAGACCTTTTTGTACATTGATAACGAAAAGGATATTATCGACACAAGCATAGTCCGCCACGGTGGCTATTACTACCGCTTTTCAAAGGACGAGGTTACAAAAACTATCTCAATCCAGCGCGCAAAGACCTTGCTTGCCGACGAATTTGAAACCCTGTACTGCTCCGCGCTTGACGGCTACGAGGGGCTTGAGGGACCCGAAATCTTTTACATTGAGCAAACGGGCAAGTGGTGCCTAATTGTGGACAGGTTTATGGGTAACCACGGCTACCTTCCGCTGCTTGCAAGCGACCTTGCGGCAGCCGATTTCAGAATTCTCGGCGACGATGAATACGATATGGGCAAAAGAAAAAAACGCCACGGCGGCGTTATAAAAATCACGGACGAACAGTACGAAAATCTGGTTAACTCAATTTAAAAAGCAAGGACAATCAAGTCCTTGCTTTTATCTTATTGCTTTGTAAATTTCTTTTTAAACACGCCTTTGGGGTCTTTGATAAGCAGAATAACAATCCACGCAATCATACCAAGTGCAACTACTGCCAAGCCAAGCAGCGAATCGTTGAGTATGTCGGCAAATTCCTGCACAAAGTAGTCTGCTTTAAGCTCTGCATACTCCGCAACAAAGTCCATAAGCCACATAAGCGACGCGCCCCAGAAAATCAGCGAAAGCGTACCGAGTTTGTAGGTATCCCTGTTTTCGTTAGCGTACCACACAACAGTGGCTATGATGGCGGCGATTATTGTAATAAGTAATGTCATAATCCTTTAACCCTGTTCCGTGCCTTTTTTAAGACCAGCTCTGATTTTTTTAACCTTTGCCTCTGCAACAGCGCAGATAACGCCCCATACTGCAGTAACGGTAACAGCCATTGATACGCCTACCGTCGACATTTCGTGCAGCATATTGGTGGTGTCCTCCGGCGATAGCATTGCCGTTAAGAACGGCGGGAACGGTACAACCTCCCCATGCCAGAAATGCTCAAATGCAAGCAGCAGCACGCCGCCCCAAAGCAGGCTCAAAAGCCAGCCGAGTCTTTTTGACCAGGTGATTTTTACATCCTCTGTTGCAAACTTGTCGCCGTCTGCAAGCTTGGGTGCCTGAATTTTTTGCTCTTTTTTCTTTGCTGCAACGTAAGCGGCTGTAACAACAATAGCCTCAGCAGCAGGAACTATAAAACATGCCATAAAAACATCCTCCTTTAATTGATGTATATATTATATAGTATTGTATAAAAAAACACAACCCCCCACGGGGGATAGGGGGGTGTGTAGCTAATGAAATATGCAAAATAAGCTGGACGCACGGCGGGCGGTGCGTTTGGTAAATGATGTATCGGCAAAGCCGAAATGATGCATCATCAATTCTTGATGATATGATGCGATGTTTGCCTAATAACGTGCCGAAGGCACACATCATTAGCGAAGCGACATCATTGGCGCAGGCAACATCATTTGTCCGCAGGGCAAACATCATTCAAAAAAGGTCAGCCGAAGCTGACCTTTTTGTGAATTGAGTTACATATTTTGATAGAAAAATTTGTGTGGGTACACTTCTAAAGGTGTGGGTACACTCGTATTATTTGCTTATAATTTCGGTGTTTTTATTGACTGAAACGACAAACAATGATACAATAAAAACATATTAAAATCAAGGAGGATTGTTTATGAAAACAAAAAGAATTGTAAGCGCTTTTCTTGCGCTGACGATGGTACTGTCAATACCGCTTTATGCGTTTGCGGATATAACCAAAACCGTAAGCGCAGGCTTTTCAGACGGTCAGGAACAGCATGTTACCATTAACGATAATGTATCAGTTAACGGCGAAACAAATGCGGTTTATGTTGAAGCGCATGCTCCCGATAATGCCAAGGATAAAAGCGCTTCGGCTGAAGTTCGCGGCGACGTTACCGCAACAAACGAAAATTCATTTTCAGCAGTATATGTTGAAGGACGAAACGGCGACGCAACCGCAACAATTACGGGGAACTTAAATGCAACCGGCAGTGGTGATGTAAGAGCAGTGGAAACCTGGGGTCATTCATATAACGGTACCGGTTGCGCATTTGTTAACATAGGCGGCAACCTTACTGCAACTGCCTCAAACGCAACTGCCAGCGGAATTGATAATGAATACGGAGACGTATCGGTTACAAAAGACGTAATCGTAACCGGAAACAATGCAATAGGTATTGAAAGCCACTGTGAAGCAAATATTAATATCGGCGGAAACCTGAAAGCTACAGGAACCGACTACGCTTGCGGCGCGTACATTTATACAGCGGAAAATAATCAGCACACCATAATCGTAGGTAAGGACATTGATGCAACTTGTACCTCCGACGATGTAAATTCGGAAGCGGAAGCAGTTTCCTTCAATACTTGCTACGGCAATACCTCTGCCGATTTTAAAGGCAATGTTATTGCAAAAAATGAAGTTGGAAAGGCAACGGGACTTCGCTTTTATTCATTGAACGGCGGCTTTGAGCTGTCTCCTGCTTATTACAATGTTAAGGTTGGAAACAGCGTTATATCCGACGATTACGGTATTGAAAAATCCAACGATACCGGCAAGGCAGACCTTCTTGTTGAAAACGAGGTAAAAGCGGAAAAAACCGCGGTATTGCTTCGCGATTTGTCTTCCCTATATGATCAGGCGGACGACGGCAGCAGTTACAGTGCCAACCAGCTTAATCTTACCGCGTGGAAGATGAGCGTTAACAAAAACGGAAACGTTGCAGAAATTATTGTGGATTCGGAAGAAGCAGTTGCCGCAAAGGATTTTGAAAAGAAAATCAACTATATCATTAAAGCTCAGCAGCCGGAAGGATACGGAACTTTAAGCTTTGTTGACGAAAACGGCATCGCGCTTAAAAAGGTCAATGATTATTTTGTTGCTCATGAGGGCGACAAGGTTGTTGTAATGCCGAACCTCATAAGCGGTTACCGTGTTACAGCGGCTTATAACTGCGCGGATGAAAAAGTTCCGCTTCTGAAAGACGAAAGCGGCAACTTCTATATTATCGTTCCCAAGGGCGGCGGAATTAATATAAGCGTTGACGTTGAAAAGGCTCCCGCAGATGTTACGCCCGTAACACCTACCAAAAAGACAAAGAAAGCAAATCCGTTAAAAATCAAAGGTAAAAAGGTTACGATTAAGGCGTCTAAGGTTGCTCAAAAGTCGCAGATTATTGCCGTTAAAAAATCTATTAAATTCATCAAAAAAGGTAAGGGCGCAATCTCTTACAAGAAAGCCAGCGGCAACAAAAAGATTATCGTAAACAAAAAGAACGGTAAAATCACCGTTAAAAAAGGCTTAAAAAAAGGCACTTACAAGGTAAAGGTTAAGGTTACCGCGGCAGGCAACAGCAGCTATAAAGCCGCAACAAAAACAGTAACCGTTACCGTCAAAGTAAAATAAATTCAGCACCGCCGAGATAGGCGGTGCTTTTTTGTGCTGATTTTTGTTATTGAAATCAAATATAATATGTGTTAAAATGTAAGTGCCAAATATTTATCTTAAAATTTAATCTCACAGGCAAAGAATGCTTTTTATCTTTTTGATAAAAATGCATGCTTCTGCTTTGGTATTCTTTCTTGTGAGAAACTAAGATAAATGTTTGGCGATAGTTGGAGCTGCGTTTTTGGCGTGCAGTTTCGGCTGTACGCATTTTTTTGGGAGGAAGTAATATGAAAACAAAAGTAATTGCACAAAAATACAATCTGAATCAGGCTGATTTTGAAGATTTTTTACGCACAAATAATTTGGATTGCTTTGAAAAGCATAATTCAATTGATGTTTACGATTATTTTGTAGAAGAATATGTAGCAAAGTATAACCAATGGATTATCGCAAACGGCAAAAACAATTCAGAAGATAATACCGATATAAAACAGCCCCAAGAAAGTGTCAACAAACAAAACGGTATTGAAATTAAAATGGGCAACAGCGATGCTGTAGATAATAATATAAAAGGTTTTAATTATAAAACGATAGATATTATTGTGCAGATTAATTCTATTAGAACTATGGGTCTGATGTCAATTGTTATTGCGTTCTTAAATCCGATTATTGGTTTGGTTTGCGGTACAATTGGAAAAGCCCGCGGAGAACGCTTGACTGCGGTCCCGAGCGAACTTGATAATTCGCTTACGGATGCAGTTGAGTATAATGAAAAAGGTGTAAAAGTATCATCGATTATTCTTGTTATAGAAATAATTGTATCAATAATCGGTGCAATGATAGCACTTAATCAATAAAAGTGCCAGGACGCGACAACCTCGGCGGGCGGTGCCCTAAATTTTGTTCGCACCGTAAACGGCACTCCAAAATTTAGACCGCTACGCAGTTCTTTTCCCTCCCTTCATCTGCCACTGGCAGCGGTCGGGAACGAACCAGTTAACAGCCTTCGTCTGTTAACCTCGGCGTCGCGCCGAGTACGACAGGGGAGAAAAGGCAAAAAAAGACAGATACCCGTATGGGTATCTGCTTTTTTTGGCTCCCCTTGTCGGACTCGAACCAACGACAACTCGGTTAACAGCCGAGTGCTCTACCAACTGAGCTAAAGAGGAATGTTTCACTTTTGAGTGCTTAAATATAATAACAAATAATAATTGCTATGTCAACACTTTTTTTAAAAAATATCGGGAGGGTTTGCGCCCTCCCGTAATGCTTATTTGTTTCTGTAGATGATTGCCTCACGCTCGGGGCCGTTAGATACCATTGTGATGTTGCAGCCCATTTCGTTTTCAATAAACTCAACGTAGTCGCGCGTTTCCTGCGGAAGCTCGTCGTAATTCTTGATGCCGCGGATGTCGCAATGCCAGCCCTTCATAGTTACAAGCACGGGCTTTGCTTTCTTTAAGAGCGGCGTGGTCGGGAAGTCCTTTGTAACCTCACCGTCGATTTCGTAGCCCACGCAAACCTTGATTTCCTCAAGGTACGACAGGCAGTCGAGCGCGGTCATAACAACCTGCGTTGCGCCCTGGCACTCAATGCCGTAGCGCGAAGCCACGCAGTCAAACCAGCCAACGCGGCGCGGTCTGCCCGTTGTTGCACCGAATTCGCCCTTGTCGCCGCCGTGGATACGCAGTTCCTGTGCCTCGTCGCCAAAGATTTCGCTAACAAATTCGCCTGCGCCTACAGCCGAAGAGTATGCCTTTGTAACAACAACGATGTCCTCAATCTTGTGCGGCGGAATACCAGCGCCAACTGCGCCGTAGCCCGCAAGCGTGGAGGATGAAGTAACCATCGGGTAGATGCCGAAATCGGGGTCCTTGAGCGTGCCGAGCTGACCTTCAAGCAGGATGTTTTTGCCCTCTTTGATAGCGTTTGCAAGGTAAGTGTGCGTGTCGCAAACGTAAGGTGCAATCTTTTCCTTATACTCCGTACAGGTGGCAAAAAGCTCGTCCTCGTTGAGCAGCGGCTTGTGGTAAACGTGCTCGAGGGTAAGGTTTTTCAGCGTGCAGATGTTCTTGAGCTTTGCCTTCAGAACCTCGTCGTCAAACAGCTCGTTAACCTGAATACCGATTTTGCTGTATTTGTCCGAGAAAAACGGCGCGATACCGCTCTTTGTTGAGCCGAATGCGTTTTTGCCGAGGCGCTCTTCCTCGTACTCATCAAGCAGAATATGGTACGGCATAAGAATCTGCGCCCTCTCGCTTACAAGCAGATGCGGATTGAGCCCTGCCTTTTTAACCTGCTCAAGCTCGTTGATGAATTTGTTGATATCAAGCGCAACGCCGTTGCCGATAATGCAGGTGGTGTGGTCGTAGCACACGCCCGACGGCATAAGGTGCAGCGCAAATCTGCCGTGCTCATTTATAATTGTGTGTCCTGCATTGGCACCGCCCTGAAAGCGGATAACGATGTCGCTCTGTTCAGCGAACATATCGGTGATTTTGCCTTTGCCTTCGTCGCCCCAATTGGCTCCTACGATAGCTCTTACCATAATGCTTACTCCTTAATGTGATGAATAGTTAACGTCTGTGACGGGCGACTTCCCGTCGGGCGGTGTGCAAAATTTGTTTCGGCTTGAGGCGCCGACAAATTTTGACCGCTACGAAGCTCTTATTGCTCCCTTCATCTGCCACCGGCAGCGGTCACAAACGAGCCATCGCCCCAGTTGGCGCCTACGATAGCTCTTACCATAGTTTTACTCCTTTGGTTTATGAATTTGGTTAGTATATTTGCGGGCGACTTCCCGCCGGGCGGTTCCCAAAATTTGTTTCGGCTTGAGGCGCCGACAAATTTTGACCGCTACGAAGCTCTTATTGCTCCCTTCATCTGCCACCGGCAGCGGTCACAAACGAGCCATCGCCCCAGTTGGCGCCTACGATAGCTCTTACCATA
>JAFSRN010000007.1 GCA_017446095.1 Eubacterium sp. | reverse complement strand
TTCCGAACTCGGAATAAAGGTTTTACGTTACTCAAACTATGATATAAATAATCACTTTGACAGCGTGTGTGAGGATATACTTAAATACCTTTAACACCTCATCCACCGCAAGCGGTCCCCCTTCCCCTCAAGGGGAAGGCGCAGCAAAAAGAACGGCAACTGCCGTTCTTTTTGCTTATAACGATATCTTCTGCGGCTCTCCGCCGTTTTCACGCGACTTATCCGCAAGGTAAACCGACAGGTGACCTGCCACGCTGTCGAATACAGATGTGCAGGCAAGGCTTGGTGTTTCGCCGCGGACGAACTTAACAAAGTCAGCCGCAAGCCTTTCGTCGCCGCCGCCGTGTCCGCCGTACGCGCCAACCATATCGCCCGTTACGCGAAGGTCAACTTCCTCAACGTCGCACTCTTCGTGGTGAGCGTCGGGTGACGGGTTAATCTTAAGCACTGTATACTTGCTCTCCTCAAAGTTGCCGAATAGCTCGCCCTTTGTGCCTACAATATGTATGTATCTGCGCGGCTCTGCAGAACCGCCAACCATATTGTGTGTGCCCGTTGCGCCCGATTCAAAATTAACAAGCACGCTCTGGTGGTCAACAACGTTATTGTCGCACTTATAAATGCAGCGCGCGTACGGATTGTCCGTTTTCATCAGGGCAATTTTGTCCTCAATAGTCGGGTTTTCCTTGTCCTCAAGCGCGTCCCAAACGTAGAACGACCAGCGGTCGGGATGGTCGATATAAAGCCTCTTTGTTGAGAAATCGCAGGTGTCCACGTGCGGACAGTCCTTCATACAGATTGTACCTGCGCCCTCTGGTGCATTTTCGGGCTTAAACTGGAACTTGTTGCCGAATGACGAAATGCTGCACGGCTTTGTTTTGCTCATAAGCCACATCATAATGTCAAGGTCGTGGCAGCACTTTGCAAGCAGCATAGTTGTGTGGCATTTGTCGGAATTAGCCCACTTGCCGCGGATGTAAGAAGTTGACAGATGGTGGTACGAAACGTGCTCGGTAGTCTGGATGTTAATTATATCGCCAAGCTCACCGGAAGCTACGCGCTCTTTGATCGAATAGTAAAACGGCGTGTAGCGCAGCACGTGACAAATCATAACCTTTGAGTCATTTTTCTTTGCGCAGTTTACAATCTGCCACATCTCATCTTCGTTAACCGCAAACGGCTTTTCAAGCAGCATATCGTAGCCGCAGTCAAGCAGCGGCAGCGTAGTTTCAAGGTGCTGTTCATCCATAGTGCCGTTGATAACCGTGTCCGCAAGTCTGCCCTTGGTAGCAAGTTCCTGCGCGCTTTCAAAGCACATATCTTCGCCAAAACCAAAGTACTCCGCCGCCTTTTTGCGCCTTACGGGATTAGGGTCGGCAACGCCTACGATTTTAAGCATTTCGGGGTTGGTTTTTGCAAGTTCGCTGTACACAAACGCTCTGTGACCTGCGCCAACAATAATGGCAGTAATCGGCTTTTGTTCCATATTAAATACCTCGTTATTTTATAGTTTAGTTTATTATAACATACATATTGTTAATTGCAATGCTTTTTTGGTTTTAAGTTTTAGGTGTTAAGCTTTAGGTTACTCACAACGCTCGGACAATAAGGCTGCTAACGGCACACGGCTAACTGCTAACCGTTCACAAAAATATACAAATTTCTATACTTGTCTTATAATAATAAGTGTGCTATAATATCATAAGTTTATATCAGGGGGTGAGGTTATGCCGCGTTGGGTGCCGCCGCACGAAGAAAAAGTGCCTGTGCTTAAAAATATGATTTACGCAATAAAGGTGCTGCACAAGGCGGACAAAACGGTTATACCGTTTGCAATTCTGTCGCAGACCGCAACATCGGTGTTTACGCTGTTTTTCCAGGGCGTGCTGTTTTTAAAAGTGCTGCTTTCGATTATCGAAGGGCAGGCGACTTTTGAGTACTTTACAAAATGCCTGCTGTTGTTTTTTGCAGTCGGTATGGTGTACGAAGTTATAATCATCGTGTGCGACTATATGCAGAATGTCGCGTGGAAAAAGGTGTACAAGGGGCTTAACAACCTGATTTTTCAGAAGGCGGCAGAGCTTGACGTCAGCTGCTATGAGGACCCTGCGTTTTACGACGCATATATGCGCGCAACGGATATCCTCACGCGCGGCTTCTTTATGGCGTTTGCGGTGGATATCTCAAACCTGCTGGGCAACCTGATTGCGTTGCTGCTTGTAGTCGGTGTTGTTACAACGATTGACCCTGTTTATCTGCTGTTCCTTGCACCCGTTTCGCTTGTGTTCGTGGTGCAGTATGTGCGCAGTAAGCTTATGTATAAGCGCGACCTTGAGATGACTACTAATAACCGTATTAAGTCGTATACGCAGCGTACGGTGTTCCTCAAAGATTTCTCAAAGGATATGCGCACGTCGAATATCTTTTCCGTTATAATCAACCGCTACCGCAAGGCGGTAAGCGACAATATCCGCATCATCAGGCGCTACGGCGTAAAGCTGTTTTTCTACAGCCTTATCGGCTCGTTTTTTGGCGAGCTTGTGCCGATTGTGGGCACGTATTCTTTTGCGTCATACCAGTTTATCAACAACAGCGGACTTGATATTTCGGGCTTCTCCGTTGTGCTGTCGTCCATTAACTCCGTGCGCCAGACCTCTATGACGATTGCGGATTCAATCGCGCAGCTTTCAAACGTCGCGCTGTACTTTAAAAACCTGCACGACTTTTTTGATTACGAAACGCAGGTTAAGGACGGCGGACTTGAGGCAGGCGAGTTTGAAAGCCTTGAATTCAAAGACGTGTACTTTAAATATCCCACGGCTGACAAGTATTCGCTCAACGGCGTAAACCTCAAAATCAACAAGGGCGAAACCACGGCGATTGTCGGCGTTAACGGCGCAGGCAAAACCACGCTTGTAAAGCTGATGCTGCGCTTTTACGACGCAACCGAGGGTGAAGTGCTGTACAACGGCGTAAACGTTAAGGAGTACAACGCTGACTCCCTGCGCCGCCGCTTTGCAACGGTGTTCCAGGACTACAAAACCTTTGCGCTTTCGGTTAACGAAAACGTGCTTTGCCACGAGGGCACGGAGGAAGAAAAGCTGCTTGCACAGCAGGCGCTTATCCAGAGCGGTGTGTGGGAAAAGGTAAAGACTCTGCCGCAGGGCGCAGACACGGTTCTTACGCGCGAATTTGACGAAAAGGGCGCAGGTCTTTCAGGCGGCGAGCAGCAGAAAACCGCCACTGCAAGGCTGTTTGCACGCGACTTTGACGTTGCGATTCTTGACGAGCCGTCCTCTGCGCTTGACCCGATTGCAGAGTACAAAATGTACGAAAATCTGATTGCCGCAACCACCGACAAAACGGTTGTTTACATATCCCACAGGCTGTCGTCAGCCGTGCTGAGCGACAAAATCTTTGTGCTTGGCAAGGGCGAGGTTATTGAAACCGGCACCCACGCCGAGCTTATGGCGTCCGGCGGCGAATACAGCAGAATGTTCACGTTGCAGGCTTCACGCTATACGGGTGAGGAGGTGAGCGACGTTGGCTGATTTCAGAGCAGATAAACCCACTCATTCCACGTTTTCAAACATCTTCTACTTCTTAAAGCTGATGTTCAAAATCTCACCGCTGCTGGTAATCGGTGAGTGCTTCTGGGGCGTGTTAATGCGCCTGCCCACGCGAATTATCTCCGTGCTCGGCGTTAAGTATGTAATAGACGTAATCGCAAGCGGCGACGATAAAATGAAAATCGTAAAAGCCGTAATAATCATTGCGGTTGTGCTTATTGTAAGCGAAATCTTAAACGCCGTTTACCGCGAATTTTTCTTTAGCGTAGAGCTTGAAAAAATCACCAAAGGTCTGTCCGAAATGCTGTACAAAAAGGCGAAAGACCTTGACCTTGAAAACTACGACGACCCCGATTTTTACAACAACTTCATACTTGTAATCGAATCCTCGGGCGCACGCGTTACAATGGTGCTCGGGCTTGTGCAAAGGTATATCGGCGAGGTTGTGTCGCTTATCACAATCGGTTCAATTCTGTTTGCAATCGACCCCGTGTGCCTGCTGATTATCCTTGCCGCCGTTACAATCTTCACGCCTGTGAGCCGCAAAATCGGCAAGCTGCAGGCGCTGCGCCAGATTGATAACAACCGCCTGCACCGCAGGGCGGACTACTTTGCACGCGTGTTCTACCTGCAGGATTACTGCAAGGAAGTGCGTATGAACGACGTAAAGCCGCTACTGCTTGAGCGTTATAACGAAGCGGCGCAGGACGTAATCGACAATCAGCGCAAGTATGTGCGCAAGATAGATTTAATCTACTTCTTCCAGGAGAGCGGCGTGCAGATAGTCGGCTTTATGCTGCTGTTACCGCTTTACCTCGGCTACTGCGTGCTGCAAAAGCATACGCTGCAGGCAGGCGACTTTGTTGCCACGTTCAACGGTGCGCTGCAGATTGCGGGCTCGTTCTCGTTTTTAACTGTCGGCGTTACTCGCCAGTTTTCCGAGAGCGCAAGGCTTATAGAAAAATACCGCGAGTTCTTAAAGCGCAAGAATAAAATCTTTGACGGCGAAAAAACCGCAGATGTCGGCGAGCCTAAAACGGTTGAACTTAAAAACGTCTGCTTTACCTACCCCGGCAACGACCACCCGACGCTTAAGAACATAAATATGACCATCCACCCGAAAGAAAAAATAGCCCTTGTGGGCTATAACGGCGCAGGCAAAACCACGCTTACAAACCTGCTGCTGCGCCTTTACGATGTGACGGAGGGGCAGATACTGATTGACGGCGAGGACATCCGCGATGTTACCGCAGAGTCGCACCGCGACAGATTTTCCGCCGTGTTCCAGGACTTCCAGGTGTTTGCCGCAACGCTCGGCGAAAACGTGGCGCTTGACACTAATGTGGACGACGACCGCGCAAACGCGGCGCTGCGCCACAGCGGATTCAGTAAAGAAGTGCCCGACGGGCTTAACACCTACCTGCTGCGCGAGTTTGACGACGGCGGCATAATGATGTCCGGCGGCGAAAGCCAGAAGGTTGCAATTTCGCGTGCGTTTTACAAAAACTGCCCGTACGTTATACTTGACGAGCCGTCCGCTAACCTTGACCCGATTGCAGAGTACAACCTCAACCAGTCGATGATAGAGGCGGCGGATAACAAAACCGTGGTGTTTATTTCGCACCGTCTGTCCACAACCGTAAGCGCGGACAGAATCTACGTTATGGAAAACGGCGAAATCATTGAGCAGGGCTCGCACGAAGAACTTATGGCAATGAACGGCACATATGCGTATATGTTCAACCTGCAGGCGGAGAAGTATAAGTAATCCGCGTTGCTGATTACAGTATTCAGTATACAGTTTTCAGTATTCAGTATACAGTTTTCAGTGGTCAGTTGGAGATGGACTTCGCCCATACCCATTATAATAGCTGTGCGCAGCACCAACAAAACCGAATACCGAATACCGAGAACCGAATACAAAAAAGACGGCAATTGCCGTCTTTTTTCTATTCACATATAAGCAAGCCGTAGCCGTTTTTGCGTTTATAAACCACCTTCGTTTCGCCGTCTATGCCGAGGAATACGAAGAAGCTGTGGCCAAGCATTTCCATCTGTACAATAGCCTCATCATCGGTCATCATATTCGGCGTAATCGTCTTGGTGCGCGTAACGTCAACGCTCTCATAATACGCCTCGTCAAAGTTATCCATTGTAAACTCGTCGTCAAGCTCATCAATCGATTCGGCAATCATATCAATGCCGCCCTTGCGTTTTTTGTCCACAAAGTAGGTTTTCAGCTTACGCAGCTTACGTTTAAGGTCGTCAACCGCCGCGTCAATAGCAGGCTCGATTCTGCGCTCAATAGCCTCGCCCCTGATGAATGAGCCAAAGTGCTTAACCGTGATATCGCACTGATAACCATCTTTTATCTTTTTTAAGGTAACGTCAAAGGTTGAATCCGCAGGAAGCATTTTTTCAATCCTGTGAAGCTCGGATTCAATTCCGTCCTTTGCGCCTTGCTTAAGGTCAAATCCTCTTGCTGTAATATTAATCATAATGTATACCTCCCAGGTGAATTTCAGGACATAAAATCCTAAATCAATTATACACTATTTTTTTGCGTTTGTCAAAGAAAAGCGTCAGTTTTCAGTTACACATTTATGATTATAAATCCGCCCTTGCGCGCTCTGCCGGTGTGCCAAAGTTCGCCAAAATCAAGCCACTCAAATGCGCTGTAGGTTACGGCTTTTACCTTAAATGAGCCGTCTGAATCGTCGTAACCGTTGATTAAAAACCAGTGCCACTCGTATTCCTTAAACCGCGGATTGCTGTGCGTAAGGCAGAGGTAGGGAACAGGTATTCCGCTGTCAAGCTGCGCGGTCAGCCTTTGCTTTGCGGTTTCGTAATCCTCGCTGCCCTCAACGCCTTCAAGCGTTATACCGCTTCCGCGGTCGCGCAGGTATCTGCCAAAGCCGTCAAGGTAAATAGACAGCCTGTCAATGCCCGAAAGCCGCGGATGCAGATACGGCTTCATTACATTGCCAAAGCGGCTGTATGCTGCTTTGGTGATATTATTTTTGTCAAACGGGTACAGCTGCGTACCCTTGTATTTGTCAAGATAAATGCAGCATTCGCAGGCGGTTTCAGCCGCGCAGCCGCCGAGCCGCATGGACAGCCCTGCAAACCATTCCTGATTGCCGCCGTACGACGAGCCGATGTTGTAGTGTGGTAGTTCATGTTTCATAGTTCAATAGTAGCATACTTGCGCGCGGCGTGCAAGTTAATTCGGAATTTGTTCACTGTCCACCGTCCACTGTACACTTTGTAAAAAAGTTATTGCTTTATAAGTAAAAATATTGTATAATATAACGTGACGTATTTTGAGATTTCATTTTGAAAGGGGTAAATTTATGAAAAATCCTGAAATTGTGAAGAAAATGAGTCTTGAGCAGAAGGCTGCTTTTGTGTCCGGTTTTGACTACTGGCACCTTGAAGAATCTGCCGAACTCGGACTCCCTAAAATTATGGTAACGGACGGTCCTCACGGTCTGCGTAAGCAGAACACGGACAAAAAGACTTCAAACGGTATCGGTCTTGGCAACTCCGTTCCTGCTACCTGTTTCCCGCCTGCGGCTACATCAAGCTGCTCCTGGGATCCCGACCTGCTCTACAAGGCAGGCGAGTGCATGGGTAAAGAGTGCCTTAACGAAAAGGTTTCCGTTATCCTCGGTCCCGGCACAAACATCAAGCGTTCACCCGTTTGCGGCCGTAACTTTGAGTATTTCAGCGAGGATCCGTACCTTGCAGGTAAGTGCTCGGCAGCCGTAATCAACGGTATCCAGTCGATGGGCGTGGGCACCTCGCTCAAGCACTTCTGCGCAAACTCGCAGGAAGCTTTCCGTATGGTTATCGACGAGGTTATTGACGAGCGCACCCTGCGCGAAACATATCTTCCTGCGTTTGAAATCGCTATTAAGGAAGCGCAGCCGTGGACTGTTATGAATGCTTACAACAAGATTAACGGCGTTTACGCTTCCCAGAACGGTCACACGCAGCAGGAAATTGCACGCGGCGAATGGGGCTTTGAAGGTCTGTTTGTAACCGACTGGGGCTCATCAGTTGACCGTATCCCCGGACTTGAAAACGGTACCGACCTTGAAATGCCGACCTCAGGTCCGCTTAACACAAAGAAGATTATCGCTGCAGTTAAGAGCGGCGAGCTCGACGAAAAAGTGCTCAACGAGCGCGTTGACGCTGTAGTCAACCTCATCGTTAAGTCAAAGCCTGCGCTTGAAAAAGAGTACAACTTCGATATCAACGAGCATCATGAAATCGCTGCAAGAATTGCAGAGGGCTCAATGCAGCTGCTTAAGAATGACGACAACATCCTTCCGCTTAAGGAAGGCACAAAGGTTGCCGTTATCGGCGAAATGGCTGAGTCGCCGCGCTTCCAGGGCGCCGGCTCATCTGTTATCAACCCAACCAAACTCGATAACGCGCTTGATAACCTTAAGGCTCTCGGCGTAGACGTTACATACGCTCGCGGATACGAAAAGAGCAAGGACGAGGTTAACGACGAGCTGTTTGCAGAGGCAGAAGCTGCTGCAAAGGACGCAGACGTTGCAATCGTATTTGCAGGTCTTACAGAGGAATTTGAGGGCGAAGGCTACGACAGACTGTCGATTGATATGCCTAATTCGCACAATGCGCTTATCGCTAAAATCGCAGAGGCTAACCCGAACACGGTTGTAGTTCTCGCAGGCGGTTCTGTTGTGCTTATGCCGTGGCTCGATAAGGTTAAGGGACTTCTCAACTCAGGTCTTGGCGGTCAGGCTACGGGCATTGCAGTTGCAAGAATCCTCACCGGCGCAGTTAATCCGTCAGGTAAGACGACTGAAACATATCCCGTTGCATTTGAGGACAATCCGACTGCCGGCAACTATCCGGGCGGACCTGTTACATCAGAGCACAGGGAAAGTGTGTTCATCGGCTACAAGTACTACGATGCAACAGATAAGGGCGTTGTGTTCCCGTTTGGCTTCGGTCTTTCATACACAACATTTGAATACAGCGACATCAAGACTTCCGCAACAAAGATTAAGGACACCGACGAGCTTACAGTTTCGCTTAAGGTTAAGAACACCGGCGACGTTGACGGCGCAGAGGTTGTACAGCTTTACGTTGCTGATAAGGAAAGCACAATCTTCCGCCCGAAGAAAGAGCTTCGCGCGTTCAAGAAAGTATTCCTTAAGTCTGGCGAAGAGCAGGAAGTTACATTCACACTTGATAAGAGAGCGTTCGCGTTCTACAACGTTAATGTTAACGATTGGTTTGTTGAGTCGGGCGACTTCGTAATCGGCGTAGGCGCTTCGTCTGCGGACATCCGCGTAGCCGCACAGGTTTACGTAGAAGGCACTGTTGAAGGCGAGATCCCGGATTACAGGGAAACCGCACCGAACTACTACAACAACGTTGCAGGTATCACACGCGAGGACTTTGCTGCAGTTTACGGCGAGCTTCCGTCACCTGATATCGACCCGAACAAGAAGATTGATTTCTACTGCTGCCTTAACGACGCACGCCACACCAAGTGGGGAGGCAAGATCTGCAGACTGATTGAAAAGATTATGAGCAAAGCAGGCTCGGCAGAAAACGGCGACGGCAAGATGCTTGCTGCTATGGCAACGCAGATTCCGATCCGTAACTTCATCGCAATGTCGATGGGCGCGTTCTCACCTGCACAGGCAAGGGGACTCCTCAAGATTCTCAACGATGATGAGTCAACCTTCATCGGCTTCAACGCAATCTTCTGGCGACTTGGCGCAACAATCGCAAAGCTGCCGCATCTGCTTAAATCTATTTAGTTTTAAGTTTTAAGCTTTAAGTGTTAAGCTTAATGACGGGCTCCCCTTGGAGCGGGCGCCTCACCCTTTTGTCTCGCAAGCTCGACATTTCCCCTCACAGGGGAATTACCCGTACCCGATTACAATGAGTGTGAGCGGAGCTCACCCAATAGCTCAACACTTAACACTCAACACTTAACACCATTAAACAAAGGATTACTACTATGAAAAAGACACTCAAAAAATCACTCTGTTTCCTGCTCACGCTTGTGATGCTGCTTTCCATTGCTACCACAGCGTTTGCTAAAACAAACAAAACACCTGTTATTCTTGTTCACGGACTCGGCGCAAACCCTGTTTATGAGAATATCGGCACAGAAGATCAGGCTGAAATTGAAAATCTCGGTCTTGGCGACATCGCTTCAACGATTTTCCAGAACAAGGCTATCATCAACGAAGTTGTTAAGATGCTTGACCCCGACCGTAAGACCAACAGGAAAAAGCTTATTGACTCCCTTGCAAAGGTAATCGGTAAGGACAACGCAATCAACTGCACCAAAAACGGCAATATCAAAAAGGGACAGGGTGTTATAAACTACTGGACTACGCCGCTTTCAAAGCACAAGGATTATTGGCAGAACGCCGACGTTGCAGAGGCTGCAATCGCTCGTCAGCTTTGCAAAACCAACGGCGCAAAGAATGTTTACTGCTTCAATTACGACTGGCGTCAGGACGTTTGCAAAACTGCAAAGGACCTCAACAAGTACATCAAGATTATCAAGAAAAAGACGGGCGCTAAAAAGGTTTCCGTTATCGGTTGTTCGCTCGGCGGCGCTGTGCTTTCCGCTTACATCGACGCATATGCAAAGCAGAAGGACCTCAAAACCGCAGTATTCGTTAACCCTGCTATCGGCGGTGTTGACGTAGCGCGTGCGTTTGCGCTCGACCTCACTATTAACAGAAAGAGCGTTCTCAATTACCTTAAGTGTATGGAAACCGCGTTCAACGGCGGCGAGCTGCAGGGACTCTTTAAGGCTGCAGGCATCTTCGGCGACGTAAGAATCGGCTATCTTGCAGATTATCTGAGCACTTTCGTTAAGAACAAGAAGAGCGTTAAGCAGCTCTATATGAAGGTTCTCAAGCCCTGGATCGGCAACATTCCTTCACTCTGGGAATGTGTTCCTTACGACAGCTTTGACGCTGCTGTAAACAAGATGAGCAAGATGGGCTTCCTTGACAAGAAGTCAGGTCTTTACAAGAAGATTAAGAAGTACCACGGCGTGCAGGGCAGATTCAACAAGAACATCAAGGCTCTCAAGAAGTCGGGCGTTGAGGTTGCAATCTTTGCAAGCTACGGCACAATGGGTATTCCGCTTACCTCAAAGGTAAACAACCAGACAGACGCACTTATCGATACAAAGTATGCTTCCGCAGGCGCAACAGTTGCTAACTACGGCAAAAAGCTCAAGGCTTCCGGCAAGTATGTATCTAACGATAAGGCTATCAACGCAAAGACCTGCGCTCTGCCGAACAACACATGGTTCCTCAAGGACGTTCAGCATATGCGCTTCTACTTCGGCTCGGACGCTACAAAGCTTGTTGCAAACATTGCGTGCGGCAACGTAAAGGCAAACATCAAAGCCGTAAAGAAAAAGTACAAAAAAGGTCAGTTCCTCGCAGAGGTTAACAGAAAACTCGTAACAGTTTGGTAATGCGAAAAAGCTTCCCGTTTTCGGGAAGCTTTTTTAGTGTACGGTGAACGGTTTACAGTTTTTGTTAGTTGCTATTTACATATCAATATAAATAAGGTATAATAGTAAAAATTATTTTTAGGATACCGATATGAAATCAATGGGTTTTAACTTCATAAAGCGGGCGGTTATTATTCCGCTTGTGCTTGCTGTAATCGCTGCGGCGCTTGTGCTTGCGGCTGTTAAGTTTGCGCCTGAAAGGCTGACCGAAGATCAGAACGAGCAAACCACATACAGCGTGCAGGAAGTGCAGGAGTTTTCCAAACTTCAATCCGGCGATTACGTGGGCAGGCTTGTGTTTGCCGACGGTACGGAAAGAGCCGTAACGTTTGACGAATCAACGGGCAACACGCTTGTGCTGCTGCAAAAGTCAAAAGAGCCGTGGAAAAACGGCAGCGCTGTTATACGCGGCACGGGCGTAAGCGCACAGCTCGGCGAACTGCGGCACCTTAAACAAGGCGACACCTTCACCTTTGATATTGGCAAGCGCGGCGGGTTTGAATACGAGATTACGGACGTTGCAAGCGGCGTAAGCGCAAAGGACGCAAGCGCCTACACGGGGCAGAAGGGCAAGGCAAAAATGCTTTATCTTTGCCGTTCGTACAACGATTTTTCGTCCGCGGACAAAACCAAACTTTACGTCGTTTACACCGCGCGGCAGATTGGGGGCGGCAATGGATAATTATATTTTGAAGCGCTTATCCTGCGTACTGCTGTCGCTGCTTCTCACGCTGTCGCTCGTAGTGGCATTGCTGTCACTCACAGGTGTGATTACCCTGCGCAGCAGCAACTATATGTCGTCAAAAATCTCGGCGTGCTCGGCAGAGTTTGAAAAGGCGATTAAGGCGGAAGTGCTTGAGGAAATGCAAAGTGAAGCCGTGTCCGCCGATATCTGCGCCGATGCGGTTAACGCGGACGTGATGAACCACGTTGTAACCGTCACTGCAAAGAACGCGGCGCTCGGCAGCGCAAACGATTTTTCGTTTGACAAAACGCTTTACAACTTAATCGTAACCAGCCTCAACAATAATATGAAGGCGCAGAACGTCACAGCCTCTGCTGCGGAAATCGCAAACGCAGCCTCGCTCGAGGTGGACGTTATTAACAGCGTTATGTCGCAGGTGGAAACAAGCGATATACCGTACATCAGCTTTTTCCAGAGCAAGGTCGCAGGCACCGCGGTGCTTGCAGGCGTGGCGCTTGCCGTTGCCGCAATTGTGCTGATTGACCTGGTTAACGGCGGCAGGCACAGGAAGAACAGTTACATCGGTATGAGCTTTGCAAGCGCAGGCGCAATACAGATTTTCGGTGCGCTTGCTATGCTTAATTTCGGCTTTGACAGTGCTGCAATGTTCAGCGAAAACGCGGCGTTTAACAGCGCAATGACGAGCGCGCTGCAGACTGTGATTAAAGCGCAGATTATATACGGAATTGCCCTTGTGCTAATAGCCTATACGGTGCTGATTATCAACTACCGCTATTTCAGCAAAAAGAATGTGCGCGTTAAGGAACAGCGCGAGGTTAACGAAAAAATGCGCAGGGAATATATGCGCCACTATGAGCAGAAAAACGCCCCGCGCCCCGAACCGATACCCGGCGAGCGGGAGGAACATAAGATAGACTTTTAAGAATGGAGAATGGAGAATGGAGAATTTCGGGTGGACTCCGTCCACACCTGAATTATAAATCGGGTGCGGGTGTCCCGCCATTAATTCTCAATTCTCAACTCTCAATTCTCAATTAAAAAAGCGCCGGATGGGCGCTTTTTTTATTCCTCCTCCTGCCACGGGAACTGCTGCTTTTGCTGCTCAAATTCCTCGTAGGTTTCCGCAAAGTGGAACTCCTGATTCAGGTCTGAGAAGAAATATATGTACTTTGTGTCGGGGTGGTTTACAACCGAGTCGATTATAACCTCGCCCGAGTTTGTAATAGGTCCTGCCGGAAGTCCCGGGCAGCGGTAGGTGTAGTATGCGTCGTAAACTTCCTGCGAAAATCCGTAGTCGTCGCGCAAATCGCGTGCGTAAAAGTATGTTACATCGGACTGCAGCTTTTCGCCGCTTTCAAGCCTGTTGACGAATACCGACGCAATGTTCTTTGCTGAGGAGTTGCCAAGCGCCTCCTCCTGCACAACGGATGCGAGCGTGATAAGTTCAAACAGCGTCATTCCGTTGTCCTCACAGTACTTCGTCATCTCCGGCGTAAGGCGTTCTTCAAACGCGTCAAGCATTGCAATCACAACATTTTTCGGCTCTGCGTTCTTAGGCAGGTCGTACGTTGCAGGGAACAAAAAGCCCTCGAGTTGGTATGCAATCAGGTCATTGTCCGGCACAGTTTCAAGGAAGTCGAAGTCGTAGCCCTCTTTACTCTTGCACGCTTCAAGGAACGCGTCCGCCTTGCAGATGCCGTTGTCCTCAAGAATCTTTGCAATTTCCATGCAATTTGTGCCCTCGGGGATAACAACCTTTATGCCCTCGTGCGATACGTCGGGAGTCTGCAGCTTCTTTGCAATCTCTTCGTAAGACATATCGGCGGTGAGCTTGTACTCGCCGTTAACGTACTTGAAGTCGGGATAGTGCTTTGCCATCCAGTTTGTCCACAGCGCGTCTGAAATAACGATTTTGTTGTTGTAAAGCTTTTTGCCGATTTCGTACTCAAAATCGTTTTTCGTAATCTGCAGCGTGTACTCGTCGGCTGACTGGCGGTTGCCCTCAATGTCGTTTTTCGCAAGAAGGTAAACGTAGCCGCCGCCAATAACAAGCGCGCAAATCAGAATAACTACAATCAGTACGGTGGCAAAGCCGCCCTTTTTCTTTTTCTTGTTTTTCTTTGTCATACTAATACCTTTCTCATCGGACGGTGGGGAAGTTCCATTTCAAAATTAACATCTTCGCCTGTAAGCTCAAAGCCAAGCTTTTCGTAAAACGGTATTGCGTGAAGCTGCGCGTTAACAAATATCTCTGTTGCGCCTTTATCCTTTGCAGAGCGGCAAAAACCTTCAACAATTTTTTTGCCTGATCCTTTGCCGCGCTCACTTTCAAGCACGGCAATTCTGCCGATTTTGTAGGAGTTGCCCTCTTTAATCATTCTGCCTGTGGCAACGGGTATTCTTTCTTCGTTAATTTTAAGCGCAAACAGTGTGTCCTCGCGAGTGTCAGCTTCGTCAAAATAGCCTTCGGCAAATGCAAGCTGTTCGCACAAAAACACCTTGTAACGTATTTCCTTTACAGCTTTAAATAATTCGTCTTTATAATCATAAAAATATAAAATCATAACATTAATATTATACCATAACAGTAAAAAATTGCAACAATATATTTGACTTGTAGATGTATATACTCTATAATTATGAATGATAAATGATGAATGATGAATTGTGGTTACTTGCTGCGCTCGGGCAATTTTAACGGACGAGCACTGCTCGTCCCTACGGTTGTGCTCTTATTGTAGGGGGCGGCGTCCCCGACGACCCGCAATAAAATGGGTACGTGTCCCGCCATATATTCATAATTCATAACTCATAATTCATAATTTGCAAAGAATACTATGATTTATAACATTGCAGGACTTACGGTTAAAATTGAAAACTGCGGCGGAAGGACGCTGCGCCAGGCGAAGCCGTATCTTGCCGCCGACCAGAGCGAGGGGCAGGATGTCGACCTCGTTATTAACGTTAACCAAAAGCGCGTTGAGGCGGCTGTTAAAGAACATCCCGAGCTGTCAGCGCCCGACTGGGACTATATGATTTCCGGCAACGATTTTTATGTGGGATTGCTGCGTTTTGACGGTATTCTGCTTCATTCCTCGTGCGTTGTGGCGGATGGCGTGGCTTACGCTTTTGCGGCGGACAGCGGCGTCGGCAAGTCCACGCACACCAAGCTGTGGCTGAAGCATCTGGGCGACAGGGCTTATATTCTTAACGACGACAAGCCTGCTATCAGGATGATTGACGGCAAGCTTTACGCCTGCGGTACGCCGTGGAGTGGCAAGCACGATTTATCCGTACCGAAAATTGTACCGCTCGGCGGCATCTGCTTTGTTGAGCGCAGCACGGTTAACCGCATTGAACCTGCAACCGTTCAGCAGGCGGTTTTCAATATTTTTTCGCAAACTCTGCGCAAGCTCGGCGAGGAGAATATGGACAGGCTGCTCAATGTGGTGGAGAATATCTGCAGCAACGTTCCGCTTTACACGCTCGGCTGCGATATGTCAGACGAGGCGTTTGAGGTGTCCTACCACGCGATGAAGCGCACACTTGCGGAGGTGACTGATGAAGCGTAGAATTACCGCGGTGCTGGCGTTTTTGCTTGTGCTTGCAATGCTGTTCGGTTGCACAAAGGCACAGACGGAAAACACGACAGAAGCCGCTACTACAACGGTTACAACAACCGCCGCAACCACGCAGACCACTGCCGCAAGCACAACATCAACCACAGCAAAAACAACGGCGACTACAACATCAACCACCGCAACAACGGCGGCAACAACGACCACGACCACCAAAAAAGCCAAGCCGTCAACCACGGCGAAAAAGCACAAGGAAAAGAAAACTCACCCTGCAAAAACGACGGCTAAACCTGTAACCGCTACCACCAAATCGCAGAAGGTTGACAGGTCAAAGGTCACCGTTACAATCAAGTGCAGCGAGGTGCTTGGCAATATGGACAAGCTTGCCGACGGGCACGAAAAATATGTTCCCAAAAGCGGCTATATAATCAAAAACTACACCCTCAAATACCGCAAGGGCGACACGGTTTATACCGTCCTGCAGCGCACCTGCCGCGAAAATGATGTTAAGATGTGGGCAAAGCGCACGGGCTACGGTATGTACGTTGTGGGCATTAACGAGTTGGACGAAAAGGACTGCGGCGGCACAAGCGGCTGGACTTATTACGTGAATGGCGACTTCCCGATGGTATCCGTGGATAACTACGACCTCCGCGGGGGAGAGAGTATAGAGTTTAAATACGTTGTTTAAATTGAGAATGGAAAATGGAGAATGGAGAATTTCGGGTGAGCTTCGCTCACACTCATTATATAATCAGGTGTGGACAACGTCCACCATTAATTCTCAATTCTCAACTCTCAATTCTCAATTCTAAAAAGGAGTAAAAATGAAAATCCTAACCACCACCCAAATCCGACAAGTTGAAAATCTTTGCTTTGAGCGCTACTACAATGAGGCAGAGCTTATGCTCAAAGCCGGCAATGCCTGTGCAGACGCTATTATTGCACGCTACGGCGACGACCTCAAAAACGCCGATATTTCGGTGCTTTGCGGCGGCGGCAAAAACGCAGGCGACGGCTTTGTTATCGCGCGCAGGCTGTTCTGCTACGGCGCTAATGCGCAGATAGTTCTGTGCGCAGGCGAACCGACTATTCCGGAGCCGCTTATGTACTACACGCAGGCGGTTTCAAGCCGCGTTCCGGTGGTGAATTTTGCCGACGAGCATACCGTTTGCGACTACATTGTGGACTGTATGTTCGGTATCGGTTTTCGCGGTGAGCCGCGCGCCCCGTTTGATGAAATCTTTAAAACCGTGGGCGAAAGCGACGCCGAAATTATTGCAATCGACACGCCAAGCGGCACTGATTCCGCCACGGGCGAAGCGTGCAAAAACTGCGTAAACGCCGACTTCACAATTGCTATTTCCACGCTCAAGATGGCGCACGTTCTGCCGCCTGCAAACGCGCATTGCGGCGATATTGAAACTGTGTATATCGGCATCCCCGAGGACTGCTACGAGGACGAATACATCACGACGATTACGGAGGACGAGGTGCGCGCCTGCTTTACAAACCGCGACAAAAATGCTAACAAAGGTTCCTTCGGCCATCAGCTCAACATCTGCGGCAGCTACACTATGTTCGGCGCGGCGGTGATCGCGGCAAATGCGGCGGTTCGCAGCGGCGCAGGGCTTGTTAAGGCGATGATGCCGCAGTCTGCGTATCCGCTTGCATCTGCACACCTCACGCAGCCGATTTTCAAGCCGTGTGCGGAAAATCAGAGCGGCACTTTTTCAGCCGACACAGTTAAGGCATTTGCCGAGGAAAAGGACTGGGCGTCCTCAATTGTGCTCGGCTGCGGTATCGGCAACAACGACGATACTCGCGTGCTGTGCAACTACGTTTTAAAAAATGCAAAATGTCCTGTAATTCTTGACGCCGACGGTATAAATTGCCTGAGTCAGTGCATAAATATGATTAAGGACATTAAAGTGCCGGCAGTTCTTACGCCCCATCCCGGCGAGATGGCACGGCTCGTATCATCAACGCCTGCCGAGATACAGCAGGACAGAATAAACGTTGCAAAGAATTTTGCAAAAGAGAATAATGTTGTTCTCGTATTAAAGGGATCAAACACGGTAGTAACGGACGGAAAAAGTGTGTTTGTAAATATGACCGGCAATCCGTCAATGGCAATGGGCGGCACGGGCGATATGCTTGCAGGCATGATTGGTGCGTTTGTTGCGCAGGGTATGGATACTCTGAATGCAGCAAAGGCGGCGGTTTATCTGCACGGCTTGTGCGGCGACCTTGCGGCTGAAAAATACGGCACGCGCGGAACAAGCGTAGATGATATGACGGAACTGCTCGGCGTTTTAATGTTCTGATTAATTCGGAATTCGGAATTAGGAATTCCCGATTGCGGGCTGATATCTTGAAAAAAATAATACTCTCCCTGTGCATCGTGCTTTGCTTGTGCGGCTGCTCGGGCGAAAAAACAACCCCTGCCACTATCACTGACACGTCGTTTGACGCGGTGTATACGACAGGGGATTTCAGTTTTAACTGCAACATCAAGTGGCAGAACGACACCGCCTACATAACTGCAACCTCTACCAATGCCACAGGGCTTACAATAAGCTGCGACGGCAGGGAAGTGGTGTTCACCAAAGGCACAATGATTAAGCGCGAAAACAGGGAAAATATCGACAACACCAACCCTGCAGTCCTGTTGTGGGAAATCTTTACCGCGCTTGAAAGCGGCACAAACCGCTGCACGCTCGGCACGTTTACCGTTGCGCAAACCGACGGGCAGATAAATACCATTACCGTGAATGATATAGTTATCGAGAATGAAGCCTCCCTTGTGTAAAAAGGGGGGCTTCTTATGTTCAATTGGGGACAGTCCCCAATTGAACAAGTGGACAGTTGGGGTCGGCGTCCCCGATGACCTGACATCGTCTGAATTTCTCCCTTTACACAAGGGAGGCTTTTGTGTCCAAACAACTATAGTGTTTTTTAAAAAACAAAACTATATAGAAAAACCTATTTTTAATTGGACAGCCTGGACAGTCTGCTGACGGCACACGGCATTTTTAATCGCACGGCGATTAAAAAAGTGCTTGCACTTGCAACTATATAGTGTTATAATATATAATGCTAAATTATAAAATTATTGATTCGGGAGGAATATCCAATGGCAAGAACAAAGAAAACCATGGACGGTAACAGCGCTGCGGCTCACGTTAGCTATGCGTTCACCGAAGTTGCTGCTATCTACCCAATCACTCCTTCATCACCAATGGCTGAAGAAACTGACGCTATGGCGGCGAAGGGCGTGAAAAACCTTTTCGGTCAGACCGTTAAGGTTGCCGAGCTTGAATCAGAAGCAGGTGCAGCAGGTGCTGTTCACGGCTCACTTTCAGCAGGCGCACTCACAACAACATACACCGCTTCACAGGGTCTTTTACTTATGATTCCCAATATGTACAAGATTGCCGGTGAACTTATTCCAAGCGTAATTCATGTTTCTGCACGTTGCGTATCTACTCACGCGCTCAACATTTTCGGCGACCATTCGGACGTTATGGCTTGCCGTCAGACAGGCTATGCTATGCTCTGTTCTGCAAACGTACAGGAAGTTATGGACCTCGGCGCTGTGGCTCACCTTTCAACACTCAAGAGCCGCGTTCCGTTCCTTCACTTCTTCGACGGCTTCCGCACTTCACACGAAGTACAGAAGATTGAAACATGGGATTACGAGGACCTGCGCGACCTTATCGATATGCAGGACGTTGCAGACTTCCGTAAGAGAGCACTCAATCCGGAGCGTCCCGTACTTCGCGGCTCTGCGGAGAACAGCGACATCTTCTTCCAGCACAGAGAGGCTTGTAACAAGTATTACAACGACGCTGTTGCTACAACAGAGATGTACTTTGACAAGGTTAACGAGAAGCTTGGCACTGACTACAAGCTCTTTAACTACTACGGAGCAGAGGACGCAGAGCGTGTTATCATCGCTATGGGTTCTGTTTGCGACACTATCAAGGAGACTGTTGACTTCCTCAACGCACGCGGCGAAAAGGTTGGTATGATTTGCGTACACCTTTACAGACCGTTCTCAACAGACCACTTCATCAAGGCAATTCCGGACAGCGTCAAGAGCATTTCCGTAATTGACAGAACTAAAGAGCCGGGCTCACTCGGCGAGCCGCTTTACCTTGACGTTGTTGCAGCGCTCAAGGGCACAAAGTTTGCAGACGTTCCTGTTTACGGCGGACGTTACGGTCTTGGTTCAAAGGATACTCTTCCTGCTCACGTTATCGCAGTTTATGCTAATATGAACGCACCCGAGCCGAAGAAGGAATTTGTCCTCTCAATCGAAGATGACGTTACAAATCTTTCACTCCCGATTACCGAAACACCCGACACCACACCTGCAGGCACAACTTCCTGTAAGTTCTGGGGTCTCGGCTCCGACGGTACGGTTGGCGCAAACAAAGACTCCATCAAGATTATCGGCGACCACACCGATATGTTTGCGCAGGGCTACTTCTTCTACGATTCAAAGAAGTCGGGCGGTATCACCGTATCTCACCTTCGTTTCGGTTCATCACCGATTACTTCAACTTATCTTATCAACAAGGCTAATTTCGTTGCCTGCCACAATCCGTCATATGTAACCAAGTACGATATGGTGCAGGATTTGGTACCGGGCGGCACCTTCCTTCTCAACTGTATCTGGAGCCCAGATGAGCTTGACGCTAACCTTCCGGCTGCTATGAAGAAGTATATTGCTGAAAACGACATTAACCTTTACACAATCAACGGTATCAAGATTGCCGAGGAGGTTGGTCTCCCGGGTCGTGCTTCAACAATCCTTCAGTCCGCATTCTTCACCATCAGCGGTATTCTTCCTGTTGACGAGGCTATCGGATATATGAAGGAAAAGGTAGTTGCAAAGTTCTCCAAGAAGGGCGAAGCTATCGTTAACGCTAACTGCAACGGTATTGACCGCGGCTCAAAGGAAGTTGTTAAGATTGACGTTCCTGCTGCTTGGAAAGACGCTATTGACGGCGGCCGCGAGCTTGATATTCCTACCGACAGACCGGAGATGAAGAAGTTTGTTAAGGAAATTCTTGACCCGGTTGGCAGACTTCACGGCGACGACCTGCCCGTATCTGCATTCCTTGATTCACCCGACGGCGTATATCCGCAGGGCTCTGCTGCATTTGAAAAGCGCGGCGTTGCAATCAACGTTCCTGAGTGGGATCCCACAAAGTGCGCACAGTGTAACCGTTGCTCAATGGTTTGCCCGCACGCTGTAATCCGTCCCGTTGCTCTTAACGCTGACGAGGCTGCTGCAGCACCTGCAGAAACCAAGATGGTTGACCTTAAGGTACCGAAGGACAGCGGTCTTAAGTATGCTCTTATCGTGTCCACGCTCGACTGCACAGGCTGCGGTTCTTGCGCACACGTTTGTCCTACGAAGTCACTTACAATGAAGCCAATCGCTTCGCAGCTTGAAGCACAGAAGGCTTACGACGCACTTGTTGATATCGACATCAAGCCTGAGGTTGACAAGCCGACACTTATCGGCGTTCAGTACAAGAAGCCTTACCTTGAGTTCTCCGGCGCTTGCGCAGGCTGCGGCGAAACACCTTACGCAAAGCTCATCACACAGCTTTACGGCGACAAGATGTATGTTGCAAACGCAACAGGTTGTTCGTCAATCTGGGGCGGCTCTGCACCTTCCACACCTTATACTGTTGACAAGAACGGTCACGGCCCTGCATGGTCGAACTCACTGTTTGAGGATAACGCAGAGTTCGGTTACGGTATGTGGCTTGCACAGAAGCAGATTCGTGAAAGACTTGCTGCAGACGCACAGACACTTTCAGAAAACGGCGTAGCAGAGGCTGACGCTTGGCTTGCTTCTTACGAGGACGCTTCCAAGAACGAGGCTGACGCACAGGCACTCATCGCTGCACTCAAGGCTGCTAACCTTACAGGCGACGCTGCTGCAGCGGCAGAGGACTTCCTCAAAGACGCTGACTACGCTTCAAAGAAATATCAGTTCATCTTCGGCGGCGACGGCTGGGCTTACGATATCGGCTTCGGCGGACTCGACCACGTTATCGCTTCAAACGAGGATGTTAACATCGTTGTATTCGATACAGAGGTTTACTCAAACACAGGCGGACAGGCTTCAAAAGCTACACCTACCGGCGCAGTTGCAAAGTTTGCTGCATCTGGTAAGGTTGTTAAGAAGAAGGACCTTGCTGCAATCGCAATGTCTTACGGCTACGTTTACGTTGCACAGGTTGCTATGGGCGCAGACTACAACCAGTGCCTCAAGGCATTCCAGGAGGCTGCTGCTTACAACGGACCTTCAATCGTTATCTGCTACGCACCTTGTATCAACCACGGTATCAAGATGCCGTTCAACCAGACAGAGCAGAAGAAGGCTGTTGCTGCAGGTTACTGGAACCTGTTCAGATACAATCCGGCACTCATTGCACAGGGTAAGAATCCGTTCTCACTCGACAGCAAGGCACCGTCTGCTGACTACGTTGAGTTCATCGAAGGCGAAACAAGATACTCCGCACTCAAGCGCTCCTTCCCGGGCAAGGCAGAGGAACTCTTCTCAATCGCTGCAGAGAATTCAATCGAAAAGTACAACAAACTCGCAAGACTTGTTGATTACTACGCACCGGCTGAATAATCATTATAAAAAATGGCTTCCTTCGGGAAGCCTTTTTTAGTGGACAGTGTACAGGGAACAGGGGACAGTAGGGGAGGGTCTCCTGACCCTCCCGCGGGCGGATTGGGAGTCCGCCCAAAACTATCCATTGTCCACCGTCCACTGTTCACGAAAAAGGTCTTGACAAAGACCTTTTTATATGTTATACTCACATTAACAAATGAACAACTATTCATATGTTATGAGGTGAATATAATGTGTAATCACGACCACGAACATAATCATAATCACGAATATGAACACGAGCACGAACACAGTCACGAGCACGAGCATGGCGAAGGCGGTAAGCTTGTCCTTGCGCGCATAATAATTGCCGCGCTTATGTTAATCGGCTTGCACTTTGTACCGTTTGGCAGCCCCGTGCTGCGGCTTGTGTGCTACCTTGTGCCTTATCTGCTTGTCGGCTACGACGTACTGCTTGAAGCGATTGAGGGCATACTCAAGGGCGAAGTTTTTGACGAGTGCTTTTTGATGGCGATTGCCACAGTCGGCGCGGTAGTTATTGCGTTTTTGCGCGGCGACAGCTACAACGAGGCTGTATTTGTAATGCTGTTCTACCAGCTCGGCGAGTTCCTTACCGACAAGGCTGTGGACAAGAGCAGGCACCACATCACCGAGCTTATGGACATACGCCCCGATTCCGCTACTGTGGAAACGGCAGACGGCAGGGCTACCGTTCATCCCGACGAAGTTGAGGTCGGCAGCATCATCCTTGTTGCCGCAGGCGAAAAGGTGCCTCTTGACGGCGTTGTTGTCGAGGGCAGCAGTATGGTCAACACCGCCGCGCTGACGGGCGAAAGTGTGCCGCGCAGCGTGACTGTCGGCGATGAGATTATCAGCGGCTGTATTAATGAAAACGGGCTGCTGCGCATAAAAACGACTAAACCCTTCGGCGAATCGACTGTGTCAAAAATCCTTGATTTAGTTGAAAACGCGTCGGAGAAAAAGGCGAAGAGCGAAAAGTTTATCACTAAATTTGCGCATTACTACACTCCTGCAGTTTGCGCTGGCGCGCTTGCGCTTGCGGTTATTCCGCCGCTTGTAAGTATGGCTGTAGGCAGCGGCGCCGAGTGGGGCGAATGGGTTTACAGGGCGCTTACGTTCCTTGTTATCAGTTGCCCATGCGCGCTTGTTATCAGTATTCCGATCACGTTTTTCGGCGGTATCGGCAGCGCCGGCAGGCAGGGCGTGCTTGTTAAGGGCTCGTCGTATCTTGAGATGCTGTCCAAAACAAAAACTGTTGTGTTTGATAAGACCGGCACGCTTACCGAAGGCGTGTTTGAGGTGCAGGACGTTGAGTTTGCAAGCGAAGCGCCCGAGCGCATAATTGAACTTGCGGCGCACGCAGAGGCGCACTCGTCGCACCCGATTAGTCAGAGCATCAAAAGTGCATACGGCGGCGAAGTTGATATTGCGCGCATAAGCGATGTTAACGAAATCAGCGGCAAGGGCGTTACGGCAAAGATCGACGGCGTTCCCGTTGCTGTGGGCAACGGCAGGCTGATGGACGAAATCGGCGTTCAATACAGCAGCACGCAGTCGTGCGGCACAGCTGTTTACGTTGCAATTGACGGCAGTTTTGCAGGCTGCATTGTGATTAACGACAGGATTAAAAACACTTCAAAGAGTGCTATCAGGCGCCTTCGCGACTGTGGCGTGGAAAAAACCGTTATGCTCACGGGTGACAGGGAAAAGGCTACACAGTCCGTGGCAAAAGAGCTTGGCGTGGACGCAGTTTACAGCGAACTTATGCCTGCAGATAAGGTGCAAAAGGTTGAAGAACTGCTTGAAGAAAAGCAGAATGACGGCGTGCTTGCGTTCGTTGGCGACGGTATCAACGACGCCCCTGTGCTTATGCGCAGCGACATCGGTATTGCTATGGGTGCGCTCGGCTCGGACGCGGCTATCGAAGCGGCGGATATTGTGCTTATGGACGACGATCCGCGCAGCATTGCAAAAGCAATCGGTATTTCTCGCAGGTGCCTGCGCATTGTGTATGAAAATATCTGGTTTGCGCTTGGTGTAAAGGCGGTGTGCCTTATCCTCGGCGCACTCGGCATAGCCAATATGTGGCTTGCAATCTTCGCCGACGTCGGCGTGATGATACTTGCAGTGTTGAATGCATTGCGTTGTTTGAAGAAAAAATAAGCCTCCCTTGTGCAAATGGAGGTGGCATTGCGAAGCAATGACGGAGGGATTGTTAATCCCTGTAGGGAGTGCTGACCACAGCACTCCGCGGCGCGATGTAGTCATCGCGCCCTACAAAAGCCCCCTTTACTCAAGGGGGTTGTTTTGTTTATTGCTTTTTTGTGCAAATGTGTTATAATGTATATATGACTGTACATGAATACTTTAATAAGCACAGCAACGTTGCTATTGCATTTTCGGGCGGGGTGGATTCCGCGGTGCTGCTTGCGCTTGCGAAGCGGCACGCAAAGGCGGTCAAGGCGTACTATGTTAAGTCACCGTTTCAGCCGCAATTTGAACTTGACGACGCGATTGATATCGCGCGCCGTCTGGACGTGGAATTAGAGGTTATGGCGCTTGATATTCTGACTGATTCAAAAATTGCCGCCAACCCTGCAAACCGTTGCTATTACTGCAAAAACAGGATATTTAACGCCATCTGCGCGGCTGCCGCGCGCGACGGTTTTGCCTTCGTTTGCGACGGCACTAACGCTTCCGACGATGTGGCTGACCGCCCCGGTTTTAAGGCGCTTGGCGAACTCGGCGTTTTGTCGCCTCTGCGTGAGTGCGGCTACACAAAAGCGATGATACGCAACCTTGCGCGCGAGTACGGTTTGCCCGTTGCGGACAAAGCCTCCTACGCCTGCCTTGCAACGCGCATTCCCACAGGCGTTGCAATTACCGCAGACGTGCTTGCTAAAACGGAAAAAGCAGAGGACGAGCTGCGCAAAATGGGCTTTGTGAATTTCCGCGTGCGTTACCTTGACGGCGCGGCAAGGCTTGAACTTTCGGCGCGCGATTTTGAACTTTTTTATGCAAAAAAAGACAGCGTTTTTGCTGCGCTGTCGCCCCACTACAACGGTGTTTACCTTGATTTGAAAGAGAGAGCAGATGAATAAAGACGAACTTAAAGATATGCTGAATATGGTCGCGGACGGTACGCTGTCTGTGGACGACGCGGTTAATAAAATCAGGCTGCAGCCGTACGACGACCTTGACTTTGCGAAGATTGACACGCACCGCGGCGTGCGCCAGGGCGCTGACGAGGTGATTTACGGCGCAGGCAAAACGGCAGAGCAAATCTGCAAAATTGTTGAGCACATCCTTGCAAAATCTGCAAAAAGCGTGCTGATTACGCGGATGTCCGCAGACAAGGCAGAGGTTGTTGCAAAGCGCTTGCCGCTGTTTTACGACGCGGTTTCCGGCATTGGCATTGCAGGTGAGCGCAAAGAGCAGGAACCGGTCGGCAACATCGTGATTGCAACCGGCGGCACAAGCGATATCCCCGTTGCGGAAGAGGCGGCGCTGACCGCGGAATACTACGGCAACAGGGTTACGCGGCTGTACGATGTGGGTGTTTCCGGCGTGCATAGGCTGCTCGATAACGCACAGGTGCTTGCCGATGCGAAGGTGGTTATCGCCGTTGCAGGTATGGAAGGCGCGCTTGCCAGCGTTATAGGCGGAATGGTCGACTGCCCTGTGATTGCCGTGCCGACAAGCGTCGGCTACGGAGCGAGCTTCAATGGGCTTTCCGCGCTGCTGTCAATGCTCAATTCCTGCGCAAGCGGCGTCAGCGTGGTGAATATAGATAACGGCTTCGGGGCAGGTTACTTTGCTTCGATGATTAACAAAATTTAAAGGATAAATAATGAATATATATTTTGAATGTAACATGGGTGCAGCGGGGGATATGCTTGCCTCTGCACTTGTCGGTCTGTTTGACGACAGGGACGCGATTATTGCAAAGCTTAACAGCCTCGCGTTGCCCGACACAAAAATTGAATACGGCGAAAAATCGCAGGGCGGTATTGTTGGTGCGCACCTTAATATTGTGATTGGCGGCGAGGTCGAAACGCCTGATACACACCACTACCATCACCACCACGCGCACAGGAACCTCGGCGAGGTGCTTGAAATCGTTGACGCGCTCAATGTTAACGGTAAGGTTAAGGCTGATGTCAGGGCGATTTACACAATCGTTGCTGAAGCGGAGGCGAAGGCGCACAATGAGCCCGTAGGCGAAGTGCATTTCCATGAGCTCGGTATGCTCGACGCGATTGCGGACATCACCATCTGCGCGTTTTTGATGAACGAGCTGCAGCCTGCGCACGTCAGCTGTTCACCGATTAACGTCGGCGGCGGCACGGTTAAGTGCGCCCACGGCGTGCTGCCTGTTCCTGCGCCCGCAACTGCGAATATACTTGTGGGCGTGCCGTACTACAAGAGTGAGATTCAGACCGAACTATGCACACCGACAGGCGCAGCGGTGCTGAAGTATTACGCCGATGAGTTTACCGAGATGCCCGATTTTGCCGGTGTTAAAAAAATCGGTATCGGCGCAGGTACAAAGGAACTCGAGAGGGCAAATATCGTGCGCGCGTTTTTGTGCGACGATAATTCCGTTACAGAACTCGCCTGCAACGTGGACGATATGACGGGCGAGGAAATCGGCTTCGCCATAGAGGTTATGATGAACAGCGGCGCGCTTGACTGCTTTGCCACCCCTGTGATGATGAAAAAGGGCAGACCTGCCTATATGCTTACCGTGCTGTGCAGCGCGGCGGATACGGATAAGTTTGTGCGGTTGATGTTTAAACACACTACGTCTATCGGCTTGCGCAAGTATACTCCGAGCCGCTACACGCTTGACAGGACATTCAGGGAAGAATCGGGCGTGCAAATCAAGCGCAGCGAGGGTTACGGCACGGTGAAAGAAAAAATCGAGTTTGAGGATATAAAAAAACTCGCGCTCGAAAAGGATATTTCCGTGTTTGAGGCGAGAAAGGAATTGAGAATTGAGAGTTGAGAATTGAGAATTAAGGGCGGCACAGCCGCACCCGATTATAATGAGTCTGAGCGAAGCTCACCCTACAACTGCATACTGAATACTGCTTACTGAATACAAAAAACGGCTCATACGAGCCGTTTTTTTAATCAGGATATCCGTTCGGGTTTTGTGACTGCCAGCGCCAGGAATCTTCGCACATTTCCTCAAGTCCGCGCTCTGCTTTCCAGCCGAGCTCTTTGAGTGCCTTTGCAGGGTCGCTGTAGCAGATTGCGATGTCGCCTGCGCGGCGCGGCTTGAATGAATACGGAATTGTAACGCCGCTTGCCTTTTCAAACGCTTTGACAACGTCAAGAACGCTGTAACCTGTACCTGTGCCGAGGTTGTAGATAAACAGTCCGTTTTCTTTGCGTACCTTTTCAACCGCCTTAACGTGACCGAGCGCCAGATCAACAACGTGAATATAGTCGCGTATACCGGTGCCGTCGTGCGTTGCGTAGTCGTTGCCGAACACGCCGAGCTCTTCACGCTTGCCGATAGCAACCTGCGTGATGTACGGCATAAGGTTGTTCGGGATGCCGTTTGGATCCTCGCCCATAGTGCCGCTTTTGTGTGCGCCGATCGGGTTGAAGTAGCGCAGCAGGCAAACAGACCACTCGCTGTCGCTTGCGCTGATGTCCTTGAGCATACACTCGATTATGTACTTGGTTCTGCCGTAGGGGTTTGTTACGCCGCCTACGGGCATATCCTCTGTAAGAGGGGAAATATTGTTCATACCGTAAACGGTTGCGGAGGAGGAAAATACAATCTTCTTGCAGCCGTTTTTGCGCATAACGTCAAGCAGCACAAGCGTGCCAGTAACGTTGTTATCAAAGTATTCAAGCGGCTTTTCAACGCTTTCGCCAACCGCCTTAAGACCTGCAAAGTGGATGCAGGAATCAATATCTTCATTGTCAAAGATTTTTTGCAGACCTTCTGCGTCGCGGATGTCGCACTCGTAGAACGGGAAGTCCTTGCCCACGAGAGCCTTGATTCTGTCGTAAGACGACTTTTTGCAGTTGTAGAGGTTGTCAAGCACAACGATGTCAACACCGCTGTTGATGAGCTCTACGCAGGTGTGCGAACCGATGTAACCCAGTCCGCCGGTAACTAATACTGACATAGTGTTTTTGCTCCTTTCAGTCGTAAAACAGTATTCGGTATTCAGTTTTCAGTTTTCTGTTGCAGGGTGGGCTTCGCCCACACCCATTAAAATGCCCGTGCGGCGAGCACCAACAAACCGAATACCGAACACCGAATACTGAATACTATCATAAGCCGCTTGCGGCTTAATATGCTTTGCCCCAGTAAACCATATGCTTTGCAGGTTTGCCGCAGCACACGCAGGTGTCGCTGATATTTTCCTGCTCAAACGGGATGCAGCGTGAGCCGACGCCCGTGATTTCCTTAACTTTATCCTCGCACTCTTCGCTGCCGCACCACATAGCCTTTACAAAGCCGTCGCCGTTTTCAAGCGCCGCTGTGATTTCGTCAAGCGTTTTAACGGTGTAGGTTCTGCGCTCTCTGTTTTCAAGCGCGCTCTGGTACAAGCCGTTGTTGACTTCTTCAAGCTTCTGCAGAACTACGTTTTCCACATCGTCAAGCGATACAACCGTCTTTTCTCTGTTGTGGCGCGTAACTACTACGCACTGGTTGTTTTCAATATCTTTAGGGCCGAGTTCAACGCGAACAGGCACGCCCTTCATCTCGTACTCTGCAAACTTCCAGCCGGGTGAATTGTCGCTGTCGTCAATCTTCGCGCGGCAAACCTTTGCAAGGCGGTCTTTAAGTGCGGTTGCCTTTTCAAGCACGCCTTCCTTGTGCTGCGCAATCGGCAGAACGATTGCCTGAATCGGTGCAACTGCAGGCGGCAGAACAAGTCCGTTGTCGTCGCCGTGAGTCATAATGATTGCGCCGATGAGGCGTGTGGTCATACCCCACGAGGTCTGGTGCGGGTATGTGAGCTGATTTTCCTTGTTGGAGTACTGAATCTCAAACGCTCTTGCAAAGCCGTCGCCGAAGTAGTGGCTTGTGCCTGCCTGCAGCGCCTTACCGTCGTGCATAAGCGCCTCAATGCAGTAGGTGCGCTCTGCGCCTGCGAACTTGTCGCTCTCTGTTTTCTGTCCCTTTACAACGGGGATAGCAAGGTACTTCTGGCAGAATTCTGCGTAGACGTTGAGCATTCTCTCGGTTTCCTCAATAGCCTCTTCTGCGGTTGCATGCAGGGTGTGACCTTCCTGCCACAGGAATTCACGCGAACGCAAAAACGGACGAGTAGTCTTTTCCCAGCGTACTACCGATACCCACTGGTTGTAGAGCTTGGGCAGGTCGCGGTGCGAGTGAACTACGTTTTTAAAATGCTCGCAGAACAGTGTTTCCGAAGTCGGACGAACGCAGAGGCGTTCCTCAAGCTTTTCGCTGCCGCCGTATGTAACCCATGCACATTCGGGGGCAAAGCCCTCAACGTGGTCCTTTTCTTTTTGCAAAAGTGATTCGGGAATGAACATCGGCATGCACACATTTTCGTGCCCTGTGTCCTTGAACATACCGTCAAGGATACGCTGAATATTCTCCCATATTGCGTAGCCGTACGGGCGTATTACCATACAGCCTTTAACGCTTGTGTATTCGATGAGCTCTGCCTTTTTGCACACATCGGTGTACCATTTGGCAAAATCCTCATCCATCGATGTAATGGCGTCAACCATTTTTTGCTGTTTAGCCATAGCGGTTTTTCCTTTCAGTCAAAACAGTTTGCAGTCGGCAGTATGCCGTTTGCAGCCTGCCGCGCAATAAAATTTGTTATAATATTATATAACATTTTAAACACGATGTAAATAACTAATTTTAAGTATAATTTATTTATACAATTAATTCTTGCACAAAGATTAATAAAATGCTATACTTATTGTATTGTTTTAATTTTAATGTATTTTTATCAACTATATATAGTGGTTGGAGGAGAAAATATGGAAAACAGGGAACAGGTGAATACGCCGAATTCTCAGGATTTGACCGAGAATGAGCGTATTGCGATAAAGTATAAGTTTCTGCGCGACAAGATTCTTTATCACTTTGAACGCGGCAGCCGCTTCCTCAGAATTGCAAAAATTGTTGCAACCGTAATATTTCTGGCGTACACCGTGCTCGGCATAATCGTCAGTCACCGCACGTCGCACGAGCTGCAGTGGCTGCAGATGTGGATAATATTTATTTTTGTAAATGTTACCGTATTTGTTATTGCCGATTACGCAAAGTACCTTATTGAATCGCGCGTTGTGCCGTACCTGAAGGACGACGAAAAGGTTGAGTTTGAGGAGTACGACATATTCCTTGAGGACATCGACGGCGACAGTGAAGAGGACGGAGAGGACTAATAATGAAAAATATATTTAAAATATACGGGCGCGACCTTAAAAAGATTTTTACTAACTCGATGGCTATAATCCTTGCAGTCGGCATTGCGGTTATTCCGTCGCTTTACGCGTGGTTTAACATCTTTGCAAACTGGGACCCGTACGGATCAACAGGCAATATGCAGGTTGCAGTTATCATTGAGGACGAGGGCTACACGTTTAAGGAAATCGAGATTAACGTGGGCGAGGAAATCAGGTCTAACCTTGAGGCAAACGACCTTATCGATTGGCAGTTTGTAAGCAAGGAAGAGGCGATTAACGGCATCAAAGCAGGCAAATACTATGCAGGCATTGAGATACCGAAGGGCTTTTCCGAGTCGCTGACGAGTATTGTTACCGACGAATTCAAGCAGCCCGAAATCAAGTACTACGCAAACGAAAAGAAGAACGCTATCGCCACTAAGATTACGGATAAGGTAGTGCAGACCATCCAGCAGGAGGTTAACGAGTCGTTTGTTACAACGGTAATCAACGTTGTGGGCTCGCTTATCGACTTCGTTGCTGATGTCGGCAAAACAGACACGCTTGACACCTTCGACGATCTTTCTTCAAAGCTGCGCAAGGCAGGCACTTCAATTGCAGGCGTTAAGAAAACCGTTGACAGCCTCGGCGCGGTTATTGACGCAACCGAGGAACTCGGCGACGCGATTGACGGCAAAAACGTTAAAAAGCTCATCGACTCATCGGGCAACCTTGTTGACAGCGGCGAGGATCTTGCAAAGCTGCTGCAGACAGGCGTTAACAACCTTACAGGTTCTGTTGACACCGCGCTTGCCGACGTTTCCGCAGAACTCAACGCAACTGCCGACGCGATTGACGACGTTACAGGCAAAACAGATGAGGAAATAATCGCCACGCTCACAAACTCGCAGGCGAAAATCCTCAAGCTCAAGGCACAGCTTGAAACCGTGCTCGGCGCGCTCAAAGCAGTGCAGGAATTCCTGCCGATAAAGCTCACTGCACTCGACAAAATGATTACAAAAACGCAGAAGAGAATCGACACAATCAACAAGATTGATTCCCTTATCACAAAGGCTGAACAGAGCCCTGTGAAGAACGAGATTAACGCTATCACGGACGAGATGAGGAACCTCACTGTAGACATCGCAGACCTGCAGGAGGGCTACAAAAAGGACGTTAAGCCTACGGTTGACGAAAACCTTAATGCTATTATTGACACCCTGCGCGTGACCGGCGACCTCATTGCCGACCTGAGCGGCGATCTGCCGATGCTGCAGTCGCTTGCAAAGAGCCTTGACGCCACAACAGAAAGCTCTGCAGACCTTGTTGACGCGCTCAACAGACTGCTTGATACTATTGAAAAAGAGCTTGACGGACTTGCAGACAAGATTGACGGACTCGGCGACAGCGAGCTGCTTAACACCATCAAGAATATGATGAGCGCGAACTCGGAACAGCTTGGCGAATTCCTTGCCTGTCCCGTTAAACTGAACACCGATAAAATTTACGGTATTGAAAATTACGGCTCGGCAATGGCGCCGTTTTACAGCACGCTTGCAATCTGGGTCGGCTCAATGATTCTGATTGCGGTTATGAAAACTAACGTCAAGCGCAAAAACGAGATTGGCGACAATGTGCGTATGCACCACGCGTACTTCGGCAGAATGCTTACATTCCTTACGTTCGCGGTTGCGCAGGCGCTGATTATCTGCCTGGGCGATTTGTACTTCCTTAAGATACAGTGCTTCCATCCGGGCAAGTTCCTGCTTGTCGGCGTGTTCGAGGCGTTTGTGTTCTCGATGTTCATATACTCGCTTACATACGCTCTGGGCGACATAGGCAAGTCGGTGGGAATCATCCTGCTTGTAGTACAGATTGGCGGCTCGGGCGGTACATTCCCGATAGACGTTTGCCCGCCGTTCTTCCAGGCAATTCATCCGTACCTGCCGTTCACCTTTGTTGTAAACGCAATGCGCGAATGTGTGTGCGGCGAGTACGCAGGCGATTACTGGCTTGACCTGCTCAAGCTCTCGGCTTACATAGCGGGCGCGCTCGTTATCGGACTCGGCGTAAAATTCCTTGTTAAAAAGCCGATTCGCTTTTTTGAAAAGCAAACGGAAAAAACAGGACTGTTTTGATTAGACTCAAGGAATTCGCTGCGCTCATAAGGAACGTGCTGACGCACGAAAGGCGCAAGGGATTAGGGGTTAGGGATTAGGGCGTTGCCCACACCCATTGTATTGAGCGGGCGGATGATATCCGCCCCTACGATTGTAGGGAATGGCGACCTCGACATTCCATAATACAATCGAGTGTGAGCGGAGCTCACCTGACCCCTTGAGTCTTGAGTCTATTCCCTTGAGTCTTGAGCCTTTTGCCCGCAGGGCAATCCTGTTTTTCAATAAAACTATTGAAAAATCCGTAAATAGTGATATAATAATAATTTGAAATATATTAAAAGGAGGTGTGCGTATGACAGTTACCCCTATCCTTGCCAAAATGGATTTAGGCGCAGAGCTTGCTCATGAGCTTGAGATTGAGGAAGCGTTCAGCTTCACCGTGGCAGGGCACACGATTTCCGTGGACGAAACAACTGTTGTGTCGTGGATTGTTATAGTTGTAATGACGATTCTGGCACTTATTCTGACGCGCAACCTTAAAGTTGAGGGTGAAATCAGCAGACGTCAGGCGATATTAGAGCTGATTTACGAAAAGGGCGAGGACTTTTTTAAAAACCTTATGACCCCTAAAACGTATGATTTTATCCCGTGGCTTATGAGCATGACGCTGTTTATAGGTATCGCAAATATGATTGGCATTTTTGCCCCGACGTTCTTCGGACTGTTCCATTTCCAGAATGAAACGGCGCAGGGCATAATCGATGCGATATGCGCGCTCAAACCGCCTACAAAGAGCATGCAGGTCACTGCGGCTATGGCGATTACGAGCATCGTGATTGTGGAATACGCGAACATACGCGACAAGGGCATTTTTGGCAGAATCAAGGCTTACACCAAGCCTATCTGGATTATCACGCCGATTAACGTGCTTGAGCTTATCACAAAGCCGCTATCGCTTTGTATGCGACTTTTCGGTAACGTTCTTGCGGCGTTCACGATTATGGAACTTATCAAAATCGTAACGCACAACACGGTTATACCGATTGTGTTCAGCCTGTATTTCGATTTGTTCGACGGCGGACTGCAGGCGTACATCTTTGTGTTCCTGACTTCGCTCTACCTCGCGGAAGCAACCGAGGAGGAAGAGGAAGAACCCAAGCCCAAGAAGGATAAAAAGGGCAGATTGAAGCGCAAGGCTTAATATAGGTATTCAGTATTCAGTGTTCAGTGTTCGGTTGTAGGGTGGGCGTTGCCCACACCCAATATAATAGCTGTGCGCAGCACCGAATAACTGAAAACCGAATACAGAAAACTGAAAACTAATTATGAAATAATTTAAAGGAGATATATTATTATGGGACTTATTGCTATTGGTGCAGGTATTGCAGTATTGGTAGGTATCGGTGCAGGTATCGGTATCGGTATGGCAACCAGCAAGGCGGTTGAAGGTATCGCACGTCAGCCTGAGGCTTCAGGTAAAATTCAGACTGCGCTCATCCTCGGCGGTGCGCTTGCAGAGGCTACTGCTATTTACGGTCTTATTGTAAGTATTCTTATCATCTTTATGTTGAAATAAGGCGGAATACTACAAGACTACTAACGGAAGGAAATGCAGTAAATGTTAAAGTTTGACTGGAACATATTATTCACCTTTGTCAATCTTATCGTTTTCTATCTGCTTATGAAAAAGTTCCTTTTCGGCAGAATCAAAAAGGTTATGGACGAGCGCAAGGCTATGATTCAAAAGCAGTTTGACGACGCGGAGGAAACTAATAAGCAGGCGGACGAAAAGCTTGCCGATTACGAAAGCAAGATTGCCAATTACGAAACCGAGGGCGAGCAGATTATATCTGACGCCAAGGACAGCGCAAAGGTTGAATACAATAAGATTATTGAAAGAGCCGAGGCTGACGCCCAGGCTCTGAAGGCTGACGCCCAGAAACAAATTGAAATCGACACCCAGAATGCCAGAAAAGCAGCCAAGGAAGAGATTGCTTCCCTTGCTATGCAGGCGGCTGAAAAGGTTGTGGGCAAGAATGTATCTGCTGAAAACGACAGCGACATTTTCGACGATTTCTTGAAAGAAAGCAGTGAAGACTAATGATTCAGAAAATGGATGAATACATCTCTGCACTGCTTAAATCAAACGTCAGTGCAGACGATATTGAAAAAACAAAGGCTGTTATCGGCGCTGCCAAAGAGGTGTGCGAGATACTTGACAGCCCGTCTGTTCCGCTTGCGGAAAAGGAAACCGCTATCGGCGAGCTTTTCCCCGCTTCCATCAGGGGTGCGCTGCTGAATATCAGCGAGGATATGTGCGTTTGCGACTTTGATAAGATTGCAAAGGAATATCTTGCGGAACTCGACAAAAAGAACAATATTGCAAACGCGGTTATCCGCTGCGTTACCGAGCCGACGGCAGAACAGCTGGACGGCTTTAAGGCGTTTGTCTGCAAGGAAACAGGCGCGGCAGACGCAAAGATTGAGATTATCAAAGACGCGTCGCTGCTCGGCGGCTTCATCATCGACGTTGCCGGCAGGCAGTTTGACCGCAGCCTTAAAACAAAACTTCGCGATATCAAAGAGAGCGTTGAAAAGAACGCTGTCAAGAACAACGAGGTTGACGCAGGTGGCATTATTTCCATACTCAAAGAGGACATCAAAGACTTTGAGTTTGAAACCAAGGGTGAGGAAATCGGCACCGTTATCAGCGTCGGCGACGGTATTGCTACCATCCACGGACTTGATTCCGTTATGTACGGCGAGATTATCATTTTTGAGTCCGGCGTAAAGGGCATGGTGCAGGATATCAAGAAGAACACCGTTGGCTGTATCCTCTTCGGCAGCGATGACGAAATCAGCGAGGGTTCGCGCGTTAAGCGTTCGCACAAAAAGGCAGGCGTGCCTGTAGGCGAAGGCTTTATCGGCAGAATTGTAAACGCGCTCGGCGAGCCGATTGACGGCAAGGGCGACATAAGCGCGGACGACTACCGTCTTGTTGAGCAGCCGGCACCGTCTATTGTTGACAGAAAGTCTGTATCGCAGCCGCTTGAAACGGGTATCCTTGCGATTGACTCAATGTTCCCGATCGGCCGCGGTCAGCGTGAGCTTATTATCGGCGACCGTCAGACAGGTAAAACCTCGATTGCGCTTGATACAATCGTTAACCAGAAGGGCAAGAATTGTATCTGTATTTACAACGCTATAGGTCAGAAGGCGTCCACCGTTGCAAAGCTCGTAGGTGACCTTGAAAAGCACGGCGCGCTTGATTACACCGTTGTGGTTTGCGCAACTGCTTCCGACCCCGCGTCGCTGCAGTACATCTCGCCGTATTCGGCAACCGCGATTGCGGAATACTTTATGTATCAGGGCAAGGACTGCCTTATTGTATACGATGATTTAAGCAAGCACGCTGTGGCATACCGTGCTATTTCGTTGCTGCTTGAAAGGCCGCCCGGACGTGAGGCGTACCCCGGCGACGTATTCTATTTGCACTCAAGACTGCTTGAACGCTCAAGCCGTCTTACACCGGAACTCGGCGGCGGTTCTATCACCGCGCTGCCTGTAATTGAAACGCAGGCGGGCGACGTTTCGGCATATATCCCGACTAACGTTATTTCCATTACCGACGGTCAGATTTACCTTGAATCCGACCTCTTCTTCAGCGGTCAGCGCCCTGCGGTTAACGTAGGTCTTTCCGTATCGCGTGTAGGCGGTGCGGCGCAGACAAAGGCTATGAAGAAGGCGGCAGGTTCGCTTCGTGTAGATTTGGCGCAGTTCAGGGAAATGGAAGTGTTTACCCAGTTTTCATCCGACCTTGACGCCGAAACAAAGGCACAGCTGCAGTACGGCAAAGGTCTTATGGAACTCTTAAAGCAGCCGCTCGGTCACCCGATGTCGCTTGCGCATCAGGTAATCACGCTTGTTGTGGCTATCGGCAAGGGCTTTACCCACGTGCCGATTGAGCAGATTAAGAAGTATCAGAACGATTTGCTTGCTTACTTTGACGAGCAGCATTTCGATATCATCAACGATATCAACGATACAAAGATGCTTGATGATGAGCTCAAAGAAAGGATTCTGAAGGCTGCAGAAGTGTTTAAGAATTGAGAATGAAAAATGGAGAATGGAGAATTAATGGCGGCACAGCCGCACCAGATTATATAATGGGTGAGGGAGATTCCCCTACTAGGGGAAATGTCACCATAGGTGACAAAAGGGTCTGGCGCCCGCTCCAAGGGAAGCCCTCCCGAAATTCTCAATTCTCAACTCTCAATTAATTTCGGAGATTTTATATGGCTAACGCACGAGAAATACAGGGCAGAATCAAGTCGATTAAGGACACGATGAAGATTACCAACGCCATGTACATGGTGTCCTCGTCGAAGTTGCAGAAAGCCCGCAGAGATTTAAAAAACACGGAACCGTATTTTTATCTGATTCAGGATTCTCTTGCAAAAATTCTTGACAAGAACCCCGAAGCAGGTAACAAATTCTTCGATAAACGTGAAAATAAAAAGGGCAGCGACAGAAAGATCGGCCACCTCGTTATTACTGCGGACAAAGGTCTGGCAGGCGCGTATAACCACAACGTTATCAAACTTGCGGAGGAGATTGTCAGAACCGATAATGCCGACGATAAGCTGTTTGTAGTCGGTCAGCTCGGCAGGCATTACTTTGAGAAAAAGGATATTGATATCGACATCAATTTCCAGTACACCGCGCAGGACCCGAATATGAACCGCGCGAGGGTTATTGCAGGCAAGCTGACAGAACTGTTTGAAAACGGCGAGATTGACGAGCTGTACGTTATCTACACGCAGATGGTTAACTCCATGACCGTTGAGGCAAAAAGCCGCAGACTGCTTCCGCTTTCCGCGGACAACATCGAAATGCAGGACAACGAGCTTGCCGAACGTTACGACAACGCTGTGCTTCTGCCCGACGCTCAGACCGTGTTTAACAAAATCGTGCCCGACTACATCACGGGCTTTGTATACGGCGCACTTGTTGAATCGTTTTGCAGCGAGCACAACGCCAGAATGATGGCAATGCAAACTGCAACCGACAGCGCACAGAATATGATTCGCGAGCTGTCAATTCAGTACAACCGCGCACGTCAGGCGGCAATTACGCAGGAAATTACCGAAGTAGTTGCAGGCGCACGTTCAAAGAAAAAATAACTGTAATAGGAACGATATATTATGAGCTTTGGAAAAATAGTTCAGGTTATGGGACCTGTTGTTGACGTTATGTTCGACGGCACGCTTCCCAAAATTAAAGACGCACTTGAGGTGCAAAACGGCGATAAAAAGGCTGTTATGGAAGTTGCACAGCATATCGGCAACGGTATGGTGCGCTGCATTATGCTTGCCGCGTCCGACGGTCTTTACAAGGATATGCAGGTTGAGGCAACGGGCGATGCTATCAAGGTACCGATCGGCGAAAAAACGCTTGGCAGACTTTTCAACGTTGTTGGTGAAACTATCGACGACCTTGAAAACCTTGATAATGAAGAGCATTGGTCTATCCACCGCCGTCCGCCCGCATTTGAGGAACAGTCGTCTGAAGTTGAGATTCTTGAAACCGGCATTAAGGTTATCGACCTGCTCACACCGTACCAGAAGGGCGGTAAAATCGGTCTTTTCGGCGGTGCAGGTGTTGGTAAAACCGTGCTTATTCAGGAACTTATCACCAACGTTGCAACCGAGCACGGCGGCTACTCAATTTTCACCGGCGTAGGTGAGCGTTCGCGTGAGGGTAATGACCTCTGGAACGAGATGAAGGAATCGGGCGTACTTGCTAAAACTGCGCTTGTTTTCGGCCAGATGAACGAGCCGCCCGGAGCACGTATGCGTGTTGCGGAAACGGGACTTACAATGGCAGAGTACTTCCGTGATAAAGAACATCAGGACGTGCTGCTGTTTATAGATAACATATTCAGATTTATCCAGGCGGGTTCCGAGGTTTCCTCACTTCTCGGCAGAATGCCGTCTGCCGTTGGTTATCAGCCGACTCTGGCTACCGACCTCGGCGAGCTGCAGGAAAGAATTACATCCACCAAAAACGGCTCAATCACGTCCGTTCAGGCGGTTTACGTACCTGCCGACGACCTTACCGACCCGGCGCCGGCTACCACGTTTGCACACCTTGACGCTACAACCGTACTGTCAAGAAAGATAGTTGAAAAGGGTATTTACCCTGCAGTTGACCCGCTTGAGTCGAACAGCCGTATTCTTGAGGCTGACATTGTCGGCGACGAGCACTACGAGGTTGCGCGCCAGGTACAGGAATACCTGCAAAAGTACAAGGAACTGCAGGATATTATTGCAATCCTTGGTATGGAAGAGCTGTCGGACGACGACAAGCTTGCGGTACACCGCGCAAGACGTATAGAGAGATTTTTATCGCAGCCGTTCCACGTTGCAGAGCAGTTTACTGGACTTGACGGTAAGTATGTACCGCTTAAGGAATCTGTGCGCGGATTCAAGGCAATCGTAAACGGCGAGGTTGACGACCTGCCCGAAGCAGCGTTCTTTAACGTTGGCACAATCGACGACGCGATTGAGAAAGCAAAGACTCTATAGGTTTTAAGTTTTAGGCTTTAAGTTTTAAGCTCTTTGGTGGACTTTATACACACCTATTATAATCGGGTACGGGCAGAGCCCGTCATTAAGCTTAACACTAAACACTTAAAACTAAAATCTTCACCGAAGGTGATTATATGAACACATTTAAGTTAAAAATTGTATCTTCGCGCCGCGTGTTTTTTGAGGGCGAGTGTGTGCAGCTTGTGCTGCCCGTTGCGGACGACGGACTGATGGGCTTTCTTGCTCATCACGAAAACTGTGTTGCCCCCATTGAGTCCGGCGAAATGAAAATAACGCCTGCCGAAGGCGACGAGATTTTTGCGTTCATCGGCAGCGGTTTCATCGAGTTTTTTGACAATACGGCAACCGTTGTGTGCATCTCGTGCCAGCGTCCTGAAGAGATTGATAAGGACAGAGCAGAGGAAGCAAAGCAGCGCGCGGAGGAACAGCTGCGCCAGAAGCAGTCGCTGTTTGAGTACCACCAGTCGATGGACGACCTTGCACGTGCGATGGAAAGACTTAAAGTTAAGAATAGACACGAAATATAAAAAGAGCCGGATGGCTCTTTTTACATTTTAGTTAGCAGTTAGCAGTATGCAGTTAGCAGTTGTCGGGCGGACTTCGTTAGCACCTATTATATTTTTAATGTTTTTAGATAATCTTTGTGTTCGTCTGTCACGCGGTAGCTTTCGCGTGCTTTCTGGATTGCTTTGTTGTGCGTCCATTTGTCAAGCGCATCTGCTTCTATGTACTTCACCGCGGTGTCGTACTGCTTTGCAAGCGCGGTTGCAAAGTACCACGCAATCATCATATTTATGTAGTATTTGTCGCTTCTGATACGGGCGACTTTTTTCATATACTTCTCATCAAAATCGGCGTCAAGATAGTGTTCCATCAGCATACCTATGCCAAAGCGTACGGTGTACTCTCTGTCGCTTTTAAGCCACTCATCAATGTAGGGCAAAAGGTCTGACTTGTGCTTTTTGAACACCTTGGGGCTCATCTGGTCGCAGGTTGCCCAGTTATTTACAAACGGCAGAAAATCCTGCACTTGTGCAACCGCCGTGCCGAAGTCCTTGGTTAGCGAAATCACAAAGGCGTGCAGCTGCATTTCGTCAAAATATTCGTGCGGCAGTTCGCTGATGAAGTCGCTGCAATAGTCGCTTTTTGCCACGTCCTTTGCATACTTGCGCAGTATCGGTGTGCGCACGCCGATGAAGTAGTCTTTGCCGACAGTCGGTATCAGTTTTGACTGAAAGTCGCGGTAGTCTGTATCTTGGTTGTTGAATAAGAAATTTTGAATTATTGTCATTGTACCTTTTTAATTATGAATTATGAGTTATGAATTTCGGGCGGGGCCCCCGCACCCGATTATATTATGGAATGTCAAGGTACTCCCCGATTAACGGGGAGATGTCACGAAGTGACAGAGGGGAGCGTCTGCGCTAGCAAGCCATTCCCTACAATGTAGGGAGCGGCCACCGGACGCTCCACATTATTGTCCGAGCGCAGCGAGTAACCTCAATTCATCATTTATAATTTATCATTCAATCCATATTGGATTGGTTATCGCCCAGAAAAGTTCGTCCGCCGTTTCGGGCACGGGCGCGCCGCGGGAGGTGAGGAAGTTCTTTTCCGCAAAGCCGAGAAGCTTCTTTACGGGCAGTGCAAGTTTATAGTCAATCTCCGCGCGGACATAGCCTTTTTCGCGGATGCCGAAGTGCGCGGTGTGCGCTTTTTCGTACGCCGCGGCTCTGTGATGATAAATTAGTTTATCGTTGTTGTACACGCGCAGGGTGAAGCCTCTGTGCAGCTTGGTCGCGGTGATTTTGCCCGTCAGCCCGTCAATGAGCTCAATGCTGTCGCCGAGCTCTGCGCCCTCAACCGTGAGGTACAGCATAGACGCATTCGGCGTGTTAGTCACAACGCTCCTGCCCTCGCGCAGAGCGGCAAGAATATCCTCGGGGCTGTTGCTCTTTGCGTGGGTGATGGTCGTGGGCATACCGAAAATCTTTGCCGGACCGTAGTCGCGGTGGAAGTCCGAGCCGCCGACCGCGCCGATTTTTTCGCCCTTGTCAAGCTTGCCAACCCACCATTTGAGCGCCTTGTTGTTGTCGGAATGCTGAATTGTGTTCCACACCTCAACGCAGTCCATCTCTATGCCGTCAAGTTCCATTCTGTACGGGCAGTTGGAGCAAAACGGATGGTTAACGCTCACGGTTGCGCCAAGCGCCTTTGCCGCGTCGGTCATCTTTTTGTAGCTCTCAAGGCTCTCAAGGTCGTACGGCATCTCAAACGGCACCTTTGCACCCCAGACGTTAACGTGTCCGTTGTAGCCTGTGATTTCCTGCCCCTGAATAACGGTGAGTCCGTCGCTTGAGTACGATTTTTCAACCGTGTTGTAGTTGTGGTCGGTGATAATTGCCCAGTCAAGCCCTGCTTTTTTGCAGCGTTCAATCAGTTCGTACTGGTGCAAAACGCCGTCGGAATTAGTCGTGTGCAGATGTGTGTCGCCCTTAAACCATCGTCTTGTCATAGTGTTCACCTCTTTAATCCATTATATCACCGCGCGGCGGCAAATTCAATTGTTGACTTTTGTCAGTTTTTTTATTAATATTAACTTTATGAGAGAAATCGATTTTATTGCAATGCCTGATGATGACGGCAAAAGAATAAGAACTTTTCTGAAGTCACACGGCTTTTCATCCACGCTGATTACACGGCTCAAGCATACAGAAAACGGCATTACCAAGAACGGCGTGTTTGCACGAACTATAGACACGCTGCAAGCCGGTGATGTTATCACGGTTCACATTCAAAGCAGGGGACATATGCCTGCGCCGCTTAAAGCGGATGTAGAAGTCTGCTACGAGGATGAGGACGTGCTGGTGCTTAATAAACCGCCGCATATGCCTGTGCACGAAAGCCACAGCCATATCGGCGATACGCTGTCTAATTTTGTGGCGTATCACCTGCAGGGGGACGATAACGCGTTTCGTGCCGTTTACCGTCTTGACCGCGACACAAGCGGGCTTGTGGTTGTAGCAAAGCACGAACTTGCTGCAGCAAAGCTTGCAGGGTGTGTGGCAAAGCATTATGACGCTATCGTCAGCGGAATTATGCAGCCTTTTGGCACAGTGGATTTGCCGATTGCCCGCTTTGGCGACAGCATTATTGAGCGGTGTGTTGATCCGAACGGTGAACGATCGGTAACGCATTTTGAGACCCTGCGTCAGTATGACGGTTATGCTATAATCCGCTGCGTTTTGGAAACAGGAAGAACACATCAGATTCGCGTGCATATGGCGCATATCGGGCATCCGCTGCTCGGTGATTCGCTGTACGGCGGCGATTGCTCGCGCATCAGCCGTCAGGCGCTGCACTGCACGGATGTCACTTTTGAACATCCCGTCACGGGCGAAACCGTACATCTTGAATGTCCGTACCCCGATGATATGCAGCGGCTGTTATAATGATTAATTATGAATGATGAATTGAGGGTGCTGCGCACGGCTATTATAATCGGGTCGTCGAGGGCGCCGACCCCTACATACCTATAATACAATTGAGTGTGAGCGAAGCTCACCCAACAACTGAACACTGAACACTGAATACTGAATACTGTTTTTGAACGGAGAGAAAAAAACTTATGCCTGCATTTGCAACACATTACATATTTTTAGACGAACTGAAGGACGAGCTTATTAAAAAAGCGGACTTCGATTTTGACATTAAGGTCGCAGGTATCGGCTGCCAGGGACCGGATATATTCCTGTTTCACCGCCTGTGGCCGCCGTTTACGATTACAAAGTCGCTCAATTCCGTGTCGTCCGCGCTGCACCGCGGCAAAAGCGAAAAGCAGTTTGAGGCGTTTAAGGAATACCTTGAAATTACAGATCACCGCGACATTGTAAAGTCGTACATCTACGCATACATTCTGCACTATGCGCTTGACCGCAACTGCCATCCGTACGTTTACGCGCGGCAGGACGAGTTTACGGCGGAGAACAGGAAAATGCATCCGCTTACGGCGCACAACGTGATTGAGCACGCTATAGATACATATCTGCTGTATCACCGCTGCGGAATTTATCCGCCGTCGCTCTTCGACTCAAAAGCGACATTTTCCGACAGCGAAGAGGTTTATAATGAACTCGGCGGTATGATTAGCTTTGTTATTGCAGCGGCGCTTGACCGCAACGTGCCTGTGCCCGAGGCTATCCGCGCTATCACAGACACCGCAAAAACGCAGGATACTTTGCGCGATGTAAACGGCGGCGCAACTCGCCTTGCGCACAGTATTGAAATACCGCTTGCGCCTGTGATGAAAAATTTTAAATTTTCCGCATCAATTAAGCCAAAGGACTTGGAATTGGCAGACAATTGTGCTAATATAAAGAATAACCCGTGGACCTCGCCGTACGATAAGGTTGAAAGGTGCGAAAGCTTTGAAGAACTTTTTGAAAAATCAAAGGCGGACGCACTCGAACTCATTGACGGCTTTGAGGCACTTTGCAGGGGCGAAAAGACAGCCTACGAGGTAACGGGCAATATATCATTTTTAACAGGAATCGAGGTAACTGACTAATGAAAGCAAGTTTCCACACTGACCACGAAGTTCTTAAAAAAGGCGTCTATATCAGCAAAATTGACGATGATATCACGACTTACGATATCAGGATGAAAGAGCCGAACAGGGGCGATTACCTTACAAATTCGGCTATGCACACGATTGAGCATATAGTTAAAGAATACGTTAAAAACACCGAGTTTGGCGAAAATATTGTTTACTTTGGTCCAATGGGCAGCCGCACGGGATTTTACCTACTTACAAGAAGCCTGACCGATAAGTACACAATTCAGTTAATCAAGGACGCTTTTCAGCACGTTGCAGACTTCTGGGGCAGGATTCCTAACGCATCGCCCAAAGAGTGCGGCAACTGCCTTGAGCACAATCTTCCACAAGCTAAAGAGGAGTCAAAGGAGTTCCTTGAGGTAATCAAGGACTGGACTAAAGAGGATATGGAGTATCCGACTTCTGAAGAATAATAAAACAATCCCTCTGTCTGCCTACGGCAGGCACCTCCCTTTACACAAGGGAGGCAGATAGGGTAGGAGAAATATATGAGCTACAGAATTATTGCCGACTCGTGCTGCGACAAAACGGCGCAGATGGCGGACTGGACGAACATCACGTTTGTGCCGCTCACGCTTGAAATCGGCGACTACAGAATTCTTGACGACGAGAATTTTGACCAGGACGACTACATCAGGCGCACACTTGAATATAACGACGTTGCAAAAACTGCGTGCCCGTCGCCGGACGCGTGGGCTACCGCGTTTGATTGCGACGAGGACGAGCTGTACGTTATTACGATTACGGACAAGCTTTCCGGCACATACAACAGCGCGCTGCAGGGCGTTGAGCTTTACAAAGAGGAACACCCCGACAGCACAAAGAAAATCCATGTTTTCAACTCGCTTGCTACCGCGGGCATCGAGTGCCTGACGGCGGAAAAAATAAAAGCCCTTGCCGATGCAGGAGAGGACTTTGACACGATTGTAAGCACGGTTGAGGATTTCATCGTCAACCACACCGCGCTGTATTTTTGCCTTGAGTCGCTTGACGTGCTAAAGAAGAACGGCAGGCTGTTTGCGCTTGCGGCAACCGTGCTCAAAAAGTTAAGGCTTAAACTGGTGTTCGAGCGCACAAGCGAGGGCAATATCAAGCCCGCGGCGCAGGATATAGCGATGAACCGCGCTATCGTCAAGATGGCAAACATAATCGGCGAAAATGTTGCAGGCATCGACCTTGCCGACAAGCGGCTGATTATCACGCACGTCTGCTGCGAGGATAAGGCAAAGTTCGTTGCAGAAAAAATAAAGGCAGTTGCCCCCTTCGGCGATATAGAAATCGTAAAGGCAAGCGGACTCAACTCAACCTATGCGGCGAACGGCGGAATTATTGTTTCTTACTCAAAGTAATTCGGAATTAATTGCGGAGCGATGTGGTCATCGCTCCCTACTGTCCACTGTTCACTAAAAAACAGGTGTCATCACGACACCTGTTTTTTTGCTATTTCTATTTGTTTTTCCACACTCTGCACGCTTGGCCCGCCCTCTACAAGTCGGTCGGCAACGCATTTTTCAAGGTTGATTGCCGTGTAGACTTCGTCGTCAAACAGGTCGCACACCGCTTTGTATTCGTCAAGCGGCAGAGTTTCAAGCGTTAAGCCCTTGTCTATGCACAGGGCAACGAGTTCGCCGGTAGCCTTGTACGCGTCGCGGAAGGGAAGTCCCTTACCCACAAGGTAATCAGCGCAGTCGGTTGCGTTGATAAAGCCCTTTGCAGCGGCAGCGCGCATATTGTCCCCCAGCACGGTCATCGTGTCAATCATCGGCGTAAACGCGTTAAGGCACATTTTAACTGTATCAACTGCGTCAAAAATCGCCTCTTTATCCTCCTGCATATCCTTGTTGTACGCAAGGGCGATGCCCTTCATAACGGTCAGCAGGGTGGTTAAATCGCCAAACACGCGTCCGCTCTTGCCGCGGACAAGCTCTGCAATATCGGGGTTCTTTTTCTGCGGCATAATTGATGAGCCTGTGGAAAACGCGTCGTCAAGCTCAACAAACTTGAATTCCCACGAACACCACATAATAATCTCTTCGCTGAAACGCGAAAGATGCACCATCACAAGCGATAGAGCAGACGCAAGCTCAATGCAAAAATCGCGGTCGCTCACGCCGTCAAGCGAGTTTGCGCTGACACCGTCAAAGCCGAGCAGGTTGGCAACCATATTCCTGTCAAGCGGATAGGTTGTGCCTGCAAGCGCACCGCTGCCGAGCGGCAGCACGTTCATACGTTTTTTGCAGTCGTCGAGCCTGTCAAGGTCGCGCAGCAGCATAGCCGCATACGCCATAAGGTGATGACCGAAGGTAATCGGCTGCGCCCTTTGCAGATGCGTGTAGCCGGGCATAATCGCGGTTTTGTTTTCGTCCGCTTTGTTGCAGAGAACGAGGATTAACTCTTTGAGTTTATCGCTGATTTCGTCAATCTCTTTCTTGAGCGTCATGCGGATATCAAGTGCCACCTGGTCGTTGCGCGAACGCGCTGTGTGCAGGCGTTTGCCCGTCTGACCAAGGCGTGCGGTGAGTTCACCTTCGATGAAGGTGTGGATGTCCTCCGCCTCCATATCAATCGCAAGCTTGCCCGACTTGATGTCGTCAAGAATTACCGCAAGTTCAGCGCAGATTTTGTCGCTCTCGCTCTTGTCTATAATGCCCGTCGCGCCAAGCATGGTAGCGTGTGCAATTGAGCCTTTTATGTCCTCTTCAAACATTCTGCAGTCGAAGGAAATTGAAGAGTTGAAGTCGTTAGTTTCCTTTGCAAGTTCCTTTTTGAACCTGCCTTTCCATAATTGAGCCATAAATTTCTCCAAATAATTGAGAATGTAGAATGGAGAATGGAGAATTTCGGGAGGGCTTCCCTTGGAGCGGGCGCCAGACCCTTTTGTCACCTATGGTGACATTTCCCCTAGTAGGGGAATCTCCCTCACCCATTATAATCTGGTGCGGCTGTGCCGCCATTAATTCTCAATTCTCAACTCTCAATTTTCAATTCTGCTCTCCGCGCTGTTGGTCGAGCAGGGCTTTAACCTTGATTGACAGACCGAACAGGTTGATAAAGCCTGCGGAATCCGCCTGGTTGTATGCGCCGCCGTCCTCGCCGAAGGAAGCAATGTTTTCGTCATACAGGCTGTACGGTGAGGTTGTGCCTGCAGGGATGATGTTGCCCTTGTAGAGCTTGAGCTTTACGTCGCCTGTGCAGGTTTCCTGCGTTTTGTCAACAAAGGCGGAAAGTGCTTCGCGCAGCGGTGTGAACCAGAGTCCGTCGTAAACAAGTTCGCCGAACTTCTGCGCTACAAGTGCCTTGTAGTGCTGCGTCTGCTTGTCGAGCGTAAGCATTTCAAGCAGCTCGTGCGCTTTGTAGAGGATTGCGCCGCCCGGTGTTTCGTAAACGCCGCGGCTCTTCATACCGACAAGGCGGTTTTCCACTATGTCAAGCAAACCGATGCCGTTTGCGCCGCCGAGCTCGTTGAGCTTTTCAACGAGTGCGAGCGGTTTCATATCCACGCCGTCGATTGCGGTTGGCACGCCCTTTTCAAAGTGAATGGTGATGTATGTCGGCTCGTCGGGTGCCTGCTCGGGTGCAACGCCCATTTCAAGGAAGCCGTCCTTGAGGTACTGCGGCTCGTTTGCCGGATCCTCGAGGTCAAGTCCCTCGTGCGACAGATGCCATACGTTTTTATCCTTGGAATAGTTGGTCTCGCGGTTAATCTTAAGCGGAATGTCGTGCGCCTCGGCGTACTCAATTTCCTCCTCACGGGACTTGATGTCCCACTCACGCCACGGTGCGATAATCTGCATATGCGGCGCGAAAGCCTTGAGAGTCAGCTCGAAACGAACCTGGTCGTTGCCCTTGCCCGTGCAGCCGTGGCAGATTGCGTCAGCGCCCTCTTTAACAGCGATTTCCGCAAGTCCCTTTGCGATGCAGGGACGTGCGTGCGAGGTGCCGAGAAGATATGTTTCGTAATCAGCGCCGGCTTTGAGACAGGGGAAAATGTAGTTTTCCACATAATCATCCTTGAGGTCAAGCACGTAGAGTTTGGAAGCGCCTGTTTTGAGCGCCTTTTCCTCAAGACCGTCAAGCTCGGTACCCTGACCTACGTCACCGCTTACTGCGATAACCTCACAGTTGTTGTAGTTTTCCTTGAGCCAGGGGATGATGATTGATGTATCAAGTCCGCCCGAGTAAGCAAGTACAACTTTTTTAATATCTTTTTTATCCATTATAATGACTCCTTTGCAATGCGTTTTGTTAAATGTCGTGCATATTATATCACCGATGAATAAAAATGCAATACCTTTTACATAAATTTGTGCAATATTTTCTTTTAAAATACAAATCTGCGCGGATTTGTATGCATATTGACGGATATATATGCAACAATTATGCATACTTATGCATAATTGTTGCAGTGGACAGTGGACAGTGGACAGGGGACAGTATGGTGCGTAACAGGCACAAAAAATGCGCAGGAAATTTTACATATGCCAAAATATGTAAAAACGCAATTGTTAACGAATTGTAAACAAATTTGTGAATTTTTTTTGAATAACCTATTGCAATTTGATTTTTGATGTGGTATTATGTGTTTGTATAAAATAATTTAGGGATATTATACCCTATTACGCAAAGTCTTTAAGTATGCCGTACGCTTATGGTCAGTAAAAGCCGCGGCGGAAAAAGGGCGTTGCACTCTTAAGGAGGTAATTATTATGAGAAGTTCAATGAAAAAGGTTTTGGCTTTAGTACTCTCAGCGCTTATGGTAGTTACAACACTGCCGTTTGCTGCCGTTACTGCACTTGCAGACGATGCGGCTATCACTGCATATAACAACGCAGTTGACGCGTATACATCTGCAATGAACGGCACGGTTTACACCAACATGGGCACAGCTTACGCTGCATACGTTGACGCTAACGAGGCGTACGACGCTTATGTTTACGGTCAGGGTTCAGCTTCTGCTCTTACAAGTGCGGTAAGTACGCTTAACACAGCTACAAACAATCTTACTGCGTGGACTCGTTCCACAGCAACCGCATCTGTTTACAGCCGTGACAACACTACTACACCTATCGGCGCAAACTATGCAAAGAACATCCTTTATGCAGAGAATCAGGACACACTTATTGATGAGAACTCGAACAACACAAAGAATGTACGCGTTCAGATTCAGTACGGTGCAAACAACGTACTTATGTATGACGGTGTTAACGATGTTCTGTTCCCCGTAGCTGTATTCTATTACTATGACCAGACGGGCTTCAGCTCAAGAAAGATGTTCACAATGTATCCGTCAAACGGCGATAATTCACAGCAACCTAATGACAGCTCTGATTTCAGACTTCAGGGCGCATGGAACGGTAAAATGGATTACGGCACCGCAGACTGGAACTATGCATATCAGCAGAGCGACCGTATCCCCGGTTACCAAAAGGATTCGGGTCTTACACCTGACGGCGCACCCGATGGTAACAGAAACAAGTGGAACTACTTTGCTAACTATATGAAGTATGTTGGCGGCGCAAGCGGATTTACAAACGGTCTTAAGACTGTTTCTCCGAGCTGGTACGCATTCACCGGTTATTCATCATCCAATAACCGTGTTGACCACTACCTCAACAATGCGGGTAACATCTACATTATCGACTACGCTACCGCGCTTTCCGCTATCAATACAAAGACATATTTAGCGCAGACTGAAAGCTATAAGTCAAACGGACTTGCTGCATACTTCAACGCTTACGACGCACTTACTGTTGACGTTGCTTCGTATAACTACGGCAACAATACTGCTACAACAGCGGCTGATGTTGCAAGCTCACTTGCAACGGCTGCAGCAACTGTTAATGCAACCACTTCACCGGATGCAGATACAGGCTATAACAACCTGCGTGCAATTATGTCCACATCAAAGACTGTTTACACCGAAGGTAATGACGACGGCTATTATAACGCTACTCTCTGGTCAACGTTCAAGAACGCTTACGAGGCAGCAAGGGACAACATGACCAACCTTCCGTCAAACGGTTACAGCACAAGCGCAGCTGCACAGACTCTGGCAGACAGACTTACTACTGCTTACAACAACCTTGTAAATTCTGTACAGAACGTTGATACTACAGACCTTGAAGCAGCTATTGACGACGCTCTTTATGCAATCAGTAACGAAGCATTCTTCACACCTGCTTCTTTCACAAACGCAAACCTTGCAAGCGTTGTTGAAACTGCACAGATCGCAGTATGGACATCAGTTGATAAGTATAAGAGCATCCGTGCAAAGAGCCAGACAACAGAGGATACTGTTACAGCTCAGCTTGCAAACGTTAAGGCTGCAGTTCTCAAGCTTGTTATTGAAAAGAACACGCCTTGTGCAAAGGTAGGCGGATATTCCGTAACCACTGCTATCCAGCACGCACAGGATACCACATTATACACACCTACTGACTATGCTAACTGGAACACTGTTGAAACCGCTATTGCAAGCGCTATCGACTTTGACCCGGCTATCACGGTTTATGTTGACAACTGCACGCATGCTAAAATCGCTGCGTACGAGGACGCTGTTCGCGGCATCATCGCTGCTCTTAACGACCTTAAGGACGCGTTCTCAAAGATGCAGAACGGTCAGGTTATCACTTGCGGTGATTTTCAAAATGCAGTTTCCGTTGAGGCTACACCGAGCGCAACAGGCGCAAGCGTAACGTGGCGCATGAATTTCTGGGGTTACGATAATTCAATCGTATTCAGAACCACACACGCTGCAGCAAACCTTTCGCTTCCGGATTCATACTTCAGCTTCAACAACGACGGTCCTAACGCTGCGGCTATCGACTCAATCAACTTCAACGACCCGTCAACACATTCAGGCCAGATTACTTCCGGCGGTAACGAAACCGACCAGGCAGTAAGCCAGTCCGATATCAACGATAAAAACCTCTCTGCAGGTCTTACATCAGGCGCAAATGCCGGTACGGACAAGAAGGCAGGTAGCCTTAACTTCGGTAAGGTTAGCGACAGAAGCGATTCAGGTATCTTCGCAAACGCTTCGCAGATTGCACCTATTACCGAAAGCGCTTATGCTATCACAGCAGACGGTACAACGGTTACAACAGCAGGCGACGTAGACAATGAAAACTACTTCACCTACGACCTGTCCAATATCCTCAACACATTTGATAATATTGATAACCACCGCAACGATACAACCAAGCCCGCATATGGCGGTATCTATTCAGCTTCAAAGGGTACAACTCATTTCAGAGCGTCAACTTCGCTTTTCGTTCAGCAGGAATCGAGCAACAACCTTACATCAAACACCAAGCTCTCAATCGATGAATACCATTTTACAAATAAGCAGGTTGGTATGATTTACTGGTGGAAGTACAGCAACGCCGGCACATGGGGTTATGTATACCACGGTTACGGTCACGACGCTGCTACATACAGCAGAACCGTACAGGTTGTTAACATTGCAGACCTGTTCAGACTTATCAATCAGGTTGAGGCTGCAGGTTATGTTGAAACTAACTACACCAACAGCTCTTGGGAAGCTTATTCAACCGCACTTACAGCTGCAAAGGCTGATATGGATTACAGCGACAAGACTGCTGAGTGGGTACTTCAGCAGTGCCAGACAAGATACGACAATCTTTTCTACGCAAAAGAACACCTTGTAAGAGCTGCTGAAAGAACATTACTTCTTGACGCGCGTGACGCAGTTAAGGACGTTTACGACGCAGGTCAGCAGAGCGAAACTTACGGCGGACCTTGGTCTGACGAAAGCTGGGCAGCATTTGCAAACTACTACGAAAACGATGTAGTTGCAAAACTCAACGGCATTTATTCATCAACAGGCGTACGCGACTATGCTTACTATGCAGCAGACGGCACAACTAAGTCTGACGCACAGCAGGATATCGAAACTCGTGCAGCAAGAATTGTTGAACTTAAGGACGCACTTCAGTCAAACGCTGACTTTACACCGCTTGACAACGCTGTTGCAGCACTTCGCACAAAGGTAACAGGCAGTCAGTTCACAACAGCTTCAATCGCTAACTGTAAAACCGCGCTTCAGGCAGTTGAGTACTTCTGGTACACAGACGCACAGCGTAAGGGCGTTTATGCTTCCACAGCGGCAGATCAGGCTATCGCAGCCGCAGCTGCAGCAGTAACGGCAGCAGGCAACCTGCTTGTAGCAGTTGACGACGACGTTGTAACAAGCGCAGACGATATTACATCCGCTGTTCAGAATATCCTTGCTTCAACTAACAAGGACCCGGATGCATACGACTTTGAGGCTGTTAAGGCTACAATCGCAGCACTCGGCGCAAAGACAACGGGCGCAGTTGTATTTAATAACAACTCATACTACGGCAACCTTACAACAACGGGTTACACATGGCAGCATATGAGCGAGGTTAACGAGCTTGTAACGGACGCTCTCAGCGAGAACTTCAAGACTTACAACGTTAACATCACAGGCGTAAGCGACGCTGCTTCAACCTCATTCACTTACACAATCGGCGGTCAGGAATACACAGCAACGGGCGCAACGCTCACAGGTATTCCTTACGGCACAACAATCCGCGTAACTGCACCGAGCGAAAAGTTTGTTGATTGGTACTACACCTACACATCAGCTACTTCGGGCGCAAGCTATCAGGAAAAATATCTCACAAACGACTGCGTAATTAACTTCGTAGTTAACGGTAACACAACATTCAGACTTGATAAGGAATCCAACGTTTCGCAGGAGCACAAGGTTAAGGTTACTTATGCAAACAGCATGCGTAACGAATCCTACAAGGTTGAATATGTTGAAAAGGGCAACCTTGTTCTTCCGGAAGCACCTACATTTGCTTACTACGACTTTGTTAACTACACCGTTAACGGCACAGATTACAACGCAGGTCAGACCATTAATGTTCAGGCAGATACTCTTGTACTTGCAAATTACGAATGCACTGATGAGTCAGGCATCACAATCTTTATTGCAAACCTCGGCGGCTCAATCGACGGTTATGTATCCTTCGATACAGACTACAACAAGAAGATTGAACTTTCGTACACAGGTCTTTCCTCAAAGGTTAAGAACGGTACGGGTTACGTTACAATTGACGATGAGCAGACCAACCTTTCACCGACTACTGCAAACAAGAACAAGCAGTACAAGGAAGGCTCAATCTACGCGTACACTGTAATTACCGACAGCTCGCTCGTAGACGTTGACCCGGATGAAGGCGCTCTGTTTGAGTCTATTATCGAAACAAGAAACGAAGAAGTATCAGACACACCGGACGACCGTCTGTACAATGCAGAAACAGTTCTGACATACGGCAACACATACACCTTCTATGCAAGCGAAAATATGGTTATTATTCCTTACACAGAGGAGCAGTTCAATGCCGCTGTTAACGACGGATTCATCGACGAAACTATCATCGACGAAAACGGTGCTACCGCAAACGCAGGTAATATGTTCAACGCAGGAACAAAGATGACTATCGTATCCAACTACGTAATTCCTGACGGCTGCGAACTTGTTGAAGCAGGTCTTCTCTTCCAGGCTACAAAGGACGGCACAGTTCCTACAGGCGACCTTACCTTCAACAACGTTGGCACAAACGGTATCGTTCGTATGAAGTCAACACAGCACACTGTCGGCAACCAGTTTGTTATCTCGCCGATTCAGATTAAGACAAATCTCATCGGTAAGACAGTCAATGCAAGATACATCGCGTATGTAACGTACGCTGATGCAAGCGGTAACAACTTCACCGCTTGGTCAAATACAGTTAACGCATCGGTTATTGCGTAAAAGGGGGTGGCAGAGATGAAAAGATACACAGAACCGGAAATTGAAATTCGTGAGTATGCTCTCGCTGCTACCCAGGTGTTCACGGACTCTAACCCGAGCTCAACACCGGGCAACAACAATAACAACGGCGATGACTACGACTACTTCGGCGATAACTAAATGATAAAAAGGCTTCCTGGGGGCATCCTACATGAATAGGGTTAGGTTTTGGCTTTGTACTTTTGCCCCTAAGGACATTAAAAACCGCCTGAATACGCGAGTATGCAGGCGGTTTTGTAATCCCTTTATGACCTAAAATTACTTTGCCAAAACTGCTTCGCACCCAAAAATGAGCATGCTTTTTGTTAGAACAAAGCACAAAATCACCGTAAGGCTGACGCCTTACGGTGATTTTTAATACAGTTATAGCGGAAAAGATGCCATTTTTGGGCTGACACTATTTATGTAGGGTGCCCCTTCGGGAAGCCTTTTTTTAGCGAACAGTAGGGAGCGATGACCACATCGCTCCGTTTCGTTATTGCATACAGCAACGTGCCGCGATATTTATTAAATAAATGTTACATTCTTAATTTTAATTTGACATATTATAATTTATATATTATTATATATTTTGGAATTTTATAACTTACGGAGAATTGTATGAACGTTTTAATTTGCGGACTCGGTCTTATCGGCGCAAGCCTTGCAAAGACCTTGAAGAAAAATACCAACCACACCGTGCTCGGCTGGAACAGAACCCCCTCTGTAACGGAAAAGGCGCTGCGCGACGGCACCATTGACAGAACGGGCGATATAGACGATTTAATTGCAGAGGCGGATATCACCTTTGTTAACTTCTATCCGGACGCGATTGTGCCGTTTATCCTTGAACACAAGGACTCTTTTAAGCAGGACAGCATAGTTACCGATTCCTGTGGTATCAAAACTAAAATCTGTACCGAGATGGGCGCATATAATGATTTAAAGTTTTATTTTATAGGCGCGCACCCGATGGCAGGTCGCGAGGTTGGCGGTTACGACAACAGCCTTGCCAATCTGTTTGACAATGCAAGCTTTATCTGCACGCCGTATGCGGACACACCGCGCAATAAAACGGACGCCCTTGTGGGGCTTGCGCAGGATATGGGCTTTAAGCGCACGGTTGTTACCACGCCAGAGCATCATGACGAGATGATTGCATTTACCTCGCAGATTGCGCACGTGCTGGCTTGCTCTTACGTTCTGTCGCCGCTTGCACCGATGCACGCGGGTTATTCGGCAGGCTCTTACCGCGATGTAAGCCGTGTGGCGCGTATTAACGCTGATATGTGGACGCAGCTGTTCCTTGATAACAAGGAGCCGCTTGTGCGCGAGATAGACGACCTTGTGTCAAACCTTATGCGCTTTAAGTACAACATCGTTAACGGCGACGGCGAAGCCCTGACCGAGCTTATGAAAAAGGGCAATAAGATTAAGGAAGAAATCGGCTAATGAAAAAACTTACGGTTAACGTTAACACCCCGTATGACATTATAATTGAAAAGGGAATTATCGCAGATTGCGGCAAGTATATAAAGGCGGTTAAAGAGTGCCGTAAAATCTGCCTTATCAGCGACACAAATGTGTTCCCGATTTACGGCGAAACAGTTACACAATCGCTTGAGAATGAGGGCTACAAGGTCTGTACGTATATTTATCCTGCAGGTGAAGAGTCAAAGACAACTGATACCGTGGTTAAAATGGTTGAATTTATGTCGCAAAATGAACTAACGCGCGGCGACCTTGTTGTTGCTTTGGGCGGCGGCGTATGCGGCGATATGGCGGGCTTTGCGGCGGCGATATTCCTGCGCGGTATTGACTTTGTGCAAATACCTACTTCGCTACTTGCGCAGGTGGATTCATCTGTCGGCGGCAAAACTGCGGTTGATTTGCCCACGGGCAAAAACCTGTGCGGCGCGTTCCATCAGCCAAGACTGGTGCTGATTGACAGCAACACGCTTGACACGCTCACGCCCCACTTCTTCTCCGACGGTATGGCGGAGGCTATCAAGATGGGCTGCATTAAAAGCGCATCTCTGTTTGAAAGAATTGAAAATGAAAACGCGCGCGATATTATTGACGACGTGATTTTTGAGTGCGTAAGCCTAAAGGCAGGCGTTGTTGAACGCGACGAAAAGGAACACGGCGAAAGGGCGCTGCTCAACTTCGGCCACACCGCAGGTCACGCTATAGAAAAGCTACACAACTTTACCACAATTTCGCACGGCGAGGCTGTGGGCATCGGTATGGTACTTATCTCAAAAGCAGGCGAGAATAACGGATTGACCAAAAAAGGCACTGCCCAAAGGATTGCCGCAGTTCTTAAAAAATACAACCTCCCGACAGAGGACGGCAATTCGCTTTCGGACATTATTACCGCTATGAACGCGGACAAAAAGCGCACGTCAGATTCGATTAAATTTGTATTTATCAGCGAGGTTGGTAACGGCTTTATCAACCCGATTGAGAATGAAAATATACCATCGTTTTTCGGAGTTTAAATGAGTACAGTCAGACTTGAAAACTCAATACCCGGCGGCAGCCTAACGCCACCTGCCTCAAAGTCTGCGGCGCATAGGGCGATGATTTGCGCCTTCCTTGCAGGCGGCGGCAGCGTTAACCCGATTACGGATTCCAAGGATATGCAGGCGACTGCACAGGCGATTGAAGCGCTGAAAAACGGCGGCGAAATCTGCGATTGTATTGAGTCCGGCTCTACACTGCGGTTTTTGATTCCCGTTGCGGCGGCGCTCGGCAAAACGGTTACTTTTGTCGGCAGCGGCAAGCTACCGCAAAGACCGATTGGCGACTACTTAAGGCTGCTGCCCGAGCACGGCGTAACGTGTGAGAGCGAGGGCGGACTTCCGCTTACAATCAGCAGCAAGCTAACAGGCGGCAGGTTTGAACTTGCAGGCGACGTTAGTTCGCAGTATATTACAGGGCTGCTGCTTGCGCTTCCGCTGCTTGACACAGACAGCGAAATCGTGCTTACTACCGCGCTGCAAAGCAAGCCGTATGTCGATATGACGGTTGATATTCTACACCGCTACGGCGTTGAGATTGCGGAAACCGAAAGCGGCTACCTTATAAAAGGCAACCAGACCTACGCGGTGCAGGATTTTACCGTTGAGGGCGATTGGTCGCAGGCGGCGTTCTTCCTTGCCGCAGGCGCAATCGGCGGCGATGTTACGGTGAGCGGCGTTGATATCAACTCAACGCAGGGCGATAAGGAAATCGTGAACGTGCTTAAAAGGTTCGGCGCAGATATTACAGTCGGCGACAATGCTGTGCGCGCAAAAAAATCGGCGCTTTGCGGCATTGAGCTGGACGCTGCGAATATTCCCGATATGGTGCCCACGGTTGCGGTGCTTGCGGCGTTTGCCGACGGCACAACCGTGATTAAGGGCGCTCAAAGGCTTAGATATAAAGAAAGCGACCGCATTGAAAGTGTGGTCACGAACTTAAAGAAAATGGGCGTGGATGTTACTGAAACGCCCGACGGTATGATTATCAGCGGCGGCACGGTTAAGGGCGCAGCCCTTGACGGTTACAACGACCACCGCATTGTTATGGCGTTTGCGGTTGCTGCGCTGTTTGCAGACGGCACAACTACCATAACGGACAGCGAAAGCATTAACAAATCGTACCCGTCATTTTTTGAAGATTACAACAGGTTAGGAGGCAAGGCAGATGTCATCAGTGATAGGTAATAACATCAGACTGTCCGTCTTTGGCGAAAGCCATGGCGAAGCGATTGGCTGCGTTATCGACGGACTTCCTGCAGGCGTAAGGCTTGATATGGACGCTGTTTCTGCTGAGATGGCACGCCGCGCTCCCGGCAGGCATAAAACATCAACGCCCCGTAAGGAAGCGGACACGCCGCATATTCTCTCGGGCGTTTTAAACGGCGTTACAACAGGCGCACCGCTTGCTATGATTATAGAAAATACCAACACAAAAAGCGGCGACTACGCGGATATTATGACCGTTCCGCGCCCGTCGCACAGCGACTACCCTGCATACGTTAAATTCGGCGGTAACAACGATATCCGCGGCGGCGGACACTTCAGCGCAAGGCTGACCGCACCCGTTGTGTTTGCAGGCGCGATTGCAAAGCAGATACTTGCCGATAAGGGCATCACAGTTGGCGCGCACATCCTGCAGGTCGGCGGCGTTTGCGACACACCGTTTGATAAAAACGCGGTTACGGCAGATGAACTAAAAGCGCTTGCCGCAAAGCAGTTTGCAGTTATCGACAGCGCGGCAGAGGAAAAAATGTGCGCTGAAATTGAAAAGTACAAAAACGACCTCAACAGCGTGGGCGGCATTGTTGAATGTGCCGCAGTAGGTCTTGACGTAGGACTCGGCGGCAATATGTTTGACACCGTTGAAGGCAGTCTGTCGCAAATCCTGTTTGGTATTCCTGCTGTTAAGGGCGTGCAGTTCGGGCTCGGTTTCGGCTTTGCAGGCGCTAACGCAAAGGAAGTTAACGACGGCTACGAGGTAAAAGACGGCAAGGTTACGCTTACCTCAAACAACAACGGCGGCGTACTTGGCGGTATGACGAGCGGCGCGCCGCTTGTGCTGTCCGTTGCAATTAAGCCCACGCCGTCAATCGCGGCACCGCAGCAGAGCGTTAACCTGCAGACAATGCAAAACACCACGCTCGAAATCAAGGGCAGGCACGATCCCTGCATCCTGCCGCGTGCCGTTCCTGTTGTGGAAAGTGCTGTTGCGCTTGGCATTTTAGATATTATAATGGAATAAAATATTAAGGATAAACTATTAATGGATTTACTCTCACTCAGAAAACAGATTGACGAAATCGACGACCAGCTGATTCCGCTTTTGATGAAAAGGATGGACATCGCAAAGGAAGTCGCGGCGTACAAGGTGGAGCACTCAATCCCTGTGCTCAACGCAGAGCGCGAGCAGGAAATACTTGATTCCGTTGCGGCAAAATGCGGCGAGCAGGGCGAAGCGATTAAAACGATTTTTTCCGCCACTATGGATGCGTCAAGAGCCTTGCAGCACAAGATTATCGGCGGCGGCAGCGAACTCAGAAGCCTTGTTGAAAACGCGAGGAAAGAGGAACGCCTTACCACCGACGGTATGCCGATTGCCTGCCAGGGCGTTGAGGGCGCATACAGCGGCATCGCTGGCGAAACGCTGTTCCCGAACACGGAAATCAAGTTTTACAAGCAGTTTGAAAATGTGTTTGAAGCCGTGAATAAAGGCAAGGCGCGCTTCGGCATTATCCCTGTTGAAAACTCAACCGCAGGCTCTGTGCACGAATCGTACGACCTTATTATGAAGTACCGCTTCTTCGTTGTCGGCGCGTGTGATTTAAAAATCGAGCATTGCCTGTGCGCGAAGGAAGGTACAAAGTTTGAAAAAATTGACGAGGTTTACTCGCATCCGCAGGCGCTCAGCCAGTGCAACATCTTCCTCAAAAGCTTCGATTTCACCGGCGTAAACTTTACAAACACGGCGGCTGCCGCAAAGTATGTTGCCGAGAGTAAAAAGAACAATATCGGCGCAATATGTTCCGTAAGCGCGGCTAAAAAATACGGGCTGAAAATCCTGCGCCGCGGCATACAGAACATAGTTAACAACACCACAAGGTTTATTGTTATTTCAAAAGAACTTGTTATTGACAGCGCGGCAGACAAGATTTCGCTTATCTTCTCCGCGCCGCATACAACGGGTTCGCTTTACAGGGTGCTGGGCAGGTTCTCAATGACAGGGCTTAATCTCACCAAACTGGAATCACGTCCGATGGCAAACGGCAAATTCGACTACTTCTTCTACGCCGACGTGCTCGGCAATGTGTACGACGAAGCAACGCTCGATTTGCTGTGTGCGCTGTCCGACGAGCTTGACGAATTTACATTCCTCGGTAATTTCCACGAGATAAAGGATTAGTTTTTATGCAAAGTACTAAACGTCACCGCACAAACTTCATATCTACAATTATAGCCCTTATTACCACGGGCGTGCTTGTGGCTTTGGTAATTATGCTGATTAACCACGCCACGCTTGAGGTGCGGTTTAACACGATTATCAACTGGCTGTCGAAAATCGACAATGCCGTAACGCGCCTCGATACGGAGCGCGAGATACTGATTTGCATATTTGCGCTGTACATTGCAAAATGCCAGCTACCGCTGCCCATAAGCTTTATCTGCGCAATCGCAGGCGTTGTGTTCCCGCTTGACAGGGCGCTGCTAATAAACATAGTGTGCAGCGTGTTCTTCTTCGTGGTAAAATACTTTGAAGGCTCGTTCATCGGCGGCGGATGGGCAGGTATGATACTCAACATCAAAAAAATGCACTTTATACGCGATTGGATTCAGTTCAAGGGCAACGGCAACCCGTACTTTTTGTCGGTCACAAGGCTGATTCCCGCAATACCGCTTGGCATGGTTTCAAAGTACTACGGCTCAATGCACTACGATTTGGTGTACTATATATTGCTGAGTATGCTCGGTTACGCGCCGAGGCTCTACATCTACACCAAGTTGGGCGCGGCGTTTACAAATCCGTTTTCGGTGCAGTTTATTACGCTGCTCATAATTTTAGTGGCATTCACAGGTTTTTCAAGTCTGATATTCAATGTATTCTACGGCATTAAATCAAATCAGATGACGCAAACCCTGCTGATATACAGTCAAAAAGAAAAATATAAAATCGTTTTATAGGAGATAAAGTTATGAAGGTTAAAGAGTTAATTAACGCTATTGAACAGGGACAGTTTGACAGCAACCTCAAAGCTGTTTACGTTACGGATTCATTTGTAAATGAGCAGAAGCCGCGCTACGTTCAGACGCTTAAAGAGTTCGGCGAGCTCTTTGGATTTGACAGGGAAGTCAAAATTATGTCCGCACCCGGCAGAACGGAAGTTTGCGGCAACCACACCGACCACAACAACGGCAAGGTGCTTGCTGCTTCGATTAACCTTGACGCAATCGCTGTTGTGAGCGAAAATGGCGAGGATGTTGTCCGCGTTAAGTCTAAAGGTCACAAGATGAACGTTGTTGACCTCGGCGACCTTGAGCCGATGGAAAGCCGCTACGGCGATTCCACCACGCTTGTGCAGGGCGTTATTGCAGGCACAAAGAACCTCGGCTACACGGTTAAGGGCTTTGACGCGTATACCACAAGCGATGTTATGGGCGGTTCGGGACTGTCGTCCTCCGCTGCGTTTGAGGTGCTGCTCGGCGCTGTGATTTCGTATATGTTCAACGGCGGCGCAATCAGCGCGGTTGATATTGCAAAGGTTGCGCAGTACAGCGAAAATGTGTTTTTCGGCAAGCCGTGCGGTCTGCTTGACCAGATGGCTGCGTCTGTCGGCACGTTTGTTACGATTGACTTTGAGTCAACGGAAAACCCTGTAATCAAGAAGGTTGACTTCGATTTTTCAAAGTCAGGCCACTCACTCTGCATCGTTGATACGGGCGGAAATCACTCCGACCTTACGGACGATTACGCTGCTGTTCGCGGCGAGATGGAATCCGTTGCAAAGGCTATGGGCAAGAACGTTCTGCGCGAAATTTCTTACGAGGATTTCTTTGCCGCGCTGCCTGAACTCACGGGCAAGGTAAACGACAGAGCGCTGCTTCGCGCAATCCATTTCTATAACGAAAACAAGCGCGTGGACAAGGCTGTTGAATGCCTTGAAAACGGCGATTTTGAAGGCTTTAAGGACGTTATCCTTGAATCCGGCAGGTCATCGTTTGAGCTTAATCAGAACGTGTTTACACCTAAGAATCCGACTGAACAAAAGCTCTCCCTTGCGCTTGCAATCAGCGAGGAAATCCTTAAGGGCAAGGGCGCATGGCGCGTACACGGCGGCGGCTTTGCAGGCACAATTCAGGCGTTTGTACCAAACGATTTGCTTGATACATACAAGACAAAAATCGAAAGCGTTTTCGGCAAGGACAAGTGCTACGTGCTGATTATCAGACCTGTGGGAGGAACGCAGGTAATATAATTAATTCGGAATTCGGAATTCGGAATTAGGAATTTGTGAAAAGAGAGAAACCCAAACATGAAATTTGTATTTATAGTTAACCCGATTGCGGGAAGTGAGGACAAGGCGCGTATTTTTAAAAACATCAAAAGTGCGTTTCGCCACAACGACCACGAGATGATTATTGAGGAAACGCAGGCGCAGGGCGACGCAAAAGACATCGCATCGCGCTATGCTGCCGAATTCGGCGGCGACTGCGTTATAGTTGCCTGCGGCGGCGACGGCACGGTGCACGAGGTTGCAAACGGTCTTGCCCACACGGACACGCCAATGCTGCTTCTGCCTATGGGCACGGGCAACGATTTTGCCAAAAAGGTGTACGGCACAAAGGATATCGACGTTGAGCAGATTATATCTAAATTCGGCTTTTTCGGCGGCGATATCGAGTACGAAGTAAAGCCGATTGACCTTATCGATTACAACGGCGATAAGTGCATAAACGTTATGTCCTTCGGTCTTGATACGATTGTGGAAACCGTAGGCAGGAAGATGGTTGCAAAGGCGCCGTTCCTCGGTCAGAAGGCGTACACAGTCGCAATTTTCCCCGTGCTTATGAAGCCGCTGCACTACACAATCAGCTTTGATGTTACATGCGTTGACCGCGACGGCAACGAGTATCAGATGAAAGAGGATAACAAGGATTACGTGCTGTTTGCAATCTGCAACGCAAGCTACTACGGCGGCGGTTTTTGCCCTGCGCCGAACTCAAAGCTCGACGACGGACTGCTTGATTTTGCGCTTGTAAACGGTATGCCGCTGCATAAGGCGCTGCCGATTATTCCCAAGTATTCCGACGGCAAGGCGAATGAAGAAACCTTCCCGGGCATAATCACTACGGGAAGGCTGAAAAGGGGCAGAATCTGGATGGAAGACGGCTCAAATCTCCTCGGCAACTGCGACGGTGAAAACTTTACATATAACGAGGTTAACTTTACCGTAGAGGAAAAAGCGATAAATCTATGTGTTTTAAAATAACAGGCGTATGCCTGTTATTTTAAAATGGAGAATGGAGAATTTCGGGGGATTCCCCTGTGAGGGGAAATGTCCGCTTGCGGACAAAAGGGTGAGGCGCCCGCTCCAAGGGGACTTCGTCCACACCTATTATAAAATCGGGTACGGGCAGAGCCCGTCATTAATTCTCAATTCTCAATTCTCAATTAAAAACGGACTGTCAACTGACAGTCCGTTTTATCTATCGTAATATTGCAAAGCCTAAATCAATTGCACCGCCGAGCACTCTTGAGGTTCTGTGCATACCAAGAGTTTCGGTAAGCCACAATATCATAAGTGCTATAAGTATTGCTATAATCATTGCCTCTTTGCTCATAATAAGCCCCCTAAATTGTTTTTGTCTAATACTTATTATAAACACATTTTAAAAATAAATCAACTGTTTTTTTATGCAAATTGCCGAAGTAAAAAAAATAGCCTTTTTTTGTTGAAAAACGGCGCGTGTTGATTTATAATAATTATAATCTTTATAATGGGGGAATTTGGGTATGAGCCTATATTCGCTTTCAACCTCGGTTGTGCCGGACACATCGGCCGGCTTTACCGCAACGGTTATTATTGCAGGTCTGGGAATTGTGCTTGCAACACTGATTATACTGATAATTGTATTTGATATATTCGGCAAAATCGTTTCTAAAACACAAGGAGACAATATGAGAAAGCATAAGAAAAAGTCTAACACAGCACCTCCTGAACTCAATATCGTTAACACTCCGCCACCGGCACCTGCAAAGGCTGCACCTGCAGCGCAGGGCATCAGCGGCGAAATTGTTGCGGCAATCAGCGCAGCAGTTTATATGATGGAAGGCGAGGGCGCAGTTGTTACTTCTATCGCGCCTGCAGCACCTGTGCGCGCACAGGCACCTAACCCGATTACAAGGCGCAATCCGTGGGCATTTGCGGCAGTTACGGATAACACAAGACCTTTTTAACCTAACTCTGGTAATTTAGTTTTACAGGAGAACAGACTAATGGAAGTTTTACTGGGAGTCTGGGAAGTTATAAAAAACATATTCCTAAACAGCGGATATGCGTATTTCTTCACAGACGGCGGATGGAAAAATCTCGTTATGATATGCGTAGCCTTCTTTTTCCTCTGGCTCGGTATCAAGCGCGGATTTGAACCGCTATTGATGATACCTATTGCATTCGGTATGCTGCTTGCAAACCTGCCTATGGCAAATCTTGCGGTGCAGTATCATGACTTGCAGGGATTTATAGACCTCGTTGCAGGGCGGCTTACGGACGAGGCTGGCAAAACGCTCACGCCGGGACTTATGGATTTCCTCTACTTCGGCGTAAAGGCGGGAATTTATCCGCCGCTTATATTCCTCGGCATCGGCGCGATGACCGACTTCACATCGCTTATTGCACGCCCGAGCTCGTTTATAATGGGCGCGGCGGCGCAGATGGGTATATTTGTAGCATATCTTGTGGCAATTCTGCTCGGCTTTGCACCTAACCAAGCCGGCTCAATCGCTATCATAGGCGGCGCGGACGGACCTACGGCTATCTTCTTAACGTCAAAGCTTGCGCCGGCAATGCTCGGTACAATCGCGGTTGCGGCGTACTCGTATATGGCGCTTGTGCCTGTAATTCAGCCGCCGATTATGCGCGCGCTGACTACTAAAAAAGAGCGCAGCGTGGTTATGGATAACCTGCGCCCCGTATCAAAGCTTGAAAAAATACTGTTCCCGATTATGGTAACGGTTATCGTATCGCTCTTGCTGCCCGACGCAGCAACGCTTGTGGGTATGCTGATGCTCGGCAACCTGCTTAAAGAGAGCGGACGCACGGACAGAATCGCAAAAGCAGCGCAAAACGAGCTGATGAATATTGTTACGATTCTGCTCGGTCTGTCAGTCGGCGCAACGACATCGGCACAGTCATTCCTGAATCTCGATACGCTTAAAATCGTGCTTCTCGGATTGCTTGCATTCGGCTTCGGTACCGCAGGCGGTACGCTTTTCGGCAAGCTGATGTATGTGCTTACAAAGGGCAAAGTCAATCCGCTTATCGGTTCTGCAGGTGTGTCCGCAGTACCAATGGCGGCGCGTGTAAGCCAGAAGGTCGGCGCAAAGGAAAATCCGTCAAACTTCCTGCTTATGCACGCAATGGGACCAAACGTATCCGGCGTTATCGGCTCCGCAGTAGCAGCAGGTATACTCCTCACGTTGCTCGGCTGATAGCCCGCAATGTGAAATGATGAATGATAAATGATGAATTGATGGTGGACTTCGTCCGCGCCTATTATAGAATTGGAGCGAAGCGACCCGATATTCATAACTCACAACTCATAATTTAACCGTAGGGGAGGGTTTCCTAACCCTCCCGATTATTTATAAGGAAACACTATGAACAAAGACGCAGTAAAACCGAATAAAGAGCAGCAGCGCGTTATTGATACCATTGACGGCCCTGTGCTTGTTGTTGCAGGCGCAGGCACGGGCAAAACCGCAACCATTGTCAAGCGCATTGAGCATATTATTGCAGACGGCTATGCGCTGCCGTGGCAGGTGCTTGCAATCACCTTCACCAACAAGGCTGCAGGCGAGCTTAAGGAACGTCTGATTAACACAATCGGCGACGACGCGGCGGACATCTGGGCGCAGACTTTTCACTCAATGTGTGCAAGGATGCTGCGCAGATACGGCGACAGGCTGGGCTATTCGCAGCACTTTACTATCTACGACACGGACGACCAGCGCCGTGTTATGAAGCGCGTGCAAAAGAGCCTCGGCATTGAGGATAAATTCCTCAACCATCGCTCAATTCTTGCGGAAATCAGCCGCGCGAAGGACAGCCTTATCAGCCCTGCCGAGTACAAGGCGACTACCGTAAACGACTTTCGCAAGGCGAAAATCGCGCAGTGCTATGAGGAATACCAGAAGGAACTTATGCGCTCTGATGCAATGGATTTTGACGATATGATTTACAACACCGTTGCGCTGTTTAAGGAAAACGACGACGTGCTTGAGCAGTATCAGCACCAGTTTAAGTATGTGATTGTAGACGAGTATCAGGACACAAGCTACGCGCAGTATGTGCTTACATATCTGCTTGCGGGCGGCTATCACAACATCTGCGTAGTCGGCGACGACGACCAGAGCATTTACCGTTTCCGCGGCGCTACGATAGAGAATATTATGCGCTTTAAGGAACGCTATGAGGACGAGGGGCTAAAGGTTATTCAGCTTGAGCTTGCGGAAAACTATCGCTCAATGCAGAATATTCTTGACGCGGCGAACTCTGTTATCAAAAACAACTCCACCCGACTTGCCGACAAGCACCTGCGCTCATACGCAGGCAAGGACGGCGACAAGGTTGTGCTTTATACCGCAAGAAGCGAAACGGACGAGGCGCAGTTCATCGTTGATGAAATTAACGAAAATGTGCAAAACGGCAGAAGCTACCGCGACCACGCGGTGCTGTACCGTATGAACGCGCAGTCGCGTAATATAGAAATGATGCTTGCAAAATCCGGTGTGTCGTACAAGATTATCGGCGGCAACCGCTTCTTTGACCGCAAGGAAATCAAGGACGTTGTGTCGTACTTCGCTGTGGTTAACAACCCTGCGGATAACGTGCGCCTGCAGCGCATTATCAATACACCCAAGCGCGGCATCGGCGACACGATGTTTAACTATATTTTAGAGATTGCAGCGGTCAACGGAATGACTGCCTTTGAGGTGTGCGAGCACGCTGATGAGTTTGCAAAAACATCGCGCAGTGCAGGCAAATTGAAGGATTTCTGCGACACTATTAACGGCTTTATAAAGTGCGCGGAGGACGGTATGAAGCCGTCCGACCTGCTGCAGGAAATCCTTGAAAAAACGCAGTATTTTGCATATCTTGATGAGGATGATCCGCAAAAAGCCGACAGCAGAAAAGAGAACGTGCAGGAACTTTCCACGATGCTGATTAAGTATCAGGAGGACGACGAGGAGTTCACGATTTCCGACTTTCTTGAGGACGTTGCGCTTGTGTCGGACATTGATTCGTACAACGAGGATGACGACTGCGTTGTGCTGATGACTCTGCACTCGGCAAAGGGCTTGGAGTTCCCCGTGGTGTTTATCCCAGGTATGGAGGAGGGCATTTTCCCCGGCAACCAGAGTCTGTACAGCGATGAGGAGCTTGAGGAAGAGCGCCGCCTTGCGTATGTGGGAATCACCCGCGCAAAGGAAAAACTGTACCTTATAAACGCCCGCCAGCGTATGCTTTACGGCACTACGAACAGGAATATCGCATCGCGTTTTCTGCGCGAAATTCCCGAAGAAGTTACAGAGGACAGAACGGTTAAGGAAACGCCGAAACCATATGGCTTCGGCAGTTCGTACAGTGGCGGTTCATCGACATTCGGCACGCCCAAAAAGCCGTACAAATACAGCAAATCCACGCCTATCGGCGAGGCTAAACACAGCAGTTCGGCTGCGCATCAGTTCGGTCAGGCAGGCGGTGCAACGCAGACTAACCAGACATACGAAATCGGCGACACCGTGCGCCATAAATCCTTTGGTACAGGCGCGATATTAAGCGCTAAACCGATGGGTAACGATATGCTGCTTGAGGTTGCGTTTGACAAAGCAGGCACCAAAAAGCTGATGGCGAATTTTGCAAAGTTAGAGAAACTGTAATAGTTTTAAGTTTTAAGCTTTAAGTGTTAAGCCGAATGGCGGACTTTGTCCGCACCTATTATATTGTCCGAGCGTAGCGAGTAACCACAAGCTTAACACTCAACACTTAACACTTAACACCTAAAAACAACACTTTTTTAACAATTTCTATTCTCCTTCATAAGATGTATTGAAGTTAGACTTCAATAACTTGTGAAGGAGTTTTTTTATGGCTGATGTACCAATTATCAAAACACAGGACAGCAGAATCAGCGAAACGGTGTGTATCGACACAAAACGAATTTTTGATTCCTGCGTCAGCAAAGACTGCTGCGAGGACTTAAGAGTTGCGTTTTACGGCGGCGCGCAGGATATTATCGACGGCGCGGATACTATTAAAACCCGCGACTGCGACGTTGTTGCCGTAAGCATTGATGTTGAGGATGTGCCGTTTAACAGAGGATATTACAATGTAGACATAAACTTTTACTTCAAGCTGCGCTTTGATGTATACGGCGCGCCGTTTACAAATCCGCAGACAGTAACAGGCTTTACCAACTTTGAAAAGAAGTGTATTCTCTTTGGCTCGGAGGGCGACGTTAAGGTGTTTAAGTCCGTCCTTAACAGGCACGGAAATCAGCTTGACAGCCCCGAAGCACCGCAGTACACCAATCCTACTGCGAAGGTGCAGGCAGTTGACCCCGTTGTGCTTGACACAGATGTTATCGACATCCACCACTGCCGCCGTCCGCTGTTCACAGCGTTCCCCGACAGTATCAGAAGCATTGTTGACGAGGCAAGCTTCAGACCGAATCCGCGCAAAGCTGTGCTTGTTACACTCGGTCTGTTCTCAATCATCCAGATGGAACGCGACGCACAGATTCTCATCAACGCACTTGACTACTGTATTCCTGACAGAGAGTGTGACTGCTCATCGCAGGATCCTTGCTCAACCTTCCAGGGTATCGATTTCCCCGTGGACGATTTCTTCCCGGTTGAAAAAGCGGAACCCACACCGTAACTCTGTAAACGGCAACAAAAATGCTCCCCTGCGAAGGGGAGCATTTGCTTTATTTGTCTTTCTCAATTGACGGATACATTCTGCGGTACAGCGCATTAATGTGCTTAAAGTAGTTTGTATCAATGCTGTCAATAGTTTCGCGCGTGGTGCGGAAACGCCAGTTTTTATCCGGCACGCCGGGCACATTCATCCTTGCGTCCGAACCGAAACCGCACATATCCTGCAGCGCGATAATCGCAACGTTGGACGCGCTCTGCCAAACGGCTTCCGTAATGCATCTGCACGACGGCGAATAGTAGCCGCCTTCGCCCCAGTTACCGCCGTGGAAATGGCAATAGTCAAGCGCGAATTTGCGTTCATCTTCGCTTGCTTCCCACAGCCAGCCGAGGATTGTGTTGTTGTCGTGCGTGCCGACGTAGTTAATCGAATTAGGCACGGCGTTGTGCGGCAGGTGAGAGGAATCGGAGTTAGCGTCAAACGCAAACTGCGCAACCTTCATACCGGGGAAGCTTGTGTCGTGCAGCAGTTCAACAACATCCTCACCGAACACGCCCAAATCCTCCGCGATAATCGGTGCATCCTCGCCAAACACCTCAAATACTCTGTTAAATAAGTCCATTTTCGGGCCGTCAAGCCATTCGCCGACCTTTGCGGTTTCGCTGTCGGCAGGCACAGCCCAGTAGCTTGCAAACGCTCTGAAATGGTCAATCCTCACGGTGTCGTACGTTTTTAGCGCGTGCGCCAGGCGTGCAATCCACCAGGAATACTTGTCCTTTTTCATTGCCTTCCAGTCGTAAATCGGGTTGCCCCATAGCTGCCCGTTTTCGCTGAAATAATCGGGCGGAACACCTGCAACCTTTTCCACCTTAAGAGTTTTTTCGTCAATCAAAAACATCGGCAGGTTCGACCAAACGTCAACGCTGTCCATTGCAACGTAAATCGGCATATCGCCGATTATTGCAACGCCTTTTTTGTTGGCGTAGGCTTTGAGTTCGTTCCATTGCTTGTAGAATATGTACTGCACGAACTTCCAGAATGCCGCCTCGCTCTCATAATCAAAGATGTTTTTTATGCACTCAAAGTAGTGGGCACGGTCGCTCTGCCATTCCCACCACGGCTTAAAGTCCTCTTTTTCCTTAACAGCCATATAAACCGCGTAGTCGGTGAGCCAGCCGTTTTGCAACTCAAACTCTTTTATTTCGGTTGCAATGTCCTCGCTGACGGTCATAAACGCCTTTTTAAGCGTGTTATAGCGCACTTTTGCGGCATATTCATAGTCCGCAGTGTAGGGCGTGCCGTCATAAATATTTTCGCGCCAGGTCTGCTCGTCAATAAGCCCCATATCGTAAAGCTCTTTAGGGTTGATAAACAGGTAGTTGCCTGCAAAAGCAGACGGCGAACAGTACGGCGAATTGGCATTGTCTGTAGGGTTAAAGGGAAGTACCTGCCAGTAGGTAAAGCCCATATCTGCAATTCTGTCTACGAAGTGGCGTGCGTTTTCGTCAAAAACGCCCACACCGTACTCTGACGGCATGGAACTGATATGCATCAGAACGCCTGCTCCTCTTTTATCTAACATATAGTTACCACCTTATTGAAATCTATTATCAATGATACCACTTTGCGGCGGAAAAATCAACTGTGCAATTTATATATATTAATATAATAAATTAACAAAATATTTATTATTTTATATATTGAATATATATGCCCCATTTGTTATAATATCACAGTACAAGTAAGAGTGTGTCTACACGGAGGTGAGCAGGTGGCAGTCAACACAAGAACAGTAAGCGCAAAAGAACTTAAAAGGCAAGCCGAATTCGGCGAAAAAGTATCCGCGCTTCTGTCGCAGAGATATACGGACAAGCCGCTTGCCTGCGTTGTAACCTACGGCTGCCAGCAAAACGTTGCCGACAGTGAGCACATCAAGGGCATGCTTGACAAAATGGGCTATGCTTTTACCGACAAAAGGGAAGAGGCAAAGCTTGTAATATTCAACACCTGCGCCGTGCGCGAGCACGCGGAGGACAGAGTGTTCGGCAATGTCGGCGCGCTAAAAAAGTACAAGCTTGCAAACCCCGATGTAATCATCGCGCTGTGCGGCTGTATGATGCAGCAAAAGCACATTGCCAAACGGATATACGACAGCTTTCCGTTTGTTGACCTTGTGTTCGGCACGCACGTTGTGCACGAACTGCCCGAGCTTCTGTACAAGGCGATGACAAGGCGCAAAAGAGTTTTTGAACTCCCGGACGTGGACGGCGTTATTGCAGAGGGTATTCCTGTTAAGCGCGATAACGACAGCAAGGCGTGGCTGCCGATAATGTACGGCTGCAACAACTTCTGCTCATATTGCGTTGTGCCTTATGTAAGGGGCAGGGAACGCAGCAGGCAGGTTGACGACATAGTGGCAGAGTTCAAAGAGCTTGTAAGCGAAGGGTATAAGGAAATTACGCTGCTCGGGCAAAACGTTAATTCCTACGGCAAAAACCTTGAACCGCGCGTGACTTTTGCACAGCTGCTGCGAATGCTCAACGATGTCGACGGTGACTTCCGCATAAGGTTTATGACAAGTCACCCCAAGGACTGCACAAAGGAACTGCTTGAAACCATGGCTGAGTGCGACAAGGTTGCAACCCATCTGCACCTGCCGTTTCAAAGCGGTAACGACCGCGTGCTTAAGGCGATGAATCGCGGCTACACGAGGGAAAAGTACCTGTCGCTCATCAACTACGCAAAGGAACTTATGGGCGATGAGCTGTCAATCACAAGCGACATCATCGTAGGCTTCCCCGGTGAAACGTATGAGGAATTTCTTGACACGCTCTCCCTTGTAAAGGAAATCAAGGCAACAGGGCTGTTCACGTTTATCTACTCACCGCGCGTGGGTACACCTGCAGCGGAAATGGACGACCCCGTGCCGCACGATGAAAAAGCAAAATGGCTTGCACAGATACTTGAAGCGCAGGAACAGATTTCCGCAGAGAATATGAAACTGCACGCAGGCAAAACCTTCAAGTGCTATGTTGTGGGCAAAGGCAAACTCGGCGATAATTATCTTGCCGCGAGGACAGACGGCAATTTGATTATAGAATTTGAAGGCGACGACAGGCTCATCGGCACCTTCCAAACACTCAAGGTAATTGAGCCGCTTACCTTCGTAATGAGGGGCGAACTAGTAAATAACTAAAGGAGAACAATTATGAGTTTAGAATCAGCACTCCGTGAACTCGGAAAAGAAATTCAGAAGGACGAACGTTTTATCAAACTGCAGGCATGCGCAAAGGCTAACGACGCAGACGAAGAACTGCAGAAGCAGATGCAGGAACTGCAGCTTCTGTCGCTGAAATTCCAGCAGGAAATGCAGAAGGGCGAGGAAGCGGATAAGGACAGAATTACCGAACTGCAGACACAGTATCAGGAACAGTACAACGAGATTATGAAGAGCAGCAACATGATGAACTACTCTGTAGCCGCTTCCGAAATGGAGCAGGTTGCACAGTACATCAGCGGTATGATCGGTATGTTCTTTGAGGGCGAGGATCCCGAAACCTGCGAACCGCCTGCACCGGAAGATTGCACACACGACTGCTCAACCTGCGGTGGATGCCATTAAGATTGATTGAGCCGCAGGCGAGTGACAAATAAGGCTTCCCCCCCCGGGGGGAAGCTGTTGAGCGAAGCGAAACTGATGAGGGGATAATAACAAATGCACATTCAAACGCCCCTCATCCGTCTGCTCCCGTTGGTCGCATCCACCTTCCCCCGAGGGGGAAGGCAGATTGGAGGGATTGTATTGGCGAAAAAGGGCGAACTGTCGCCGATGATGCAGCAGTATTTTCTGATAAAAAAAGAATATCCCGGCGTGATTTTGTTTTTCCGCCTCGGCGACTTTTACGAGATGTTTTTTGACGATGCAGAAGTCGCTGCAAAGGAACTCGACCTTGTGCTTACAGGTCGCGACTGCGGTCAGGACGAGCGCGCGCCTATGTGCGGTGTCCCTTTCCACAGTGCGGACAATTACATTGCACGCCTTGTGGCACGCGGCTACAAGGTTGCAATCTGCGAGCAGGTTGAGGATCCCAAAGCTGCAAAGGGCATTGTTAAGCGCGAGGTTATCCGCGTTATCACGCCCGGCACGGCGCTTGATACAAGCCTGCTTGACGATGGCGTTAACAACTACCTGTGCGCCGTTTGCAGGAACGCTAACGAAACGGGGCTTTGTTTTGCCGATGTGTCAACGGGCGAATTCCGCATTACCGTTGTAGGCGGCGACGATACGCAGAACAAGATTATCGACCAGCTTTCCACCTACGCACCGAAGGAAATTATTTTTAACACTGCGGCTGCCGCATTTGACGAGGTGCAGAAGTTTGCCGACAGCAGACTTTCCGCAGTGTGCGAAACGCTGGACGACACATATTTTGACTTCGATTCCGCTACCGACCTTATACTTTCCACAATGAAGCGCGAGGAGATTTCCTCACTCGGCATAGGTCACAGCAAGGCGGCTGTGTGCGCGCTTGGCGCAGTAATCGCCTACCTGCGCGAAACACAGAAAACCGACACGCTTGAAACTCCGGGCGAAGTTGAGTTTTATGAGGAAGCGGACTTTATGTCGCTTGACATAAATGCAAGGCGCAACCTTGAACTCACCAAATCAATGATGACGGGCGAAAAACGCCACTCCCTTTTGTGGGTGATTGACAACACAAAAACGGCGATGGGCAAGCGTATGCTGCGCATCTGGCTTGAAAGACCGCTTGTCAACGTATCAAAAATCACAAAGCGCCAGAACGCAGTTGGCGAGCTTTACGACAACACTATGCTGCGCGATGAACTTCGCGGCGAGCTTGCGGATATCAACGATATGGAACGACTGCTGTCGCGCATAACATACGCCACGGCAAACGCAAGGGAACTTCGCAAGCTTGCAGTTGCAACGCGTCCGCTGCCTGCAATTAAATCTGCGCTTTCCGATAGTAAGTCGGCGCTGCTCAAAGGCGTGTACAACCAAATTGACTTGCTTGAGGATGTAAACGACCTTATTGACAGAGCAATTGTTGAAGAACCGCCGTTCTCACTGCGTGAGGGCGGAATTATCCACAAGGGCTTTAACAGCGAAATTGACGAGCTTAATGAGATTGTCAACGGCGGCGCAGACCTCCTTGCAAAAATTGAAGCAAGGGAAAAGGAACGCACGGGCATACCTAAACTACGCGTTTCGTACAACAAGGTATTCGGCTATTTTATCGAGGTTACCAATTCCTACAAGGATATGGTGCCCGAGGATTACATAAGAAAACAGACGCTCACAAACTGCGAGCGATTTATAACACAGGAACTCAAGGAACTTGAAGGCAAGGTGCTCGGCGCAAAGGAACGCCTTGTAGCACTTGAGTACGAAGTCTTTTCGGCTGTGCGCACACAGCTTGCAGGCGAGGCGCAGCGCATACAGCAGACCGCAAAAGCAGTCGCAACGCTTGACACGCTCTGCTCACTTGCCGAAACGGCGGCGCAGAACAACTACTGCTGTCCGCAAATCACAACCGACGGCGTGATTGATATTAAAGAGGGCAGGCACCCTGTTGTGGAAACGCTGCTTGACAGCGCGGTGTTTGTGCCAAACGACACAATGCTTGACAGCGACAAAAACCGCTGCTCAATTATCACGGGTCCGAATATGGCAGGTAAGTCAACGTATATGCGCCAGGTTGCGCTGATTACGCTGCTTGCGCAGATTGGCTCATTCGTGCCTGCAAAGAACGCGCGTATTTCCGTAGTGGACGCGATATTTACCAGAGTTGGCGCGTCTGACGACCTTGCCACAGGGCAGTCCACCTTTATGGTTGAGATGAACGAGGTTTCGTCCATACTCAAAAACGCTACTGCTAATTCGCTTATTATACTTGACGAAATCGGCAGAGGCACGTCGACCTTCGACGGTATGAGTATTGCGCGCGCCGTGCTTGAATACACGGTTAAGAAAAAGACGCTCGGCGCAAAAACGCTGTTCGCAACGCACTACCACGAGCTTACAGCTATGGAAGGCATGCTTGACGGCGTAAACAACTACTCAATCGCCGTTAAAAAGCGCGGCGATGATATTACCTTCCTGCGCAGGATTGTACACGGCGGCGCGGACCAGAGCTTCGGTGTTGAGGTTGCCAAACTTGCAGGGCTGCCGCCAAGCGTTATCAAGCGCGCAAAGGCTATTCTCAAAGAGCTTGAAGCGAACAAGATTGAAATTGAGTTTAAAGCCGATGACAGCGTGGTTGATGAGAGCGAGGACATACAGTACAACTTCAGAACCAACACCACAAACGACCTGCTTGAACTTATTAAAGCAGTAGATATTAACACACTCACGCCGATTGAGGCAATGCAGACGCTGTACGACCTCAAGAAAAAAGCAGAAGAACTGTAGGGGTCGGCGCCCCCGGCGACCCGCGGGCGATTCCTGAATCGCCCCTACATATGACGAAGGGAGATGTAAACCTTGCCTGAAATTAATATTTTGCCCAAAGAGGTATACCAGCTTATTGCGGCGGGCGAGGTTGTTGAACGCCCCTCGTCAGTTGTTAAAGAGATGATTGAAAATTCGGTGGACGCAGGCGCAAAGAGCATTACCGTGGAAATCAAAAACGGCGGCTCTACCTACATCCGCATCACTGACGACGGTTGCGGTATCGCGCGCGACCAGATTAAAAAAGTATTCCTGCCGCACGCAACAAGCAAAATTAAAAATGCGGCAGACCTTGACGGCATTGCAACTCTCGGCTTCCGCGGCGAGGCTATGGCTTCCATAGCGGCGGTTGCAAAGGTAGAACTTTTAAGCCGCCAAAAGGGCGACGAACTCGGCACGCGCTACGAAATTGAGGGCGGCGAGGAAAAAGTTCTTGCCGACGCAGGCTGCCCCGAAGGCACCACAATCGTTGTGCGCGACATATTCTTTAACACCCCTGCGCGTATGAAGTTCCTTAAAAAGGACGTTACGGAGGGCAACGCGGTATCAGGCGTTGTTGACCGCATGGCAATCAGCCATCCCGAAATTTCATTCCGCTTTATTCGCGACGGCAAGCAGGTGCTTATTACTTCGGGTAACGGCGAACTCAAAAGCACGGTTTACTCTGTGCTTGGCAAAGAGTTTTCCTCCTCGCTTGTGGAGGTTGACTACACGGTTAACCATATGCGCGTTACAGGGCTTGTAACAAAGCCATCCGCATCGCGCAAAAGCAGGGCAATGGAATTCTTTTTCATCAACAACCGCCTTGTAAAGTGCCAGACCGCTATGGCTGCGCTTGAGCAGGCATATAAAAATTCGATTATGGTCGGCAGATTCCCCGGCTGTGTGCTCAACATTGAGTGCGACACTTCGTTTGTAGACGTTAACGTTCACCCTGCAAAAATCGAAGTGCGCTTTGCCAACGAACGCCCTGTGTTTGAACTTGTTTACTACGGCGTTAAGTCGGCTATCGAAACGCAGGACACACCAAAACAGGCGCACTTTGCAGAGCCTAAAACAATAGTCAACAGCAGCGGCAAGCTCGACTTTGCACAAAAGGACGAGGACAAGCCGCAGCAGATTGAATTCAGAATTAAGAAGGAAAATAACTTCTGGAACGTGGCTTCCGCCCCCGTTAAGCGTGAGGAAAAACCGCAGCAGGCGGAGGTAAAAGCCTACACCTCTGCGCTTGATGAAACGCGCAAAATAAGCGACACGCTTAACGTCAGCGCACCTGAACCGAAGTTTGAACATGAAGAACCAAAACAGGAAGTAAAACCCGAACCGGCACCTGAAATCCCTGATTTCACCGTGGTCGGCGAGGCGTTCAGAACATATATAATCGTTGAAATCGAAAACTCCCTTTACTATATCGACAAGCACGCCGCTCACGAGCGTATGAATTTTGAAGCGCTTAAAGCAACCACGCAGATTAATTCGCAGGTGCTGCTTGAGCCCGTGCCTGTGCGCCTTAGCAAAGAGGAATACAACGCGGTGCTTGAAAACGTAGAACTCTACAGGCAGTGCGGCTTTGCTGTTGAGGATTTTGGCAGCAGCACGGTGCTTGTACGCGAGTGCCCGTCAATGCTCGGCGGCGAGGATATAGAGGACTTGATTGTAGAAACGGCAGGCAAGCTGCTTGACGGCAAAACGGACATCACGCCTGAGCGCATGGACTGGATATTCCACTCCACGTCGTGCAGGGCGGCGGTCAAGGGCGGCGACTACACCTCGCCCGAAGAACGCGAATTGTTTGTGCAAAAGCTGCTGTCTATGCCGAATATCCGCTACTGTCCGCACGGCAGACCTGTTATGATAAAAGTCAGCCGCTATGAGATTGAAAAGCAGTTCGGCAGGCAGGGTTAGCCTTGTTACACTCGAACCAAGCAAGCTTTAAATCGCACATTTCACGCACCTTTTGCCATTTTTTGTCTTGACATACGCCAGTATGCCTGCAACAAAGAAATGACAAAATGCACGCAAACTATGCGACTTAAGGTGCTGCGCAGTTCAGAGTAGTTCGTTTATCGGAAAGACAAGGCAATTTGGCGCAGCAAGACTTGCGCCTTACAGACAAATTAACGCAGTATTTGCGAGAAAGGGACACGCTGAACCTTGCTTGGCTCGAGTGCAACAAGGCTTATGGATAGAATAAAAATCATCTGCATTGTCGGCGCAACCGCTTCGGGCAAGACATCGCTTGCGGTTGAGCTTGCAAAGGCGCTGGACGGCGAAATAATCTCCGCCGATTCAATGCAGGTTTACCGCGGAATGTCGGTGGCAACGGCAGCCGCTACTGCAGACGAACAGCAGGGTGTGCCGCACCATCTGCTTGAATGTCTTGATGTTAACGAAGTGTTTTCGGTGTCCGAATTCACTGTAGCGGCAGGGGAAATTATCGCGGACATCACTTCGCGCGGCAAAGTTCCGATTATCGCCGGCGGCACAGGGCTGTTTATCGACAGTCTGGTTAAGGGAATCAGGTTTTCCGACGTCGGGGTTAACGAGGAACTGCGCAGCGAACTCGGCAAAAAAACTAACGAAGAACTGTACGCCGAGCTGCAAAAGCTTGACAGCAAGGCGGCAGAAGAAATACATATGAACAACCGCAAGCGCGTTATCCGCGCGCTGGAACTGTGCTACGGCGGCGTTGGCAAAACGGGGCAGAACGAAGCCTCGCAGCTTGAGGAAAGCCCTTACGACGCGCTGTACATCGGCATAGGCTACAAGGACAGGGAAAAGCTGTACAGCCGCATAAATATGCGCGTTGACCTTATGGTGCAAAACGGGCTTGAAGCGGAGGCGCGCCGTATGCGCTCTGCAGCAGGTAAAACCGCGCGGCAGGCGATAGGTCACAAGGAACTCGAGCCTTACTTTAAGGGCGAGGTTGACTTTAACGCCGCGGTTGAAAGCATTAAGCGCGAAACACGTCGCTACGCAAAGCGGCAGCTTACGTGGTTTCGCAGAAACGGCAGCATCCACTGGCTCTACGCCGACGAGATGCCAGCCGACGAACTTACAAACAGTGCAATATCACTTGCAAAAGAATTTATGGAAACGTAAAAATAATGGAAAATGGAGAATGAAGAATTAACGGCGGGCGTTGCCCACACCCAACTATAATAATGTTTGAGCGTAGCGATTAACCTGAATTCTCAATTCTCAAATCTCAATTCTAAATTTCTGACGACCGAAGGGAGTGAAAAGTTTGCCTAAAATAAAACGCGACGATATAGCAATCGGTATCGCGGTAGTGCTGATTCTGGCTTACATTATTTTTCAGTTTTACAGCGTGTCGCACGTTGAACTTGAAACGCAGACGGCTACTCTCACCACCGTGTACAACAAAATTGACGCAACGGCGATTGCGGTGCGCGACGAGGTTGTGATTGATTCATCGGGCAGCGGTGTAACCGTGCCGTGCGTATCGGACGGCGACAAGGTTAAGGTTACAGGCAATGTCGCAATGACGTTTACATCCGCCGACGCTGCGGAAAAATATTCGCAGTACGCCGATATTTCCGAAGAACTTGAGTACTACGAAAATCTGGAATCGATGACCGTCGGTCAGGTTGCAAATGTTGAAACGCTTGACAGCGAAATCGGCAACAGAACGGACGAATACATACGCACAATATCGCACAAAAACACAAGCAGCGTGGATAAACGCAGCGAGGATTTAAATGAATCCATCCTGCGCCGCCAGATGCTTATCGGCGAAAATGTTGACCTTGTGTCCACAATTCAGGATTTGCGCAAAAAGTCGCAGAAGCTGGGCGTTGCAAAGCCGCAGGGCTACATCAAAACAGATAAATCGGGCGTATTTTCCAGCTACACGGACGGATACGAAAACACGATTAATTACGACAATGCGGAAAGTATGACGCTAAAGGACATCAAGTCTACACTAAAGAAGTTTGACAAGCCGTCGGGAGACAAGGGCAACCACCTCGGCAAGCTTGTAACAAGCTACAAGTGGTACTTTATGTGCGTTGTGCCTGCGGAAAAGGTAAAGAATCTTGAGGACGGCTACACCGTTCAGGTGGCGCTCAAGGGCAGCGACGACCAGGTTATCAATATGACAATCGTCAGCGGCGCGGCGCCTGCTGCAAGCGCAAAGGAAACGGCGCTGATTCTTAAATCAAGCGCGATGAACGCCAAGCTCGCCTCAATCCGCAAAGAGGATATAGAGATTCGTATCGACTCAAAAGAGGGCATTAAGGTGCCTGCCTCGGCACTGCACGTTGAAAAGGGCAAAAAGGGCGTGTACGCCCTGATATCAAGCCAGATACGCTTCCGCGAAGCAGAGGTTATTTACAGCGACGAGGATTACGTGCTGCTTGAATTTAATCCCGATAACAACAACGGCGTGCGCCTTTACGATAAAATAATTACGCAGGGAAAGGGGTTAAGCGATGGAAAAGTTTACACTTGATGCTGAGCGCGTCAGCACCACGATTGATAACTACAAACGCGTTAAGTCGCAGGTTGAGGAAGCGGCTGTACGTGCAGGGCGCGACGTCAGCGAAGTTCGCCTGATGTGCGTTACCAAAACGGTTGAAGCGCAGTATATCAATCCGGTGCTTGACATCGGCGCTGACCTTATCGGCGAAAACCGCGTGCAGGAATACCTCGGCAAAAAAGACGACCTGCATCTTGACGGTGTTGAACGCCACCTTATAGGGCATCTGCAAACCAACAAGGTGCGGCAGATTGTGGGCGAGGTCGATATGATTGAGTCTGTTGATTCGTTAAAACTCGCGCGTGAAATTGCAAAGCAGTCGGTTAAAATCGGCACGATAACCGACGTACTTGTTGAGGTTAACGTCGGCAAAGAGGAATCAAAAAGCGGCATCTACGCCGAAGGGCTTGAAGAGCTGCTGTACCGGATTGCAGAACTCGACGGCATACGCGTGCGCGGACTGATGACAATCCCCCCGATTTGCGATGAAAATCAGGCACGCAAATATTTTGCCGAGATACATCAATCCTTTGTTGACATCAAGGCAAAAAGTATAGATAATATAAATATGGACATTCTCTCTATGGGTATGAGCGGCGACTTTGAAGCGGCTGTGCTCGAGGGGTCAAATATAGTAAGAGTAGGCTCTGCAATCTTCGGAGCCAGAAAATATTTTTAAATTTAATGTGAGGTAGAAAAGATGGGATTTTTAGACAAAGTTAAAGACATTATCAGCGAAAATGACGATGAAGAATTTGACGATTACTATGATGATGCGGAATCGTTTGCACCTTCATCAAGAAGCTCATACCGCGAAAGAGAGCGCGAAATCACCCCGCCAAGCACAAGCTACGAGCGCGAGGAAAGACCTGCTGAACGTCCGTTAAGAAGGCAGAAGAACGATAAGGTTGTTAACATCCACACCACAGCACAGCTGCAGGTAGTTCTTGTTAAGCCCGAGCGTTACGAGGAAGCTGCTGCAATCGCAGATAACCTTAACGAAAGACGCACCGTAGTTCTTAACCTTGAAAGCACAAACCGCGATGTTGCAAGACGACTCCTCGACTTCCTTTCGGGCGTTGCGTATGCAAACAACGGTCAGATTAAGCGCGTGGCTAATTCCACATACATCATCACCCCGTACAATGTAGACGTTATGGGTGATTTGATTGACGAACTTGAAAATAACGGAATGTTTATGTAATAAGGGGGATATACTGATATGATTAGTGCTAACGATTTAAGAAATGTAAAGCTCACAAAGGCTGACAAGGGCTACAGCATTGAGGAAGTTAATGCAACTCTCAACGCTGCTGCAGCTACTATCGACGCTTATGTTAACGAGAACAAGGAACTCTACCGCAAGATGGAACTTCTTGCTGCAAGAATTGAAGAGTACAGGGAAGAAGAGGACTCAATCAAAGCCGCTCTCATCTCTGCACAGAAGATGGCAGACCAGATTAAGAAGGAATCCAGCGAGCAGGCAAACAAGGTTGTAAGCGAGGCAAGGGAATACGCCGCTTCAATCACAAACGAAAAGACAATTGAGGCAAACGCTATCACAACGGAAGCTGAAAAAAGAGCAAACGACGCAATCAATTCCTCAAAGATTGTTGCGCAGAATATCCTCGACCAGGCAAAGGAAATTTCCGACGACCTTATCTCCAAGTCAAAGGAAGAAAAAGAGGCTTACGAGTCGCTTAACGCTTCGCTTCGTGCAAACACGCAGGAGTTTATTGCAAACGTTTCCGCGCTGTATCTTCGCCAGCTTGAAATCCTCAAGGACGCACAGCTCGGCGCCGCTCTTAACGACGAGAACGACGTTAAATCAATCCAGAAGGAAGTTGATTCGCTTGTAGGTGAGATTGACGAGATGGAAAACGCTATCCCCGAAAGCGTTACAGTAGAAGCAGTTGCAGAAACTGAAGAGCCTGATGAGCTCGGCAAGGTTCCTTACGAAGAAACACAGACCCTCAACGGCGAAGAGGAGTTTGACGAAATCAAAGAGGAAGACGCATTTGAGGAGCTGAGCGAAGAGGACGTTAAGGAAGCGGTTGAAAAGTTTTCGGCAGAGCCCGAGGAACCGCAGGACCCTATGAAAGCCGTTGAAGCATTTTCGCAAAACGGCATAACCCCGATTGAAACCGACACCTTTGCAGTTCCCGAAATTACAGAGGACGTTGAGGTTGAGGGCGAAGAGGAAGATTCGCTTTTTGAAGAGCCCGAGCGCGATTTTGAAAAATACTTCCACGTAAACAAGACCGATGCTCACGGCGACAAAACGCAGACAATATCGCTTGTTCCCCCCGAAGATGACGACGATGATGAGGACAGCGAGCCGAAATTCAAGGGCTTTTTCGGTAAGAAAAAATAACTCATACATAAACAAACCAAGGAGTAATTAGACCTATGGACTATAATAAAACACTTAATTTACCGCAGACCGACTTCCCGATGCGTGCCTCACTGCCGCAGAGGGAGCCGGAATTCCTTAAGGGCTGGGAGGACAACAAGCAGTACGAGGAACTTATGAAAACCAATGCAGAAAAGCCGATGTTCCTGCTGCACGACGGTCCTCCATACGCAAACGGCGATATTCATATCGGTCACGCGCTCAACAAAACATTAAAGGACTTCATCGTTCGTTACAAGAATATGACCGGCTACCTTTCACCGTACGTTCCCGGCTGGGATACCCACGGTCTGCCCACAGAGCTTGCTGCAAGAAAAAAGGCAGGAATCACTGCGGAAAGCAATATTTCCGACCTCGAGCTGCGTAAAATCTGCCGCGACACAGCGCTCTCTTATGTTGACATCCAGCGCGAAAGCTTCAAGCGCATGGGCGTTATCGGCGAATGGGATAACCCGTATATCACCCTGCAAAAAGAGTTTGAGCAGGAGCAGATTAAGGTGTTTGCTTCAATGGCAAACAAGGGTTATATCTACAAGGGCTTAAAGCCTGTTTACTGGTGCTCGGACTGCCATACTGCGCTTGCAGAGGCGGAAATCGAGTACGGCGAAGACCCGTGCCACTCAATCTACGTTAAGTTCAAGGTAACGGAAGATATGGGCAAGCTTGCCGCTATGGGCGCAGACCTTGACAATACCTACTTCGTTATCTGGACAACAACCACATGGACTCTTCCTGCAAACGTTGCTATCTGCGTTGGTCCTAACTATGAGTACTCTCTGCTCAAGGCTAACGGCGAATACTACGTTATGGCTACCGACCTTGCGGACATCGCAATGGCGGACGCAGGCGTTACCGACTATGAAACCGTAGGCATCATCCGCGGTAACGAGCTTGAGTATATGAAAACACAGCATCCGTTTATTGACAGAACCTCACTTGTCATTGTCGGCGACCACGTTACGCTTGAAAGCGGTACCGGCTGCGTACACACTGCGCCCGGCCACGGTGTTGACGACTATAACGTATGCAGAAAATATCCCGAAATCCCAATGGTTGTTCCTGTTGACGACAAGGGCATGCTTACTGAAGAAGCAGGTATGTTCGCAGGTCTTTCAACAGAGGACGCAAACAAGCCTATTGCAGAATATCTTGACGAGCACAACTCGCTCTTCGCGCTCAAGAAGATTAAGCACCAGTATCCTCACTGCTGGCGCTGCCATAATCCCGTAATCTTCAGAGCGACCTCGCAGTGGTTCTGCTCGGTTGACGATTTCAAGGACGACGCAGTTAAGGCTGCAGAGGAAGTTAAGTGGTTCCCCGAATGGGGTAAGGACAGACTGCAGTCAATGGTTCAGGAACGCGCCGACTGGTGTATCTCACGCCAGAGGAAATGGGGCGTGCCGATTCCCGTTATCTACTGTAAAGACTGCGGCAAAGAGATTATCAGTGCCGAGGTTATGGATAAAGTATCCGATATCTTCGGCGAGGAAGGTTCGGACGCTTGGTACGCTCACGAGGCTGAATACTTTGTACCGGACGGCTTCACCTGTCCGCACTGCGGTAAAAACGAGGGCTTTACCAAAGAAACCGACATTATGGACGTTTGGTTTGACTCAGGCTCATCGCACTTTGCGGTTTGCAAAAACAGACCAAACCTCAAGTGGCCGGCTGACGTTTATCTTGAGGGTGCAGACCAGTACAGAGGCTGGTTCCAGTCGTCGCTGCTCACATCTGTTGCAGCAGGCAAGGGCGCACCGTATAAGGAAATTATCACCCACGGCTGGACTGTTGACGGCGAGGGCAGAAAGATGTCCAAATCGCTCGGCAACGGTATCGCACCGCAAGAGGTTATCAGCAAGTACGGCGCAGATATTCTTCGCCTGTGGGTTGCTTCCGCAGACTACCACGCTGATATCCGCATCAGCCCTGAAATCTTAAAGCAGATTTCCGATAACTACAGAAAAATCAGAAACACCGCAAGGTACTGCCTCGGCAACCTCTACGACTTCGACCCCGATAAGGATATGGTTGCTAACGACGAGCTTGAAGAGCTTGATAAGTATGCGCTTATGAAGCTTGACGAGGTGCTTAAAACCGCCCTTGCAGGTTACGACAATTACGAATATCACACCACGGCGCACGCACTGCACAACTTCTGCGTTGTTGATATGAGTAACTTCTATTTCGACGTGCTTAAGAACAGACTCTACACCTCTGCGCCGGACAGCAAGTCACGCCGTGCAGCACAGACTGTTCTTTACAAGGTGCTTGACGCGCTTACGCTTGTGCTCACCCCGATTCTTGCATTCACCTGCGACGAAATCTGGAAGGCTATGAAGCACGAAAGCAGCAAGGACGCGCGTTCACCGCTGTTTAACGAAATCCCGAAGGCAGACTTTATTGAAACCGACGACGCGTTCATCGCCAAGTGGGACAGAATCCACGAGGTGCGCACAGACGTGCAGAAGGCGCTTGAGCTTGCGCGTAACGAAAAGGTTATCGGCAAGCCGCTTGAAGCAAAGGTAACTCTGTTTGCTGACGGCGAACTCAAGGAATTCCTTGAAGCTGCAAAGGCAGACCTGCCGGAAATCTTTATCACTTCCGCTGTTGATATCGAAAGCGGCGAAGGTGCGTTCAGCGGCGACGTTGACGGACTTTCCGTTATCGTTTCAAAAGCTGACGGCGAAAAGTGCGAACGCTGCTGGAAGTACACACGCACAGTTGGTATGAACACCGCGCATCCAACGCTTTGCAAGGAGTGCGCGGATACGATGGCACTTCTTAATCTGTAAATTGAAAATGGAGAGTGGAGAATGGAGAATGTCGGGGGATTCCCCTGTGAGGGGAAATGTCCGCTTGCGGACAAAAGGGTGAGGCGCCCGCTCCAAGGGGACTTCGTCCACACCTGAATTATAATCGGGTGCGGGTATCCCGCCCACAATTCTCAATTCTCAATTCTCAATTCTACATTTAATATGCATTTAAAAAAGCACATTTCCTGCGCGGTGATGATTATCCTCATCATCGCGTTTGACCAGATAACCAAATACCTTGCCGTGGCACAACTCGCAGGCGGAAAAATCGTTACGTTCATTCCGCATGTTGTGCAGTTTCGCTATGCCGAAAATACAGGTATGGCGTTTTCTATGTTTTCGGGCGCAAGGTGGATTTTTGTGGCGCTTACGGTCATCGTGTGCATAGGTGTGCTCTGGTATATGTTCAAAGATAAATGCCAGTCGCTGTGGATGTACTGGTCGCTCGGCGTAATCGTTGCAGGCGGCTTGGGCAATCTTGTTGACAGGGTGCGCTTCGGCTACGTTGTGGATTTTATTGAGCCGACTTTTATGAATTTTGCCGTGTTCAATATTGCGGACAGCGCGGTAACGCTCGGCGCGATTTCGCTTGTGGCGTTCCTTGTGTTCGACCTTTTCGGCAGTAAAAAAGAGGGCAAAGCCGATGAATGAGTACAATTTCACGGTAAACGGCGACTGCGCAGGCGAGCGCCTTGATAAAGCGGTTACGCTGCTTTTGCCCGAACTCACGCGCTCTGCAGCGCAAAAGATTATAGACAGCGACGGCGTTATGGTTAACGGCGAAGTCGCAAACAAAAAGTACAAATGCAAGGACGGCGACGTTCTGTGCATTACTGTTCCCGATGCAAAACCGCTGGAGGCAGAGGCGCAGGAAATTCCGCTTGATATCGTGTATGAGGACGACGACTTGCTTGTAGTCAACAAGCCAAAGGGTATGGTCGTTCACCCTGCAAACGGCAACCCTGACGGCACGCTTGTTAACGCGCTGTTGTATCATTGCGGCGACTCGCTGTCGGGCATAAACGGCGTTATCCGCCCCGGCATTGTCCACCGTATAGACAAGGACACATCGGGGCTGCTGATAGTCGCAAAAAACGATATGGCGCACGTCAGCCTTGCCGAGCAGATTAAGGAACATTCCTTTACACGCGCATATGAAGCGGTGGTCTGCGGCAACATTAAAGAGGACAAAATTACCGTCAATCAGCCGATTGGCAGGAGTCCTAAAGACCGCAAAAAAATGGCGGTCACGCTAAAAAACTCAAAGCCTGCCGTTACGCACATTGAGGTGCTGGAACGCTTTGGCAGCTTTACACACATTCGCTGCACACTCGAAACGGGGCGCACGCACCAGATTCGCGTGCACTGCGCGCACATCGGGCATCCCGTAGCAGGCGACGCCGTATACGGCGGCAAAAAGGTAATCACCGAACTGGGCGGTCAGTGCCTGCACGCAAAACACATTGGATTTGAGCACCCGCGCACGCACGAGTGGCTTGAATTTGAATCGGAATTACCCGAATACTTTACGACCTTTTTAAGCAAACTTAAAGGAGAATTGCATGGATAAGACTTTTGAAAACTGGCTTGTTGTGTCCGATATCGACGGCACGCTTAACGACAAGTTCAGGCGACCCGTGCAGAGAAATCAGGAAGCAATCAAAAAATTCACCGAGCTCGGCGGTAACTTTACGCTCGCTTCGGGCAGACTGCAGTCAAGCCTTGAGCGTAACTACAACCGCACTTCCGCCAACCAGCCGGCTGTTGTACTCAACGGCGCAGGTATCTACGACTACAATAAGCGCGAGATGATTTGGCGCAACACAATCGGCGAAAAGGGCAGGGAATTTGTTAAATATATTTCAACCGAGTTTGACGATATTTTTAAAAGCGTGGACATCGGCGTTTATTTTGACGACCACGTTTACGTTGTAAAAAGCGGACTGTTCCAGAAGATTACCACAAGTGTGGACAAGTCAAGCCACGAGTATGTATCGTCTATCGACGATGTGCCTGCAGAGGGCTGGATGAAGGTCATTTTCTGGTCAAATCCGTTCACCATCGCAAAGCTCAACAACCTTATTAAGAAGATGGAAAACCCCGATGCAAACTTTATGCTCTCATCAATTATGACGCTCGAAATGCTGCAAAAGGACACGCACAAGGGCGTTGGCATTATGCGCCTTGCGGATATGCTCGGTATAGAAAAAAGCCACGTTGCCGCAATCGGCGACTACTACAACGACTGGGATATGCTAAAGACTGTCGGTCTGCCTGCCTGCGCAGGTCAGGCGCCGTCCGCAATCCACAAAATCTGCAAGTTTGAAGCCTGCCACTGCAACCAGGGCTGCGTGGCGGAATTGCTTGAATATATTATGAGCGGAAAGGCTGATGAGGACATCGTCAGCGGTAAGATATAATGTTTGTTATCGGTTCACACTTATCGTCGTCAAAGGGCTATACCGCAATGCTTGAAACTGCGCTTTCAATCGGCGCAAACACGTTTCAGTTCTTCACGCGCAACCCGCGCGGAGGTGCGGCAAAACCGCTTGACGACGCGGATATAGCGCTGTTCCTTGAACGCGCGAAGGAAGAAAAATTCGGCACAATTCTTGCCCATGCGCCGTACACGCTCAACCTCTGCAGCGCAAAAGAGGATGTACGCGAATTTGCGCAGAACACGATGAAGGACGACCTTCTGCGCCTTGAACAGACGCCGAATCAGATGTACAATTTTCATCCCGGTTCGCACGTCGGACAGGGTGAGGAAACGGGCATTGAACTCATTGCAAACGCGCTAAACAGCGTGCTTTTTGAGGATATGACCACCACCGTCCTGCTTGAAACCATGGCAGGCAAGGGCAGCGAAATCGGCAGGAGTTTTGAGGAACTGCGCGCGATTATCGACCGTGTTGATTTGCAGGACAAAATGGGCGTTTGCCTTGACACCTGCCACGTCAGCGACGGCGGCTATGACATTGTGAACGACCTCGACGGCGTGCTTGATGAGTTTGACCGCGTTATCGGTATCGGCAGGCTTAAAGCGCTGCACCTTAACGACAGCAAAAATCCGCTCGGCGCGCACAAGGACAGGCACGAAAAAATCGGTGAAGGCTACCTCGGCGTTGAAACTTTTGTAAGCATAATCAACCATCCGAAGCTTAAGGATTTGCCGATGTTCCTTGAAACGCCTAACGAGCTTGACGGCTACGCCGCAGAAATCGCACTACTTAAATCCAACAGGAGATAAACCGTTATGATGAAGGTAAGATACGCCGCTGCAGAAGATTTTGAGCAGATGGCTGTTATAGATAAATCCATTACAAAGGCGGAGTTTACGCGCTGGGCGGACAACGCGCAGGTGCTGTTCATCTACGAAAACGACGACTTTGCAGGCTGGCTGCAGTACAGCTATTTCCTTGAAAAAATCCCGTTTGTCAACCGCTTTTACATTCTGCCGGAATTCCGCGGGCTCGGCGACGGCAAGCTTACTTTGCTCATCTGGCAAAGGCAGATGGAAGAGCGCTTTTTTGATGAAGTAATGCTCTCCTGCGAATCGTCAAACACCAAAGCACAAAAACTTTATGAGGGCTTGGGCTACAAAATAATCGGCGAGCTTGAACTCACCGACCACACCGAAATCGTATACAAAAAGGTTTTACCAAAACCCGACATATAAAAATTGAGGCGCGATATTACATCGCGCCTTTTGTTATTTATTCTGTGCTTTGTCAAGGAATGTGTACAGCTGCGTATACGGGTCGTCAATCATTTTGACCTCGCTGTCAAGCTGAATAATCTTCTGATGCTTTGGCGTATACTGTTCCCATTTTGGCAGGCTTTCGCCGTTCGGGTCGCCTGTCTTAACAAAATTCACCCAGTAGTTCTGCATTGTTTCGGAAAGCTCGTTGTCCGCGTCGTCGTACTTATCAGCGTGCCGCCACAAATTGCCGTAAGCGTAAGGCAGTTCGCCAGCGTGGTTGGCGCGCAGCGAGCCGTTATCCTTGTTAAAATAGTAAAAGTAAACGGGCTTGTTCTGCTGTGCCATATAGTCCGACCACGTCTTGTGGCTGTAAGCAAACCACGTGCCGCCGAGGATGTAGTTGTAAGTGCCTTTCGCCTCGCCGCCCTTCTCAACAGCAAAGTCGTAATCAAGCTCAACGCTGTCGTACGGGAACGCCTTTTCAACCTCATCGGCATTGTCGCCGAAAATGGATTTCAGCGCTTCTTCGTAGTCCTCTTTTTCAACCTTGTTGAACAGACCAAACACGTTTGCCTCGTGCGAATTATAGCCGTTTAGCAGCGCCTGTTCGTTGTTTTTGCCTTTTTCATAGGTCAGGTACGGCTGCTCTGTAATCGCGTATCCGTCAACGGTCATCGCGCTGTTGTTTGCAGTCGTTTGCACAAGTTCTTCGGCGCTCACATCGCGCAATTCAGCCGCTTTTTTAACGTCGTATTCGTCAAGCGTTTTCTTGCCCTGCGCAAGCGCGTCCTCGTATGTCCTGAATGTGTGGTAAGGCTTTTTAGGTGTGATGCCGCTGCTCTCTGCAATCGCGTAGCGGAACAGCCCCTTCGCAAGAGGAGAAACGCACAGCGCGCCCACGCTCGATGCACCTGCAGATTCGCCTGCAATTGTGATTTTGGAAGCGTCGCCGCCGAACGCGGCAATGTTTTCGTTAACCCATTTAAGCGCGGCAATCTGGTCAAGCAAACCGTAGTTGCCCGTTGTGCCGTTTGGTGATTCCTCGGCAAGGCTCTCATCCGCCATATAGCCGAAAACGTTCAGCCTGTAGCCGAAATTAACCACAATAATGCCCTTTTTCGCCAGATCCTCGCCGCGGTATTCGCTGAACGCCGGCTGACCGCTTGTAAGCGAACCACCGTGGATGAAAAACAGCACAGGCGCGTCTTTTACGTCGCCGGCGGGTTTCCATATGTTCAGATACAGCGAGTCTTCGCTTACAGCCTCGCGGTAGTTGTCCTTAAGGCTGATGTTGAGGTTGTGGTAGCCCACAATCTGCGTAAGCGATTGCATAATCTCGCTGTCGCGCTTTTGCATTGACATAGGTGCAAATCGGTCGCAGCTTTTCACGCCGTCCCAATTATCGGGCTGTTGCGGCTCTTTCCACCGCAGTTCGCCCACAGGCGGCTTTGCGTAGGGGATACCTGTGTATACCTCAACGTTTTTGTCCTCTGTAAAAACGCCCGTCAGCTTACCCTGCTTAACAGTGACAACATCGGTTACTTCGGGGTTCTTAACGTCAACCGCAGGAACTGTTTTGTACGGTGGTTGCGACACTAACATTGCACCGCCGAGCAGCGCAAAAAATCCAAACCACGCAAGCAGTCGCACATACCACTTTCTGCCCTTGATTACCTTGATTTCAAGTATGATATACGCAACAAACAGCGCAACCGCAATGCCCCAGCCGAGCAGCGTGTTCTTTGCGAGTTCAAGCACGGCAAAGTAAACCAATGCGGTGAGCACAAGGACTATCCAGTAAAATATTTTTACTTTTTTCTTATCCATCATATCACCTTAAAGCTTGTTAATCTTCAGCGGTCTTCTCGGCGTGATGCGCTTGTATTTTACATCAGGATAGCCGATAATCATACACGTCACAGCCTTGTGACCGCGCGGCAGTTTGAGCATCGCCTTTATGCGCGGATTGAGGTAGGTGCAGGCAACGAAAAAGCCGCTGTACAGCACGCCAAGCCCAAGGCTGTTCGCTTCAATTTCCATATACGCGCTTGCAAGCGTGGCGTCAACGCTGTTGCTGCCCGACACAACTATTACAAGCGGCGCGCCTTTAAAGAAAAAGCGGTCGTCAATCTCATTGTTTTTCAGACTTTGCGAAAAATGCTTGCCGATGTTCACGCCTGCTCTGAACAGACTAACGCAGCTTTTTTCAAGCTCGTCCTGCTTTGAGCCGAGTATCGTAAACGCAACATTCTGCTTGTTTGCACCTGTCGGCGCGTAACGTCCCGCCTCAAGGATTTTATCAATCTTTTCCTGCTCAACGGGTTTGTCCTTGTAATGGCGGCAGGTGCGTCTGCTTTTCATCGCTTCAAGCAGGGTGTCGCTGTCAATTTCTGTCATCGGCACGTAGTCGCCGCAGCCGTCTTTGCTGTATTCGGGCATATCAATCGCGCCAACGGGGCACACCGCAAAGCAGTGACCGCACTCAATGCAGCCCTCGCGGAATTTTGCCTTGCCGCCCTCAATGTAGAGAGCCGCTGCTACGCAGTCCTTTACACACTGTCCGCAGCCTGTGCATAAATCTTTTTTAATAGTAACCTTATCCATAGTTTCCCACTATTTGCTGCTTCTTATCAAAGCAGCTGTTTTTTTGATTTGTTTATCTGTAAGATTTTGCTCATTGTTGATTATGTAATCAAGCATGTGATTCTGGTGCCTGTAGTCAAACACGGGAACATCACCGGTTTCGCCGCTTAGATGCAGCGTGGCTTCCGGGTTTGCAAAGTATACAATGCCTTTTACATATGTGTTTACACCGTTCTTGCGCAGGTAATTCGCAAGCCTGAAAATGTGCGTGTTAACCTGCTTAACTGGGTTGTAAAGCGTTTTGTCGTAATGCGTGCCGCCGCGTCCGATTTTGTGCTGCTGCCAGTCCTTATCATCGTAATCGCCGATGATTGTACCTTTGCTGTTTTTCGTTTCAATCACAAAAACACCGGTTTTGCCAACAACAATGTTGTCAATCTCGCTCGTTCTGCCGTCGTAGGTAACGTGAACGTCCTGCACAACGGTGTAACCTCGCGGCAGTTCAGCCAGAATGTGCGCTGTGTACATCTCGCCCTCAATGCCGGACTTCAGAATTTCCGCCTTGTCGTCGCTTTTCAGCGACCCTGCAGCAAGCGCAACAAAGCCAAACACAAGCGCCGCCACTGCCAAAAACGCCGCAAGTGCGCTGCCAGTCAGCATATGCCCAGCGCCGCAAAGCGCAGCGACTATCGCCATAGCAACAAACGCCGCAATGCACACCGGCCGCTGTGACTTTTCCTCAATATATTCCTTTTCAAGATGATGGTCATTTTTTACGATTTTTGCCATTTTCCACTCCGAAGTAAAAACTATACATATTTTACCATATAAATAAATACTTGTCAAAATTTACAATCAATAAAAATTTATACATCGCACAAAATATACTTGCAAGGCAAAATGTTTGCAGGGCGTATTACGGCTTGCATCGTTGCCCTGCAATAAACAGCAAAAGAGGTGTATTTACAATGGCAAAAAGCAGCAACAAGACAGTTGTACCTGAGGCTCGTGAGGCACTTGACCGTTTTAAGATGGAAGCCGCTTCAGAGGTAGGTGTTCAATACCATCTTGAAATCATAAAAAAACATAATAACTGCTGTTTACGTGACTTCAATTTAAAGACGGATATGTTTCCGTCTTTTATTTTAGTATTGTTGACATTTTTGATCGTTTATTCTTAGCTGATTACATTTCAATTTAATTATGTTAGAAGTAACTATTTTCATTAATGTTTATTAAAGATTAATAAGCCGAGAATATCGTGCTATGTGCTGCTTCAAATATTTAGTTATCGCTTTAGCCAGAAATTTCGCAGCACAACGAGTAAAAGGAGCATGACAAAATTTGTCATGCTCCTTTATTGTGACGATGTATTGTGCATAAAATCCAATCTATGTTGAATAGGCTTTATCGAAATGATATTTTACTTTTCCGGAGATCAGAAGCATCCCCTCAAGTATTAAACTTATACAACATGGAGCGAAGAAATATTTCCACTCAAAGATATATGAAACAATAATCAATGCTGATATAATAAGTAAAATAATCCATGAAATTGTGCGATAACGCATATGCTCCTGCTTTGAGAGCGGCTTTACAGGACTCTCAAGCGGGCTTAATACCAGTATGACGACAACTGAAACTAACGAAAATAACAAAAGAACTATTCTCAAATCATACAGATTTGCCAACTTGATAAACATAATACAAACAGCTATTGAAGCAGCAGATAGTATTTCGCATCTTGTTTCGGTTTTTGCATGGTATCCACCGGCATATTTCCTGATAAATTGAAATGAAGTCAGGAATGCTACGCTCTCAATTGCGCACTTAAATATTATACCTAATATTAAGCATATTACAAAATACACTACGTGCGATATTAGTATAAAAAAACCATATGAATAGATTTCCGATTCATCTGTTGAAATCGTTTTATTCTTTTCTAAAAGACTAACAAAATGATTTGATATTTTACTTATCATTAAGTTTCTTGTTATTCCTTAATGCAGCCGGTACTTTTGGCTGATAGAAATAGATACAAGTTGTACCATAAGTATCCAAAAAAGCAGACCGTTCTGCAGCTTTTTGGGCAAGTTTAGTTGTTCCTTTTAAGATTTTCTTACTTGAATTCATATGAATTCCTCCTTTCTTTGATAATTCAATTTTAGATAATAAAACCCAAATTATCAATAAGTAGGTAGGAATAAAACAAAAAGTAGTTTTTAATGACAAAAATACCGATATTATTAGAAAAATCTAATATTTTTTCTCTAATTCTAATTATATTAGAATTTTCTAACTATTTGTGTGTACTGGATTGAAAAATATTGTTAAAGTTGATTAGAGGTGATATAATGACTTTTCTTGAAGAAGTTGGTAATCGTGTAAAGAATCAACGAAACATATTGGGTATTACGCAGCAGGAATTAACGGATAAAATATCTGCACATATTGAGATAACAGATAAACAGATATCGTGTTTAGAAAGGGGTTTATCCGGAACAGGTTTAGAAAAATTCACAGCTTTATCACTTGCTCTTGAAAAAACTCCGGACTATTTTCTGTTGGGACTTTCGCGTGATGGTCATAATAAAAGTGAATTAATAAAAAGTATAAATGAAAACTTGCTATTATGCGATTATGAGGATTTAAACTCATTAGTGTCTATTAGTCAAACATTTGCGATGAAAAAATAAATTTTACAAATCATAAATGTTATGGTATATTAAGGATTGTCTAAAGCGATTATTAATATACCATTTTTTAGGATGTGATTATTTGAATATTGCAATATGTGATGATGATAAACTCTTTTGTGATTATCTAGAAGACCAATGTAGAAACTATTATGATGAAAGAAAGGTCTCATTAAATATTTTTAAGTTTACATCAGGTGAGGAATTGTTAGAAGAACCTCTGCTTTTTGATTTGGTTTTTTTAGATGTTGAAATGGGTGTAATCAATGGAATCAAAACAGGTAAAGAATTACAACACAAAAATCCACATAGCATTATAATAGTTGTTACTTCATATGATTGTTATTTAGATGATGCTTTTAGGATTCAGGCATTTAGATTTCTGTCAAAGCCTATAGATATATTAAGGTTTAATCGAACGCTTGATGATGTATCAGATTTGATAAAAAACGATATTATTATTTTTTATGATGTTCAATCTGCACAAAACACTAGAATATATGCAAATGACATTATTTATTTGGAAATTGCTAAAAAGAAAACAAAAGTCGTTACAGTGAATGGGATATATTATTCAAGAGAAAAATTGAGTTATTGGAAAGCAAAACTTAACGGAATATCTTTTGTTAGTCCACACTCTAGTTATCTGGTGAATCTTGATTATTCTATTAACCACAGTAGGACTCGGCTTGTACTTGCAAACAAAGATTCAAATGGCAAAATAATCGAACGATACGAAATATCTATTGCTCCTAAAAAACAAAATGAAATCAAAAGAATGTTTTTCTATCTTTTAGAAAGGAGATAATTATGGTCGATTTTTTATTTTTAGTATTTACTTATGTTTCAGAGGCTTTAATTGTATTTTTGTATGCGAAAGCCCTTTATAACGAAAAACTAAAAAACAGTTATACATTATTGATAACTGTTGGAACATATTTATTATTAATGTTGATTTACAAATTTATTATCAACAATGAATTTGTAAATATGTTTATAATACTATCAGCAAATTTTTTACTTCTATATTTTTTGTATCACAGCTCTTTAAAGTCAGTATTGTTCCATTCAATAGTGTTGCTTGTTTTGCAACTCGCATCTGAATTCTTAACTGCATATATTATTGCTCTTGTTTTGAATATTACTTCTCAAGAAGTTATTACTGAACACTTTGAATCTGGAGTAGTTATTAGTAGAATCATTTATTTGTTATTAACAAGTATTGTTGCAAAACTATCAACAAGAGAAACACGATCAAATACTTGGGGTAAATGGTATGCGTTATCACTTTTACCCATAAGTAGTGTAATTATTATAGCTGTTTTTAAAGCGATTACGGATGGCTTACAATTAAACCATGCCCAAAATATCGTTAGTATTTTTTCAATATCATTTGTTTTAATTGTTAACATAATTGTTTATTGGATTTATGAGCAGGCCGAGAAGAACAGTCAAAAACTCATTGAATTAGAGTTAACATCTCAAAAGAATGAGATTGATCTGCAATATTTGAATTTGCTTGAAAAGAAGAACGAAGATATGCAAATTATGGCTCACGACTATAAAAACCATATTCAAGCAATTCAAAGCATGGATAATATATCGGATATACATAAGTACTTAAGTGAATTAAAGGGAGAAGTTGTTAATCTAAGTAAAATTGCTCAGACAAAAAACAGTATTCTTGATGTAATTCTAAGTAAGTATAGTGACATTTGCAAAGAAAAAAGTATAGATTTCAGGATTAACACAATTACAGATAATTTTGAATTTATGGCAATCAACGATACTTCCGCTTTGTTTAACAATCTGTTAGATAATGCAGTTGAGGCTGCAGAGCCTTCTAATGAAAAGTATATTGATTTGCAAATATCTAATGCTTTAGGTTCGTACCATAAAATTGTATTAATCAACAGCAGTGATAAGTCACCTAATTCGGATAGAGGTAAGCTGATTACATCGAAGAAAAACAAACAACTACATGGTTTTGGAACAAAAAGTATTGAGCGCATAATTGATAAATACAAAGGGGAACTTCAATGGAACTATTATCATGATAAAAAAGAATTTGAAATAGTAATTGTTATTCCTATAAATCAATGATTATTTTAAAAAACACCGTTTCGCTTATATGTGAAACGGTGTTTTTCAATATTTTTAATAATTTTGACCGATTTTTCTTCTTTTTTGACCTAAATATGAAAAAAATATATATTTATTGTACACTAAAATTATAAAAGAGTGGCAAATATATTAAAACAAAAAGAGAATAAGTGAAGCAGAAAATTATGAAGGGGGCGACTTTTAGTTGTTTGAAGTATTGTTTTGACTTATACAAGTTGTGTAAAATAAAAAATGATTTTTAACATACAAGGAGAGTATTTATTATGAAACGAAAGTTATTGCAACGCAGGTTTATATGCGCTTTGATTATTTTTACAATATGTTTAGGTGTGCTTTCACAGGGGATGTGCGCTTTTGCTGCCAATAGTGACAAAAATGTTAAAAGGAAACTTAGTTCGTACTCAGAAGATGAGTTTGATGCTATGACACAAGAAGAATATTTGGCACTGCAGCGCGAGGAGGAAGGAATTAGCTTATCAGAGGATCAAGTATCTGAAAACAACAAGTTTTTGCAGCCTAAAGCATTACCTGCAAAGAGTGTTGCAAATGCTGTTTTCTTTAGAAGCTTTACTGAGAACATAGTAGGTCAAGAACCTAATTTAAGATATGAATGTATGCAGAATTTTGCTGTTTTTAAGAAGAATAATGATTCGTATATCGTGCGTTCTACTGCTGGAAAAAGCGGTTATGCAAAAATATATATTGAAAGGCGTTCTTATTACGGAAGTACTGCTATGACTTTTGGAGCCGAACAATATACAATCGACCAAAATTATATTGAATATGATGGACATGGAGACAGCGTTGAGATTGTTGACCATAATGGCTCGAAATATATTATGTATATTGAGGGCACACCGTATGGTACAGGAAATGCAAGAACGATAATAGGCCCGTATTATCTAAAGTGCAGAGAGCTGCTATTTGATAGCACCGGAGATGTCTCATTAGGTACTGAAAAAACTTTGAATTTGTTTCCCACTTTTGACGGCAAATCTGCCTTTGATGGCAAAGTCGCCGCGTCTGATAATTATCTTTGCATAAGTATTGCTTATGGAAATAGTATATATACAGACCGAGAGAGGTATATGGTGTATGGAAAAAATAGTTTTATTAGCGCATTATATAACGGTGCAACTGCACAGACAAATACGAGCATACAAAATTGTCGCTACGCCACAGGTTGGTTTACAGGTAGTGATTCAATAGGATTTGATGTTCCAAATGACAGAACGGTTCTTCAGTCGTTATGTCTTGACGAAAAAAAGGATACAAACGGTAATCTTGAGGATTTTATCGTTATCGCCGCTATTGATGACAGAGGTTCTAACAGTACTAACGCTCATAAAGAACACTATATAAACCGTGCATATATCGAACCTAAAACGCCGGGCACACAGGCGTCAAAGACAGCGCAAAATATGAAAAATATTCATTGTTATTATTCAAAAATCACTCATATTGCTTACTCAGGAAACACGGTTAATCTTGAACACGATTTAAGCACAAAGTTAGGAACTGGTGACGATGCAAAACGAACTGAGTTAGAGGGATTGAAAAAAATCAAAGCGCAGGGAAATGGTATTACTGCAGGCTGGTACGTAAGCACTCATAACGGTGCGATAAAAAACCGCTTTGTAACTCTCGGAGATATGTCCTACTTTGGTAATATGTCAGACTTTACAAGTAGCACTGTGCCGTGGAATAGTTTGGTGTACAAGCCGCAGATGACACCTGTACAGGTTTGGAGTTAGAATTAATTGACGAAATATATTATCAGTGCTATTATAATTTCAGGAGGTAATTGTTATGAATAAAAAATTAACGAGCATTATACTTGTTGTTGTTTCGCTCTTTACACTTGTGTTTCCTGTGTCGGCGTATGCAGAGAATAAAGACGTAGAACCGTATTACTATTATACAAATATCAAAGTTCAGGGAAAGGACGCTTGGGGTAATTTTAACGGTGGTTGGCACTATAAAACTTGGAACGGTAAAGTAATATTGCCGGAAGTTAAGGTGTACGACGGATACAACTATAAAGAGGACGGAGAATATAAATCGGAAACTAAATGCCTCGTTCAAGGTCGGGATTATGAATTGACCTTCGGAAATAACAGAGATATGGGTTACTGTAAGGTTAAAATAACAGGATTGGGTGAATATAGTACCACTAATATTGTCGGTGATGCTTTGAGGACAAACCTTGATAGTCTCACACAGGAAGAATATTTACTAAGTGAGAGACAAGGTATCAACAAAGGTCCGATATTTGTAATCAGACCTTTAGGTACGAAGTTGAACAAGGTCAAAGGTCAGAAGAAGGCTGTTAAAGTAACTTGGAAAAAGCAGGCAAAAAAGATGTCCGTAAAACGCATTACAGGTTATCAAATACAGTTTTCAACGAGAAAAGACTTTAAGGGCAATACAAAAACCGTAACTGTTAAGGGTTACAAAAATACTGCAAAGACGGTTAAAAAACTCAAAGCAAAGAAAAATTACTATGTTCGTGTGAGAACGTATTTCCAATGCAAGGACGGCTTCAAGGCATACTCCACCTGGAGCAAAGCAAAAACTGTTAAAACAAAATAAAATAGCTAAATAGTATTAGAAAAGAAAACCTTTTATTAGGAAAAACAGTGCATAAGATACTGATGGCTTTTATATCGAAAAATGCATATCACGTAAAAAAGCAGAGCAAGGAGCACCCTATGTAAATAGGGTGCTCCGAATCTTCATAATCAGCCGATGTTTGATTGTAGGAATAGAAAACATAATCAATTAAGCATACGGAGGATTGTAATATGAAAAAGTATATTACCGATGAGAAGAACGGACTTGATTATACGCTAGTAAATGGAGTGTATTTGCCAAACCTTTTTTCAACCGAAACAAATTATGAAATCGGTCATTGGGGGCAAAGGCATCTCGACTACATAATAAAACATTACAAAGTGTTCTATACCTCACTTAAAACCAGCTGTAAGTTGAACACATATTTACACGATGTTGACGTTAGAGCAACCGAGATGCATGACCGTATAGTAAAGCAACTCAAAGAGCAGCAAGGTATTAACAAACAACTCAAAGCAGATGATATGATGGCTTGGGTTCAGGCAATGAACAACATCACAAACCAAGCAAGAGAAATAGTAAACAGTGAATTAATATATTAATAAGAAAAATCGCCAGTCACAATCAATGTGATTAGCGATTTTTTTAGTTATTCCTCAAAGCCTAAAATTAAAGTGCCAAAAGTCATTTTTAGTTCGTTAGGACTTGTGTCTATTAACGGCTCATACATAAATGAATTAATGTGAATGTTTTCTGATGTAAATAGCAGTACCGGTTGAATAATTTGTATCATATCATCATCTCTACCATAATGATTCTTGTACATATCAACTAGTATTCCTGTTTGGTTTTTGTTTATATTCTTTATATCATCTTCCATTACACCGGCATCTATCAACTTTTCAATTAGTATTTTTTCGCCTATCAGCCTTATCGCCATAGAAACCACTATTTTATCTTCTAAAGTAAACAGATCGTCTGTTTTATTACTGGTTAAATCTTTAGCTGTATCAATAAGCAGATTAAAAACTTTGTCTGTTGGTGTTTTATAATCTAATATTTCGACATCATTCCAAGTCTTTTTTACAATCGTTGACAAATCAGCAAATGTAATATCACTAGTTGGTGTATCGCTAAATGGCTTATAATGCAATAGATTTGTAAGAGTTAGATAATCTGGATCTCCGGTTGATTTAGTATATTCAATTATATTACGGATAAATGGAATAACGGCAAGAGTTATAGAATCATTGTTTCTAATATTTTTATGCCAATAATTAAATACACTATTTAAATACATCCCTTGACGCAGTTTGATTTCGTTATGATTTGCATCAAGATAAGCCATAAGAGAATAATGCCTATCAGTAGATAACAATCTTGAAGAAATGGTTCTAAAGAAATCAAAATTATGTGTAAGTATTAAAAACTTAAAATTATCACTATTGTAGTTTTCATATAAGTATTCAATTATTGCGTGTTTATTCTTATAGTCAAATGATTCGGCTATGTCATCACAAATAACTAATGCTTTCTTATTTTCTTTCTTTAGAGCTTCAAGTTCAAAAACAATATTCATTAGGTATAAAGCACGACGTTCCCCTCCACTTAACAAATCATTTAATTTGGAACGGTCAACAATTGCTTCATCATTAGTAATGTCATCTTTATACTTGAAAACAAAACTAGGAACCTCGTTTCTTAATATTACATCTTCCTGATTACCAATAGAAACAGTAAAGGGCACCTTAAAACGTTTGCTGAAAATATCAATTACATATTTCCAATCGTCACTTTGTTTATTTGCTTCGTCTTGGATTTTTTTGATATCATATTTAGCTTTTTTGTATTCGCTTATTAAAAGATTGATATCAGACATATGTGAATTTAGAATACTATTCCAACATTTTTTCTTAAAAGAATCAAAAGGTACAAGTTCACTAACTAATTCTAAATGGTTTTCAATTATATTTCTGAATACTCTTAATTGTGCGTTCTTTGAAAGGCTCTTATCAATCTTTTCAAATTTTTTAAGAAGTTTGGGATCGCTGAATACTTTTTGTTTTTCGCTTTCAATTAATGCATTAAACTCATCAGCAGATACAATCTGAGAATTATCATTCAAAACCAAAGTATGTCCAGCATTGAAGTAACCATTTTCATCAAGTGAAGAATATACATTGTTAGCATTATACTGACTAAATGTACCTTGTTTAAAATATTTGCAGTTATTAACTAGTTCTTCATATTCGTTTTTGTATTCAACTAATTCTTTGAAGTTCTTGTCAATAAACGCTTTAACCTTATCGTTAAATACATCGGCATAATTGATAGTTGTAAAATCTAATGGGTAAATTTTTCCTATACCACTATCCATTATTTTTTCAAGTTTATCCAACATGTTTTCACAATTATATGTTGAATTAAACTCAGATTCAAAAGATGTCCCTTTATTGAACTTATAATCCATTTTTTGAATGAATCTTTCTTTTTCTTCTAATATGGATTTTGTAATTCGGTCATAATCAATTTTGAGATGCTCTTTCATTATAAGGGCTGAGAGATTCTTAGAAGAGTAGCTCTCATCATATGATTTTACAACAAGAGTGTTTTCATTCGTTATAGGATTTCCGGATTCATCTGTAATTGAAAAGGAGGGGGTTCTTCCAAAGATTTCCTCAACAGGGCTCTCTCCGTTACAAATCGCATCAAATGTTTTTGTAATTGATGTTTTCATCAATCCGTTTGAAGCATAAATAACATAAGCATTTTTATTCTCAAAATCAAATTCATAGTCGAATTTAGGAATTCCGTAACAGTTTTCAAGTTTTACTCTTAACTTTTTCATGATTATTTAACCTTCCTTTGTATAAAATAATCAACTGTCTATGAAGTTCATATCACAATCGTTTCTTAACCCCTGTTCGCATTCCCACAAGTCATGATATTCACTAAGATAATGTGGTTTTGTAAGTTTAAATGCCTTCATAAGAACAGGACAGTATGGGTATTTGGACGATTTTTGCTTACCGCTAGCAGGAAAGACATAATTAAAGCCCATTTCTGATGCCTTTATTGAAGCACATGAAAAATACCGTATTCCAATTAATTGGTCAAATCCATTTCTTGGTTCGGCAATCTCTATACGCACCCATTGCATCAGTAATTGAGGTATAATATATTCAGCAGCAAAAGGATCGCTTTTGTTTGGTCTTATGTATGAGCACGCTGCAATTAGCGGATACCATAATAGATATGCACCTTTTACTTGAGCAGTATCTAATGATTGATCAAAATATCTTTGACGGTAATCATTTGTGGTTCTTTCTTCAAAAAAATCTTGTGGTTTTACTGCTAATTCTATTACGCTAATATGTGTGTTATTGTATTTTTCATTTCTTTCAAGTTTATACTTTGCAGCTATCGCAAGACTTGAATGCGGGTTATAATGAATTTCCTCACAACACAAGTCAATATTAGTAGCTAAATATAAACTGGGATAACCGGCAATACTATATCGATTTGTATTCACTTTTGATCTCAGCGTGTATGGCGTATGAAATACGCGGCTTCTATCATAAGGAATGTTTTCCAAAACGCATGCTACTCGAAACAAATCCAAGGCATCATTTATATTTTCAATGTTTTTCGATGTGCTTTTTTGATATATTTTTAATTGATTATCCATTAATATTCTCATCGCTTCATCGAAAGTATAGTACGCCTTTGAGGGAAAGCCATCTAAATAGTATTCTATCGAATTTCTGATTAAGCCACAAACGCTCTTAATGTCAAAAATATTGGTTCGTATATACTTATAATCGTGTTCGTCGCTTAATTTTTCTAATTTGTTAATATAATGCTTATACAATTTTTCAATTGTGGTTAAAAAATCTATTCCGTCCCATTTAAGAGGCAAAAAAAGTTTTTCGTCATCAAAAATGTTTTTAAACGTATTGTCTGAAATATCAATAATCATATTTCTATTACTCCTTTTGTTTTATTAAATTATTTTTACATTTCATAACAAAACAGTCAAGCCAAAATGCAAAAATGTACAAAAAAACGACAAAAAAAGACATAATTAAGCAAAAATTGGGGGCTTAACAAATGAAATTTACTTGTTCCATGTGTTTTCGTCTTGACCAGTAAAAACGAAGTTTTCGCAAATAATTACACTAAAAATGATGAAAGATATTCAAGACATAATCTGTTAAAACAATTTGCATTTTTCTCTGCTCTTGAGCAGTAAAAAATTGTCAAAAAACGCCTTGTAAATTTTGAAATACTTTTTTCTATGAAATTTGCAATATATAATCGTATATGGTAAAATGGATCCATAAACGAAGGGGCGGTGATGATATGATTGACGATGTTATATTGCATTATGATAACTTGATTGATGAAAACAATGATCCGGTTAATGATCCGCAGCCTTTGAAGGTTTATATGGATAAATGGGACGGCCAGGCGTTTATTGATAGTATGCAGCTTGATACCAATAAAACCGTTCTTGAAATCGGTGTCGGTACAGGCAGAATCGCTGTAAAAGTTGCTCTACTTTGCAAAGCGTTTATCGGAATAGATGTTTCTCCCAAAACGGTTGAAAGAGCAAAAGAGCATCTTAGTGAAACGAAAAATGTTGCATTGGTTTGTGATGATTTCAACACATACAATTTCGACAGTAAATTCGATGTTATATATTCATCACTGACATTTATGCATATCGAGGATAAACAAAGCACGATAAACAAAGTTTACAACTTGCTGAATTCAAGAGGTAGATTTGTGCTCTCAATAGACAAGAATCAGGATAAATACATTGATTTAGGCACAAGAAAAATCGCAGTATATCCGGATAATCCAGAGGTTACTGAGCGATATTTGAAAGCGTCAGGCTTTACAACTATTAAAATGTTTGAAACAGAACTCGCATATATTTTTGTTTCCGAAAAGTGAAAAGTGATTAATATGATGGTAAGAGAAATAAAGGCGACCGAACTCAACGAGTTGTTAGAGTTATATATTCATCTGCATGAAACAGGTGTGCCGGAAGATATCGAAAAACTTAAAGATACTTGGGAAACAATCACAAATGATAAAAATCATCATATCATTGTTGCCGAAGAAAACGACAAGCTCGTTTCATCCGTTGTGTGCGTGATTATACCTAACCTTACAAGAAATGTCAGACCGTATGCCTTCATTGAAAATGTAGTTACGCATAGCGATTACAGAAAGCAGGGTTATGCGACGGCTTGCCTGAACTACGCAAGAGATATTGCAAAGAAAGAAAACTGCTATAAAATGATGTTGTTGACAGGCTCAAAGGATGAAAGTACGCTGAATTTTTATAAGCAAGCAGGCTATAACAGCGCTGATAAGACAGCATTTATTCAGTGGTTATAATATTTAAGCCGAGGATTTCCTCGGCTATACTTTTGATTATCAATTCTACCAATAGTTGAAATTTCTTCAATAAATGGTTTATTGTATTCATCTTGTTTATGCGATATGATGAAGTCAGACGGTACCGCCAATAAAATTTGAGGTGATAAAATGAACATTTATTTCAGCGAAAACATCAAACGCTTGCGCAAGGATCGTGATTTAACGCAGGAGGCGCTTGCTGATTTCCTCGGCGTTTCTTTTCAGGCAGTCAGCAAATGGGAACGCGGCGAAAGTTATCCCGATATTGAAATGTTGCCAGAAATTGCAGGATATTTCGGTGTTTCCGTTGATGACTTGCTCGGAGTAAACCGTGCTGAAAGCGAAAAGACAATACTCGGTATCATTGAGGAGTATGACAATCTCACAGACGAAGAGTTAAAACACGAAATAATCGTTAAGGCAATAGAAAGGTTCCCTAATGATTTTCGCTTGCAATTGCGTCTTATGGGAGATTTAGCATTCAGGCATAACGGAGCGGACTATAAGGAACACCTGCCTAAAATCAAAGCGATTTATTCAAACATTCAGAATAATTGCAGGGTTGACAGTATTCGCATTTGTTCAAAGAGATATTTAGCTGCATATTACAGCACTCTTTCCGAATATGAAAACAGCGGAATAACATTTGACGACTGCAAAAGAATCATTGATGAAATGCCTTATATGCGTGATGGTCAGGAGTTCCTGCGCTCTTATCTGTTCCCACACGGTACAGATGAGCAGAAGGATTATTCTATGGAAGCAGTTGATGAAACAATAGGTTTACTGTGTGCCGGATTAGCACATCTTTTCGGTGTGACAGACGAAGAGAATAATGCCGATATACTGATTGCCGCACGGAAAGCAGAAATAGAAATGCTGAATTTGTTTTATGACGAAAGCAATTACGGTAGCGCTTGGCGAAATATGATTTACGCCTACGGTTATATTGGTTATCTTTACGTTAAAAAAGGTGAATATGAAAAAGGTCTGCAATATTTCAGAAAAGAGGCAGAGCTTGCAAGACAATTTAATAGCCTTGACAGGATAACTGTTTTACATTCTATGTTCTTTGAGGGGAAAGAATTTGATAAGCACACACTTGGCAGCACCTTTGTTGCAACAAGTAGCGTTAAAACACTTCTTGAAGAAAAATATCCGCTTCCCGATGAATTTAAAGCAACACCAGAGTTCCGGGAAATCATAAACACTTTGAAATAAAACTATAAAAGCAACAGCCTTCGGTTGAACCGAAGGCTGTTTGTTGTTTGTGGAACAAGTGTTTTTGATTTGTCAACCCCTATTTTTCAATTAATTATGTCTTTTTTTGTCGTTTTTTTGTACATTTTTGCAATTTACATTGACAAATTATAACATAGTTCTTTAGAATATCCACATAGCAATGTCACCTCAATTTAAATCATTCTATTAATTATTATACGGAGGCAATAGATAATTATGAGTAACAAAATACGAATAGTTAAGGGGAATATACAGAATTGGAAAATGATATTTATTGTAACTCTGTCTGTAGTATCGATCATTGTTAGCATAATATCGTTAGTGGGTTATATGAATTATGCTGTTGAGGTAAAACAGATTAGGAAAGAATTAAATTCATTTATTGATTCTGTTGAAGATCCCAAGACAATAACAGATGAATACATCGAGTTTTGTGAAAGCGTTTCTAACAGAACAGATTCTGCAATTAATGAAATAATTACAATTGTTGGAATTTTTGCATCTATCATAACATTATTAGGAGTCCTTATAACATTTAATGCGCCAAAGGATATTGAAAAAGACATTGATGAAATAAGAAATATACTTGAAGAGACTAAGAACTTAGCCGATGAACAGAAATACAATTTAGAAGTGTCGGATGCCTCGCGTGAAAAGACTATTTATCATAGAATAAAAGCACTTAGTAAAGTCATAAATGATTATCCTAATAAATGGCAAGCGTACCTTTATAGGGGCTGTGAATATGATGATAAAGAAGAATACAATAATGCAATAAATGAATATAAATCTGCAAAAAAACGTGGATGTGATGATGAAACATATTATAATAATATGTCAATTTCGCTAAGCAAAAGAGCAAAAGCTACAAATAATAGAACAGACTTTGTACAGGCAATAGATTATATAAGCAAAGCTATTGAAATTGATCCTGAAGATTCAATTTATTATTCGAATAGAGGGGGTATTTATAGCGATATTGGAAAAAATGAAAAAGCTTTAGAAGATTATGATAGAGCGATTTCTTTTGATCCACAAAACTACGAAGCATATACAAATAAAGCTATTCTTTATATTGAACTAAAAGATAACACAGATAATTCAGATTTATATATTTCATATAGAAACAAGGCTATTGATTGTATAAAACAAGCAATACGATTAAACTCTGAAGACAACTATAATTTGAAAAGACTAGATAAATTGTTAAAAGATGATCTGTCAAATAAGAGTAAAGACGACGATAGTCACGAATTGTTTGCTGATTTAATTTTTGATATAAATGAAAAAATGGGTGATATTGATGTATCTGAGGACAATTTCATCGATGCGATTAGCAATTATACTAATGCTTTAATTAAGTTCAATATTCCTGTCGAAAGTGTAATATTGTCTAATTTGAGCATTATTGAGCGTATATGTGATAAGATTTATAAATGTGAAAGAAATATGCCTAGCGTTGATATATCCGAAAGCATAAATCGTAAGTTGCAAATATTCATTATAATGCTTTTAAAGATTGCTTATAGTAAATACACTGAAGGTGAAGTAGAGAAAGCAGGATTACTTTACGAGTATTCCACTATATTGAGTGGCTTTGGTTCTAGTTCCAGTAACAATTTAGCATATATGATTAGAAGAGGTGAATATGTAAGTGAAAGGTTTTCAATATCTGAATTGTTGAGTTGTAAAACCCCAGAAGAAACATCGGCATTTTTAAGAATTAACCGTGCGCTTTGTATACTAAAAGGTCAAGGGTTTGAAAGAAATGTTGAAGATGCTTTAAGAGAAATAAATACTTGTGAAAATGATTTAGATTCTGCAATTTCGTGGTGGAGCGATGAAGATTTAGTTGGTAAATCTGAATCAAATATTGTACTATTATTACTGTGTTTACTTGAAAAAATTGATATAGATGAGAGCGTTAATATTAACCAAATGATAAGTCAAGCTAATGAGGATGGATATAATTTGCCAGATAATATTATGAAAATTGCAGATGAAGTATTAAATTCGTAATAATTAACAAATTGGAATGTTTATATTTGATACCCTTAACTACAACCTGAGGTCGCCGGTTCGAGTCCGGCCACCAGCTCCAACAAATAACGGATACCCCTGCGGTATCCGTTATTTATTTTATATGTAAAAAAAGATAATAGACACGCTATCAAAATTTGAACAAGGGGTAGGTCACCAGATGGTCACTAACAACT